>JBFWXH010000044.1:0-58434 GCA_050187625.1 Binatia bacterium
ACCAAACACAAACGCGGGCCCAAGAAGCCACCGCCCAACAAGCTGAGTGGCAAGGGGCAGACACATGTATCGACCGCGCGGATTCTGGCGATGCGCAGGTAATCAACAGACCTTTACAGGGATGGCCATCAATGCCCTGGGCGTGCCGGTAGTCACAAATGGCCTGGGTGATGGCCAGAATATGCGCTTCGGTGAATGAGCCGTGCAGCGGCGAGCCGCGATGTCCACTGGTGCCGAAGCTCACCAACCGGTTCCGGTCTGCCACGTCCGGGCAACGCCGATAATACTCTTGTTCCAGCCGCGTCAGATCCACCAGTAGCTCTTTCGGAGCTGGCTTGCCTGCGAGTGGGGAAATTGCCATGAGTCTCAATCCTTTCTTTGTCTAGCGGCCACTCCATTACGAAACAAGGCACGGCTTCACGTTCCAGATGTCGGCCGCGTACTCGGCAATAGTACGATCACTGGAGAACTTCCCGGAACTGGCGACATTCAGGACAGCCTTGCGCGCCCAGCCCTCCAAATCAGTGCACAATTCGACCAGCTGCTGATCCGCCTCGAGATAGGATGCGAGGTCTGCCAGGTGCATGTAGTGATCCCCGTGCGTTAGTAACGTATCGCGCAAGGGAGCGAAGACCCCCGGTTCAGTGCGGCTGAAGTGGTCCGAAAAGATTAGGTCCAATGCTGCACGGGTCTCCGGCTCGTGGTCATAATGCCACTGCGGGCTGTACCAGTCGCGGCTGGCGGCCACCTGTTCGGCAGTCAGACCGAAGAGAAAGAAGTTTTCCTCTCCTGCTTCTTCTGCCATCTCGATGGTCGCGCCGTCGCGCGTGCCGATGGTCAGCGCCCCATTCATCATAAATTTCATGTTGCTCGTGCCGCTGGCTTCATAGCCGGCGGTGGAAATTTGGTTGGAGACATCACTCGCAGGGATCAGCCGCTCTGCGAGTGAAACACAATAGTCCGGCAGGAAAAGAACCTTGAGCCGCCCGCGGATCGTCGGGTCGCCGTCGATGGTGCCAGCGAGATTATTGATGAACTTGATGATGACCTTCGCGAGCTGGTACGCGGGCGCCGCCTTGCCGGAGAAGAAGAACGTGCGCGGCGCCATATCGAGATCAGGATTCTCCCGCAGCCGATTGTAGAGCACCACAATTCGTAATGCGTTGAGCAGTTGTCGCTTGTATTCGTGGATGCGCTTGATCTGACAATCAAAGATACTGTCCGGGTCCACCGTTTCGCCGGTCGTCCGCTTGAGCCAGTCGGCAAACTGCACCTTGGCAATGCGCTTGGCGGCGCGGACCGCATCGCGAAAGGGCTGGTCATCGGCTAGCGACTGCAGGTGGCGCAACTGGCTGAGGTCGGTCATCCAGGCGTCGCCGATAGCGTCGGTGATCGTGTCCGCGAGCGCCGGGTTCGCCATCAACAGCCAGCGGCGCGGTGTGACGCCGTTGGTCTTGTTACTGAAGCGTTCAGGAAACATCTCGGCCAAGTCCTTAACTGTCGTCGTGCGCAGCAACTGAGAATGAATCGCGGCCACACCGTTCGTGCTGTGCGAGCCGACGATCGCCAGGTTGGCCATGCGAACGTGCTTGGTGTGACCCTCCTCGATCAAACTCACGCGAGCGGCGCATCCGTCATCGTCCGGAAAACGAGTCCGGACCTCATCGAGCAGGCGGCGGTTAATCTCGTAGATGAGCTCCAGGTGACGCGGCAGCAGGAGCTCGAACAATTCGACCGGCCATTTTTCCAGCGCTTCGGGTAGCAACGTGTGATTGGTGTACGCCAGCGTCCTGCGTGTAAGGTCCCAAGCGGCATCCCATCCCAGATGCGCGTCGTCGAGCAGAATACGCAGCAACTCTGGTACCGCTAGCGTCGGGTGGGTATCGTTGAGCTGGATGGCGACTTTCTCGGGGAGTAAGCTCCAGTCGGTATTGGTCGCTTGGAAGCGCCGTATGAGATCGGCCAGCGAACAGGCGACGAGAAAATATTCCTGCACAAACCGCAATCCCTGCCCGATTTGTGTATGGTCGTCGGGGTACAAGACGCGGGTCAGCGATTCAGCACCCAGCGTCTCGGTCAGCGCACCGACGAAATCGCCGCTGCTGAATTCCTGAAAGTTGAAATAGTCGTGCGCCGCTGCGGCCCAGAGGCGGAGGGTATTGATGGTCTTGCCGCCATAACCAACCACGGGGCGATCGAACGGCACGCCGATCAAAGCGGACTGTCGCCCGACGACAGGATGCAAGGCCCCGCCGCGCACCTCGAACGAGCAGTTCAGTTTCACCTCCACCGTCTCGTGGGGCCGACAGACCTCCCACGGGTCCGGGCGCCGCAGCCAGTTGTCTGGAAGTTCATGTTGCCAGCCGTCCTGGATGGCCTGTTTGAAGATACCGTATTCGTAGCGCAAGCCATATCCCATGGCCGGGAGTTGCAGCGTCGCCATCGAATCGAGGAAGCAGGCCGCCAAGCGCCCCAGTCCTCCATTGCCGAGACCCGCGTCGGGTTCCTGTTCGAGCAGCGCAAGCCAATCGAGGTGTTTCTGCTTGACGGCGTCCGCGGCGATAAGATCGAGGAGCAGGTTGGTGATATTGTTGGCCAGCGAGCGGCCGATGAGAAATTCCATCGACAGGTAGTAGACACGCTTCGGGTTTTCGCGCTCGTAGGTCTTCTCCGTTAGGATCCAGCGTTGCGACAGGAGATCCCGCACGGAGCGGGCGACGGCCTCAAACCGCTCTCGGTTGCCGACTGATGCGAGGTCTATGACATTGTCAAAGAGGAGATGCCGCTCGTAGAGCGCTTCGTCGGTGCCGGTGAATTGCACCGGGCCACAGCCGTATTGCCGGATGAGCGTGGAGAGGTCGCTCGCTCGCATCGTTTTTGGGGGGACTGACTTGTTTTGTCTTTCTGCTTTCACGGTTACTTCCTCTCTCGAAACAGGCAGTATGACTTTGTGGTTTTCGGAGCTCCACACTTGCTATCGTTGTAGATTTACGATGAAGCCCCTTTTTACTTCAGCCGCGTCGGGGAGCGCTCCACCACTTCGAGAGCCGCCCGTGCGGGACGGCGGGAACGGCCGTTTCGTCCTCCGCATAGTGGGACGTATCGTTGAAAAGCGTGAGGCGGGCGCGGACGGGGTCCTTGAAGTCAAGAATATTTAACGCCGCCGGGCTCTGGTCGAGATGGTCACGGTATGTGCGGGGATCGAACCCCAGGGCGGAGCTTAAGAGGAGGCGAATCGTCGCTTTATGCGAGACGACAAGGATTTGCTGGTCCGGATAGGTGCTCACAAGATCGAGCAGCACGGGCAAGGCCCGGGCTGTAACCGCCAGGCCGGTCTCGCCTCCTTGCGGCGCAAACGTGTATGGGTCTTTCTCCCAGTGGGCATACTCTTCAGGATACTGCTGCTCGACCTCGGCGCGCGTCATCTGCTCCCACCGCCCATGAGAAATTTCCCGTAGACCGTCCTGCGGGAACACCTCGAGGCCATGGGGTTGCGCGAGGATACGCGCGGTCTCGACCGTCCGACCCAGCGGCGACGCGTAGATAGCAGTAATCGCCACGCGCGCGAGGCGAGCGGCCAGACGGTGCACTTGGTAGCGCCCGACCTCGGAAAGTGAGACTTCAATGTCCCCAGCGAAGCGATCCTCCGCCGAGAGCTCCGTCGCGCCGTGGCGGACGAGAAAAACACGAGTGCTCATATACTTGCTCCCGATCCCGACGTTGCTGTGGTAGGGAAAATCAGGGCATGCGTGTGACGGACGCTGACAAAGACAAGGCACCGCTCGTACAGCGCGTCGGCATCTCCGGTCAACCGCAACAGGCCGCAGCTGTACCGCTGAAGCAATGCCGTTATATCGTGTCTCGCCGATGCGGCAGCAACAGGCCGCCTTTGTCTCTGTGTTTTCATCTGATTTGTCCTTTTTTAAGTCCCCTGTGGCCGCGACTTCACAGAGAGAGCGCTAAAATGGCCACGTCCAGTCCGTGATCTCGGGGTCATCCACGCCGAACTCGTAGGCGTGCTCTTTACACGCGATCTGCTGGTTGACCAGGGCCTCGCGCACGTGGGCGCCGGTGACGCGGAACCGCGGGATCCGGTCAATCGCATCGATGGCGAGGCTAAAGCGATCGGTCTGATTGCGGATGGCCAGCTCTAACGGCGTGTTGATGTTGCCCTGTTCTTTGTAGCCGCGCACGTGGAGGTGGTGCTGACCGGGCCTGCGATAGGTGAGACGATGGATCAGCCACGGGTAGCCGTGAAAGTTGAAGACCACTGGTTTATCGGGGGTGAAGATCGCCTCGAACTCGGAGTCTGTCATCCCGTGGGGGTGTTCGGTGTGTGGTACCAGCCGGAACAGGTCCACGACGTTCACGAACCGGACCTTCACGTCGGGCAGGTGCTGGCGCAGCAGCGCGGTGGCGGCCAGGGACTCCATCGTGGGTACGTCGCCGCAGCTCGCCATGACCACGTCGGGTTCAGCACCTTGGTCATTGCTGGCCCAGTTCCAAATCCCGATGCCCTTCGTGCAGTGCGCGATCGCCGCCTCCATGTCTAAATACTGCAAGTGGACCTTCTTGTCCGCGACGATCACGTTGACGTAGTTGGTGCTGCGCAAACAATGGTCGGCGACCGACAGGAGAGAGTTGGCGTCGGGTGGCAGGTAGATGCGCACAACGCCGGGGCTCTTGTTGGCTACCACGTCGAGAAAGCCTGGGTCCTGGTGTGTGAACCCGTTGTGGTCCTGCCGCCACACCAACCCGGTAATCAGCAGATTGAGCGAGGATATCGGGGCGCGCCACGACAGCTCGTTACACTTTTCCAGCCACTTGGCGTGCTGATTGAACATCGAGTCGACGACATGAATAAACGGCTCATAGCTATTGATCAATCCATGCCGGCCGCTCAAAAGGTAGCCCTCAAGCCACCCTTCGACTGTGTGCTCACTGAGCATCTCCATGACGCGACCGTTCGGGGCAAGTTGCCCACCGTCAACGTCTTCCGGGAGGTACTCGCCAAGCCACACCTTCTTACCGACTTCGTAGATGGCCTGGAGTTGGTTTGACTCAGTCTCGTCTGGTCCGAAGACCCGGAAGTTCTGCATGTTCTGTCGCATCACATCTCGGAGAAAGTTGCCAAGGATGGGGACGCTGCCAGCCAGAGTCACGCCGGGTTTCTCGACTGTAACTGCGGTGCTGCGGAAATCAGGCATTGCAAGTGGCTTGCGCACCAAACCACCATTCGCGATGGGGTTGGCGCTCATCCGCCGATGACCCTTCGGCGCCAACGCCTTCAACTCGGGAATGATGCGCCCGTTTTCGTCGAATAACTCTTCGGGCTTGTAGCTGCGCATCCACTGCTCCAGCACTCTCAAGCTTGCGGTGTTGGTGGCGACATCCGCGATCGGAACCTGGTGCGCGCGCCAGTAGCCCTCGAGATAGTGCTCGCCTACCTTCCGCGGGGCAGTCCACCCTTTGGGGCTACGCAGCACGACCATCGGCCAACGCGGCCGGACAGCCTTCCCAGTGTGCCGCGCCTCTGCTTGGATCGTGCGGATCTCCAGCACACAATGTTCCAGCGTCGCAGCCATGGCCTGGTGCATGCTGCGTGGGTCATTCCCTTCGACAAAATAGGGGGTGTATCCGTAACCAACAAATAGAGATTCCAACTCTTCGTGGCTAATACGAGCCAGGATGGTGGGGTTATTAATCTTGTAGCCATTCAGGTGCAAAACTGGCAGCACGGCCCCGTCGGTGATCGGGTTGAGAAACTTGTTGCTGTGCCAGCTCGTGGCGAGCGGACCCGTTTCGGACTCGCCGTCGCCCACCATGACGAGCGTGATCAAATCGGGGTGGTCGTACACGGTCCCGTAGGCGTGCGAGAGGCTGTAGCCCAGCTCACCCCCTTCATGAATACTACCCGGCGTTTCGGGAGTAGCGTGGCTGCCAATCCCGCCGGGGAAGGAAAATTGCTTGAAGAAGCGCTGCATCCCAGCCACGTCCTCGCTCTTGTCGGGATAGACCTCGGAATACGTGCCTTCGAGATAGGCCTGGGAGAGCACAGCGGGCGCGCCGTGACCCGGCCCAGAGATGAAAATCGCATTGAGGTCATACGTGTTGATGAGCCGATTGAAGTGGATGTAGGTAAAGGCTTGGCCGGCGTCCGATCCCCAATGGCCGAGCAGTCTGGCTTTCGTGTGCTCAGGCTTCAGCGGTTCCCGTAGCAACGGGTTCTCTTTAAGGTACAACATCCCTACACAGAGATAGAGGCTGGCCCGCCAGTAGGCGTCGATCTGCTCCACCTCGTCGGGACTGAGCGGGGCGCCTTTGACCGTAGAGCGCGCAGGACCGTACGCGGAGATTGCTCCGTCGGCAGGAATTTCCGTTGTGACAGTTGCCATGACTCTCATACTCCTTTCACGAGCAATACCCGTTTCTCTCGGGCTATGTCTTTGTCCATGTCGTCTAGTGTTGACGCGGTCCGGCCTGATCGCTTCCAAGCGGATGGCTGATCGACGAGCCAACCAGCTTTCGTGTCTCACGCATGATGGTCACATCCTCGCGCGTGGCGATGACGAGGATACGCCCCGCCGAAGCCGGGATGGCGACATCAGCGTCCGGCGTGCACGTTTCGTTCGCGGTGCGGTCGAGCTCCAGACCAAGGTAGGTGAGCTTCTCGCAAACCCGCTGGCGGATTTCCGGCGCATGCTCGCCGACACCCGCGGTGAACACTACGGCATCGACGCCGCCGAGCGTCGCCGCCATGGCGCCGATCGTTTGCCTGATCCGATGGATATACATATCAACAGCCAGTCGAGCGTCCGGATTGTGTGGCAGCTCCGACAGAACCTGACGCATGTCGGACGACACTCCCGAGACACCGAGCAAACCAGATTCATAATTCAGCGCATGATCGAGTTCGTTTAGGTCCAGGCCCTTGTGCCGCAGCAGGTAAACAAGCATACCTGGATCTACGGTGCCGCTGCGGGTGCCCATCATTAGACCCTCGAGCGGTGTGAAACCCATGGAGGTATCAACACAAACGCCGCCACAAACCGCCGACACCGAGGCACCATTCCCCAGGTGGGCAATAATGAGCCGCAAGTCCTGTCGGCCGACCATTTCTGCCGCCCGGCCAGCGCAGTAGGAATGACTCAATCCGTGGAAGCCGTAACGACGCAGACCCCATTCTCGCGTCCACTTCTGAGGCACTGGATAGGTTCGAGCCGCCTCGGACAGGGTTGCATGGAAGGCCGTGTCAAACGCCGCAATCTGTGGGACTTTTGGCAAGACTTGCTCTACCGCGGTAATGCCGTCCAAGCTGGCCGGGTTGTGGAGCGGCGCCAGCTCTGAGAGTTCCGCGATAGCCCATTTAACCTCTGGTGTGATCTGAGTAGCAGCGATGTACCGCTCCCCACCGTGGACAACACGATGTCCCACTGCTTGAAGGTCTTCAAGACTATGTAAAGCTGCTGAAGGCCTCGCTTGCAGATCATCGAGGATGCGAGTGACGGCATCAGCATGTCTTTCCAGCTTCAGCTCCTCGCGGATTTCCTGATGGCCTATGCAACGGAAAACCAGCCGCGTCGGTTTTCTTGTCCAATCGATGCCGCCCTCGGCCAGCAGCAACTCGCTGTCAGCCTCGAAGAGGCTGAATTTGAGGCTACTGGAGCCGGCGTTACAAACCAGAATCTTTGTTTTTGTCTCCGGCATGATCATTACCGTGGTGATAACTGTTTGAGTTCGCTGCCAGCATGCCTCCTGATACAAAATAACGGAGCAGTGTTGCTCGCTTCCATCGCAGGCTTCTACTGACCATAGCAAGCTGCTTGCCATTCTCGCGGTGCATACGGCAGGCATGACCATCTCAGGAGAGAGACGCTCAACACGCCTTTTCACCCTTGCAAGAAGAGGGAACATGTGTCTCTCTTCTCGTAGGTTGCGGTTCAGCATATCAGCTAGATACAGCACCGTGGGATTGCGTCCTGGATTCCAATATCAGCGGGGATTGGAAAGTTGGCGCTAGTACCCCACGCCTCCAGTTCGCGTTGCAGGCGAGGCACGCGCTGACCGGCGGGCCACACGCCAGCGAACAGCCGCCTGAGGCCTACGGCAATGTTGCACGGTGCGACACTGTGGGGAGGTGGGCGTGGGATCTCGGCTTTGCGCACCCTGGGGCCTCAGCCCTGTCGCAGGATGCGACTGACCAGGACGACACGCGGCCTGCTGTGTCGTGTACGAATCTCGTGAGCATTCCAGGGCGTCTTTCGCAAATCTCGGAAATGTTTCTCCAGGTTTTTCTACTGTGCGAGAACGACATTGCGCCTCCCTTTCTTTTCCCCGTCCCGCTGGCCTGCATCTCCCGTGGCATCTCGTTTGCCCTTTCTACCTAGAGCGCGACGGCAATGACGTTCCAACTTTGGCCAGAGCGAAGAAGGGCTTCCAGAAGGCGGATATCATCGTCTCTGCATGCAGGCTTCTTATGATTCGCGTGATTGATGTGCATAAATCGTTCGGGACCAACCAGGTACTCTGTGGCGTCAATCTGGAAATCCCGACGGGCTCTGTCTTTGCGATCGTGGGCGGGAGCGGCTCGGGTAAGAGTGTGCTGCTGAAACATTCACGATGGCGCGCTGCGGCACGCCTGACAACGAAGCTCGACGTGTGGCCTCTATGAAGGCCAAGGTGAGAACAGATGAGGAGAAAGCGTATACCTACAGGACGGTCTCCACCAGTCAGGAACACCGGAAACTATAGGGCAATGGACGGTGGAACAAGAGCTAAGACACCATTCCGAGGGAAAGGAGAACACGATGTTGGTACGGAGCTGGGGTGTACGTATAGTGACGCTGACGGGACTCATGGGAACGCTACTGTTCGGGGCGACGCCGGGCGTAAGCTTGGCGCAACAAGCAGAAGTCGCGAAGGCAGGACGACCCGCCTATGAGCAAAACTGTGCGGTCTGCCATGGCCGTGAGGGGAAAGGGGATGGGGGGGCGATGAACCTACTCACGGTGAAACCGGCTGATCTCACGCAGTTAAGCAAAAACAATAATGGGACGTTCCCTTTCTGGCAGATGTATCGAGTGATTGACGGGCGGGAAGAGATCAAGGGACACGGCGCCCGTGACATGCCGATCTGGGGGCAGGAATTTCGGCTGCAGTCTGGGAGTGGCGCAATGGCCGAGTCCCAGGCGCGGGGGCGAATTCTTGAGTTGGTGTACTATCTAGAATCTATCCAAGCGAAATAAATACCTTCCTCGCGGCGCATCCGGCAGCGTCCTACCACTTGGGCCACCACCACCGCCAGCGCCACCACCTCCGATCTGACTCGGTGCCGGACGCTGCTGCGTTGAGGTCCTGTGCTTGTGCTTCGGTGGTCAGCATGCCGTCCCACGCGGTACGCTCCACCATCTGCCGCTTGGTCTCCTGAGGCACGAGGTCTTTGCCAATGCGGAGTTCCCATCCTCCGCCCAGCGCTTTGTACAACGCTACGAGGTTGAGTACCACTGACCCTTGCGTGGACACCAGGCGATCTTGCTCCGTGACGAGAAACTGTTGCGTGTTGAGCACGCGCGTATAGTCCGCTGCGCCTTCCCGATACTGAAATTCCGCTAGCTCCACCGCACGGGAAGCTGACGCCACACTGCTGCTGAGGAACTTGACCTGACGTTGCGCCCCCAGATAAGCGGCAATAGCGTTTTCGACTTCTCCCTGCGCCTGCAACACAGTTGTTTCGTACTCGCCAATGAGCGCCTGAAAGCGCGCATCCTGCACCCGCACGTTGTTCTCAATACGGCCATAGTTGAGGATCGCCCAGCGAAAACTTGGCCCGCCAAAGTTTTCCAAACTGCTGCTCTTAAACAGATCATCAAAATCCTGGGCAGCCACGCTGATCGTACCAAGGAAGGCAAAACTAGGAAAAAGGTCTGCCTTGGCTACACCGATTTGCGCGCTCTGTGCGGCAAGCTGCCGTTCCGCCCGGCGAATGTCGGGACGCCGGCGCAGCAGATCAGCGGGAATGCCCACAGCGACCTCCGCAGGAGGAGTCGGGATTGACTTTGTCCCCCCAAGCATATGTTGAAGATCTTGCGGAGGAATGCCCAGGAGAATGCACAGGGTATTTTGCGTTTGCCGCATGTCCGATTCCAGACTCGGGATTTGCGCTTCGGTGTCGTGCAACAGCGACGCCGCTTGGGCGGAGTCGAGTTCCGTGACCGTCCCGCCTTTAAACTTCGCATCTGCGATCTCAAAGCTGTGCGTTTGAATGGTCACGTTCTCTCTCGCTACCGCCAGGCGCGCCTCTAGCGTTCGCAACAGCGTGTAATTTCGCGCGACCTCGGCGACCAAACTCACTAAAACATCGTCGTACGACGCCATCGAAGCAAGGAGTTCCGCATCGGCTGCCTCAAGGTTGCGGCGGAACCTGCCCCACACATCAAGTTCCCATGTGGCATCAAACCCGATCTGCCAATCATCGTAATCGCGCACCAGCCCTGGGATATTGCGATTTGCGCGGTTCTTACTCAGTTCGTTGGTGTTGGCGTTGCCGAGCGCCTCCTGCTGTTGCGGAAAGAGCTGCCCAATGGCGATGCCGCGCCGCGCTTGCGCTTCGAGCACACGCACCCCCGCCGCACGTAAAGAGGGGTTCTGACGGTAGGCCGTCTCGACGAGCGTGTTGAGTGCGGGATCGTTGAATACAGTCCACCACGTGGCAATGTCGTGCGCCGCACGCTTGACGGTGGGATCACCCATCTCGATCCACGTCTCCGCCGTTGGCGCCGATGGTCGCACGTAGTTGGGTCCCACCATCATACATCCACTCATCCCCAGCATCGCCACAGCCAGGACTGCAAGAAGGGAAACATGATTCTCACTGCTACCTTGGTTGTTGACCCTCATGTCGTCGTGCCCCACTATCCTTGTGATAACCGGCTAGCGCGCGCGGCGTGCCGGAGCCTGGATTGATTCAATGTAGTAGACAATTTCGAGCATGCGTGCGTAGGCTTGCAGCTCGGCACTGCGATCCGGACCTGCTTCCTGTTTCAGTACCGTGCCCCATATGGGCATATCGCGCGGGCCGTGGCCCCAAATCTCCTTCCGTCCGTCGATAGCCCGATAGACATCCCAGAACGGGAAAATACCTCCATGCTGGGCACTGAGCTGCGTCAGATCTGCGGGTTTTACCTTGAGCAGTTTTGCCATGTCGCCGTTCCCGTTCCCATTGAGTCCGTGACAGCCCACACAGTAATGACGATAAGAGAGTTTGCCCGCCTCAGCTACTTCTTCCTGCTGCGCACTGCTCGTCCCGTGCAGCATCCCCAGCACTACCATGAGGCTCATAACCAGCACGCCAGAAGAGACTCGCTGTACACCGATGTTGATCATAGTTGCCATCCTCTTGCGTACTCTTTCATTCGGCATGTGTTTCATGCCATCGTTCCTATGGTTTTGCGGAAGCGTGCCAGGGAGGGCAAAAACATCGCCGTCCCGATCACGAGCAGTGAGAGAAACTGCGGCCAGACCGTGGCCAACCCGGCGCCCCGGTATAGGATGGCCTGGGCGAGCATGACAAAATGCGTATTCGGCGTCGCCAGCATGATGTATTGCACGAACTCAGGCATACTCTCGCGTGGTGTATAGCTGCCGGAGAGCGTCTGCAGCGGCAACAGCACTAGCATCACCAGCATGCCGAACTGCGGCATCGAGCGCGCGATGGTGGCCATAAAAATACCCATCGAGGTCGTGGCGAACAGGTGCAGCGCCGTCCCGGCCAGAAACAACGCAATCGAGCCTTCGATGGGAACAGCGAGCACCTTCTGGACGACAAATACCAACGAGAGGCTCGTGGCGACCAGCACCACCAGCAGCATCGACCATACCTTACTGGTCATGATCTCGAACGGGGTGACAGGCATGACCAACAGATGCTCGATGGTGCCATGCTCGCGTTCGCGGATCAGCGCTGCGCCTGTGAGGATGATGGAGAGCAGGGTGACCTGGTTGATGACCTCCATGACCGAGCCGAACCAGGACCGGGTCAAGTTGGGATTGAAACGCACCCGTAGGGCGAGGTCGACCGGGGGTCGCTCAGCGAATCGTCGACTCGCGAATTCGGCACTCGCGGCCGACCGATGATGCCGCACGAAAGCCTCAATCTCGCTGTTCACGATTTGATTGATATAGCCATTGCCCGTATACGCCTGGTACATCTGCGTGGCATCGACGTTGAGCTGCACCTTGGGACTGCGGCCAGCCAGCACATTGCGCTCGAAGTCGGGCGGGATGTAGAGTGCGAAGGTATCCACCCCCGCATCCATCCGCGCATCCATCTCGGCTGGCGTGATAAGCACAGGCCGCTGGAAGAGCGGCGGGTAGAACGCGTCGACGATGCGCGTAGAGAGTTGCGAGCGATCCTGGTCTACGATGCTGATGGTCGCATTGTTGAGCGTATCTGGTACCGCTGTGGCGAACGAATAGACATTGACCGT
The DNA here is from genome assembly GCA_050187625.1 of Binatia bacterium. Classification (GTDB taxonomy): domain Bacteria; phylum Desulfobacterota; class Binatia; order Bin18; family Bin18; genus JBFWXH01. Next base: position 12,486 of record JBFWXH010000044.1, read on the forward strand.
GAAGGAGAACACCATCAGCCCGAGCAGGATCGGGTCGCGTAGCAAGCTGCGCAGTTCCTTAATGCCAAGATGCAGAATATTGCCGCCGTGCATAGTTACCGCTCCTGCTTGGGAAGTAAGGCTGCCGTCACAACAATGAGCACAGGCATGGTCAGCAGCAGCGCCACATACGCAGGCTGGAGATCGGCGAATGCGAGCGCCTTGTTGAACGTGCCGCGCGAGATGGTCAGGAAGTGGGTCGTGGGGTAGATCCGCCCGATCAGCGCCCCCATCCCTTGCAGCGAGGAGACCGTGTAGAGCATGCCGGAGAACTGTGTTGTCGGCAGGATAGTCAGCACCGCCGTGCCGAACATCGCCGCGATCTGGCTGTGCGTGAAGGTCGAAATCAGCAGGCCCACGGCGGTGGCCGCGCCCACATACAGGAGCGCACCCACGGCCAAGGCGGCAAAGCTGCCTTTCAGGGGTACGCCGAACACCGCCACGGTCAACCCGCACAGCAGCAGGAAGTTCAACATCGCGACGATCACATAGGGAATCTGCTTGCCGAGTAGGAACTCCAGGCGCGTGACCGGGGTGACGTAGAGATTGACGATGGAGCCCATCTCCTTCTCGCGTACCACTGACAGCGCCGTCAGCATCGCCGGAATCAAGATTAACAGCAGCGGGATGTTGCCCGGCGCCATGGCTACGATACTCCGGACATCGGGATTGTAGCGATAGCGCGTTTCGATGGTAGCAGGCGCCGTAGGTCTTGCGCCGCTCACCCGCTCTCGTAACTTGGTCTGCAACCAGAGCGAGTGCGCTCCGTACGCATAGCCGCGCACCGTTTCCCCACGCACGGGCATGGCACCATCGACCCAGACCCCGATTTCCGCGGGCGAGCCACGCGCGAGATCCCGACCGAAGTTCGGGGGGATTTCGATGGCAAGACTCACTTCGCCCGCCCGCATGCGCCGGTCCAGATCGGCGTAATCGCGCAGCGGCGCACGCTCGATGAACCAGCGTGAGGCGCCCGCGAGATTGAGCGCGTAATCGCTGCTGGTAGTAGTTTGATCGTAATCGAGGACAGCGAAGGAAAGGTGCTCCACGTCGACTGTGATGCCATAGCTCAGCACGACCATCAGGATAACGCTGCCCAGGATGGCGAGCGTTAGGCGGAAGGGGTCGCGACGCAGTTCCAGCCCCTCGCGGTGCATGTAGCTGAACAGGCGGCGGAGGGAAAAAGAACTAGATTGAGAGATCATTGGGTGCGCGGCCGACAGAGCGTGAGAAGAAGCTTGTACCTGCTGCTTACTATTACCGACATCCTCCGGCTGTGCCTCAGGAGGAGCGACAGACTCTCCAGAAGGGGTCGCGACCGTGTGGGATTCTGGCTTCACCACCTGCGCCCCTGCAATCGTGCTGTCTCGCTTGGCTTTTTCCGAACTGATACCACTCGCCTCCTCGAGGTAGCTGATAAAGGCGTCCTCCAGTGTCGTGGCCCCGCGCTTTTGCACCAGCGCGGCTGGCGCGTCGCTCACCAGCACCCGGCCGGCGTGCATCAGCGAGATGCGGTCGCAGCGCTCAGCCTCGTTCATGAAGTGGGTAGAAACGAAAATCGTGACCTTATCTCGCCGCGAGAGCTCGATCATGATCTGCCAGAAATTATCGCGTGCCACAGGATCCACGCCCGAGGTGGGCTCGTCCAGAATCAGCATCTCCGGGGCGTGGATCATCGCCACGGCCAGCGAGAGGCGCTGACGCTGGCCCATCGGCAGGGCATCGGGCAGCGCATCCATCACATCATTCAAATCGAACCGCTGCGCCATTTCTTGCACCCGCGCTGGGATGTGCTCCTCCGGTAACTTGAACAGCCGCGCGTGCAGGAGCAGATTCTGTCGCACCGTCAACTCGCCGTAGAGCGAGAAGGCTTGTGTCATGTAGCCGATATGCCGGCGAGTGTTTAGATCGTGCGGGTCCACCGGCTGCCCGAACAGCCGCGCTTCACCTTCAGTTTGCGGCAACAGACCAGTCAGCATCTTCATCGTCGTGGTTTTGCCGCACCCGTTCGAGCCGAGAAAGCCGAAGATCTCGCCGCGCGCAATACGGAAATTGACATGGTCGACGGCGACGAAGTTCCCGAACCGCATGGTGAGGTCATGGGCTTCGATCGCCGCCTCTTCTGCGCCGTCCGTCTCGCGCGGTGGAATGACCACGGCCCGATGACCCTCGCGCTGCTCCGCTGGCAGGAGAGCAATAAAAGCTTCTTCGAGAGTGGCGGTGTTGGTGCGAGCCAACAGCTCCTGCAACGTGCCAGTGGCGAGCACTTGCCCGGCGTTCATGGCCACCAGCCAGTCAAAACGCGCCGCCTCTTCCATGTACGCGGTAGCCACCATCACGCTCATGCCAGGGCGATCGACACGAATACGGTCGATCAGATCCCAGAACTGCCGCCGCGACAGCGGATCGACGCCGGTGGTCGGCTCGTCCAGAATCAGCAAGTCGGGATCGTGAATCAGCGCGCAGCACAGGCCCAGCTTCTGCTTCATCCCGCCCGAGAGCTTGCCGGCGGGCCGGTCGGGGAAGGGCGCCAATCCTGTCGCCTGCAGGAGATCTGCGATCCGCCGCTCGCGTTCTGCGCGACCCTGACCGAAGAGTCTGGCGAAGAAGTCCATGTTCTCGAACACTGAGAGTGTGGGATACAGGTTCTTCCCAAGTCCTTGTGGCATGTAGGCAATGCGCGGACAGACCGCACGGCGGTGGTGCACGTCGGCCATATCACCACCCAGAACTGTCACCGTGCCCGACTGAATCTTATGCGCGCCTGCCACCAGGGCAAACAGGCTCGATTTTCCGACGCCGTCCGGACCGATGAAACCAACCATGCATCCGGCTGGCACGTCGAGACTGATCGCATCCAAAGCCCGGGTCTTGCCGTAGCGCAGCGTGACGTCAGTCACTTGCGCCACCACTGCGGAGAGGGATGGCGACGTGTTCACTGTCTCATCGTGTATATTCATGGCGGAAGCCTCACGGTGAGTTTATCAGGCCATTCGACAGCAGGGGCCAGCAGGACATACGCGACCCCGGGAAGGCCAGTCTTCACGTACGTAATATGTTCCCGGAGGATCTCCGGGGGGATGTGCGCCTTGATTCGGAACATCAGCTTCTCCCGCTCGATCCGCGTCTCCACGGTCTTGGGCGTGAACTGGGCCACATCGGCGACGAAGGTAGCTCGCGCTGGTATGACGAACTGCGGGGCGGCATCGAGCACCAGCCGCACTTCACTGCCGAGCGCCACCCGCCCGACCTGCGCTGTTGGCAGAAAGAATGTCATGTACACGTCACTCAGATCGACAAGGTTCAGCACCCGGCCGCCGGCGCCGAGTACCTCGCCGGGCTCGGAGACGCGATACTGCACGCGACTGTCGCGCGGAGCCTTGAGCGCGCTGTCGTTAATGTCAGCCTGAATTCGCTGGATGGTGGCTTGCTGGGCTTCGATGGCAGATTCCGCGCCGGCGATCTCCGCGCGCGTCGTGACAATGGCGGCCTCGGCCGCGGCGACTTGGGCGCGCGCGGCGGCTACGGCGGCCTCCGCACTCAGGACCCGCGCGCGGTCGTCATCGACTTGCTGGGCCGAGGCCGCGCCTTTGGGGACCAGGTTCACGGACCGCCTGAGGTGTGTTTGCGCGACGTTGAGCTCCGCCTCGCGTTGCCGCACCACCGCCTGTGCGGCGGCTTTCTCAGCTTGGCGCTGGGCCAGGTTACTGCGCGCTGTGGCGGCGGCACTGCGCGTCCGTTCGAGCTGCGCCTGGGCCTCCAGCAGCTGGGCCGTGAGCGTATCGGTATCCATCCGCGCCACTACCTGTCCGGCCGTGACGAAATCGCCTTCGTGCACCAAAACTTCCTTGATCCGACCGGGGATTTTGGCGGCCACATCAATCTCGGTAGCCTCGATCCGGCCATTGCCACTGGCCACGCTGTCATCCCGCTTGACGCCGTAGCGTTGCCAGACAAATATCGCCGCCGCGCTGAGCACCAGCGCGGTCGTAACCCATTTCATCCATCTCTTCATTCGTTCGCTCATGGTTCTTCCATCTGGGTAGCGTTAGCGTTGCCAGCAGATCAGGGGAGCTTCCGTCGGCCCGCGCGCTTCTGGATGATAGGAAACAACCCGTGGGGTAAAATCTTTGGCAGGGCGCGAGGTTGGCGTCCGTGCGTGGTGGACGTAGCCGTGGATGGCGCTAGTCCACCCACCTGAAGTACATACCGGTAGCCGTGGGCGGTGACCGCAGGGCCATTAGGCGTGCCGATGCCGCGCGGGAGGAGATCGCGACACATCTCACCTAGGGAGGCGCTTGTCCCGTCTACAACGTCGACATCAGCCATGGTAATGTCGCCAAACCAGCGAATAAAACCTGTGGTCACCATACAGTCCCTTTCCTTCTCGTGCGGACACGCCAGCGCAATGCGCACTGTTGACGGCATTGAGAGTATGCAAGAGCGATGCCGCTATGCTGCCCTGCGACAGAAAGAGAAAAATGTGGGATGGTTCTGATTTCCGAGAAATTGCACGCGCGGTATTCCCAATATTGCGAGTTTTCTCCAGGATTCCCATACTTGGCAGGGAGGCGACAAATCACGCTAGCGCCCCCACGCCTTCCATTGGCGCCACAGGCGACGCCTCGGAGGACAGAGGCCTGCGGCTGTGGCGCACTTTGCGACATCGCGGCTAAGCGGGCGGCAGCGCTTGGCTTTGCACGCTACTCGCCTTCAGGCTGGTCGCAAGATGCGACCGAGGAGTACAACGCGCGGGCCCCTGCATCGTGCACGACTAAGAATTCCGTTGCGTCTTGAGCCATAGGAGCTTGATCGTCCTTGGCAACAAATTTGCTCTACTCTGTCTGCCAGATGACCCCGGATTCAGAGAAGGAGGAGCATGAACCTGTCCTTTGTGACCAAGGACCTCATACGTGAACGGACGATATACAAAATCTGTACGGTGGTGCACCATCCTACCGCATGATTCGGGAATCGACCTGCAAAGTGCTAACGACGACATTGAGTAGGAGAAAGACGTTATGCTCATCCCATATCATACGGCTCAGCGATCCAGCCCGTGCTGGCGGCTATCGCTCCCGGCTGGTCTCTCTCACTTGAGAGAAGCCAGCGAGCGGTTGGTCACCGCCGCTGCTGTCCTTCCCGAGCAATTCTCTGCCCCAGCGGGCTCTGCCGACCCACCGTGCGGGGAGGTGGCCCTAATGCGTGCGGTGCTCGAAGAGGCCTTGCATTGTTTACAGCACCAGTCCCGCAAGAGCGGGCGGCGTGCCCAGCGCCTGACCAGGGAGGCGGAAGCGTGGTTCTTCACTGATGATTATCACTGTCTGTTCTCTTTTATGAACATCCGTGCGGTACTGGGCCTCGATTCTGAATACATCCGCTGGGGGATTAGACAATGGCGGGAGCAGGGCACGGCTGCGCCACAGAAACCAAGTCGGCTCATAGTGCCCGGGCATCGGCCGCTCAAGCGGGCCGCTTGAGGCTGACCTGCTGCCCTCAGCGCGCGGCAACCATCAAGCGCCCGACACACTAGTGTGAGCAAGAGTCATGAAACAGAAGAGAAAGCACTCTCAGGGAGAGCGTACGAGTGACGAGGCCGTCCCCTCCTTCTCAATCTGGCGGCGGCGACTGGAAGAGAAGGCACGGACGCTGTGTACCGAGGTCGAGCAGTTCCTCGAGACGCTCAAGGTGCTCGGTACGCCGATGATTGAGGAGCCAGCGGTTCATTTTGTGTATTACAATCCCGCAGCGCAGTCGGTCGCCGTCAGCGGGGAGTTTACGCAGTGGGACCCTCAGGGCATCCCAATGACCCGCCTAGGGCAAACGGAGATCTTTTATCATACGGCCGAGTTTCACGAGCCAGCGCGGGTCGAGTACAAGTTTATCGTCGATGGGCAATGGATGGTGGACCCGCTCTGCCCCAACGTTGTGGACAACGGCATCGACGCGCAGAACTCCGTCTTTGTGGTGGGTGATGCACAAGGGCCCCCAGAACTCGAGTGGATACCCACCATCCCCCATGGGAGGGTAGAGGAGTTTGACTTCAAGAGTCGGCCGCTGCGTAATCAGCGGCACGTCTCCGTGTACTTGCCCCCTGACTATGACCGCGACTCCCACAGGCTCTTTCCCTCCCTCTATGTCCATGATGGGAGCGAGTACCTCACCCGCGCCAAGCTAGCCACCGTGATCGATAATCTCCTGCATGAGCGGGCCATTGTACCGCTGATTGTGGTGATGATGGACCCGGTTGATCGGGTTCACGAATACCATGCCAACGAGGACTATGTGCAGGCCATGGAGCACGAGCTGATTCCGCACATCGACCGCCGCTACCGTACACCTGCACAGCGCGAGGCTCGCGGTGTCATCGGCGCCTCCTTAGGAGGACTCATGGCGACCTACCTAGCCCTGTCACGGCCACATCTGTTTAGCAAGGTAGGCGGCCAATCCAGCACTTTGTTCCTGGAACAAGAGAAACTCCTCGCCTTGGTAGACGGACTTGGTGCGCGGATCTGCTTTTACTTTGACGTGGGTGCGTACGAGCCGCAGTTTCTTCCCGCCCACAAACAGCTCGTGCCACTTTTGGAAGCGAAAGGTTGCCCCTGCTTCTTCCAAGAGCTTACTGGCGGGCATAACTGGACGAGCTGGCGGGCACATCTGAAGGACCTGCTTTCCTGCCTCTGGAAAAGGGAAGACACAGCAATCATTGACAGTATGCCACAGAATAACTCTGCGGGGTCACAGCGGAGGAAACAGTGAAGTATACATCAACCAGCAGAAAGCTTTGGGGTATCGTCCTGGCGGGAGGCGAGGGTACGCGCGTGCGCACCCTTCTGCAGCACCTCTGCGGCGGGCGCGGCATCAAACAGTTTTGCGCCGTCATTGGACGCCGCTCCATGCTCGAACATACGTTGGCGCGCGTCGAGCGAATGATCCCCCGCGAGCGTATTGTCGTAGTACTCAGTGCTGATCATCGCCCCGAGGCGGCGCCACAACTCGCCCATTGGCCTGTTGACAATGTTATCTATCAGCCAGCCAATCGCGATACCGCGCCCGGCATCTTGCTCCCGCTCGCGCATGTCTCGCACCGTGATCCGCTGGCTACCGTCGCCCTCTTTCCTTCGGATCATTTCATTCTGGACGAAGAGCGGTTTATGGCCTCCGTGCAACAGGCGGTCGCGGAAACACAGGACTTTCCCCACGAGCTGACCCTGTTAGGCATGACACCCGATGGAGTGGAGGAGGGCTACGGCTGGATCGAGCCGGCGGGGGAGGAACGAGGCCGGGCAACTCAGGCGGTACGGCGGTTTTGGGAGAAACCGTCGCTGTCCTGTGCGCAGGAACTCCTCGCGCGGGGTGCCTTGTGGAATACCTTTGTGTGTGTGGCGCAGGCAGCGACCGTGTGAGAGATGATGCGGCAGACGGCCATAGAACTCTATGACAGCTTCATGGTCATCCGTCGGGCGCTTGCGCACCCGCACGCAAACCACATAACCGAGAACATCTATCGGCTGCTACCACCGGTCAACTTCTCCACTGGGATCTGCGAACGCCTGCCAGCCAGACTGCGGGTGCTGCCAGTGCCGGAGGTGGGCTGGAGCGACTGGGGGAGCGTCGAGCGGATTGGCTACACGCTCCGGCGGCTCGGCAAACTGAACGAGGCGGTGCAGCGAGCACTCTCAGCCACCAGAGCCTCCCAGCGGGAAGAGGCATGGCCTCTTTTTCCTTTGGGCAGCCCAGTTCACGAATTCAGCCTCGCCACAGCGAGTGAAGGATCATGAGCGAGATCGGTCCAGGGGCTCCGTTCACCCGTCACAGCGAAGCAGGCGCACTGCTAGTGATGAGTGTACTGGCTGTCCTGGATTCTTCTGCCTGGGGACAGGACATGCGGCTGCCCTTTTCACCGGGGGCACCGGCAGCAGCACTGTCTACAGCGGTGGAGCAGCGCACGCGAACGATTGGGCCTCCGCAGGTACTCGAGCTGCCGCTGCCGGAGCTGTCGCCTGTTCCGTCGCCTTCCTGGCACGAAAAGGTCGACGAACTGCGCAGCCGGAGCGAATCGCTGGCTACACCTGCTCGCCCTGCCCCCATCTCTCGCCCGGGGTATCTGGGGGTGCTGTACGGCACGACGGCGAGCACCCCCGCTGGGGTTCGTGTGCTCGCCGTCATCGCCGGTAGTCCGGCCGAACGGGCCGGGTTTACGGCTGCTCCGCGACCCTCACCCAAGACTGACCTGGTCCTGAAGGTCACCGCTGCGCTGATGGGTATAACTCCTGCGGCGCCTCTCGCCATTGCACTTGGTCTTGCACGCGACGCTTACAAGAGCCAACTACCGGAATGGGGAGACCTCATCATCGCTGTGGCTGGGCATCCGGTGCGCGACGCCCTGGAGTTTAACAACGTCATGCGTCGCTTTGGACCTGGGGACACGGTGCCGTTCGTAGTGCAACGTGGCAGGACACAGGTCCGACTCTCTGCGCAGTTGGCGGCTGAACCCTAAGAGCATGCTCTTAAGGGTCAGGGGGTAACCGCCCTGAAGCATGGAAGAGGCTTTGTCCAGTTGTTTTGCATCGATGTCCTCACCACTCAGGAGTCGCTGAGGAATCGCTCACCAAGCACTTGCTTTGAGTGCCGCAGCCCCCATTGATTGATCTTGCGGTGCAGGGTCGCCCGATGCAGCCCCAGCCGTGCTGCGGCCGCCCGGACATTGCCGTGTGTGTCGGCCAGCGCCTGCTCGATCAGCTCCTGCTCCGTCTCGCGCACTGACCTGCACGGCGAGGGAGCTGGAGGCATTGCCGCGCGGTGCAAATCCTCCGGCAACTCGGCTGGCGTGAGGATGTTCTCCTCCGCCAAATGAGCAGCACGCAGCAGGACATTTTTGAGCTCGCGCACATTGCCTGGCCAGCGGTGGCGACTCAGGAGGGTTAGTGTTTCGGCTGTGGGCTGCACTTGCGCAAAGCCGAGTTCTGCCAGCAAATGGCGGATCAGCACGGGCAAGTCCTCCCGCCGCTCCCGCAATGGCGGTAGAATGATGGGAAACACAGCTAGGCGATGATAGAGGTCCAAGCGGAAGCGCTTGTGCCGCAGGGCTTTCTGTAGATCCTCATTGGCGGCGGCAATGATGCGGATGTTCACAGCCACTGGCACCTCGGCCCCTACCGGCGTCACCTGGTTCTCTTCCAGAACCCGTAATAGACTTACCTGCATCTTCGCCGACATCGCCTCCACCTCATCGAGAAAGAGAGTTCCGCCCTGGGCCAGCTCTACTTTGCCTTTGCGCCCTCCCTTCGCGGCCCCGGTAAAGGCCCCGGCTGCGTAGCCGAAGAGATCGGCGCTGAGCAACTCATCACTGCCTGCCCCACAGTTCACCGCGACAAAGGGGCCCTGACTGCGCAGACTCGCTGTATGGATGGCCTGTGCCAGTAATTCCTTGCCGGTGCCCGATTCGCCGAGGAGGAGGATGGGAAAGGCTGCGCTCGCAGCCCGGCGTGCGAGGCACAGGCAACGCTGGAAGGCCGGGGCTACACCGATCAGATCCGCAAACGTATGCGTAGCCTGCCACTGCGACATGGTCGGCCGCCGAGACGGCTGCGGTGCCGGAAGCGGGCGCAGGACGAGCAGGCTGCCAATGCGATGCTGCTCGCGGCGCACGGGCCGGACCATCGCGCGCAGTGTCACTCCTCGCTCCCGGACCGTGACGACCAGCTCGTACGGCTGGTCGTCGGGCGGTTGGGCGCGCCACCCCTCGACCTGCAACCCGGGGAGGCCCGGGAGCGCCTGGCCCAACAGCCGCTGCGGGGCGGTCAGCCACTGCGCCATCGCGGGGGACACGCCCCACACCTGCCCGCTCGGGTCCGCCGCCAGCACGGTATCCTGGGGGTGGGCAAGCGCGAAGCGCTGAAAGGCGTCGAGCAACGCCAGACGCACGGCCGGTTCCTCGGAGACGAAGTCGTACGAATTCACGCGATAAAGGCCCACGCCGTTGGTGCTGCCGTTTATCGTCCATTCACTTTCCGTTGTCATCGTGTGTTCCTTATCTGGTTACACCCTGGGCACTGCCTGCTGATGCACAGCCACCCTGGCACAGCTGTCTTTTCCCGCACAGTTGGGTGGCCATCAAATTGTGTGATGAGGCGGCATTTATCACTGCTGCCCTTACGACATAATAACAGCAGACCACCCTGAGCCATGACGCACGCCTCCACACGTGACCACTGCCTATGGTTGGTTCCGTACCCTCGCAATCCACTCGCGGATATAGGCCGGGCAGTGCGCGAGCCTGGCGCCCTGCGCTTCACATCGGGCCAGAAATTGCACAGCCTCGCGATCCACCAGCCTGACCTCGTGCAGATCCAACACGAGATTGTGACTATGTGCTCCAAGGTCGAAGAGGGCACCTAACTCTGCCACCTGCTCTTCCTCGATCTGGCCACTCAGGATAAAGATAACGAGGTTCCCGTCTGTTGCTCTCTCAATCTTCAACATCAGTGTTTCTTTCTCGCTATCTCAGGTATCTCGGTTGCAAAGACTTGGAGAGCAAGGCGCGGGCCAATCGTAAGCTCTTGAAAATCTTAAGGGGTGATTCGTAAATTTACCAAGGTTTCGTAAATTTACGACATGCTCGTAAATTTACCCTCACTTGTTGGCGCCGGTGTCGTGCAGCAGCTAGCCGGATTTGAACCGGTGCTTGTTGATCTTCAGGGCTTTAATCTTCGATTCGAGCGTCGTTGATGGCATCCCGAGCTTGGCGGCCGCACCCGCCGGTCCCGACACCCGGCCGCGGCTTTCCGCCAAGGCCGTCTCGATCCTTTCTTTCTCCCCCATCCCCGCCGTGGCGGCGTGCGGCCAGCGTGTTGGCGGCCGCGCAGCCTCCCGCGCCAGCCAGCTCGCATCGACGGCGAAGGTCTCGGTCTCACACACAATCACTGAGCGCTCGATGACATTCTGCAACTCGCGAATGTTCCCTGGCCAGGGATACGCTTGCAGCAGCTCCAAGCTCTGCTTGTTGATGCCGCGAAACCGCTTGCCCGCTTTGCGGGCATAGCGCTCCAGGAAGTACGCGACCAGCAGCGGGATATCGTCTTGGCGAGCGCGCAGCGGCGGCGCCTCCAGCGGAAACACGTTGAGCCGATAATAGAGGTCAGGGCGAAAGGCACCCGCCGCGATCGCCGCTCGCAAGTCTCGATTGGTGGCGGCAATCACCCGCACGTCGGCGTGAATCGTCTGCGTGCCGCCGACCCGCTCAAATTCCCGCTCTTGCAGTACACGCAAGAGCGCCACCTGGGTCTCGGGCGGCACCTCCCCGATCTCATCCAGAAACAGCGTCCCACCCTCCGCCAGCTCAAAGCGGCCCAGGCGCCGCTGCTGCGCACCGGTGAATGCCCCTTTCTCATGCCCGAACAGTTCCGCAGCCAGTAACGAGGGAGGAATGACGGCACAGTTCACACTGATGAAGGCGCGAGCGGCGCGCGCCGAGCGTTTGTGGATGGCGCGGGCGATGAGTTCCTTGCCCGTGCCGGTCTCCCCGGTAATGAGCACGGTCGACTCCGTCGACGCCACCTTGGTCACGCGTTCGAGCACGGCCTGCAGGGCCGACGAGGTCCCGACGATCTCCTCAAACATAGCGGTCTGGGAGAGTTCTTCGCGCAGCACGAGGTTCTCGGTCTGGACCCTCTCCTCCGCCTGTTTGCGCTCCTCGATGTCCGTGGCCGTCATGTAGCGCCGGATGATGGCCCCCTGCTCAGTGCGCAGCGGGTTGCAACGGAGCAGAAACCAGCGATACTGCCCGTCACTGCGCCGTAAGCGCACTTCTGCTTCCCAGGCGGCCCCCAGAGCGATCGCGCGTTGGCGCTCGTCCAGCGTCGGCCGCTCCTCTGGATGAACAAGCCGCGTCAGAAAGTCCTTCCTCAGCACGTCGTGCAGCGTCATGCCATGGTAGGCGAGCAGTCCCTGATTGGCGTATAGGGGAGTGCCATCTGCGCGGGTCACTAGAATGTGCTGCGGCACGACATCGATGAGCTGGCGCAGCTCCTGCTCGTCTTGCCGCACCTGCGTTTCCGCCTGCTGCAGGTCTGTATAGAGGCGGGCGTTTTCCAGGGAGATGGCCGCCTGCGAGGCCAAGAGGTTGAGCACCGCCACCCTGTCCGGGGGGAACGCGTGGTGCACCGTCAGGGTGTTTTCGAGATACAGGATGCCGATCAGGTCGCCCTGTTTGACCAGCGGCAGGCAGAGTATGGACCGGGCAGGCCGCTGCTGGAAGTATACGTCGGCCGAGAAGGGATGTGGGACCGCAGCATCCTCCAGAAGCACGCGCTCCTGGGTCCGCAGGACGTACTGGAGGACCGCGTCCGGTAGCTCCGCCGGCGTCGCGGGCATGTCCAGAAGCCGGACGCTGACCGTATCACGGTTGGTGGCGGCTTCGGCCGCGATCCGCAGTGCGTCCCCGTGCGGCAGGAGCAGCAGGCCGCGCTCGGCGCCCGCGTGCTGGAGGGCCAGCACAAGGAGCGTCTCGATGAGTTTGTCCAGCACCAGCTCCCTGGAGAGCGTCTGGGACATTTTGACCATGGTGGCGAGGTCCAGCTGTTCGACCGGCACCCCGATGGTGCTTGTCGGAGCTGGAGCCGGCGCTTGTTCTGCAAGGTGCGGATACCAGGCATCGAGCTGCCGCACCTTCCCGTCCGCGCCCCACCGCAGGTAGCCGTGGCGGGCGTTGCGCAGGTAGAGATCGGCGAACTGCTCGAACCCGCGTGCCCGGTAAAACGCGGCAGCGCGCTCATAGGCAATTGCCTCGTTCTGGACAAACCCGTTGGCGCGGGCTGAGCGGATGGCCTGCTCGTAGAGGCGCATGGCGTCCGTGTCACGGCCCTCGAGGCGCGCCATCTCGGCGCCGACCAGCGCGGCTCGGTTTTCAAAGTTCTCCAGGCAATTCGCCGCCCAAATCTCGAGCTGTCGGTGGTGTTCAACCAAGGCCTCGACATGTTGCTGGCGTTGTTCGCCTGCCGTGGAATCGCAAGACGCTGCATGGGAAAGGGCACTGTAGAAGTGATATTCCGCCTCTTCAACGGATGACGGTACGGTCCAGAGCAGCCGTTGTGCCTTTGCTGATGCGTGGATGGCCGCCGGATAGTCCCCTGCGAAGAAGCGCGCCTGCAGCTTTAGGATCCAGTACAAGCACTCCGACTGCGCCAAGGCCGGATTAGCTGACAACTCTCGTTCGAACCCGAGCTCATCGAACAGCGTACCGTCAAACGAGCCAAATCTCGGGCTCAGGCCGCGCAGGGTCTGGATGAGTCCGAGCTGCGCGGTCAGGATGTGACTGACGAAGCCGAATCGGGCCTTCTGCGCGAACTCGAGGCCATGCTCGGCTTCACGTTGTGCCTCGGCGAGCGGATCCCCAGCGGCGAGAAGATTCTCGCCCAGGTGACAGCAGCTGAACGCCGCAAAGGTGAGATCGCCTATTCGGTTCGCGGCGTCGAACGCGCGTCGCAGGAGGTCGCGGGCCGTCCGGATGTGTCTCGTCCACGGCATCACGAAACATCCGAACATCATGTAAATACGCGGCTGGAAGCGTTGCCATCCACCCTTCTCGACCAGATCATAGCCCAGCCTGCCGAAGCGGAATCCGACCTGATAGTCGTGAAAACGTGGTCCTGCAATCATGCCAAGCGCGACATAGGCAACGCATGACTCACCGCTATTGCCATGCTCGAGGGCGAGATTGACCACCCGAGAAATAACAAGCGAAACGAGATTCTCGTCAGTGTAAAGCGCCACCGGCATGACTTCAGTCAGGACATCGAGAGTCGCGAGGGCGTTCGGGTCGGTCATCGGTGGCAAATCAACGAGCGCCTCAATGGGCCGGTTTCCAAGCTGCGACCAGATGCGGTCGTACTCGCGTTGTACTTCTTGGCTCGTAGGCCGAGGCGACCATTGGATTCCGGTCCGTTCGAGGTATTCAAGACAGACTTCGACGGCGCGGTCACTGCGGTTCAACGCCGTGTAAAGAGCAACCCGCAGACGGACGACCGCCGCGATATGTTCTGCGAGACAGGCTCGTTGCGCCAGCCGCGAGAGACGATCGTCAGCCGTAGTCATGTTGCCAGTCAGGAATTCGCACTCGGCCAGATGAAATTCCAGTCCGAACACGAGCTCGTAGTGATGATCCCAGCTCTCATCGCTTAGCAGTGCACGGCCGGCCACCAGATACGTGAGCGCCGAAACGTAGGCGGTCGACGACTGCGCGCGCCTACCCGCGATCAGGTTGAGCTCGGCCAGTTGCTCTCGCTCGTCCCCTGCGGTGATCAATGCCGCGCCGCGGTTGAGCTGATTGACGATCTCGAAGATATTCTCCTCGCGTTTCTCCCGAGGCATGTGCATCATGAGCAACCTCCCGATCCGCAGATGTGTTTCGGCGCGGGAGTCCTCGGCGACCAGCGAATATGCGGCCGCCTGCACGCGATCATGAGCGAATTTATAGGAACCGTCCACCCGCTCGACCAACTCGGCGCGGAGCGCCTCCCACAGAACCGCGTGCACCCGCTCCTCCGAGGTCCCGAGAGCGAGCGCAAGTAGCCCGCTCCCAGCCATGTGACCGAGGCAGGCAAGCTTCTGGAGTGCCATCTGTGTCTCGAGCGGCAGACGGCTCAGTTTGCCGACCATGATCTCAACGATATTGTCCGAGCAACCCTTGGCATGAATGCGCTCGAGATCCCAGCGCCACTCCCCCTTGCCATGATCGAAGACGAGCATCTCCTCTTCCGTAAGGACTAACAGAAACTGAATCGTAAAAAACGGATTGCCGCCGGTCTTCTCATGCACCAAGCGCGCGAGCGGTACGGCGCGCGCCGGCTCGCAGCGAAGCGCATCCGCAATCAACTGTGCCAGGTCGTTACGGACGAGCGGCGTGAGGGTGATCTCCTGCATCGCCGCACTCGCTTGACGGATCGCGTCGAGCTTGCGCGTCAGGGGATGGGTGGCATCAACCTCGTTAATTCGGTAGGCCCCGATCAGCATCAGGTGCCGCACATCCGATTGCGTCAGCAGGTCTTCGATGAGATCCAAGGTAGCAGCCTCGATCCACTGCAAGTCGTCGAGAAAGAGCACCAGCGGATGCTCCGGCCGCGCGAACACGCCAATGAAGCGTCGGAACACGAGCTGAAACCGGCGCCGCGTGTCTTGGGGAGGTAACTCGGGGACCGGCGGCGGCTCACCGGTGATGAGCTTCAATTCGGGGACCAGGTCCGCGATGAGTCGCGCGTTTGGGCCCAGCGCCTCCTGCAGGGTGTCGCGCCAGCCAGCCAACTCGATGTCGCTCTTCCCCAGCAGAGGACGGACGAGGCTCTGCAACGCCTGAGCGAGCGTCGCATACGGAATATCGCGTTTGTACTGGTCAAATTTCCCCGACGCGAACAGGCCGCGGGGCGGCACCAGCACCTTGTGCAGCTCATGGACCACGGACGACTTGCCGATACCTGAGTACCCGGAGACCAGCACGAGCTCCGGCGAGCCACTCGTCACGACGCGGTCGAAGGCGGCCAGCAACGTCTCGATCTCGCGCTCTCTTCCATATAGTTGTTCGGGAATCCGCAACCGGTCGGGCACATCGTGCGCGCCTAGGGGGAAGTCCTCGATCACTCCCTGAGCTTCCCATTCGGCAAGGCAGCGGCGCAGATCATGCTCGACACCGGCCGCGGTCTGATAGCGCTCCTCTGGCGTCTTGGCCAGCAGCTTGAGAATGATCGCCGAGAGCGGAGCCGGGACATCGCGACGCCGCTCGGTTGGCGGCGTCGGCCGCCGCGCGATGTGGCAGTGCACCCACTCCAGCGGCTCGGAGGCGGTAAAGGGCAGAGCGCCGGTCAGTAATTCGTAGAGGAGGACACCCAGAGCGTAGAGATCGCTACGGGCGTCGAGCGAGCGATTCATCCGCCCGGTCTGCTCGGGCGCTATATAGGCGAGTGTCCCCGCGATAAACTCGGGCGGCTCCGGCGCTTGGCGCTCGCGCGGCAGGCGCGAGGCGATGCCAAAGCCCATCAGCCACACCTGGCCCGTCGCCGCGTTAACCAGGACATGGGCCGGCTTGAGGTCCTTGTGGATCAGCCCCCGTTTGTGGACCTGGCTGAGGGCCACGGCGAGCCCGATAGCGATGCGCAAGAACTGGGTCATTTCGATAGGTTTCTGCAGAAACTTATCGAGGGGCTCACCGCCTTGGTCCTCAAGCACGAGCAGCGGCCGCCCCTGCTGCTGGATGAGCGCCAGCGGGCGTACTGCCCATACCGAATCCAGCTCGGCCTGTAAAGCGTATTCGTGCTCCAGCCGCCGCAGGCGTGCTAGCGTGGGGGGGTACTCTCCGACCGAGGCGAGGGTGAGAATCGACGAGGAATTCCCGTCGGTGCGGCACCGGGGGCGGCCGCGGGACAGGAGGAACTCCTCATCCTGTCGCAGCGGTTCGAACACGTATTCGGAGAGTTCCATCATGGCGACGACTCCTGTTGCGCCGTTGCGGTCACTGTGCAAGCCATGAAGAGCCTCAAATGGCGATAGCCTCGGCATGTCCATACTTGTCATCCATACAGAATAAAGGGCGACGAGTCACCCGGCACGGCGGTCAGTGGCGACACACTGCTTCTAGTCGCACGCGATCGCTTCTTGAGCACCGTTTGCAGCAAGGCGGCTTGCCCACTTGTCCGTGCGCTTCCCCGGTGGCGGATCAAAGAACTGCTCTGGCAGGGCGGCGTCCGGACTCAGGGTAGTACTGTCGTCGCGCGTGCGAGTCGTCGGAAGTGGATAAGGACTCGTGCATCGTGGGCGCCCTGCTTCCTCTACGGCAATTGGTGGTCTGTATTCATTCACTCTTCCGTTTCGTGGACACCCGATGTTCGCGAGGTGGAGGATGGAGATGACGGCAAATGGAATCTCTGCAAATCGAGCGCGAAGGCTGTGCCGCCGCCAGCACGGGTACGGGCTGGGAAGGCGGCAGCAGAGGATCGACCAGACTGGTGAGATTTCGCTGGGATGGAGAGACATACCTGGGCGGCTCACCCGCCTTATGTTCCCAGAATTAGGAAAGAAGCGGGTTCCGTTGTCAAAAATGGGAAGTTGTTGTATCCCCAAGATTCTCCCTGATTCAGTGTCTGAGCGCCCTTAGTGCTCGTCAGAGGACGATTTCGGGCTTTCGTGTAGATGCTAAGATTTAATCTGACAGTATGCTCAATCTTCGTTGTCCGAACCGCCCGCGAGGGCAGAAAGAGGCAACGCGAGGAATACGGCGCAGAAGGTGATCAAGGTCAAAGTGGGGGTATTGGAGGTGGCCAAGCAAGTGGGCAATGTGTCCCAGGCGTGCAAAGTGATGGGGGACAGCCGGGAGAGTTTTGATTGCTGCAAAGAGCTCGATGACCAAGGCGGAGAGGCGGCCGGACAGGAGTTGAGTCGGCGCAAACCGAACTGCAAGAATCGGGTGGCTGCCGAGATCGAAGACGCGGTCATCGGCATCGCGCTGGAGCACCCGGCCTGGGGGCAGTTAGGGGCGTCGACCGAGTGAGCCAAACGGGGGATGCCGATCTCGGCCGCCGGGGTACGCTGTGTCTGGGAACGTCACCATTTGGCAAACCTCAATAAACGGCTCCAGGCGGTAGAGGCCAAAGTCGCCCAGGAGAGTCCTATGCTGACCGAAGCGCAACTGGCGGCGTGAGAGAAAGCGAAAGTGGACAAAGAAGCGCATGGGGAGTTTGAGAGCGAAGGTCCCGGCTATTGCGGAGCCCAAGAGACGTTCTATGTGGGGACGGTGAAGGGCGTCGGGCGGATCGATCAGCAGACCTTCGTCGGCTTTATTCCAACAAAGGTACGTAAACTCTCATAGAAGTTCGGTCTCTGGGTAACGAGCACTCGAAGTTACCTGTTTTAGGAGGAGATCTTGCCCCATCTCCGTGGTACCGTAGTCCTTGGGGATTCCTCGCCCTCGTTCTCGAGGAGATAGATTAACCCACAGGTGTTCTTCAGGAATTGTCAGTGATGTCAGAAAGTATTTGATAAGACGCTCGCCAACAGTTTGCACCAGCGGTGGTGTGAGATCATTGCCGCACCTACACATTCATGGCATGATCCGGTCATTTTCAAACGGTGGAGAACATTTCACAAGCCATGAGTGCATTAAACGAAGCGAAATCCGAGCCTGTCCGCCGCATCGCGTTCGCGTTCACGGACGAGCAGGAACAGTTCCGCGCGGCGATTCGACGATTTTTGACTGAGAAATCACCTCCAACCGCAGTCCGGCGCCTCATGGACACGGCTGCGGGGTATGATCCTGAGGTCTGGCGGCAGCTCAGCGAACAGCTCGCGCTGCCCGGGATCCATATCCCGGAGCAATACGGTGGCGCGGGGTTCGGCATGGTCGAGCTGTGCATTGCCACGGAGGAGATGGGTCGTGCATTGCTGTGTGCGCCCTATTTCTCCACGGCGGTGCTTGCGACCAACGCCATCTTGAACGCTGGCACCGAAGCGCAGAAAGCGAGCTTGCTGCCCGCCCTTGCCAGCGGCGCACGACTCGCCACGCTGGCCATCACCGAGCCCAACGGCCGGTGGGATCCGCATTCAATCGAACTCATCGCTACGCCCGTTGCGGACGGGTTTCTGCTGGAGGGTGTGAAAAGTTACGTTGTGGATGGGCACCTGGCAGACCTGCTGATCGTCGCTGCACGCGTGCCCGGGACCGCTGGTGGTACTGGCCTGGCGCTCTTCACTGTGACTGCGGATGCCAACGGTGTTGAGCGACGTCTGCTGGAATCCATGGATGCCACACGCAAGATTGCGCGCCTCGATTTTCACGGCGTGCAGGCGCAACTCCTCGGCGACGGGAAGGACGGTGCGGCGGCACTCACCCGCACGCTAGACCAGGCGGCCATCGCGCTCGCCAACGAAATGGTTGGTGGCGCCCAAGTGTTGCTCGACTCGGCAGTGAATTATGCGAAGCTGCGGGTGCAGTTCGGGCGCACGATCGGCTCGTTTCAGGCGATCAAACACAAGTGCGCCGACATGTTACTTGATGTAGAACTAGCCAAGTCTGCCGCTTACTATGCAGCCCAAGCCGCCGCAGCGGACGACCCGGAGTGGCCTGCGCTGGCGTGTTTGGCCAAAGCCTCGGCAGCGGAAATCTACTTGCGCATTGCGGCCGATTGTATACAGATTCATGGCGGCATCGGGTTCACCTGGGATCACGACACGCATCTGTGGTTTAAGCGCGCCAAAAGCTCTGAGGTTTTTCTGGGTCAACCGCATTACCATCGGGAGCTTTTACTGCAGCGTTGGGGGGTATGAAAAATGAGCAAGATCGGTGAAGCTGACGTGCGAGCGGAGGTCCGAGCGTGGCTCGCGGCCAACTGGGACCCGGAGATGTCGTTGGTGGAATGGCGCAACTTGCTTGTCGACTCAGGCTGGGGCATGCCGCACTGGCCTGAGTCATGGTACGGCCGGGGGGTATCGCTGGGGCTGGTGCGTGCGGTGGAAGAGGAATTCGCGAGCATCGGTGCCGTCGGGGTGGCGAGATCCGGGGTGCGACTGCTGGCGGCGGCGACCCTCCTCGAGCATGGCACGGATCGGCAGAAAGAGAAGTATCTGCGTCGCATTCTCACCGGGGAAGACACCTGGTGCCAGCTTTTCAGCGAGCCGGGCAGCGGCTCGGATCTGGCTGGTGCTACCACCCGCGCGGATTTACACGGCGACTATTGGCTCGTCAACGGCCAAAAGGTCTGGTCTACAAGTGCTCATCACGCCAATCACGGCCTGTTACTTGCCCGCACGGATTGGGATGCGCCGAAGCATGAGGGATTGTCATATTTCGTGATCGACATCAAACAGCCGGGGGTGGAGGTACAGCCGCTCAAACAGATGAATGGCCACGCGTCGTTTAACCAGGTGTTTTTCGCCGACGCGCAGGTGCCGGCGGAAAATCTGATCGGACGGGTCGGCGAAGGTTGGAAGGTGGCAATGACCACACTCGCGCACGAGCGCCGCGGCGCCGACGGCCTGAGCGCCCCCTCAAGGCGAGGAGTGCGCACAGGGCGGATTTACGAGGAAGAGCGGCGAGAGCTGGAAACAGCCAATCAGCCCTACAAGTGGTATCCACAGCGCGCTGGGCGCGTCGATCTCATCCTCGACCGTGCCAAGGAAACCGGGGCGAACCGGGATCCCCATGTACGCCAGGAGATCGCCAAGCTGATGATCCTGGCGAAATCGGCCGAGTGGACCGCGCGCCGCGCCCGTGCCGCCCAGCAACAGGGACGCCCACAGGGGCCGGAAGGCTCGCTCGGCAAGCTTGCAGCCAGCCATGTGGCCCGGGCCGCTGCGCACGTGCACACGTTGATGACCGGAGCGGACGCGATGCTCACCGGAGCTACGAGCCCGCGTGACGGGATCATCGCTGAGATTTTGGTGTCGGTGCCGGCCACTTCCATCGCCGGTGGCACTGACGAGATTCAGCGCAACATCATCGCCGAACGTGTGCTTGCCCTCCCGAAGGAGCCACGGTTTGACACCGGTCCATTCCGGAATGTGCGAAAGAACTAGCCGAGGTCGCGGCGTCTGTATCGAGAACATCATGTGTGGCCCTGTGTGTCGCAACGAGGAGTGAAAAAACGCTCAAAGGGGAGGCACGGACATCGGGAGGGTGAGGGAATGAAAAATACAGGAGGAAGCACGGATGAATCTGAAATGGCAAGTTGGCGACACCACAATTACCAAAGTCACGGAAATCGTCTACCCTGACTTCCCCGACCTGATACCTGCAGCTACGCCGGAGGTGGTGAAAAAAGTACAGTGGCTATTTCCCCACTTCGTGACGCCAGAGGGTAAGCTCAGCGTGAGCATTCATTCTCTCGTTGTTGATACCCCCGGCGCGAAGCTGGTTGTGGACACCTGCATCGGCAATGGCCGCAATCGCGATCCGATTGCCATCATGAGTAACCTTTCAACCTCGTACCTGGAAGATCTGGCAGCGGCGGGCTACCCCCCGGAAAGCATTGATTACGTTATTTGTACGCATTTGCATGTGGATCATGTCGGCTGGAATACCCGTCTGGTCGATGGCAAGTGGGTCCCGACGTTCCCCACGGCCGCATATCTCATGGACAAGAAGGACATCGCCCTGTACGGCACGATTAACGAAGCCACCACAGACGGGTTCATGCAAATGCAACGCCGTACGTTTGCGGACTCGGTCCAGCCCGTGTTTGACGCCGGCCTGGCGAAACCAGTGGAAGGACCGGCGGAAGTCTGTGACGGCGTACGTCTGGTTCCGACCCCAGGGCATACGCCGGGGCATTGCTCCGTCCTGGTTGAATCCAGAGGGGAAAGGGCCTTGATTACGGGCGATTTTATGCACCACCCCATCCAATTTCACGATCCCGGGTTATCCATTTCCGTTGACGTGGACAACGACGCTGCCGTCGCTACCCGTCGCCGGGTCTTCCAGGAGTATGCGGATACCCCCACGTTGATTATTGGCACCCATTTTGCCGGTCCTACCGCAGGGAAGCTGGTGCGCGATGGAGACACGTATCGGTTGCATGTCTAACAGAGACCGCGATGGAACTACCACATGGAGCTATGGAGTCACACGAACGGGTTTCTGCCCCCAGTGAAGGGGGTAGATCAGGACCGGGGGAGACGCTGTCTACCGTCGAGACTGCAAGCCGGCTGGCGACCCCTACCCTTGCCTTCCACGAGAGGGCAATAGCCCTAGGTTTAGGAATGCCTGTCATTCCGAGTCGCCACGAGCGCGAGGCGACCTACAGTCGGGCACAAACAGCAGGTTCTTCCCGGTTCGTCGTTCCCGCGCAGGCCGGAACCCAGGGGGGGGTGCTCCAGGATTCCGGGTCTCGCGGTGCTCGCCCGGAACGACGGGTAGCCTTGCGGTTCCGACTCGGGGAAAATAGTTGGTTGCTGAGCAAGAGCGAGAGCGACCAAGCAATCCTTGTCTTCTCTTGAGAGTTCGTCGAAACAAAGGCATGATTTCCTTAGTATCTCATGCTGCTTGGGGAATAAGGGAAAGCCATGACTGAGTATTTTTTCTGGCGCTCTGAAAACGTAAAAGAGTAACAGTAAAGGAGGGAAATCATGGGACGCACGTATAATGTTATTGATTCCGATGGCCACGTGTTGGAACCGCGGCATTTTTGGCGGGAGTATATTGACCCGCAATACCGTGATCGAGCGCCAGATCTCATCGTTGATGACAAAGGCAAAGATCGCTTTTCGGTGGAAGGCAAGTTGCTGGGCCCGCCTGCGGGCCTGGGACTGATTGGGGCGATTGGCGTGCGCGAATACATCGATGGTAAGTGGCACCACGCCAAGAACGTGCCGATTAGCATGGAATACACCCAGGGGCGCAAGGGTGGATTTGATCCCCATGCGCGGATTCCGGACATGGATTTGGACGGCATAGATGCAGCCTTTCTATACCCTAGCTTGGGCCTCTTCGCCGGAGCAATAGAAGACCCGCAACTCGCCGCCGCCGCCAGTCGGGCTTACAACCGCTGGCTGGCCGATTACTGTAGTCCGTACCCGGATCGGCTGTTTGGCGTGGCCATGCTGCCGATGCAGTCGATTGAACTGGCAGTCGAGGAGATGCGCTATGCGCGCAACACACTCGGCATGCGCGCCGGGTTCCTGCGGCCCAACCCGTATAATAACCGCATGTTAGGCGACCCGGAATACGATATTTTCTGGGCCGAAGCGCAGGAGCTGGATTTCTCGATCGGCATTCACGAGGGGACGGGTGGGATGCCAGCGGTGGGAGTGGATCGCTTTAAGAGTTTTGGCGCGCGGCACATGGTATCGCACACCATGGAGATGATGCTGGCGGCGTTATCGATTATCTGGGGGGGCGTGTGTGAACGGTTCCCTAAAGTGCGTATTGGATTTCTGGAGTCCGGCGGAGGCTGGATGGCGCCGTGGCTGGACCGAATGGATCGCCACTTTGAAGACAAGGCGCTATTCAATGATTCCTCGTTGACCCTGCCGCCCAGTGAGTATTTCAAGCGCCAGTGCTGGATTTCCTATGAGCCGGTAGAAGGGAATCTGACACATCTGGTGGACTATGTCGGTCCTCACAAGATTCTCTGGGCGACCGACTATCCACATCCGGACGGATTTTTCCCGGGCGCGCCGGCTGAGATTGCTGAAAAACTGCCAGAGTCACAACGGCGCACCGTCTTGGCCGCGAGTGCCATGCAGTTCTACAATTTGTCGTAATAGTGTGGAGGGGCTACATCTTTGGTAGCTGCTGCCGTTCATGCTGCGGCTTCACTCTGCTGGATACGCTCAGTACCAACGGGCGCCGCAGCTGTTTATCCTGAGCCCTGCGTCAAGCTTAGGATAAACTCCGCGCAGCTACTTCGCAGCGCGAGTAGGTACGGCTCCGTCACATTATAGTGCGGTTCCCTAGAGTCCCAGCCGTTCGGCCTTGTCCCTGACCCGATGCCGCTCTCACTTTGTTGGTGATCTTTCCAGCCACGCATTGCGGCAGTCTGTGACTCGATTGCCAGGGGAGACTCACAGCCAAGGATTGAGCGAGACGGATACCGCCTGCTCGCCCGCCACGCGTCCGGCTAATGTCCTGATCGCACGCTCGAGATCGCTCAGCGCGAAGCTGTGCGTATGCATCTTCTCGAACGGGTACTTGTGCGACTCGATGAGTTTCACCGCGATCGCGAACGAGTCGAAGTCCGCGTTTTTGACTCCTCTGATCGTCAATTCCTTCGTGAATATCTGATCGTTCTTCAGATCTGGGATTGCCGCCGCTGGGCCTTTCACCCCGGCGAGGATAATCGTTCCACCTGGCCGCGTCATGGCAACTGCTTGGGCGATCGGCGTCATCGTCTCAGCGGTTACATCGACGACCACATCTGCACCCTCGCCGCGGGTTAATTCGCGTACCCGGCCCACGACGTCGTCGTCGGCATAGATGGTAGCGTCGGCGCCGAACTCCTCGGCGAGTTTGAGCCGGTGAGCACTTTGCCGTCGCGCAATGACCGCGACATGTGCGGCACCTGCCTCGCGGGCGGCGAGGGCGCAGGCGATCCCACGCTGCCCCGCGCCAAAGATCACTACGGTGTCGCCCACTTTGGTCCCAGGGACGCGATGGGCCCAGCTCACACCCGCTGCGATCGGCTGATACAGTGCCGCCAGCTCCGCCGGCACCGCGGGGGCAACCTTGTGCAACGCAACCTCAGGATCGAGATACATGAATTCCGCCATGCCACCCCATAAGGCGGGCGGGATCGTAGTCGGAATGAAGCCGCACACAGAAATCTTCGCGCCCGGCCGGCCGGTGCGGCAGTTGCGCGAATCGCCGCGCTTGCATGCGCGGCAATGACCACATCCTCGAGTCGGCTCGACCGCAACGCGATCTCCAGCCTGGAGGCTCCACCGCCGGGCGGCCTCGGCGCCGATTTCTTCGATGATGCCAACTGGTTCATGTCCTGGGATCATTGGCAAGCTCAATAGTCCGTTGAGCTTGCCGTCATACTGATCAACATCACTGCCACAGATGCCGCAGGCCTCGATCCGCATGAGGGCGTCGTCGGGACCGATGCGCGGCAGGTCAAATTGCTGCATCTCGAATTGTTTATCGCCGATCTGGACCACCGCTCGCGCTTTCGCCATGCTGATTCCCTTGCCACCCACCAACTCTACCAGTTGGATGGCTTGCCTTTCCCGCGCACCGTATAATGTTTTCGTGCAGTGCGGTAGTAGGGATCAGCGGAACCGTAGGTGACGCACCGTCTCAGGTTCCTCTGTTCTCTAATACTGACGATTCTCTCACAGCGACAATCAATCGTTGCACTTATCCCACCACGCCTAGAAGCCTAGGATCCTGTGTCTATTGGTTCGGAGCTTGGGCGCTGGGGGAAGCGGGCATCCGCCTGCCCGACCTCCTTCAATTATTGCTGGTCTTGCTGGCGAGGCTTTTTAACACCTCTTCCCGCTTTTTGAGAAACTCACGGTAGTCATGATCATCGGTATGGAGAATTTCCTCCCGTAGACTGGGAATTTCTCGTTCCAGAATTTCCGTCAGGAGTTTTTGTTCCTCATCACTAAATGTAAACGTTGCCATCGTGCCTCCGCGTTTCCCGTGGTAAACTAGAGATGCTCGGCAAACTTTGCAATCTTTGGATACACGAGCCGCGCATAGTCGTCGTAGCGCATCTTTACAGTCTGAACATGCGAACCGCCGTTAAAAACAATCTCCTCGTCTTTGGTCAACGACGTATCAACTACCGTATCGAGACCGAAGAGATTGCCGAAGGGCGGTTCCGCCCCCACTTCGCAGTCAGGAAAGAGGTGGCGAAACTCACGCTCTTGCTCAAGGGTCGCCCGTTCGTGGAGTACTTCGCGCAGCCAGGCAAAGTTGACTCGATAGGACGCCGGTAACACGAGCATGACAGGTCGCCCGCTCTCTCTCTTGACCATCACGACTTTTGCCATCTGTTGGCCAGATATGTGTTGAACCTGAGCCGTCTCCTGCGCGGTATAGGTCTCGGAATGAGGCAGCACCTCATACGGTACCTTCTGGGAATCCAGCAGCTCTTGTAGTCGTCGCACCATAACCATAACAACCTCATCTTCTGGTGACTGAGGCTAGCCGTGAACCCAGGTAGGCTAGCCATTGTCCAGCCCATGAACAGGCTGTGTGTCGTTCATACGCTAGTAGGGGCAGAATTATTTCTGTACTTCGATTTGCACCTTCTTTGCCGCTAACTGCTTCGGAGCTGGCATGGTTATTTCGAGCACACCATTCTTGTAGTTCGCTTTGATCTTGTCCGCATCGACGCCTTCGGGAAGCGTCATGCGCCGGGAAAACTTGCCGTACGAAACTTCCTGATAGAAGTAATCTTTCTCTTCTTTCTTTTCTTCTTTTTTCCGCTCACCTTCAATTGTGAGCTGATTCCCCATTACCGAAATCGATACCTCTTTCGGATCTATGCCCGGAAGATCGGCTTTCACGATCAGATTGCCGTTGTCTACATGGCTCTCGATGGCTGGTGCCCAGCTCCCTGTGTCCCATACACCACCTTTTTCTCCACCAAAGAAGCGCTCCGAGAGACTGTCAAATAGGTCATCCCACCGTTTCTGTAGTGATTCGAGTTCTCGCATTGGTCGCCATGGGGTTAACGCTTTCATACTGTACCTCCTGTAATAATTCTCTTTTTCTACCGAGAAACGTAAGCAAAGGATTTGCCAATGTCGTGATACAGAAAACTATGATAGACCGCGGCTTGCTAGCGTTGCCAGCGACGGTTTTTTGCAATTCTGCAAAAGTGGCGAGCGCAGTCTTTGCAATTTTGAGAATAATTGCTGGAGTCGTTTCCTGACGTATTCGCCCAGTAGCGACGCGTGTAGGGTACTGCCCTCGAAGACCGTATCGTTACCCGGGTCGCACGAGTAAGTAGAGGCCCAGGCCGAGCATGACCAAGCCACTGAGGAGCTTGAGCCAGCGGCCTTCTTTTTCCTGCAATCGTCGCTGACTCAAAGTTAGGACCCCCGTGGTCAAGACGATCGCATCGTCGAGCATATAGGCGAGGTTGTACAGTAGCAGATAGCCGTAGTAACTCCAGCGGTCGAGCTGGTGGAGCGTGAGAATCCGGGTGTACAGGGCGGGGAATCCTGACGTACAAATGAGTTCAATGACTTGCACAAACACCGCAAGGATGACCGCGGCGAGAAGTGCGGCGCGCAGGCGTTGGGCCACGAGAATCCGACGGAGCCGCGCATACAGTCCTGGCTTCGCGGATTGCGGAATCGACAACGAAACTCCCCAGCCAAACGCCCAGAAGTCTTTGAGGTTGAGCAATCCAGCCACACAAGCGATTCCCCCAAGCACCATTTCTGATACGCGAGACAAGCCAACGAAGAGAAATAAGTTGAGCCAGGCCGCGAGGAAGGCAAAGTATGCAAGTCCCTGGACCAGCACGAATACGCCAGTTATGAGAAACATCCTTCGTCGGTCACGAAGGCTGGCCAACATTGATAGCATCAGGATGAGTACCCACATCGAGCAAGGATTGAAACCATCAAGAAGCCCGAGGACGAAGGTAAACAAGGGCAATCCCAAGTCGGCTACCGTCAAGCGAGTCCCGAGTACAGTGATAGTTAGAGCCTCAGCGTCGGCCGAACTGTCGGTCTCTAAAAGTGTCTTCAGGCGTGCTCCAGTTGTTGCAGGTCCCGAGAAGCCGACAATGAGTTGTCCTTGCACATAGAAAGCAGGAACCCCAAGGGTCGCCACTCCCGCTTGTGCCGCCAATTCCTGCAACCGTGCGCGGGCAGCGGGATTCCTCTGCACATCATGCCAGATGATGTGCAGATCAGGCCGTTCGCGCTCCACCTCGGCCAGAAAACGCTTGGCTGCATCACAGTGAGGGCATCCCTCACGGCTGAATACCTCCATGTTCACCGCGGTCGGCGCGGCTTCGGCCTGCACCTGATCCGCTGCGGCAAGGAGCATCCCGGTCAGCCCGATTACCAACCATCCAACAGTAAACCAGTACCAATATCCCCGCTTGTGTCTCTGGTGGTCTATCATACTAGGCAATAGTCTTCGTTCTCATGACTGGGAAGCAGAGAGCGACAGTTTCCCAAGATTGCGAAAAGCGACAGATAATTAATCCTGTGATGGACTGTGATTCTTTACTTTTTCCCCTCCTCCCTCATGACCGCCCTTTCTAAACTTCAGGCCATTGATCTTGGAGGGAAGCGAATCCGTTGCGCTACGCTGGGATGCGCCCCGGTTGCTACTAACCGAGGTCAGTCATCATTGTTTGACTATTGTGAACACCCCCTCGGTGTTCGTACAGGCGCCCGTGTTGATACTAAAACTCCCCCCAAAGGCTTGGACATCGTCGGTTCCTCGTGAGGAAAATCTGAGCAGGGAGCCATCGCTGAGTTGACCATCGAATATTGCTTCTCCGAAATTGATCCCGGTTACCATGCCGCTTTCCGCACAGCCGGTATTGGTGAGCGTGAAGGTGACTACAGGTAAGAGATCACTACCGCTTTGCGCGAAGGTAACGGAAAGCGCGCCCCCGGTGCCACTTGCTGATGTCCACGTGCCGCTATAGGTTCCCACCAACGAGGCGAGTAGCTGTGTGGGGTCAAAGCTCTCTGTCTCTATTATGACAAAATTCTGCTTGCTTTCTTGCCATTGCAAACGAACCTCCTGGCCAATTTCGAAAAGGCTGGTGGATGCCGTTGCACTGGCGCCTCGGACAAATTCTTGTCCGAGGGTAACGACTGTAAACGTGGCGCTGGCGAACTCAACGCCGTCGGCAAATGCCCGGACGGTGTGCTGCCCAGTGCCTAGCAAGTTGTAATTCCACAGCAGGCCGTAGCCGTTGTTGGTATCGCCACACGTGGCTTGCGTATCCCCACGCGCGGTCCCATAGGCCGCCTCCAGACGGTCAAAGCTGTCGAACTGTATCTCGATAAGATTGGCATTGCAGTGCCAGCCGGAAACGACGCCGATGCCACTTTCGATGGTTAGCGGTTGCGGATTTTCGAGTACCCCCTGACCCCACGCGGGCACTGTGAGACCCAGGAAAGTACAGATGGTGATTACGTGAACAGCCGTGCGATACGTCATGAGCATCTCCTCTTAGCAGTCTGTTTTTTTCATTGTCTCTTCCCCCCCTCCGGATGGGGAGCGAGAAGGGGCGTCTGGTGGTGCCTGCTTGCCCTACGAGGTTTTAGCCTCCTTCGCGTTCCATGGTCCCTCCCCCTTTCTTACGTGTGGTCTCCAAGGAAAAAAGGTCATGCACAAGCGCACCGTGCCTTTGGCCCGCTGTGAAGGGGAACGTATTTGACACCACCCATCGAGACCGACCTTGCTCCTCGTATCAGTCTGGCAGAGGGACTGCTGCAAAGGGCAAGCCAACGAGACGACGACAAAAGATGCTGGCAAATTGGACGCTGAAACGCCTGTTCAAGGCCTGACTTTTCCGAATCTTGGGAATCCCTTTTCGGTCTTTTTCTCAGAAATGGGAGAAAAGAGATGCTACCTGCTCTCGTGACAAGGCAGGTGCTGGAGTGGGTAGGCAGGGGGGTCGCAAGCGCGTTGTATACGGGGACTCCTTCGCCTACGTTCAGGATAAACTCCGCGACGCAATCTTTGCCTGAAACAAGATTGCGTCGTCGCAGATGTTCCTCGCACTGACAAAGGTTCCTGACGGAAGGGCGTTGCCCGACACACCGGGAGAGCTCCGTGATCGGCGCTACGCCGCCCGCACGATTTTCCCCGGACGGGCACCGGTATCACGGCCATTCTCTTGGACCACTTCACCGCTCACGTAGGTCGCCACATAGCCGTTGGCCGTCTGCATCAGGCGCGGCATGCCCGCCGGTAAGTCCCGGACCACTTCTGGATGATTGACGTGCAAATTCTGGTAATCAATAAGGTTGACGTCCGCCTTGACTCCCGGCTCTAGCGTGCCTCGGTCGTGCAAGCCAAATAACCGTGCGCCGTCGCGCGTCAGTTTCTTAACCACCATCTCCAGAGGAAGGTGGTCTGGGTGATCTGCAGGTAGGTCCCGCACCCAATGGGTCAGCATGTAGGTCGGCATGCTCGCATCCATGATCTGGTTGACATGTGCACCCGCATCACTGCCACCCAAGGCCGTAATCGGATGGGTAATCATCTCGCGCAGGGCGTTGGCGTTGCCGTCCGCATAACCGGCCACCGTGTTCATCAAGAAGGCACGGCCATCCTGTTCGAGCAGTGCGTCATAGACAACCTCGAGGACGCTGCGTCCTTCACGCCGGGCAATGGCGGCAATCGACTGGTCAGGGCTAGGCAGGTAGTTGAGCGGTTGGCCCATCCGATACGTCTTTTCCCAGAAAATATCATTATACATCAGCGCCGCTCGCGAGGTTCGGCCTTCACGCTCGGCAATCAGCGCTCGACGGGTTTCGGGATTCCGCAGCGCGATGACTTTCTCCGCCAACGGCAGATCGCGTAACGGTCTGAAACTTGGCAGCGATTTGAAGGGATTTTCGCTCGACCAACTGATAAGGATAGTAACCGGACGGGCGAAGACCATTGGCGTGATGGGGACGCCGGCGTCGACAGCAGTCGCACACATTTGTAACACCTCTCGCCATGCATCGGGTTCGCGGTTTCCCTGACCGAGCAGGAAGGTGAGCGGACACCTGGTGGCCCGCGCAATGCGGATCATCATTTCGATTTCGGGCTTAAGAGCACCCGGCGCTTCACCGACAACACCCGCGGGTACCACCTCGAAGATGCCGCGCCCGGTTTCGCGCATGACTTTGACAATGCCGAGCAGCTCCTCTTCTGTGGCGAAGGTACCAGGGACCGGCACGCCGTCCTTTGCGATGTGCACCGGAGTCCGGGAGCTGGAAAACCCCAGCGCCCCAGCAAGCACGGCTTCTTTAACTATGGCTGCCATCCGCGCAATATCGTCTGTTGTCGCTGGCTCGTTTTTCGCCCCGCGTTCGCCCATGACGTAGGCGCGTACGGCACCGTGGGTGATCATGCCCGCGACATCAAGCGTCCGGGGCAGTTTCTCCAGAACGTCATAATATTCGGAAAAGCTCTGCCAACCCCACGGAAGGCCTGCCGCCAAGGACGGTCCAGGAATGTCCTCGACCCCTTCCATGAGACCGATCAGCCACTCGTGTCGATCCGGAGCCGCTGGCGCAAACCCGACTCCGCAATTCCCCATCACCACGGTGGCGACACCATGCCAGAGCGAGGGCGTAAGCTGTTCGTCCCATGCGACTTGGGCGTCATAGTGTGTATGCACATCGACCCACGCTGGGGTCACAAGCAGACCGTCAGCCTTGACGGTACGGGTCGCACTGCCCAGATCTTTGCCGACCGCAGCAATGCGTCCGGCCCGAATCGCTACATCGCCCGTAAACGCTGGCTTCCCTGTTCCATCAACGATTGTTCCACCACGGATTAACAGATCATGCATGTAGGTCCCTCCGAGTTTTTTTGCTGGCTAATATTCTGTCTCTCTTAGCATTATTCGCTGGGAGCACGAAACCCGGCCCTGCAGATCTTCGCCTTGTCAAAATTCTTTCAGTGTGCAAAAGTCTACAGATTCGGCATCGACAAGAACATTCGGAGGTTTCGCTGGAAAGGCGACCTGCGCGAAAAGGAGGACCAAAACGATGTGTGCAGCTGTAGCGCAACCTAATGCGACCCCAATTCCAACCCCGGCAGAGCTGGGCTTTGACCCGGCTGAACTGCGGAAGAAGTACGCTGAAGAGCGTAACAGACGTATCCGCGCAGACGCCAACAACCAATACCAAGAGATCACTGGGAAATTCGCTCATTACAACGACGATCCGTATGTCGACCCAGGGTTCACGCGTCCGGCTCTGCAAGAAGACCTCGACGTGGTGATCGTCGGTGGTGGCTTTGGTGGTCTTCTGGCCGCTGCTCGTTTGCAGAAGGTCGGTGTCACCAACATTCGTATCATCGAGAAAGCGGGAGATTTCGGCGGCACCTGGTACTGGAATCGCTATCCCGGCGCGCAGTGCGACATCGAGTCGTATGTGTATCTGCCGCTGTTGGAAGAGACCGGCTACATACCGAAAGAAAAGTACTCGTTCGCTCCAGAGATCTTTGAACACGCCCAACGGATTGGGAAACACTTCAACCTTTATGAAAAGGCTTGCTTCCAAACGCAGATTAAAGAAGCTCGCTGGCACGAGGAAACCGGACGGTGGACGGTGACCACGGATCGCGATGATGTCTTCACTGCGCGATTTGTCATCATGTCGAGCGGCCCCCTGAACCGACCCAAACTCCCTGCCATCTCTGGCATCGAGAAATTCAAAGGTCATACCTTCCACACCAGTCGCTGGGATTACAACTATACGGGGGGCGACACGACCGGCGGCATGACCAAACTTGCTGACAAACGGGTCGCCATCATCGGCACAGGCGCCACGGCGATTCAATCCGTACCGCGAGTAGCCACGTATGCCAAGCAGCTCTATGTGTTCCAACGCACACCGTCCTCGGTGGACGAACGCGGCAACAAGCCGACCGATCCAGAATGGGTAAAGACCCTCGAACCTGGGTGGCAGGACTACCGTAATCGCAACTTCAATGCCATCTTGTCGGGGATTCCGGTGGAGGAAGATTTGGTAGGCGACGGGTGGACGACCCTGTTCAAGAATCTCGCCAATCTGTTGTCAGGGAAGGAGCAATCGCAACTCTCGGACGAAGCGATGGCCGCCCTGTCGGAGATCGCCGATTTCCAAAGGATGAACGACATTCGCGCCCGCGCGGAGTCGGTTGTGAAAGACTCGCAAACGGCTGAAGCACTCAAACCGTGGTACGGGCAGTGGTGCAAACGCCCGACCTTTAACGACGAGTATTTGCCGTGTTTCAATCAACCCAACGTGAAGCTCGTGGATACTGAAGGTAAAGGCGTCGATGCGGTAACCGAGAACGCTGTGGTTGTGGACGGAGTCGAGTATGAAGTGGATTGCATCATCTTTGCGACCGGTTTCGAGGTGGGGACTGCCTATACGCGGCGTTCCGAGTGTGAAGTGTACGGCCGCAACGGTGTAGCCCTCTCCGACCACTGGGCGAAAGGGATGCGGACGTTCCATGGGCTGCTCAGCTGTGGCTTCCCGAACCTCTTCCACATGGGGCTGACGCAGACTGGCTTAGCGCCGAACTTCACCTACATGTTGAATGGCCAGGCCAACCACATCGCTCATCTCGTTACTGAGCTACAGAAACGCGGAGCAAAGGGGATGGAGCCAACCCCTGAGGCTGAGGACGCCTGGGTAAAGTTGGTAACGAGCCCGACCTTCATGACCGTGTACCAGGACGTCTGCACGCCCGGGTACTACAACGGCGAGGGAAAAAATGAAGGTCAGGGGTTCCTCGCACAGTACCCGGAGGGCGCGGTAAAGTTCTACGATATGCTCGAGCAGTGGCGTGAGGAAGGAAAGATGGAAGGACTGACGGTGAAGTAGATCTCACCTGACGTAGTTCACCTCACCATTGGTTTCACAGAGTCTGACAGGCAGATGTTGAGTGGTCGCTTCCCTTGAGAAAAACCCCTGTCCTGTCAGACTCTGTGATTTATCCTTCGCCCGTTCTCGTATCTTGCCACATAAGCCTGCCATGCTAACGCGTAGCATCTTTCAGACACACGGAGATGCTACTGTCTGTCGTATGTTGGCCACCTGATTGTGAGGGGTGTGTGCTCATCATGCCCGTCCTGCCACGATGCTCAGGATAAACTCCGGCGGGCATCCAAGAGCATACGGTACAGGCCAACGGTGAGGCCCCGTGAATTCCGGGGCTCGCGCTGCTTGCCCGGAATGCTGTGTCGCCACTGGTGTTGATTGCCTCCCGCTCCGCCGTATCTGACGAGTAAATTCCGAGATTGACACGTGAAGGTTTGAACGTTGCGAGACGGCATCCCGGACTATCGTGGCCGACCTCTGTCGTCGGTGGGGCCGCTGCGTGGCAACCTGCGTAGTGCTGATGCGCGGTTTGTTGGAATCAGGGCTAATCGCATTTGCTTTGTCGGCAGTCACGTTGTTACAATAACAATTTGACAGGGTGAGGTGCCGGTCGTTATGACGAGCGTGCGCAGGGGGAAACATGAGCAGAACGAGTAAAGATGTCGGGCGTATGCCTACGACATGTGCTTGGAGAGTATGCACAGTCATGGGCCTGTGGCTCGTGTTGCAGGCGGTACTGATTGGCAGTGTCAGGGCGCAAACAGTCCCTGGGGCGCCGACCATAGGGGCTGCGACGGCAGGGGATGGACAGATCTCCGTCGCCTTTACGCCGCCAGCCTCGGACGGCGGGAGTGCCATTACGCAGTACACCGCTACCTGTGGGAGCGAAAGCGCTTCAGGGGCTAGCTCTCCAATTGTTGTGACAGGGCTAGCCAACGGTACCGCCTACACCTGTACGGTAACCGCAACCAACGCTGTTGGAACCGGTCCGGCCTCTGCTCCCTCCAATAGCGTCACGCCTGAGTGTGCGTATGTGTTGACCCCGCTCAACCAGGGCGTGGATGCGGGCGCGGTCAGTGGGCAAACGGTGACAGTGACTGCGGGTACCGGCTGCGCCTGGACCGCGAGCAGTGATAGTCCATGGCTGAACATTACTAGCGGAAACAGCGGCTCGGGCAGTGGGACTGTAACCTATAGTGTCCAAGCCAATGCAGGGCCGAATCCGCGGCGGGGTGACCTAACCGTTGCAGGGGAACTCTTCCAGGTGTCTCAGACCAGTCCGGAGCCGCCACCGTGTACGGTGGACGTGCCTACGAGTGTGCTGGTTCCGCAGGATGGTGGAGCACAGACCTTGATGGTCACTGCCTCGACCTCTACCTGTCGCTGGAGCATCCGTAGCGCGGTGGAGTGGATCACCATTACCAGTGCTACCAGCGGTATGGGCAATGGCGTCGTTCAGTACAACGTGGAGACGAACATCGGGAACGCCCGCAAGGGGCGGCTGAGTATCAATGGCCAGCGAATTACAGTCTCCCAGCCGTGAGCAGCGGTGAAGGGACGTGTGAGCCGAACCAAGAGACAACTGTAGAGGAGGACGAGCGATGCAGACAGGGAAGCACTGGAGTGTGGGCAAAATCATGCTGGGACTGGGGCTCAGTGTGGCAGTGGCAGTGAGCGTAGCGGCGAATGGGGTCGAGCAACTGTTTACCAGCAATGTTCGCATACAGACTGGCGACGGGCCAACGCTACTTCTGGAGCAAGATACGAGCCTGTCACTACCCGCTCAGACATGGAGTGTATTGGGAGACGAAGTCGGATGGTCGATCAGTGATGAGACCAGTGGCCAGATTCCATTGACGGTGTTTCAGGGGGCGCCGAGTAACAGTCTGACGGTGGCGACCAACGGACAAGTCGGCGTAGGTACGGACACACCGAGAGCGCCGTTACATCTGTTTGGCGGGGCGAATGTGGACGTGTTTGTAGGGATGGGGCCGACACCAGTGGGGAGTCTGGGAACGCCAGCCAACGCGGTCAATTTTGGCTATGCCGGGGCGAGTTATGGTCCGGGGGCGGGTTTTTTGAACGCGCGCCCGGCAGTTGGGGTGGCTGGAGTCGTCCCGCCCAATCCGTCCCTACGTTTTGCTACAGCCAACCAGCAGCGGATGATTATCGACAATGTGGGAAATGTCGGGATCGGTGACTTCGGGCCAGGCATTGGAACGGCACCGACAGCACGGCTCCATGTAAAAGGAGATATTCGGGTCGAGGGGGGCAGTTTCATTGATGATGGACAGGCGTTAAACGTGCCGGACTATGTATTTGCCCCAGAGTATGAGTTGATGCCGTTAGCGGAGTTGGAAGCCTACATCGCGCGAAAGCAGCACTTGCCCGATGTGCCCTCGGCGCAGGAGATCAAGGCGAACGGCGTGAATATAAGCGCCTTACAAATGCAGTTGTTACGCAAGATCGAGGAATTGACCCTCTACACGTTGGCACAGCAGAAGCAGTTGGGAGCGGTAGTGGCGCAGGCGCAGGCCCTGACAGAGCAGAATGCACGGTTACAGGCGCAAGTCACCGCGTTGCTGAACCAACAGTCAGCCGCCGCCCGCTAACGAGCATTGCCATGAAGTTAAGCCGGGATGTCAGTGCGAGCGCAGCGAAGCAATCCTTGCTTTCTGCAGAGATTGCTTCGTCGCTGACACTCCTCGCAATGACAGGCATTCACTAACTTAATACCATTGCGCTAACGGGTACCGTACTCGCTCTTTTTTCTCCGGTGCGGCACGTAGTAGCCTGGCGTGGCATCGGGCGCGTGCTCGGGAATGCGGTAGCTTGTTCTTCTAGGTCTTGGGCTCGACCTGGATTTCGCAAACACCGCTCCGCTCCACAAGGCCCGTTTGTAGGTCCACGGGCGCAGTTGCTTGAAACCCGCCTTGCTGCGTTCGGGATCGTCAAGGATTGGTGTAGCCCAGCCCATAACTTCGCTTCCTGCGATCAGCAGGTGCACCTCAGCGCCTCCTTCGAGATGTTTCCACCACCCAGAGTCACTGCCGACATAGACGGTGTTGCCCTCACGTAGGTAGTCCACAGGAAAAGTGAGGGACTGCGAGGTCTCCCGTGTCTTCATGGTGATGAGCATGATGCGACCACTCAGCAGCGCATGCTGCTCGGATCTGAGGATGGTCGGGACGAGACGATGGGCCACAATGAGGGCTCCGGCTACGCCTAGCGCCACAAAGAGAATTATCCTAACGTGTTTTCTCATGACCTGGGACGCTTTAGCATAATTCGGTGACGATTACTGCTGCGTTGCGGGTTTGACAGCGTACCGTCTCCTCAATTACAACCAAACCCAACGCGTAGAAAACGAGGGCAACGATGAAAACTCCCATTTGCGACATGTTTGGCATTGAGTTCCCGCTTATTGCTTTTACCCACTGTCGAGACGTTGTGGTCGCCGTGTCGAAGGCTGGCGGGATGGGAGTCTTTGGCGCGGTGTCGCATCCGCCTGACCGCTTGGAAGAAGAATTGCGCTGGATAGACGAGCATATTGACGGCAAACCGTATGGTATCGAT
This sequence comes from Binatia bacterium, assembly GCA_050187625.1. Taxonomy (GTDB): domain Bacteria; phylum Desulfobacterota; class Binatia; order Bin18; family Bin18; genus JBFWXH01. Next base: position 49,104 of record JBFWXH010000044.1, read on the forward strand.
TTGATCGTGCCGAATAAGATTGCCAGCGAGAGCGTAGGTGGATTGAATCGGGAGAAGGTACAGGCTGCCATTCCGCAGGAATATTTTCGGTTTGCGGCGGGGATTCTCGCGCAATACGATATCCCGTCGGAGGGGTTGTATAGCTTCCGTGATGACACGTTCCGGGCCAGCCAGAATATGCAGGCGAGTGGCGCCGCTGAGGTGTTAGAAGTGGCCTTTTCGCATCCCATCCGGCTCGTTGCGAACGCGCTTGGAGTTCCCCCCAAGATCATGCTGGAGATGGGTAAGCAACGGGGCGTGCCGGTGGCGGCGCTCGTTGGAGCGAAAGAGCATGCGATACGCCAGGTGCAAGCGGGGGTGGATTTGTTGGTCGCCGCTGGTGGCGAGGCAGGGGGGCATTGTGGTGACGTGTCAACGCTGGTGTTGATCCCGGAAATCTATGAGGCTATTCAACCCTATCGCAAGGTACCGATTTTGGCCGCGGGCGGCATTGTCACGGGCCGGCAAATGGCTGCCTGTATGGCAATGGGTGCTGCCGGCGTGTGGACCGGTTCAGTCTGGTTGACAACGAGTGAGGCAGAAACCAATCCTGTGGTCAAGCAGAAGATGCTGCACGCTTCGTCACGTGATACCGTGCGTTCCAAGGCGCGGACAGGCAAGTATTCACGACAACTCAAATCTCCCTGGACGGAGGCGTGGGAAGCGAAAGACAGCCCCACGCCTTTGCCGATGCCGCTGCAGTCGTTAGTCACCGAGCCGGCCCTTAATAGAGTTGACAAGCTGTCTCAGGGCGGCCATGAGGGTGCACAACAATTGGCGACCTACTGGGTCGGACAGGGGGTGGGACTCATGAACCGTCAGATGTCCGCCGCGGCGGTGGTGCAAGAGTTCAAGGAAGATTTCTTTAACGCCTTCATGCGTCTGTCTGATGCGCTCGGCGAAGAGTGATCACGTCGTCTGATGGTGCGGCAGAGCAACAACCAAACCTGGTATGAACAGTTTGACGAGACATCGGCCATTTTTCTGGCCCTTGCGCAACAGCGCACAAACGTTTGCGAGGAGAACCTATGAGCACGAGACGTCCAGCCATCTTCAAAAAATCCCAGCCGCTGAATGATGAGGATCGGATCCCGGTCTTAGATTTAGGGCCGTTTTTGGCCGGGGAGTCTGGGGCGCTCACACGCTTGGGCCAGGACGTGCGCCAGGCGCTTGAAGACATTGGTTTTTTCTTTATCAACAATCATGGAGTTCCACCGGCGCTGATTGACCGCGTGTTCGCCGAAAATGCGCGTTTTCATGCTCTGCCGCTGGAGCGTAAATTGTCGGTCAAAGTCAATAGTAAAGGGATCGGGTATATGCCGTCAGGGCTCCAACAACCGCAGTACAATCAGGACGAGCTGCCCCGCAAACCGGACATTGGCGAAGCCTTCTTCCTCGGGCGCGAGGTCGAAACCAAGACCTTGGATGCCAGTACACCGGACCCCTTGTACCAGGGAGGAAATCAGTGGCCCCACGATTTACCTGGCTTTCGGGAGACGGTGATCGAGTACTTTGACGCCATGGAAGCGCTTAGCCTGCGCCTGCTGCCGGTATACGCGGCGGCCCTGGGTTTGCACGAACATTTCTTTGACGATGCATTTTTGCACTCTCGACCGCTGGGGATTCTGCGACTATCACACTACCCGGGGACGCGCTGTGAAGAGAACCAGTTCAACGCCTCGCCACATATTGATGGCGACTTTCTAACGTTTCTTGCGCAATCCGAGGTCCCCGGCTTAGAACTGCGTACCCCTGAAAAGAAATGGATTCAGGCCCCGGCACTTCCCGGTACGTTTCTGGTCAACGCGGGTGAAATTCTCCGCCTGTGGAGCAACGGCCGGTTTCGGGCGACGTTGCATCGTGTGATCAACCAGTCTGGCCGTGACCGCTATGCGATTCCGTTTTTCTATAGTCCAAGCCCCGACACCCTGATCGAATGCCTGGAGACGTGCTGCGATGCTGACCATCCGCCGCAGTATCGGCCGGTGACTGTACGTGAGTATACCGAATGGTTCTCGCACAAGGTCTTTGTGCATCTCAAAGACAAGCCGGGACGTTCGCCGTATTACGAAGGTGATCGGCCCGACAGTGCCGCGTAGGTCCGATGACGTCATGCCGACGCGGACCTGCCCCGTCAAGGATCATAGGAGATGGCGTGTCCCGAGCGCCGTCGAGCTACATCAGCGAACCGCTCGGCAATCCGACTAAGGTGCGCCCGTAGGACTCCATAGCGAACTCGAACTGCAAACCCAAATGTTGGCTCGCCGCATGGACGTCGCGCCAGAGACGCTGCAGCGGTTGGTCCAGATACAGTGCCCGGCCCCCGCTTAACTCAAACAACCGGTCTACTACGCGGGTGGCTTGGCGTACCATATAGCTGCGCCAAGCGTAATAACGCATGCGTTCTTGCTCGGTTGGGATGCGTCGCGCTTGACTATACGTAGACATGATCTCATCGGCACAGCGGAGCATCAGGCCTTCGATAGCGTCTAAGCTCGTCGACGCTTCCGCTAGGGCGATTTGCGCACTGGCCATGCCTTGCTGCGAGGTGCCGTCAATCATATAGACAGGCACCCGTTTCTGCAGCCCTTGTTGAAAGAGCGTAATAGCGGTCCGCGCGGACCCGACTGCGGCTGGGACCAAGGCGATACCCAGGGTCGGAATGAATGGCAGCCGATACAAGGATCCCGAATTCAACATATGCCCCGGAGCCTCGCCCGTCCGTTGCGAGTGCTCCAACCAAAATACGCGGTGCTGAGGGACAAACGCATCGTCGACGACAATGGTATTGCTGTCGGTTCCCTGCATGCCAACGACCCGCCATTGGTCGTCGACGCGAAAATCTTCTCTCGGCACGAAGAACATTGTCCATTCCGGTTTTCCCCCCTGCTCGCGTACAACCATGGCACCGACCGCGACCCAATCGCTCCACCATAGACCGCTTAAGAAACTCCAACGACCGCTCAGTCGATACCCTCCGGAGACCTGTGTCACTTGTCCCACCGGCGCAAATGAGTCGGCCATAACCACGGTAGAATCCTTGCCCCAGATCTCCTGCTGTAATTCCGGCTCCACATACGCGATCCAGAAATTGTGAATCCCTAAAATGCAGTAGACCCAGCCGGTCGAGGTATCGCCCTTAGCGATCTCGGTTGCGACTCGCACAAAGGTGCCGAGATCCAGTTCGTAGCCTCCCCAATGCGCAGGTTGGAGGATACGCAATACCCCCGACTCTCTCATCGCCGTCATGACCTCGTCGCTAAGTCGCCGTTGTTGGTCGCTGGCGTATCTGTGGGTGCTCGCCAGCTCCGCGATCTTTCGGGCCTTGTCTAGTAAGGCGTCGGTCATTCTTTCCATACCTTCTCGGTTTTCGGACATAGGTGTGTCCCCTCTTCTCGCATCGCTACCTGCGGCGTTCGCCGTCTACTCAAGCCGGCTTGCTGAGAAAGCGGTTCCTGCACGCAAGCGCGCACGGGTACGTTTACGTCCTTCATTACTCCTCTGGGCCAAGGGGAGGCAAGGGAACACGAAAAAAATGACTGGGTTGCGCTCGTCTCCTGGGCTCTCACCTGACGCTCTTGGCCAACGCCGGGTGAGATGGTATGGCAACAGCGAAGGAGGAGGAGTGTATGAGTGCAAAGAAAAAGGCGTCACCAGCGCGAGCCGCGCAGAGTTCGTACAGGGAAGCGAATCCCAAATTATACGCGTTTCTCGACTGGATGGCGGACCAAGACGCGGATTATGCGCAGGCGTTCAGACAGTACACCGACTTCGGGACGGGTGAGGGACGGGCACTGCCCGTGAAATATCGCGAGATGATTATGAGTGCCGTTTTGGTGTTTTCGGGCCGACGGGAGGGAGCCGAGGCGCATCTCAAGCGGGCGATCGAACATGGCGCGACAAAACACGAGCTGTTTGAAGCCGGGCAATCAGCAGGGGTGCCAGGTGGCGGCATCACGGTTGGGTTGTGGATGCAAATCCTCACGCAGTTAGATCGTGAAGGGGCGTTCAAGAACGGATAGATAGCGGAGCGTAAACGTAACTGAACGACGCAGGAGACGGATCAGCAGACGTTGGTCAAAGAAGTAAACGAGCACCGCCCTAGTAGGCTATCTCATGAGATGAAGCGCTAGTGAGGCGCGTACGTTGGGAGTGCCAGGAGGTGTCTATGTCGTCTGTCGGTGAAAATCAGGCTGCCCCCGTGCTGTGGCCTGGGACAACGACCCAGGTCCCGTACCAGGTGTTCTTAGACCCGACGATATACGAGCAGGAGCAGGAGCGACTGTTTCGCGGTCCAACATGGAACTATGTGGGACTTGAGGCTGAGATCCCCCATCCGCAACAGTTTAAGGCCACCTTCATTGGTGATACGCCTGTTGTCATTGCCCGGGACCAGGATGGAGTATTGCATGGCTTTGTGAATCGCTGTGCGCATCGGGGGGCATTGGTCTGTCGGGAGCCCCGGGGGCAGCGCGCGACGCTTGTCTGTGTGTATCACCAGTGGAGCTACGATCTGCGCGGAAACCTCATCGGGGTCCCCTTCCGTAAAGGCCTGAATGGCCAGCCCGGTATGCCTGAGGATTTTCAACCGACACAGCATGCCCTGCGGAAACTGCAGGTCGCAACCTATAAGGGAGTGATCTTTGCATCGTTCGCTCCGCACGTAGAATCCCTGGGCGACTATCTGGGCCCGGACATGCGCACCTCCCTCGATCGCGTCTTCAATCGTCCGATTCACGTATTGGGGAATGCCCGACAGTTTATTCAGGCAAATTGGAAACTTTACGCTGAGAACGTGCGCGACCCCTATCACGCGAGCCTGCTCCACTTATTTCATGCCACCTTTGGGATGTATCGCTCGTCGCAAGCCGGGGGTGTTACGCTAGATGCCAAGGGACGGCATTGCGCGACGCACACATTCCGCAAGAGCGAGGCCGAGGAAGTTGCGGCGTACAAGACGGCCGATCTGCGTAGTTATCAGGAGAAATATACCCTGGCTGATCCCTCGCTCCTCCAGGGCCGCCCTGAATTCCCCGGTCTCACCATCCAAACTATTTTTCCCTCTTTGGTTGTTCAGCAAATCCAAAACACCCTGGCGGTGCGACATATTGTTCCCCGTGGGGTTGATCGCTTCGAATTGATCTTCACCTTCTTTGGCTACGAGGATGACGATGCCGAGATGCGAGCGATTCGTCGCAAACAGGCGAATCTCGTGGGACCCGCAGGGGTAATCTCGATGGAAGATGCTCATGCCACGGAGATCGTCCAACAGGCGATTGTCCGCGACAAACGTGCGACCGCTATGGTGGCGATGGGCGGACATCAGGTTGCGGGGCAAGAGAGTTTGGTCACGGAGACTGCTATTCGCGGCTTTTGGCGTTATTACCGTGAATTGCTGGGATTCGCCGCAGAGGAGACGCCGACACAGGAGACCGGACCATGGACGAAAGAGAATTACGCGTCGCAGTAGAAGAGCTGCAGTACGGCTATGCGCGTTGTATCGACAGTAACCGTCTTGAGGAGTGGCCAGAGTTCTTCACGGATCCCTGCGTGTACCAAATCATGCCGCGAGAGAATGCAGAACAGGACTGGCCGATTGCCGTGGTTTATTGCGACAGCCAGGGGATGCTGCAGGATCGAGTCGTGGCGCATCGAAAAGCAAACCTCTATGCTCCGCACTCCTATCGTCACCTGCTGAGTGGGATCAGCGTACTCAACTATGAGAGTGGAGTCATAACTGCCCACGCGAACTACGCTGTGTATCGAACCTTGCTTGACGCGGTGAACTATGGTCACAGCGAACTCTTCAGCGTTGGCGAATATCGCGATACCATTGTTGTGGCGGGAGGAAAGGCGAAGTTTCGCGAAAAGACGGTTTTGGTTGACACGGCACGCATATTATCGCTCTTAGTCACGCCGCTGTGACGACCTCTGTAACGGTTAGGATTCCCTGCTAGATGAGGCGATTGTCGATAGAAAGAATATAACGTTTATATTGAGTATAGTCAAAAATAAGTTTTCCCAAGAACCCAACCCCTTCTCATACACGCCAAAAAAACCTTTAGAAAAAGAAAAAGAAAATCGTGAAAATAAATATTTGACTATACTCAATATATGCAGCCTAATCCAGTCGAGTAAGCTCTGGGTCCAGAAAGTAAGATAGAAAGCGCGAATCAGGTTTGCCAGCGTTCGCCGCCAGAAGAAGAACCTAACCTCCATCCAGCAAGATAGTAGGGTCATTCAGGGCGCAAGTCGTTCCGTCAAGCACGCTAGAAAATCCATTCGTTCATGCAGCACGGCGAGAAGACAGGGCTTCTACCCTTTCGGGACCACAAAGAAGACATAATGACGCTCACAGCGGGTCACCCGCCCCTGAGGAAAACGTTTTGAAAACGTCCGTGACACCACCGCGCGGTCTGCGATCCCCCGAAAACACACCTCCAGCTGACTCGCGTAGCGCCGTTGCTGCTGCGCGCCCCACTGCCGTAGCGTATAGCGGGCAATCTCTCGCAGATCGGCTTCCGCCGTCCGTGTCAGCGTATAGGGCAACATATCTACGACTTAGCCGTGCTGCGCACGTCCGCAAAAATCTCGTCCACCGAGCGCGCGATAACGTCTCCTCGCCTGGCCTCAGCGATACGCGGCTGGAGAAACGCCTCCAGCCGCTGCAGTGCTTCTTCTTCGGAGAGCGTCTCCAGTTCCGGCAGGTCAGGCAACGCTCGCATCAGGACGTATTCCTTAATGGTCTGCCCATGCAACGCCGCAATCGCTTTCAACCGCTGATGCTGCTCTGGGGTCACATCAATCGATAACCGGCTCATCACTCTTCTCCTCAGGAAAACAGTCTTTTTCCTACAATACCACAAAAAATGTACAGAATGAACATTTGTGGGGGAAAGAGGATACGGACAAGCACAAGAAGAAGAGCACTAAAAAAGCATGGGAGGTAAGAGTTCCAGAAGGGACCGTTTCTTTTGCTGTTTCCGTCTTTCGCCCGCCTGCTTCTGTGTCTTTGCCTTTTTCTGTCAAGAAAGCCAGTACAGAAAGGATCTCCCTCGGAGACACACGCCGCAACGCCATTTCATGCCCTTGTGCTCGGCGGCATCCGTGGATGCCTCGCTCAGGAGATCGGAACGGAAAAGAGAGCAAGAAAACAACGGGTTCCCGGTTTTCCCGTGACAGTCAATCGAGAGCATGGTAAGGTAACTCTATGGCAGAGGTCACGTCACACGAGCAGAAAAAGAAGGCCCGTCCCCGAGCAGGCCACCCGTTCTTCACCCCTGAAGAACGCCTGGCCGCCTGGCGGAATATCCGGGGCATGTGGAAAGGGCGAAAGCCGAGCCCCAGCAAAGCATTAAAAAAACTGCGCGCCGAATGGGATCGGGAACTCCCGTCCTTGCGGTCCTAGCCTGTGTACCTGCTCGACACTAACGCTATCATCTACTACATCGACGACGTCCCGTCCGTCGTGCAGGTGATCGAGGACATCGTGGCCCAAGAGGTCCCGGTGTATGTCTCCACGCTCACGGAACTGGAACTGTTCAGCTACTCCGCGCTGACCGAAGCCGACGAAGCCCGCATCGACGCGGTGCTGGCCACTGTCCGGGTCGTTCCCCTGATCTCCCGCATTGCGCGGATCGCCGGTGACCTCCGTCGTCTCTCCCCGCGATTGAAGACAGCGGATAGTGCCATCGCTGCGACCGCGTTGTTTACCAATTCCACGCTTGTGACCCGTAACGTCCAGGACTTCAAACGGATCGACACACTCCGCGTGTTGCAAATCTAAAAACGGCCTCAGTATGGCCGCCGCTGCGGCAACGAGTTGAGCGTGGGGGATAACGTATGCTAAAGGAGCTTAGCATACGTTACGGCACGCAGTGAAAACCGTCACAGTGACAAACCCTACAACTGCGCGTGAGAAAGACGAGTGGTCCGAAAGCAGCGGAGCACTCGCAAGCGCCTAGATCCAAGGGTGCCCATCCCCTTAGGCAAGCCGCTTCCAACAGAAGATAACTTTTAGTGATTCCATCGTGAATATCTCATTACCATCTGATGACCCTCGGCAGGATTCAGCGAGAGGCCAATGGTATCCCCTTGTTGAGCGGTTTCAAGAGCAATTTTTATCCTTACTATTTCCTCTTGTGAAATATAGGCATGTGTACAGGTCAACGTACACGACCCCATCGGAATAACTGTTCCGAGTATCTCCTCGTTCGAGTTTTCCCAAGTGATTTGGAGTTCCCCTCCCTGACTGAATTTTTCAAGAAATTCACCAACGCCCTCTTTCTCCACGCCAAGAGTTACCGCACTTGTCGATCTGATTTGGCCTGTTTCTAACTTGTCGACCAGGGTCAGTATATTCGTGACCTCACTAGAAGTTGGAGGACGGTCTGGAAACACCAAAGAAATTTGAGTCTTGTCTTGAATGAAAGCGATTTTCTCTAATAGAGCGACCCAAGCAAGGGTGACTTGATCAATGGGTTGTTTCGGCAGCTGAATAGGAGGAAGTAGGAACCCAGTCTCTAAATTTTGGAGTGTCAGACTCCCTCCTTTCAACATTTCTATGTGGAGGCGCGTAGCTTCCAGGGCCTGTCTGATATTTATCCCTACGACCCCCATGCTGTATTGAATACGTAGGAGATGTTCTTTGGTGTTGATAACGAGCGTGAATTTCCACGGCACAGGTTGATGCGTATTTTTGAAAGTCACTTCTTCGGTTCCAACCTGGACCGCCTTAAAGTCAACGTAGTCTAAGGTGGCACTTCCACCATCATCGTTTTTCACTGCCAATTTCAGCAGAAGCGACCGTGGAGAAAATGAAGGACCGATAAATAGTTCTCCCGCATCTTTGGGTAAAAAATCAGAGAGCCACCCAGGTACGTTGAGTGCGGCCAGGTACTCTTTTTTGACCCTTAGTGGCGCACCAGTTTTGACGTGGCGCTCAACCGCATCACGCATATTTTGATCTTCGGAAGTTAAGGGAACAGCGATTGTAATCCCAATATCGAACGGTTCAGCGCTGGGATGTTTCGGCTCCGGTGTGACCCGTGTAACGCCATCCTGGGTGTTTACGGTCAAACGCCAATCAGGATGAACATCATCAAATATGTCTTTTGCCTGTTGTATTTTTTCAAGGGCCGTTGTTTTCGGTAAATGCTGTTCGATGGTAACCGCACAGAGGGGGTGCAAGAGGTTGTGGCGGCTGCGGATTAGTGATAGGCAGCGAGCCCAGCATGGCAAACATTTCGCTACCACTGGGCATGAGTGAGGAAGACTGGAACGCCACACCGAT
>JBFWXH010000045.1:0-57604 GCA_050187625.1 Binatia bacterium
CCACAAGGCTCTTAGCGCTGAGCAGAGCGCCCGTAGTTCCAGAAGAGAGGGAGATGGGGAAACTCTCCTCTCAGCGTTACGACTGTACGTACGGTTTTTTCTGGCTAACAGCGAACTGCAATCGGCTCACAGCCCGTAAAAAAGGAGGTCCCGATGGCTGTACAGTCCTCAGTGGCAGTCGCAGTCCCGGTGCAGCGATGGCCGCAGCGTTTCACTGTGGTTAGTCTCTTGTGCCTTAGCGTAGTGATCCTCTACATGGACCGGGTCAACATGTCGGTCGTTGCCCCGGTGCTCATGCAGGAGTTCGGGTGGGACCCTGCGGTCATGGGTACGGTCTTATCCGCTTTTTTCGTTGGGTATTTCCTCACCCAGATTCCCGGGGGTTGGCTGTCTGACCGGTGGGGCACCAAAGGAATTCTTGGTGGTGCAGTAGCGTGGTGGTCGTTCGTCACGATGCTCACACCCTTTGCCTCTGCCACCGCAACCATGCTCGCCGTCCGTGTTGCACTTGGGTTAGGAGAGGGATTGAGTCCGCCGTGTCTCTACACCTCGATGGCACGTTGGGTTCCTGCTCATGAACGTTCACGTGTCGCCGCTGTCTTGGCAAGCGGCATGTACATTGGTCTGGTTCTCGCGTTCCCCACTGCCGTGTGGATCATGACTCACTTTGGCTGGCCTTGGGTCTTTTACCTCTTCGGCTTCTTCGGGATTGTCTGGAGCGTCGTCTGGTATTTCCTGGCCACGAGCAACCCAGAAGACCATCCACGCATCTCCCCCGAAGAGCTGACCTACATTCTCCAAGGACAACAGACAACTCCTCGCGCCGAGATTATACCGTGGGGCCTGATTCTGCGTGAGCGTGCGTTTTGGGCCTTGCTGTGTGCGCACTTTTGTACGAACTGGACATGGTACATGTTCCTTACCTGGCTGCCAGTTTATTTGGTGCAGGCCCGGGGCTTCTCTCTCAGCGAGATGGGTCTGTATGCCACCTTTCCTTACATTGCCATGATGTTGTTTGCCAACAGTTCGGCTTGGGTTGCTGACAGCATGATCCGTAATGGCACCAGTGTCACGTTCGTCCGCAAGCTGTGGCAGACTGTTGCCTTCCTCGGTGCGGCGGTTTGCTTATACGCCCTGATCCACGCCGCCTCACCTGCTCTCGCGGTACTCTGCATTACCCTGGGTCTTGGGTTCTTAGCCTGTTTCTCCGCTGGCATGGGGATCAACCATCTTGATATTGGTCCGAAGTATGCCGGGGCTCTGGTTGGCATGACCAATACCGCGGCGACCGTTCCGGGAATTCTGGCGCCGATTATCACTGGCTTTATCGTTAAATGGACGGGCGATTGGAATATGGTCTTTTATCTGGCCATCATCGTCATGCTGGTGGGGACAGTAGTGTGGAATCTGTTTGCGACCGGAGAAAAGCGGTTTGAGTGAGATGAGAAACGCTGAACAAGGAATTGTGGGAGAGGTTCTGCCCAGATCTCTTTTAGGGTTCCTCAAGAAACCTGCAGTCATCCGAGAAAAAGAGCACCTTTTCTCAGATGGGTTTGGGGGAGAGGGCGAGGACTAGTCTTGAGTAACTCGTAGTTTTTGTCTGCCAGTTCACGAACTTCGTCAGGCAAGGCCTGATATAGCGCCCAAAACTTTAAGGACGCAAAGTGCTTCAAATTTCCCGGGGCTTTTCCCTCCTTAAATTCCGCACGTGCTTCAGCAATGAGCCGATTAAGCTTCCCAGCAGCGACATCGGTTTCAATCTGTTTATCCCACAGCTGATGGTCCAGTTCGATGAACCACGCACGGAACTTGGCTAAGTCCTCGGGCGAAAGCTGTAATACCTGTTGTTCAAGTTGCTCAAGTTGACTCATTTTGACATCTCCAGATTGGCGAAGGTGCTTTGCGACTGGCTAAAATCCGTGCCGAACAGCATTGACTTGCTGCGACGTTGCGCAAACAACGTCGCGTGTGGCCTACGCTACTTTGGACAGCATTTGCGCGGCGGTCTGCACTGCGCGCACGATCTTGTCATAGCCCGTGCACCGACAAAGGTTGCCGGATAGCGCGAGGCGGATTTCTTCTTCGCTCGGATTCGGGTTGCGCTCAAGCAACGCTTTGGCTGAGATGATAAAGCCTGGCGTACAGAAGCCACACTGCAACGCGGCGTTCTCAATAAACGCTTGTTGTACTGGATGTAACTGTCCGCCAGTTGCTACCCCTTCTACGGTGGTGACTTCTCCACCGTGTGCTTCCGCCGCAAACGTGAGACAGGAATTCACGGTGACGCCATTCAGCACAACCGTACAACTGCCGCAGTTCCCGTTGCCACACCCTTCTTTCGGCCCCATGAAACCGAGCCGATAGCGTAAGGTATCCAACAGAATTTCCCGCGTATCAATGATAATACTATAGTCCTCACCGTTCACTTTAAGATCAATCTCACGTTTCATGACATCCGCTCCAGCGCTCTTTGCAAGGTTCTACGTGTTAAGACTTTGACCATTTCCACCCGATAGGCAGCCGAGCTGCGCACGTCGGAGATCGGCTTTGCCGCTGCGGCCGCCAAATCTCCGGCCTGAGAGATCGTTGCCTCGCCCAACGGTTTGCCAGCAAGAAACGCCTCGGCTTCACGGGCCCGGAGAGGCGTCGGCGCCACTGCAGCAAGGGTCAAACGCGCTTGCTCACAGCGTGTCCGATCGGCAGAGAGTTGCACCCACGAGCCCACCCCGGCGATGGCGATATCCATTTCCTCCCGAGGAATAAAGCGCAAATACGCGGCCCCAGAATGAGTGGGTGGCGTCGGTATAGTGATCTGCACGAGCAATTCATCTTTGCCCAAGACTGTCTGTCCTGGGCCGACAAAAAAATCCTCCGCCGCAACTTCTCGGCGTCCGTTCACCCCAGCGATCACCAACCGACCTCCATAGGAAAGAACCGGCGGAACAGCGTCAGCCGACGGCGCCGCATTGCAAAAGTTGCCTCCCAGCGCCGCACGATTTTGGATCTGCACAGAGCCCACCAGGGCACAGGCCTCAGCCAATGCCGGATAGCGCTCGCGCACCGGAGCAAACGCGCAAATGCGAGAACACGAGACCGCAGCGCCAATCCGCAGGCCCTGCTGCGCATCCCAGGATAGTTCGTTCAGGTCAGGAATCTTCTTGACATCAACGACAACTCCTGGACTTCTACGGTTCTCTTTCATCTGGGCAATCAGATCCGTGCCACCAGCCAGTGGTCGGGCTTCTCCGTTCGCTCGGGCTAGCAGCTCGACCGCTTCTTGTACACTTTGGGGAGCAGCAAATATAAACTCGCGCACAGATGTATCCTCCTTCCCCCTTAAACTGCCGCCAGCTGCGGTTCGCCATTCGGCGCTTGTGAACGCGTAGCCCAGAAGACTCGCTCAGGTGTCATCGGCAGTTCATCCAGACGCACCCCGACGGCACGGTAAATCGCATTGGCCAGGGCCGCACCCGGCGGTACGATCGGCACTTCTCCTGTACCCCGAAGCCCGTAGGGTCCTTCCGACGCCGGGACCTCAATCAGGACAGTATCGATCATCGGTAAATCTAATGCGACCGGACAACGATAGTCCAGCAAATTGGCGTTCCTGAGAATACCTTTGTCAAACACATATTCCTCGCTCAATGCCCAACCGATCCCCTGCACCGCCCCACCTTGCAGCTGTCCCTCGACTTGCGCGGGATTGATGGCACGGCCAACATCCTGGAAACAGGTGTAACGCAAAATTTTGACCTTGCCGGTTTCAGGATCAACCTCGACATCAGCGACATGGGCGGCATAGGCGGGGGCAGGCTGCATCCGTGTCGTGCTCCCTTTACCGACAATTGGTCCTTGTCCTGACGCCACGCTCTCGCGAGCAAGATCCTTTAGCAACACGACTTTCTGTGGATCGCCCTTCACCCACACCCTTTTCTCCCCATACTCAAGCTGGTCCGCGGCGACTTTGAGCTTTTCCGCCGCCCGCTCTTTGAGTTGGGCGATCACATCATGGCATGCCCGATACACTGCCGTACTCATCGTATAGGTGATACGACTCCCACCACTGAGGTCAGCAAAAGGGGCCGTATCCGTGTCACCTACAGTTACCGCTATCTCGTCAGGCGCCATTTGTAGCTCTTCTGCTGCCATTTGCAGAATAGTGGTGCGTGTCCCTGTCAGGTCGACGGTGCCGACGTAGACGGCAGCAGTGGCGTCCGGATTGATTGTGACTTGCGCACTCGAAGTGAACGAACCGCCAATCCAGAAGCCCAGCGCAAGTCCACGCCCACGGTTGGGTCCGACAAGCGGCGTTGTCCAGCACGGATGGGTTTTCACCTGCTCAATGACCTCCTTCAGACCCACGCGGTTGATCGGCATACCCAAGGGGAACGTATCCCCCTGCTGAACCGCGTTCTTGGCGCGGAACTCAAGCGGGTCGATACCAAGGCGCTCAGCTAACATATCCATGAGCGACTCCACCGCAAACGCTGCCGGAGTCCCGCCAGGTGCACGATAGGCTTGCACGCGTGGCTTATTGGTCACGATATCGAACCCCTCTGCCCACATGTTATCGACCTTATACGGCGCCAGACCGACCAAAATCCCACGACTCACTGGCGAGCCGGGGAACGCACCGGCATCGTACTTCATGCTAGCCGACACCGCGGTGAGTTTACCGTCGCGTGTCGCTCCGGCTTTGACCGTAATAACCGTTGGCGATCCCGGACCGGTGGCCCGTAGTACATCTTCGCGCGAGAGCACGAGTTTCACCGGGCGGCCAGTTTTCTGGGCGAGCACGATGACAGTAGGCTCAAACACGGCTAGTGCTTTCCCACCAAACCCGCCACCGCATTCCATCGGCACCACTTTGATGCGACTGGCAGGTAGACCCAGGAGCGCAACCAATTGTGTGCGGACAGTGAACACACCTTGCGTTGAGGTCCACAGTGTGATTTTTCCATCCGGCTCTACACGAGCGGCACAAGCCTGTGGCTCCATGTAGCCTTGATGCACCATTTGGGTGCGATAGGTGTGCTCTAGCACCACATCGGCTTGGCGGAACCCGGCTTCGACATCGCCGCGATTGTACACCATATGTAGGGCGATGTTGCTCGGTTGCGCTCCCGTCTGCGGTTTCCCATCTTCTTCAGTAATCATATCCTCATGAACAAGCGGAGCGCCCGGCTTCATTGCATCTAGGATGTCACCGACAACGGGCAATTCTTCATACTCGATCTCGACCAAGCGGGCTGCATCATCAGCGATAAAAGGATCAATCGCCGCTACAGCAGCAACAGCTTGTCCGTGGTAGCGCGCCTTGTCCGACGCCATCGCGATTTCTCGCACCGCACCCAAACTAATGCTCACCTCACCGACCAATGGTGCTGTCGCGCCTTTTTCCAGCACAGGAAAATCTTCGGCAGTAATCACGGCTTTAACGCCCGGCAGGGCCGCCGCCTTGCTTGTGTTGATCTTCTTGATCCGCGCGTGTGGATAGGGGCTGCGGACAATTTTGGCCCACAGCATGCCAGGAAGATTGAGATCTGCACCATAGGTCGCTTTCCCTGTCACTCGCTCTGGTGCATCCACCTTTGGCAGATTCGTGCCAATGACTTTGAGTTCCATGCGAATCCTCCTTTCTCACCGCCTTTACACGAGGGTAAAGAGGCACCAAACAAAAAAGGGCAGCCTAGCGTGGCTGCCCAGATCAATAGATTTTCCCTCACCCTGGTCCTCTCCCACAAAGGGAGAGGAAACCCCAATAGTGAGATAACGACCTTCTACCCACGCCCGTGGCGGAGGAGTTTCCCAGGCGTAGCGTTGGTGCACTTACCGTCTTCGAAGGTCACTTCACCGTTCACCATGATCCAGCGATAGCCTTCAGCGTATTGCACGCGCCGCCATTCGCCTGCCGGGAAGTCGTGTACGATCTTCGGTTTCTCGGGTGTAAGTTTGAGATTCTGCAAATCGTAGACGACGACGTCTGCTGGCGCCCCTTCTCTGAGCACGCCACGATCCTGGAAGCCCGCACACTGTGCTGGCATACCACTGAGACGATAGTGCGCTTCTTCAAGGCTCATGAAGCCAGCATCACGCACCATCCAGCTCAGCATATCGGTCGGATAAGCACCAATGGTGATAAATTTGGTGTGAGCGCCACCGTCTGACACACCAGCGATACTGTATTGCGATGACATCAACTCAGCAGCGTAGTCTTCACGGAGATTACGCGCCGGTGTTTCGAATTCAGTCTTCAGGTCGTCAGCAATAACGATGTCGAGCATCGCGTCGACAGGATGTTTATTTTCCGCCTTGGCGATCTCCTCAACTGTCTTCCCTACATACTTCTGCAGTTTCGGGTCGCCAACGGACTCAATGGTGAAATCCTTGAACGAACCAGTCACGATCGGGGTGTGGCCGGTGTCATAATCAGCAATCAGCGCTTGACGCATAGCCGGGTTCTTAAACTTCATGAGCCGCTCAGTCGGCGTTCCCATGGTTGCCTCACGCCAGGCATCGTTACCATCGAAGAGGTTCATATCGCCAAAAGTGAAATACAACCCTTGCCGCATCACGGCAGTCTGGTTGTAAATCTGACGGCCCGCTTTGTTGGTCTTCTCGATCCAGCGCAGGATGCGGCGGTGAATCGACGGACGATCGTCACGAACGGCAGTCGCATTAAACAAGATGGGACGACCCGACACATCCGCCAGCTTATCGTAGAAATCCATGTCATTCTGGAATTCCGGGCTGGATTGGGTCAGCTGAATAAACCCTTCTTTCCGTTTGGCCAGGACGCGCGCAAACGCGAGCATGTCATCATCCGACATCGTATCCGTAACCATCGGAGAACCATCATAATCCCGCTGCACAGACACGAAGCCGTTTCCTAAACGTTGCGCTGAGATACCGCAGCCACCTGCGTTAAGGGCTTCTTCGACGATGCGACACATCTCCTGCATTTCTTTCTCTGTCGCTCCCCGGCTCTTGGCCGCATCAAGCCCCATGGTCCAAATCATAATGGGAGCAAGGGGGACAAAGCTGAGGACGTTGAGCCCCTTGGGGGTACGATCGAGGAAATTCATCCAATCAGGAAACGTCACCCAATCCCACTTCATGCCAGCCTTCATCGACTCAAACGGAATCGCTTCCACACGGGACATCGTTAACATAGCGCGGTCGCGCAGTTCCGGTTTGCACGGTGCGAAGCCAAAACCACAGTTCCCTACCACAATCGAGGTCACCCCATGCCAGCCGGACAAAGTGCAGTATGGGTCCCAGTTGATCTGCGCGTCGTAGTGGGTGTGTAAATCGACAAACCCCGGAGCAACGATCAATCCGTTCGCATCAAGGGTCTTTTTGGCATCACTAGGATTCAGCTTGCCAATTTTGGCAACTTTACCGTCTTTAATACCCACATCAGCAAGATAACGTGGGGAACGGTTGCCATCGACAACGGTCCCACCACGAATCAGAACATCAAACTCTGCCATAGGATGGCCCTCCTTAATAAAAATTGAACATTCATTCAGTCAACACACGCAAACATGCCACACTACAGTACAAGGTGTCAAATAGACTTTTGTCCCTATCTGTATCACAACCCAAACACGGAAGGGACTTGGATGGTTCGTACTTCTAAGGGTAAGGTGCTCCGTACGTGTACTATGCCGTGTATCTTTCATGCTCAGAATCTGTATACCGTATAAGTGGAGGGGAACGATGGCAGAAAAGTCTGAAGGAAACAAGGAAAAAATCCCCGCCCGTCGTAGCCACCAACCAAAAGACTTGGCCGAGCGGCTCGAAGGAATGAAAGATTCTACCCTGCGATTGACCGAACGCAGCCACCACCTCCAAGAACACATCGGGCAGCTGGAGAAGCAAGTGAAAACGTTGTCACGTCTGATTCTCGCAGTTTTGCTGGGAAGCTTGGTGCTCATTGCCTTGGTGGTCGGCTATTGGTTGCCGCAGATACGAAAACAACTCGCTGACGTGCGCATGAGTATGTCTCAGCCAGCGCCAGAAGAGACAGCTGCAGCAGTTCGCACCCGGATAACGACAGAAGTTACAGAAACGATCAAAAAGCTGGCACCGGAGATTCTTGCTACGGCCAGTAAAGAAGAGAAATTTGCAGTGCCACTGAGTGACACGCCGGGAACACCTATTCAAACAGGCCAGTCAGGAATGATCATCGGCCCAGACAATCAAGCGTTTCGGGTCGTTGTGGGGAGAACCGATCCCAAACAGACTGCATGGGAACAGTACAACGACAGCGGTATTTACGTTGATATTGACACCTCAACGGCAGGATTTTCCTCGACGCCGTACTACTTTACAAGCCTGGGTGGACACACGAACAACTGGATGGCGCAAGGAGTCACCAGCATTTACGAACCGACAGCCAAGGGATTTCGGGTTCATGTGGGACACAACCGCCTTACTGCCGCGAAAGCAGAAGAGTGGGGCTGGTACATCAATTGGATTGCTATTGGGGAGTAATAAGGAAAGGAGGATACGTCATGGCTCATTTCGACGAATATGCCAACAAATATCAAACCATTCGCATGGAACGGCGCGATGGCATTTTACAAATCACTTTTCACACTGACGGCGGGTCTCTTCGCTGGGGGTTACTGCCACATCGTGAGTTTACCTTTGCCTTTGCCGATATTGGCAGCGATCCGGAAAACAAAATTGTCATCATGACCGGTACAGGAGATGAGTTTTCTGGACCGCGTCCATCAGGCAACTATCGGCCCGGCGGCAGTCCACGGGCATGGGATGCAATCTATTGGGAAGGGAAACATCTCCTGCAGAACCTTCTCGACATTGAGGTGCCGATGATCGCTGCGGTCAACGGTCCAGCCTTGCGACACTCGGAGTTGCCGTTACTATGTGACATCGTCCTGGCCGCAGATACCGCTGAGTTCCAGGATTCGGCCCACTTTCCCTCTGGTTTGGTGCCAGGTGACGGTATGCATATTGTCTATCCATTACTTCTTGGGACCAATCGTGGTCGTTATGCGCTTCTCACCGGGCAACTTTTTTCTGCTCGCCAAGCCCAAGAAGTTGGGCTGGTGAATGAAGTGCTGCCAAAAGACAAGCTGCTTGCCCGTGCCTGGGAGCTAGCGGAACAGTTAGCCAAACAACCACGGCTCACACTGCGGTATGCGCGCGTGGCATTGACCCTTGATCTCAAACGGCGCTTGCAAGATTTGCTTGGCTATGGTTTGGCATTGGAAGGCTTGGCGTCGTTAGACACCGAGACCGAGAAATCATCGTGAGAGAGTAAGGAGGAAAGCCAATGTCCGTGCATCCTATAGCCAGGCTGGGAGCCATTTTTACCCTCGGCCTTGCTCTGTGTGGAGTTACATCGCAGGCGTGGGCCGCAGCCCCTGTTGTTGGCGTCGACGGGAAGAAAGTCTATGAACAGCGCTGTGCGAGTTGTCATAGTGGTCAGGTCGCACGCGCACCAAAGTTCGAGTATCTCAAAGCGAGAAGCCCCGAGTCGATTGTCGATTCGTTAGAGAACGGCGTCATGAAATTCATCGGACTTGCGATGCCGGACGCAGAGCGCAAAGCCGTGGCCGAGTTTGTTGCTGGGAAACCGCTGAGTGGCAAGGATACGTTGAAAGACACTGCCTCTAACCTGTGTGCCAATGCTCCGGGAGAGTTTAATCCTTCTGAGAAGGACCCGCAGTGGAACGGGTGGGGCGTGACCCTTGATAATGCCCGGTTCCAGTCGACCGCACAGGCAGGCTTAAAACCCGAGCAAATCCCTAATCTCAAGCTCAAATGGGCATTTGGTTTTGAGCCAAATTCGGTTGCCTCACAGCCCACTGTAGTCGGCGGGCGCATTTTCATTGGGACCATGCGCGGGCAAATCTATTCGCTTGATGCCAAAACTGGCTGCGTGTACTGGGCAAACAAAATCCGCTCGGGTATGCGGAGCGCGATCACGATTGCCCGTCGCCCGAATACCAATCCGCCGCAGTATGCCGTCTATTTCGGGGATCTCGCGGCCAATGTCCATGCGGTCGATGCACGAACAGGGAAAGAGCTGTGGACCGTCAAGGTCGATCCCCATCCGTTGGCGCGTGTCACTGGGGCCCCAAAGTTCCACGACAATCGTTTATATGTGCCAGTCACCTCGCTCGAAGAAGCTGGTGGGGGGGAGCCCACTTACGAATGCTGTACCTTCCGTGGCAATGTTGTCGCGCTCAATGCCACAACCGGCAAACAGATGTGGAAGACCTACACGATTCAACAAAAACCAAAACCAACCTGGAAAAACGCGAAAGGTGTTCAGCAATATGGGCCGGCAGGCGCAGGCGTGTGGGCTTCACCAACACTGGACCCCGAACGCGGGGTCATGTACATCACAACCGGAGATGATTACGCTGATCCTCCTTCAAACGCCAGCGACGCAATCATCGAGCTGGATATGAAAACCGGCAACATCAACTGGATCACGCAGTGTCTCGCTGGAGATGCGTTCAACATCGCGTGTACGGCACAAGATAAAACGAATTGTCCCAAAGCCAGCGGGCCAGACCTTGATTTTGGCTCCTCACCGATTCTCCGCATCATGGACGATGGCAAACGTATCGTCATGGCTGGACAAAAGTCTGGCGTGCTGCATGCGGTCGACCCCCACAACAACGGCAAGTTTCTCTGGCAAAAACGCGTAGGCAAAGGCGGGCTGATCGGTGGCATTCAGTGGGGCCCAGCTGCTGACAGTAACCAAATTTATGTTGCCTTATCCGATATTGGGGTCAAGCTGGTCGAAGACCCAGATGTCGGCTCAAAATCCGAACTCGACAGCACGGTCGGTGGAGGCATGTTCGCCTATAGCATCGCCAACGGCCAAAAGATTTGGGAAACCCCACCTCCAGGCTGTGGCGATCGGAAAAACTGTAGCCCGGCGCAGTCGGCAGCAGTTTCCGTTATCCCGGGAGCCGTGTTCTCTGGTTCGGTTGACGGGCACCTTCGGGCCTATGGCACCGAGGATGGCAAGATCGTCTGGGACTTTGATGCGAGCCAAGAATTCAAGACGGTCAACGACGTTCCTGCAAACGGTGGGTCGTTCGATGGGGCTGGACCAACTATTGTTGGTGGGATGCTCTACACGTCCTCTGGCTATGGCATGTGGGGCGGTCAGCCAGGGAATGTGCTGTTGGCGTTTTCGGTGGATGGCAAATGACGCGATAGATCACGGACGGAAGGCGATAGAGGGGACAGACCACCCTTCAGCCTTCCGCCGCAAGCCTTGAAGCTTTTCTTACTCAGCACTCAGCCCTGCCTACGGCAGATGCTTGACACCCTCCGCTAGCCGTTCCTCAAGCTTTTCGACCTTGCCAGCGTCTAAGTTGGTTCGTTGGGCGAGGATCTTACCCCACGATTCTCCCTCATAGCGATGGAATCGTTCAGGATTCCATAACTCAGCCCGCTTGAATGAGCGCGGGCAGTGAAAGTAGCATTCTTCAATCTTCACTTCGATTGCTAGTTGGGCCGGGCGTCCACGGGCACTCAAACGTTCCAGTAATACGGGCTCTTCAACAATTTTCGCTTTGCCATTGATCCGCATCGTCCATTCTTCCCCCGGGATAATGCAGAGCAAGCCAACGTGAGGGTTTTCCAAGATATTACTGATACCCTGAAACATCTTATTGCCGGGGCGGTCAGGCACGTACACCGTATACTTGTCAGCAATATAAATGAAACCCGGAGGGTCACCTTTCGGGGACGCATCGCACCGTCCCTGCGCGTCCGCCGTGGAAACAATCACAAAGGGACACTGAGCAAGAAAACGCTCAGCAGCTTCGTCGATATACGGCAGCTTGTGCTTCACCGCCAGATCATCAGGCGCACCAAAACGTTCACAAAGGTCTGCGGTTGTTTGGGGAGCTGGTATTGTACTCATGGTTCCCTCACCATAGCTGTTAGTTGTTAGTTATTCGCTGTTGGTTTTTAGAACTCCAGACTGATGTTCACCCACCAGCAACAGGCGGAAAGATACTCACGTGGTCACCATCGGCCAGCGGACGATCAAACTCACGCGTTTGCTCACCGTTGACCAACACCATCTGCGCGAGTTCAGAGGGAATCTGCAACTGCTGCAGCAGCATGGTGATCGTCGTTCCCTCCGTCAGGGTCAACTGCGCTTTGCTACCCGTAGCCCCGGGTGGGAGGAGTTTGCGTAAATTGGCAAAAAGTTTGACTTCAATGTGCATTATGTGTTCTTCCCAATTCCTGGCGTCGGGGTTGGTTTGAGTTCGCTGTATTTGCTCGGACGTGAATTCACCAGTAAAGCGTGAGAGGGGTTCTCCTTCGGTGTCGGAGTCAATCCGTTTACTCGATACTCACGTTCTCGCGCAGGTGTCCCCAACAAGGTTTGTTTCATCAGAGTCTCAGCCACCCCGCTGGCGATATACGCGCGGCGCACATCGGTCGGATGCATCCGTACATATTGTGCCCAGGCTCCCAAAGGTTTCTTAGCTTGGATCAATCCTTTGACCATACCGACGTCGTTCAGCATCGTGACGTCGTCAACTGGGCCAACAAACAGTGCCCCGACGATCCGGTCGTCTTCCCAGACATATTTACGATACAGCGGGCGAGTCGCGTTGAAGACCGTTGTCACCTCACGACCTTCCTCCCGCCACGTCCCGAAACTCGCGCAGTGCAGTTTGACCACATCAAGCACGTTAATCAGCAAACTTCCGGGGTAGTGTGTTTCTTTTCCAGCCATATTGGCACCCGCAATGCGTCCATGATCAACTGCCGTAGGTTGAATGGCGTGAACCGCTGGCGCTCCACCGAGCAGATCTGGCCCTGCGGCGACATCGCCAGCCGCATAGATCCCAGGGATATTCGTCTGCATGCGACTGTCCACCACCACTCCACCATTCGTCGTAATACCTGAACCAGCAAGAAAAGCCAGGTTCGGACGAATTCCGGTCGCTAGAATCACTAGGTCAGCAGAGATTGCCATTCCCGTGCTTAATGCCAGCGACAGTTTGCCGTTGGGCAAGCGCGAGATCTCGCGCACCTGCGCTCCAGTATGCAAGGCAATCCCACGTTGATGCAACCAACCCTCAACGGCTCGGGCTCCTTGTTGGTCCAACATGCGTGGGAGGACGTGGGTTTCCAGTTCTACCACTGACAACTGCCAACCTAATTTCGCCATGGCGTTTAAGACGATGAAGCCAATGAAGCCAGCACCGACCAACACAGCCGTAGGCTTCCCCTGCCCTTTCGTGATGGTTTTGCGTGCGTCGTCCAGTGTCCAAAAGGTATGGACTCCATCCAAGTCGGTTCCTGAAATCGGCGGGCGTTGTGCCGACGACCCGGTCGCAATCAGCAGCGTATCAAACGAAACAATTTTTCCATCACTTAGGGTTAGTGATCGCGCTTGCGTATCAATTTTTTGCACCCGTACCCCAAGCAATGCTTCAACGCTCCGCCGCTGAAAATAGTCCGGGTCACCAATAAGAACGTGTGACTCACTCATCTCCTGGGCAAGATAATATGGCAGGACCATCCGTGAATACGCAGGTTCATCAGAAATCAAGGTAATCGGCGATGTTCGATCAGTCGCGCGGATCGTGTCAATCGCCGCCATTCCGGCCGGGCCACCACCGATAATCACATGACGTGTCATAATTCCTCCGAGGAAAAAACATAAAACGTAAGGAGTAACTACCCCCAGCCTCATGTACGTTTTACATATTTACGTTTTACGTATTACGCATCACGTCCCACGTTTTACGCCAACCCCAATTCCTTCAATTTTTCCGGCGAGATTCGCCCTTTAGCGTCCCACCCGCGCAGACGATAGTATTCAGGCAGCATTTCACCAAGACGATTCACCTGTCCCTTTGCTGGCCCCGACGGAATCGGTTCTGCCAAAATCCGTTTCGGCAATGTGTCATCTTTGCCGGTAAATCCGGCGCGCTCGTTCCATAACCGTTCCACAGTCCAGATCCGCTCACCAATCTTCAGCAGCTCTTCCAGCGTGTACGTCACGCCGGTCGCTGCCGAAAGCTGAGGGAGAATTTCCTCAAGACCGATACCGAAGGTAAG
Source organism: Binatia bacterium (assembly GCA_050187625.1). Classification (GTDB taxonomy): domain Bacteria; phylum Desulfobacterota; class Binatia; order Bin18; family Bin18; genus JBFWXH01. Next base: position 14,086 of record JBFWXH010000045.1, read on the forward strand.
GAACTGACAGAGTCCAGTCGCATCAACCGTTGCTGTTGCATCCTGAAATAGCTTCGTGAGTTCAGCTTTCCCTTCTGTAGCGCGCGGGTCCATCTGTCGCGGCAACCCCAGAATCTCTGCCGCCACCGTGTACGCCTTAAGATGGCAGGCTCCACGGTTCGATGTGGCATACCCGAGCCCCATCCCTTGAATCGCCCGGGCCTCGTAGGCTGCAAACTCCTGCCCACGCACGCCCATGAACAACTCCGGACGACCATACTTCTCAGTCATCCGTTTTGACCCTTCAGCTAATTCTGTTCCGAACCCTTCGCGGTAGGCAGTCTTCTCAGCCATCGCAATCAGCGCTTCAGCGTTGCCGAAGTTCAACGGCATTCCAGTCTCTTGTTGCGATACTGCCCCTTTCTCATATAACTCCATCGCGGCAGCAACGGTGGCACCAAAACTGATCGAGTCCATCCCCAGTTCGTTACACAACCAGTTCGCCTTAATGAGCGCATCAAGGTCGCCGACGCCACATTCCGCCCCCATTGCCCAGGCTGCCTCATATTCCGGGCCTTCACCAGCAATTTTCCAATTATGCGGGCGGGTATCGACCATATATTTCATCGCCGCTTCACCCGGCAACGTTGAAACCCGGCCACACGCAATCGTGCACGAGAAGCAGGCTTTATTCGCCACTAAGCGGGTTTCGGTTAACGTCTCACCGCTAATGTTCTCGGCCTGTTCAAAGACCGTCATTTGGTGATTATTGGTTGGCAGTGCACCATGCTCATTGATGACATTCACTAAGACTTCGGTTCCATAAATGGGTAACCCCTGCGAGGTGACCGGCGACTCGCGCAGCTTGGTCTTCATTGTCCACTGCGCTTCCATGTAGGTCTTTGGATCGGCCAAACGCACCCCACCAGTTCCACGCACGGCTATCGCCTTGAGATTCTTTGAGCCCATCACCGCTCCAACCCCAGAACGTCCGGCGGCCCGATGGAGATCATTCATGATGCAGGCAAAACGTACGAGTTTTTCCCCCGCGGGACCAATACTGGCAATGACCGTATCCGGTACTCCCAACTCAGTACGCAAACGCTCTTCTGTCTCCCAGACAGTTTTTCCCCATAAATGTCCAGCCTCGCGAATCTCAACTTGATCATCGTAGATCCACAGATAACAGGGAGATGACGCACGCCCTTCAAGGATGAGCATATCGTATCCTGCCGCTTTGATTTCTGGACCCCACAGTCCGCCAGAGTTCGAAGTTGTAATCGCATTGGTCAGCGGCCCTTTGGTCACCACCATATAGCGCGATCCGCAGGAGGCATTGGTTCCAGTCAGCGGACCGGTGACGATCATCATTTTATTATCAGGGCTGAACGGGTCTACTTGCGGATCGACCTCGGCCAAAAGATAGCGCGCGCCTAAACCGCGCCCACCGATATAGTCATGCGCCCATTCCTCCCGCAGTGGTTCTTGTGTCACTTGTCGGGTGGTCAAATTGACCCGCAGTACCGTTCCGGTCCAACCATACATCATGACTTGCCTCCTTCCTGCATCACCTGGAACCCCGTATTGACTTTCTCGGCCCATGACGCCAACCAATCCGGCTGTTGCATGTCCGTGTACTCAATCGCACCGGTCGGACACGCCGTAACACAAGCAGGTTCACCCCCACACAGGTCACATTTGAACGCCTTGCGGGTATCTGGATTATAAAAAACCGTGCCATAGGGACAGGCAATAGTGCACACCGCACAGCCGACACACACATTGTCCATCACGACTTTTGCGCCAGTTGTCGGATCAACCGCAATCGCATTCACAGGACAGGCTGTCATACACCATGCCTCGTTGCACTGAAAACAGGTGTATGGAGCGTAAGAGGCTTGTTCATCAAACACGTAGACCCGGATTACCGACCGCGAAGGTTGAAATGTTCCCGTTTGCACGAATGAGCAGGCCAGCTCACATTGCAGACAACTCGTACATTTGTCAGGAATAATCCGCAATTGTTTCATACAGACATCCTTTCTCACTCCCGTCCTCTCGCCATAATCTCGCTACGGGGAAGAAGTCAAGCTGCACCTATCAGCGGGAACAGTAACGAGAATGTCGGACAAATGCAAAAGGCTCAGGACAATGTTGCTGGAACCAACAGGTCACGATACAGTTTTGCCATGCGTTTCTTGATCCTCCACGTCAACAGTTTTTGCTGCACGATTACCGAAAAGGGTCGCGCGAAAGTGTACGAAAGTTTCACCGATCCGGTCACGCGTGTTGATGAAGCATTGGTCGTCCTGTCCAGTGTCGAAAAGGGTGATGAGCAGCACCCAGTATTGGTTGCGCAGCGGGCAAGTGCCGAGATCCACAAGTTTGCTACTCAACTCAAGGTGAGCACCATTGTTGTGCATCCCTTTGCTCACCTTTTCGCAAATTTGGGGGTACCGGAAGTCGCCATTGAAATACTACAGCTGACACAACACGAACTCCAAACGCTGGGGCACAGGTGTATTCGTACCCCGTTTGGTTGGTTTAATTCATTACAGATCGATGCGAAGGGGCATCCGTTGTCGCGAGTGGCGAGGATTGTGACGGTGGAAGAGGAAAACGGAACAACGAAGACTAAAACGTAAATATGTAAAACGTAAGAACCGAAACAAGGGTCACGTACTACGTAATACGTATCGCGTGATGCGTCTTACGTAGAACCTGAAATGGAACGCTACAGGGTCAAACAATGCGAAATAAAATCCTCCCGTTAGCTCAAGCCGCCGCTTTCGTCCAAGACGGTGCACTCATCGGCCTGACCACTGCGACGATCGACAATGCGCCCATGGCGTTTCTTCGTGAGGTGATTCGTCAAGGCAAGAAACACCTTGGCCTTATCACGCTCACCGGCGGTGGTCTCAACGCGGATCTCTTGATTGGGGCGGGCATCATCGCTGAGTATGAAACCTGCTCGTGCGTACTTGGACTGTATGGTCCAGCGCCAAACTTCCAACGTGCAGTGCGGGCAAGTTTGATCAAAATGAAAGACACCACGTGAGGGGTGCTCTATAGTATGATCCAGGCTGGATCTATGGGACTTCCGTTCATTGCAGTTCGTGGATTGTTGCACAGTGACATTCTCGCCTACCGCCCCGACTTGCTCGTTGGTGAGAACCCCTTCAATCCCGGAGAGCAGGTAGTCATGGCACAACCGATTCGTCCCGATATTGCAATTTTCCATGCCCTGAAAACCGATCGCCAGGGAAACACAATCACGCCTGGCCATCGGGATGATCTCATGCTGGCGCGGGCGGCGCGGCGCGTGATTGTGACAACGGAAGCGATCATCGACGAGCCGGTAGCCCCGAAAGATGCGGGTGACGATACGTTCCTCCCTGCAATCGACGTCGATATTATCGCCCAGGCGCCGCTGGGTGCTCACCCCTGCGGCTTCGGCGCTTTATACGAGTGTGATGAGAGCCATATTCATGAATATCTTGCTGCAGCGTCACACGAGGAAACGTTTCAAACCTATTTGCAGCGCTATGTCTATGGGGTAAGGGATCATGCGGAGTATTTGGAGCACCTAGACACTTCTAACTCAGTGGTTGCTGGAAAAACCGGGAGAAAAGATCAAGGACAAAAGGAAGAAAAAACGAGGCAATGAATACCAATGTTTCCCTTATCCCTTCTCCTTTATCCATTTCTTCATTTTCCCATTTTTCCTCGTGTGTTTTGATTTTTACGGCATGACTCCATCGCTTATTTACACTCCAGAAGAACTCATGGCCGTGACCATTGCCCGCGAGGTCCGTGACGGAGAAACAGTAGGTGTTGGGGCAGTATCACCGATTCCGGCGGCGGGTTGTATGCTGGCGGAACAGATGCATGCCCCTAACATCACACTCATCATCCTTGACAGCGATGAGTACTATCCATTTCCTGCTGGTAGCAGTGAATTGCACTTCATGGCGCAGCGCGGCGAACTCGACCTGTTCTTCTTGAGTGGCATTCAGATCGACCAACACGGCAATTTTAATCTGCATGTAATTGGCGATTACACTTCGCCACGCGTCAGAATGGCCGGAGCATACGGCTCCGCGATGCTCTACTATATGGCTCACCGCGTAATCCTGTTTCGTGACCAACACACCAAGCGGATCTTTGTTGAGAAAGTCGATTTCGTGACTGGGGCTGGGGTGACACCAGAGAATGTCTACCGTGAAGGAGGCCCAGCGTTAGTCATCACACCAAAGGCGATCCTGGCGTGGGAAAAAAATCCTGGCGAATGGCTCCTCGATAGATTCCAACCTGGCTCCTCGGTCGAGGATGTTCGAGAGCATACCGGCTTTGCCTTACGCGTTTCACCGACGGTGCAACAAAACCCACAGCCAACCGAAAAAGAACTTTACATATTGCGGACAGTCGTAAAAGAAAAAATGCAACTGAGTTATCCGGCGTTCGCTAACGAAAAAATACGTCAGACGGAAGGGAGGAGGAAATAAAAGTCTAAGTTTTCTCTCTGTATTCTTTCACCTCTTATCCTTCCTGAAGAAGGCCAAGTATTTCGGCGTGTCGCTTCGCCTCCAGCAACTCGGAGGTGTCGGAAGAACATATTCCTTCTACCCCCTGCCGGGCAAATTTGCCGATCATCCTGACCTGTGAGAGGGCTGTTGCGAGAATATGCGCTTTTCTTTATAAAGCCCGGAACCTGTTGTTTTATAACTACTCCTATAGTTTTGTCGGAATTGGCCGATTCACCCGGCAACCAAGGACTTCCTGGAGAAATGAACATCAGGACCAGACTCTCCGCTCTGACATCTTCGGGCGGCTCTGGTGGGGGAAAGATCAGGGTTGTGTCTCTCAGTAAAGAAGGATCCGCGAGAAAGGAGCCCCTCATGACAAGAGACAAAGTAGGGACAGCCCAGTATTGTCAGGAAAGGTGGAGCGTCATTGACTGTACAAATTCTGTTATCAGGTCTACTTACATGCAGTGTAAGCTTCGTTGTTTTTTCCGCTTATGCCAGTTTTTTTGAATGGGCGTTGCATAAATACATTATGCATACCCAGAACTGGGAATATCCATTTACTGCCCATGCCTTGACCCATCACGGTCTCTTTCGGGCTGACTATACCTACCATCTCCAACGAGAAGGAGACAAGAAAAAGGTCACCTTCGCCTGGTGGAATGCTCCAGCGCTTGTCCTCGTTCAATCTCCGCTCCTTGTTCTTGTTTGGTACGTCTTCGGTGGGTCGGCAGTCTTCGGTGGGTTATTGGCGATGGTGGCCGACTATGTCCTGTACGAATGGCTTCACTGGTGTATGCACGTTCCGCAAGATCGCTGGATCGAACGCACGTGGGTCTTCCAGTGGCTCAATGCCCATCATCACTACCACCACCTTTACGCGTTCAAGAATTTGAACGTTGTCTTACCATTAGCGGATTGGGTGATGGGAACTCTCGTACTCGTTCCCGCAAAGAACCCAACGTTCGAACAGAAAAAAGCGGCGTAACCTCAGAAAAGCGAAAGGGCGAAGGGGGAAAATGGCGAAAGGGGGGAAGCTTTTCTTTTCCATTTTTGTCCCGTTTTCCTTTTACCCGTTTCCCCTTTTCGCCTCCCCTTCCAAGGCTCACAGCTACTTTTCCACATTCGCGCGCAGTACCCGACCGGGGAGCGTTTCCTGGGATTCGCCGTACGAGTAAAGGACTTTCCCATTGACGACAGTGTGCATGATACCACTTGATTTTTCGATGTAGCGGAGTCCGCCACCAGGGAAATCATGCACCGGTTCTTGCTTTCCACAGGCAATGGTATCGGGATCGAAGACTACGAGGTCAGCGATCATTCCTGGCGCAACCACGCCACGTGCAGGGACTCCAAACACCTGTGCAGGAACTGACGTCAATCGGCGAATCGCTTCTTCTAAAGGCAACATCTTTCTCTCTCGCACAATTGTTCCTAATAGATAAGTAGAGTACCCAGCCTCACAGCGCATATCTGCATGCGCACCACCATCGGAAAGCCCGACGAGTGTGTGGGGATGTGTCAACATCTCTGGGTTAACGTGACCAAACTCATAGAGGAATTGCATATTGAGATCATCTGCCAAGGCAAGATCAAAGAAGAGATCTACCGGATCTTTGCCGTGGTGCTTCCCCAGGGTTTCGAGATCCGTTTCTAATAATCCTTGCAGTTCCGGCTTCTCCACAGTGAACACGCTCATATTATTCCATTGGCCGGTGAAGAGTCGTGGTTGCCGCATTTCTTCGCGGAAGGCCGTACGGAATTCCTGACTTGCATACAGCCGCTTCTGCTCTTCTAACGGCTGATCGAACACGGTTTTCCAGCAGTCAAAATTACCAAAAACGAAAGGGCGTTTGAGACCAAACCGTGCACTCTTGTAATGACAGGGGACCTGCCCAAGTGGGAGATAGCCTCGGTCAAACAGCGGAACGACTCGGTTAAGAGCCTCCTTCCACGCATCAGGCGGAGCTTCTGGCTTTTGCAGAAGTCCCAACCACGTCACCGGGCGCTCACTTTGCATCAGCAGGAACGTCAACAAGTCGTACTCGTCATCGGATAACATTCCAGGACTGCGGGTCAACGCGATTTCAATCGAGCCACGTTTGAGTTCTTTGAGGACTCCGGCGAGGGTGCCCAGTTCCTCACGGCTTGCAAGACGACATGGCAACGGACGTCCCTGGAAACCGAGATGTTGCGGTAAGACGGTCGTTGAAAATCCAAACGCGCCAGCATCCATCGCCGCCCGAAAGAGCAGGCGCAACTGTTGCAGCTCTTTTTCGGTGGCTGCACGTTCCTTACTTTCGTTGCCCAAGACATACTGGCGAAGAGGCGAGAGCGGCACCATGAAACCGACGTTAATGCCCACGCCTTTCTTCGCAATGGCGTCGAGGTAGTCCTCAATACTTTCCCATGACCATTGAACACCTTTCTGCAGGACTTCAAGGGACATCCCTTCGACGTTGACCAGATCCCCAACCAAAGCGTCTCGGTCTTCCGGTCGACACGGAGCTAAGCCCACCCCACAGTTGCCCATGATGATCGACGTTACCCCATGCCACGGAGAACATGTCACTAAAGGGTCCCATAATACTTGCGCGTCATAATGCGTGTGGTGATCAATAAAGCCTGGGCACACGACATGACCACGCGCATCAATGACCGTTTTTGCTTCTTTCGTCGACAGGTTCGGCTCAACAGCGACAATACGATCCCCGGTCAGAGCAACATCAGCGGAAAACCCAGGGCGGCCAGTACCGTCAACAAGGGTTCCCCCACTCAACAACAGGTCATAAGCCATACGATTCCCCTCCGTAATTTACGCTTGCGGTCGTTTTTTAATCAGGTATGCGTGCGTCCCTTCAAGCACGAGTTCACCTCGTTGGTTCCGCACTCGTGTAGTGAGACGCAGTAATCCAGCGTTAGTTTTCGGAATCAACTCTGTCACTTCAAGTTCTGGAGTAATGGTGTCACCGATCAGAACGGGTTTGAGAAAACGTGACGACTGCTCGACAAAAGCGATTATCGATCCTTCCAGCATAGGGGATAGGGGCGACGCTCCCGACGCGGTCATCGAAGCGACAAGTAAGCCGTGGGCAACACGTTTACCGAAGCGTGTCGTCTTGGCGTACTCATCATCGTAATGGATCGGGTGATTATCCCCGGTCATACCAGCAAAGAACAAAAAGTGGGCATCGGTCATGGTCTTTGCCGGGATAGAAAACTTCTCTCCGAGGGAGAAATCTTCGAAATACCTTGTTTGAGCGGACATGGCTTCACCTCGGAAAACGTACAGATAGAAAACGTAAATGGACAGGAGATATCCTATTCCGGATTACGTTTTATTTTTTGTCCTCCAACACTGCGATCGCCTCAATTTCAATCAACGCGTCTGGCCGGAGCAATTCTTTCACAACGACCCCCGTCGCCGCTGGAAATCCATTCTTGAAGTACTCGCGGCGAACATCTGCCGTGCCTTTGTACCCATCCATCGTTGTGATGTAGTCCACTGTCTTGACAATATCGTCAAAGCTTGCACCCGCCGCGGCGAGAAGGGGTTTCATCTTCTCAAAAATGTGACGTGTCTGCGTGACGATATCGCCTTTCCCAACGATATTCCCTTTGTCATCCGTAGCAGTCATACCGGAAATAAATAAGAGATTCCCTTTCCGTACCGCAGGTGAAAAGGTGTAGCGTTTACTGAAGTTCCAACCAGGATCTATCACTTCGAGTTTTGGCATTCACTTCCTCCTCTTAATTCTCCTTGCTCTGTACACATCTCAGGCTGAAACAGTCAAGGGTTTACGGACCGCGGCAAAGGAGAAACGGAGTAAAGGAGAAAGGATAAATAGAAGGAGAAAAGCATGAAATTGGCAACCACAGAACGAAAAATCTGTTACTTTTTTCTCCCTTTTCCCCTCTCTCCATTTCTCCTTTCTTCTTGTACATCTCGCCAAGTGCTGATAGCTGACAATTGATGATTCTATGGAAAGGAGGAGATTATGAAGTATGGTATTCAACTCGCGGGCGGTGCACCGATCCGCACGCGCACGGCTGCGAAAGAAATTGCAACGGCCGCTGAAGATCTCGGATTTGACTCGATGTTGATCGGTGATCACATTGTAATCCCAAAGAAAATCACCGCACCATGGCCGTATGATGAATACGTCGGTGGAAAAACGCCCTACGGTGCCTACACCGAGATGGAATGGTTCGACCCGTTTGACACCATGGCATTTTTTGCCGGAATTACAGAAACAATCCGGCTCGGCATTAGCGTACTCATTGTTCCCTATCGCCACCCCTTTGATATGGCACGACGGGTTGCCTCAATCGACGTCCTTTCTGGAGGACGTTTCGTTCTAGGGATCGGTGTCGGTTGGCTCGCCGATGAATTCCGTCTCTTGCAGATTCCCTTCAACGAACGGGCACAACGTACGCGAGAATACATCCAAGTTATGAAACTGCTGTGGACCCAGGAGAAGCCACGCTTTCAGGGCAAGTTTGTTCAAGTCACTGAAGATCTCAATTTGTTACCATATCCTTTACAGAAACCGCATCCGCCTATTTGGGTTGGTGGCGAATCCACTCCAGCCCTCAAACGCGTCGCCGAATTAGGCGATGGCTGGCACATCGGCCTGGTGTTGCCCGAACGCATTCCGCAAAAGCTTGAGGAACTGAAACGACTCATGGAAAAGGCCGGACGCGAATTTTCTACGCTTGAATTGACGGCGCTTGCCGACCCCAATCGTCTGAAAGAAAGCGAAATTCGTGCCTACCACTCACTCGGCGTCCATGTCCTCTATATGCTCCCGCTCAGCAACGATCACCGCGCAGTGATCAATGACATGCGTAGTTTCGCCCAGAAAATGCAAGCGTTTGCCTGACCCAACACCAGCCCTGGAACATCGGGTCCTGTCTTCTAGCGTTATCGCAGTAGCGATTGAGCTGCCTGATCCGCGGTTCACCACCACTCTAGTCGATCAATCTTTCCGCCGTTCCGAATACTCATAGATTCCTCGCGCTTCACGCCCTTGCCAGACAGTACGAGATAATCCAAAAGTCACCGCAAGGGCACTGCCTTCAGCAGCGTGGCGAACAATAGGAATGGCGGTCAACGTTTCGCCGGTACAGTGCATCGTTTGTATGGCTGCCGACATCACCGACAGGCGAAACGTAGAAGGACGGCCATCGACAAAGGTATATTGCAAATCCCACTCTTCTTGTTGCACGGCATGCGGGACGCCGTGATGATAGATGATCCCTGACGAACGTGGTCCGTTTTCTGTTTCAACCCATGACAAAAAGATCCCAAGATCTGGACCAAACGGCAGCGAGAGCAAACGGCGCGGTTGTAACCGGCCACTCTCCTCAGACTTGAGCATGTCAAGAAAACCCCACGCATCAAGCGTATGACGGCGATCACGCAAACAGACCTCTCCACGTAAATGGGCAAGAAAGAGCGGCGCGGGCGGATCTGGCAGCGGACAGGGAAGCGTGAGATAAAGCGAGATCTCTGCTGGCTCCACCCACGACGCGGCAAGTCCTGCTTCGAGACGGATAAAGGCTTGCGGGTGCGAGAAACGCATCACCGATCCTCGATACGCAATAGCAAGGCCATCAGGATGGCTCTGCCACAGCAGACCACCGACCCGCAACTGATGCGGATCAGCCACGCTCTCGTCTTCACCAGTAAAAAGAACCATTTCGGTTCCTCCGAGCGAGAGCATCAAACGCCCAGAGTGCGTATGACTCGATGGACTGTTTTCAATCCCACCCATGAGCCCAAGCCCGCTGACCGGATCATGAAAGTGGAGGCCGAAGCGTCGCGATTCGGCCTGATGCCGTAATGGGAGTAATGCCCCATTCTGGTGGGAAGTGGCGGCGGCCCGCAGGACTGGTATCGACACTGTTGCAAACTCACGCTCCTGTTCTCGGGCAAGATGGGGCGGTTTCCCTAGCGTTTGGCAGAAGACCTCAACAAACCGTTCGCGCTCCGCTCCTGGCCAACGCAACCCGACCCCCAGTTCACATTGTACGGCATTTACTTTTCCCGTCGTGCAGAGCTGGGCTAGTCTCTGAACGGCAGGCGAAGAATCCTCAGCAAAGCGTCCACTAAAGAGCTGCATCACATTATTTTTATCCGCCGCTGGATAACGCCTCCCGATGGCAACATCAATCCCTTGCTCGACTGCCGCTTCCCGAAAAGGCAAAACTTCTCCAGCAAGGAATTGTGGACTGAGGGTAGGGGCGGCCTTACCCACAGGAACAATTTTCCCGCCACGTAGCTTGAGTCCCATCCCAAGATCACACACGGATTGTACGACATTCCAACCATGGATGAAAAAGATCCGTGCAGCCCCATGCTGTTCCACCAATGCGGACAATAACTCGACCAACGCGGACAAAAACCACGGCGCCCGGTGCCGCACCTGACTAATGCGGTTCAAGTCGAGTTCGTTGCGATCCTGGGCATGATTGATAAACGCATATCCATTAGTGAAATCTGCTAGTTCAGCTGTCAGATCCGCGGTGTGAAGATCATTGACTTTGATACTGTCGAGGATCGGAGCATCTGCGGGTCTTCGTCCTCCGTGCGGCGCAACGAAGACGAGCGGTAACTCACCAGCAATATAGGTCATCCACGATGGGAGTGTTGACTCAAAATGAAAAGGCATGCGGTTAGTATAGCGAGTTAAAAGAAGATAAGGGATAAGGGATAAAAGGAGAAAGGAGAAAAAAAGAAGTGTTACCTGGGATTTACCCGATGCTCCAGTCTCTGGTTCCCCTTCTCCTCCATCCTCACTTCTGCTACGAACTACTGAATGCTAACGACTTCCTAAAATCTCGACGCCGTCAACTTTACATCGGCGCGTGCCCATGCTTTGCGGAAACGTTCTTCTACTGTGGCAGCCTCTTTGTCCTTCTTCTGTGCCCGCAAGCTACGTCCTAACCCAAAGAGTGACCAGCCGTTCTCCGGATTCCGTTGTAAATCTTCGCGGTAGACTTTCTCTGCGTCTGCGGCCCGACCTGCGGCCAATAGCACCGCCCCAAGCGATTGTCGCACCGGGAAATACCACGGTGGCGGTTCCTCATACCGTAAGGTGTCCTGCAGTTGAACTGCCTCTTCGAGCATCTTTACCGCATCATTCGTGTGGCCACGATACGCCGCAATCTCTCCAGCCAGGGTTTTGACAGCGAGGGTGAGTATTTGCGCCGCCAGATTTAACCCGACAATCCGCTCCGCAGGTGTAGCAGCAGCAATCTCAACGAGTTTCGCCTGTTCCTTCGTCGCCTCATCGACCTGATTGGTGCCGACGAACGCCAAGCCACGCGTGTAATGCCATATCGCGGTGGTAAATTGTAGTTCTGCCGGCGGTGCAGGCTGTTCGAGAATCTCCCGCCAACGACCAAAACGCGCAAGACCAACAAGATACGTAGGAGAGGCGAATTCCGCCATCGGCATCTGCTTGACAAACTCGACTGGCATTTGCGCCACGAGCTTTCGCGCCGCTTGGAGGGCCTCTTCACTACGGCCCTCCATATTCGCCGCCGCCCACTGGAAATGCACATTATGCGGGTAGTACATGATACGATACACGCCTTGAATGTCGTGGGTTTCGATGTAGTCCTCATCTACCTTTGCCGCACGCGCGTTACTCTCATTCGCATCTTTATAGCGTCCGACCCGCATATAAATATGCGAGGGCATGTGCACCAGATGACCAGCACCAGGAGCAAGTTCCGCGAGTCGTTCCGCATAGGGAACTGCGCGTTCCGGCTGTGACGACGGTTCCACTGCGTGGATGTAATAATGGATCGCGCCAGGATGGTTCGGATGTTTTTTCAACACGCCCTCGAGGGTCGCCACAATCTCTTCCGTTCCCGGCTGGGGTTTTCCATCAAGGGTCCAGAGATCCCATGGACGCAGATTCATCATCGATTCGGCGAAGAGTGTCGATGCGTCAGGATCATCAGGATATTTTTTGGCGACCTCGCGCATAGCATCAGCAAACGCCTTGTCGAGTGCGGCACGGTCAGCCTCAGGATCAGCCGCGTAGCGTTTGGCTATTGCCTCGATGTACGCACGTTCCGATTCGCTGACCGCTGCAGCAAGTGACAGAGCCTTTTGAGCGGCCTCATATGCAGCCTTGGCCCGATCCGGATCGGTCGGCAGGTTATAGTTTGGTCCCAAGGTGAAGGCGATCCCCCAGTACGCCATCGCGCAATTGGGATCGAGCCGGACCGCTTCTTTAAACGAACGTGTCGCCTCATCATGATTAAATGCATAGATGAGTCGGAGTCCTTGATCGAAGTATTGCTGCGCTTTAGGAGAACTTGTCGTGACAGGGTGATGAAGAGCACTCAAGCCTTCGAAAAGCGGAACCGAAGTCGTACGGGTCGATGACTTAACTTCATGTTGATGTTGAGCCGCGACAGGCACCGACGTAACCCAAAGAATGGCTCCTAAAATAAAAATTTTTGCCAGCATCATTTGCTCTCCTTACTGATGAGCTGAGCATGACCTCAGCCTTCGTTGTAGGTCTTCCAATGTCACGCTTCCCGGTTGTTTCCCAGTACGAGCCATGTCCCTTGCCACCGTCTGTAACAAGCTATTGTAGGGAGTCACAATACCATGCAGCCTCCCCAGCAATACGATCTCGCCATTGAGATAGTCGGCCTCGGTGGTCGGCAAGCCGCGCATCAGGCTTTGCCAGGTGGAACCGCCGGTCCGGGGATGTCCAGGGATGTCTTTAATCTTCACCTCAGCCATGCGGCGGCGGAACTCATCCTGCGGTACGAACTCAATGCCTGCCGCCCGGAGACACTGTTCGGCTTCTTCACGCACGGCATGAGAAAACTCGCGCTCGCGCATCTCTAACCCACAGGCCGCCTGTAAGGCGTTTTGCAGATTGGTTAGCAGTTTGGCATATTTCCATCGCATAATCGTCATATCTGGTTTCGCACTGAACCCGCAGGTCGTCAAATCATTCGCGACCCGAGTGATGATGTCGTCTACCCCGGTAGGATAACACCCTGTGTCGAGCACCCCCTCAACCGGCGTTGAGTGGTTCAGAACTACCCCAGGTTCAAGATAGGTCGCCGGGAGCACCACGAGCATGCCGTAAACACGCGGAAAGTAACGCGCGGCCATGCGTTCATTGTCGACACCATTTTGGGCACAGATGATCGGCACATCGCCGACGCCGACACGGAGCAGGTCGCGTAGTGCCCCTTCAGTGTCATGCGATTTCATGGTGAGAATGACGACATCGTTATCAGTGAATTTCAGTTCAGCCGGATGTCCTACTGCGCGAATCGGTAATTGCAAAGTTTCGGTCGGAGTCTTGAAGGTCAGTCCCTGCCGCTGAATTGTTGTCATATGCTCGCCGCGACAAATCAGAACAACGTCATGGCCACGGCTAAACAATCGTCCGCCAATAGCCCCCCCTACTCCGCCGGCACCATAGATGATGTAGCGCATGTTTCGCCCCTTTTGCGTGTTTTTCTTCTTTCTGCCGCGAGTTACGCCTTTTGTCTATCGGTGTACTAACGTAGGAGAAAAAGTCCAGGAGTGGCTTGCCAGCGACATGCGTCGCGTTTACAAAAAACAAACTGTGATTAATTCTCGTTCCAGCGGAGAGGCAAAAACCGGCAAGGAAAGGATGGCCTGAACAGTGGAGGATATACTTCTTCGCGTGTCAGGTGAAAGATTTTTTCGTATACGTGAAGGAGCGTACAACAAGACGCCCCTTCAAACCACTCTTACGCCGCACTCTTCGCAACACTAAACTTCGCATCAACCGCCGACCCTTCAGCTTGCCGTTTGACGAATTCCCAATCCAGCGTTAACCCTGGGGTGCCATCTTCATTGTAAAAAATGATCGGACCATACGCCGTGAAGGTAATGATCGTCTCTTCTGAACAGGTTGTGGCCCCATGCTCAACCGTGTTGGGCTCATAGCCATAATCGCCTTCGCGAGCAACACCAGCCCGATACTCAAGGGCGCCCTTGAGTACATAAAAATCCGCTGCTCCATAGTGTTTATGAGGCGCAAAGCGCGCACCAGGGTCCATCTTCAACAGCGCGCTCCACTGCCCAGTCTCCGGGCTTACGCGAAACAGTTTATACGACGTACCTGGTCCTAACGGCAGCCACGGCAGATCCTCACTATGAATGAGCAAGTCTTTTGGTTGCGTGTCAGTCATAACGGCCTCCTTTCACCAGTGGTTGTACCGCACTTTATCCCGTAACGGTAGATCTGCCAGCAGCTCTCGTCTTTTGCTCGCGGCCCTCTGCAACAACAAGGGGCTCACGGAAAACCGTTACTCCTATCGGGGAAGAAGAAAACCTTCTTTTGGCTGGTTGCGTTTCTCGTCGCGCCTTCATTAAGAGGACACTGTACATCACGGAAAAGAACCTACGAAAAGGAGGGGTTGTAATGAAGTCCAGAAAAATCACAGGTCTCATAGGCGTTGCTGTTTTCACAACTGTATTGAGTACTCCGATTCTGGCGAATGCAAAGACAGAGCATAAGCAAGACGACGGGGACAGAGGAAGAAACGCCCGCGTAGTGAAAGCCGAGCTCATCGGCTACCAAGAAGTGCCGTCCGTCTCTTCAAGCTGCGAAGGGGATTTCCGCGCCAAGATTAGCAACGATGATAGCCAAATCGATTTTGAACTGAGCTATGCTGGTCTTGAAGGAGAAGTTCAACAAGCCCATATTCATTTCGGCCAGAAAGGAGTGAATGGAGGAGTCAGTATTTTTCTGTGCTCAAACCTTGGGAATGGCCCAGCCGGAACACCGCTGTGTCCAGGCCTGTATTCCGGAACGGTAACAGGAACACGAGTGGCGACTGATGTCGTCGGTGGCGCAGCAGCTCAAGGCCTCGCTGCCGGGGAGATCGAAGAACTCGTCGACGCTATCCACGCGGGCACTGCCTATATCAACGTGCACAGCACGGCGTTTCCCACTGGCGAGTGTCGTGGACAGGTAAAATAGCGCGCTTCTCTTGCTTGAGCGACGAGTACCAAGACAACCGGGAAAGAGCATGACAGGAGGAGAAGCAGAGGACTGCGAGAAAAAGAAGAAGCCGAAGGGGTGGTCTCCTGTCGTGCCCGAAGTTACTCACCAGAGAAGATAGCAGAGGGCAAGACACTTACAGGTCCTGTTTTTCGACCAACGCTAGGACCGAAAAAATTTCAATTATTTCAATCTCTTACAGTTATTTTGGCACATCAAATCACACACTGAGAGGGGAAGAGGGGCGAGTCCCGGTAAAGAGAACGCTTCTCTTTTTGGCTGATAAGGTCAGCGCAGGAGCTAACTCCATCTCCTGCGCGTGACTGCGCTCTTCTACACAAGCACCTCTTTTGCCTTGAGAGTCGAGATCTCGTCTTGACGGAGGCCAATAATATCCCTCAGCACTGCGTCGGTATCTTGGCCAAGGCACGGCGCTGGACGCTGCACCACACACGGGGTCCGCGACATTTTCCATGGAATACCCAGGTGCCGTCGTCTGCCAACTTCTGGATGATCTAATTCCACAAAATATCCACGCTCGCTTACATGTGGATTGGCGAGCATATCCCTCCCGTCTAAAGTCGGGTATGCAGCGATTCCCGCATGTTGTAAGCGTTGCATCGCTTCTTCGGGGGACCGCGCTTGCGTCCAGGTCGTCACAATGTGTTCGAGAGCATCCTCGTTCTCTTTACGGGCAGCGAGCGTAGAAAACCGCGCATCGCTGGCTAAGCCAGGCTGCCCGATCGCCTGACAGAAGCGTTGCCACTCCTCTTCACTCCCAACCACGATGCTAATCCACCGGTCGTCCCCTTTGCACCGAAAGACCCCATGCGGAGCCATATAGGGATCGCGATTACCATTGCGCGGTGGCTGAGTGCCGTTCATCGCATAGTCCATCAATCCTTCTGGCAACAGCATGGCACACGCTTCGCGCTGCGACAGGTCGATATATTGTCCTTCTCCTGTTTTTGCGCGATGCAGGAGGGCGCACATCACCGCAAACGTCCCGTGCACTCCGCCATTAGGATCGCCGTAGGAAAATCCGGCTTGCCGTGGCTGATCATCTTTATAGCCAGTGAGCGACGACATCCCGCTCAGCGCAACCTGTGGTGGGCCATATGAGACGTAGCCGCCCTCTGGGCCCGTGGCGCCGTAGCCGGAGAGCGAAACCATGATGAGGTCTGGTTTGAGCGCCCGCAGGACCTCATAGCCGAGTCCCATCTTGTCTATGACTCCACCCGCATAGTTTTCCGTCACAATATCACTCTTGGCCACCAGACGTTTAGCCAAATCCAGTCCCTCAGGCGTTTTCAAATTAAGCGTAATCGAACGTTTACCCTGATTATATTGGTTAAAATACCCTGCTCGGTTGAGACCGCGCTCATTGTTCGGCCACGGAGGAATTTGACGAGACGGGCACAGGCGAGTTTCACTCTCGATACGAATGACCTCTGCACCAAGATGTGCAAGTTGTAGTGCGCCGTATGGTCCAGCCCACGCCCAGCAAAAGTCAGCAACGCGAATACCGTCAAGTGGTGGTTTATTCATTTTCTTTACTCCTTAAACAGAGAAGGGATCAATGGGGAAAGGGATAAAAGGGGAAAGGATAAAGGTAGGAAAGCGGGGCTCTCATGTTTTGCTCTTTTCCTTATCCTTTTATCCCTTATCCCTTATCCTTTATCCGTTTTTCCTAAATCACACCTTCCCGTTGCAACTGCTCTAACTCTCGTTGCTCGATGCCTAACTCCCCATACACTTCAGCATTATGCTGACCCAAGCAGGGAGCTGGACGGCGCAAGGTCCACGGAGTGGTAGAGAATTTTTCCGGAGCGGTCGGATACGGAAACGTTCCAGCAACGGGGTGGGTGATCGCAGCAAAAAAGCCCCGCGCCTTGAGGTGTTCAGAATTAAACAAATCTCCCATAGTGGACACTGGGGCAAACGGTATACGCCGGGATTGGGCTTTGTGATACAGCTCATCTACGCTCTGTTCCTTAACCCACGGAGCCAGGAATAACTCTAACGCATCCCAATTTTCAGCACGATCCAGGCGGGTAGCAAACAAGGGTTCGTTCGCCCACTCGGGATTCCCCATGATCTCAACGAAATTCTTCCACTGGTGCTCTTCAACACAGCAGAGATAGATCCATCCGTCTTTACATTCCATAATGTCAAGCGGACGAATGGCCTTGTTGCCGGTAAAGCGGACCACTACCTGGTCAATATACGACGGCATAATCCCGGCAAACTCCGAGATCCCCATCAAACATTCTTGAACGGAAAAGTCGATGTGTTGTCCAAGCCCGTCCCGTATGCGCGCAAACAGTGCTCCCAGCGAGGCTACCGCAGCATGGACCCCAGCCTGGAATCCAGCTTGTTGCCCAAACACTTTTAACGGCGGCAAATGCTCAGTGCCGGGCCCACCACCATTCAGGTATGTCAGCCCACCAGCGCTCCACATCGTCAGATCATACGCCTGAAAATCTTTGTGAGGCCCACTCAGTCCAAAGGGAGTAATGGAGGTCATGACCAACGCTTTGTTGTTGTGCGCCAGACGCTCATAGTCGAGTCCCAACGTCGCCATTCGCGTCGGATGCACATTGTGGATAAAGAGATCCGCTTGCGACACCAGCCGTTGAAAGACTTCTTGTCCACGAGGGGTTTCGAGGTTCAGTGTCACTCCACGCTTATTAGTATTGAGATAGAGAAAGAGCCCACTTTTTTCTGGATGGGGAATCTTTCCGGGGAAAGGTCCCCGTTGGCGCGCCGTATCCCCTCTACCTGGAGGTTCGATTTTAATAACTTCAGCTCCCATGTCGGCCATCAGTTTCGCCGCATAGGACGCACCAACCATGTCACCATATTCAACAATACGAAAGCCTGCTAAGGCGCCTCCCGGCATAGAATCCTCCTTTGTCTTGCCGCCGGGGCAAGTCGCAGCTGTGTTCGGGCAACTCTAGTGAGCGAAGTCCGTGGCGTCAAGGTTGTTACGCAAATGCGCGTTAAATAATACCGCGCTCCTGTAGCGCTTTCAGTTGGGTGCTCTCCAATCCCAAAAGCCGACCATACACCTCCTCGTTATGCGCCCCAAGCGCTGGCGCGGGCTGGTCAAACGCGAGCGGGGTACTAGCCATCTTGATCGGCATGCCTATACCCCGCGCACCGGGAATTGGCCCGTGCAGTGGGTGCTCCAACGGAACGATCATGTCTCTCGCCGCCAGATGTTCGTCTTCGATCAGTTCATTGGGATCTAGAACAGGTCCGGCTGGGACTCCCTGTGCTTGCAGGTAGGTAACGGCTTCAGACACGCTGCGTTGTCCGATCCAGTCTTGCATGAGCTGGTCGACGTCTTCGCGGTGTTCGCGTCGTCCCTGAATAGTGGCGAACCGAGGGTCATGGGCAAGGTCCTCGCGCTTGAGTGCGACAAGCACTTTCGCCCAGTCGTTCTGAGCTGGTGCGCAGACGGAGACGTACCCATCCTGAGCGCGGTACACATTAAATGGTGCACCACCAGTATACGCATTGGCCATCCGCTGGGGCATACTCCCAGCGGCGAGAAACTCCATTACGTCAGGGAGCAAGAAGAAGGAACCATCTTGCATCGAAATATCGACCCACTCACCGCGGCCGGTTGTTTCACGTTGGCGGAGAGCAGAAAGAATGCCGATCACGGCAAATAATGGAGTCGTCGTGTCACTAATAGCGGCACCACAACGTACCGGCGCACGATCCGCATAACCTGTGACACTCGCAATCCCGCTGGCAGCTTGGATAATCGGATCATACGCCCGCCACGCACGACGTGGACCGCGTTGGCCAAAACCAGAAATTGAGCAGAGGATAAGACGAGGATTCCGTTCTCGCAACACCGAGTAGTCAAGTCCCATCTTCTCCAACGTGCCAGGCGCATAATTTTCGACCACGGCATCGGCTTTCGCACACAGTTGCAGAAAAAGCTCTTTGCCTTCGGCGCTCCGGAGATTCAACGAGACGCACTTCTTATTCCGTGCCCGATGCAGGACGCCTAGATTGATATCGTCGTCCGTTTGCTTGGTGAAGCTTGCACCCTTGGGACCCCCAAACGGGGGTCTATGACGGTAGGCATCACCTTCACCGGGAGCTTCCACTTTGATGACCTCTGCACCGAGTCCACCCAACAACAACGTACAATACGGACCCGCGAGAAACCGCGTCAGATCAAGTACGACGAGCCCATGTAAAGGTTTCATATATTCCTCCTCGCCAGCCAATTCCCGCTGATGTAGCGCACTCTGGCACTGAAGAGAAGAGTCATGTCACTGTCCTCTCCGATAAAACGACAGGGGTACTGAATACAAAATATGTGTATAGTGGAAATCTTCACCGGGTGATGAAGGGAGCACGAGTATGAAGATCTGGCCAGGGCAACCGTATCCCCAAGGCGCAACGTGGGACGGAGCAGGAGTAAATTTCGCGCTGTTCTCGGAAAACGCCACTGATGTCGAATTATGTTTATTCGATGGTCCTGATGGGAAGGAGGAGGTTATGCGTATTTCCATTACTGAGCACACAGACCAAGTGTGGCATTGCTATCTGCCGGAAATACGTCCAGGTCAGCGGTACGGCTATCGTGTACACGGGCCTTATGCGCCGGAGCAAGGACATCGTTTTAATCCGCACAAGTTACTTCTCGACCCTTATGCGAAGGCCATTGCTGGCACCATTCAGTGGAGTGATGCCTTGTTTGCCTATACCATAGGCGATCCGACAGGTGACCTCGCCTATGATACACGTGATAGCGCGAGTGGATTGCCGAAATGTGTGGTCGTCGATCCCGCGTTTACCTGGGGCAACGACACTCCGCCACGCATCCCGTGGTATGAGACCATCATCTACGAATTGCACGTCAAGGGGTTTACCATGCGTCATCCCCAGGTTCCTGAAGAACTACGTGGCACGTATGCGGGCATGGCTCACCCAGCCGTGATCGAGTATCTGAAATCACTCGGTATTACTGCGGTCGAACTCTTGCCGGTCCACCAGTTTGTCGCCGATAAGCATCTCGTCGATCGCGGGCTCACGAATTACTGGGGCTACAACTCAATCGGTTTCTTCGCGCCAGACGCCCGTTACTCTAGCGGCGGCGTGCTAGGACAACAAGTCGCCGAGTTTAAAACGATGGTAAAAAGCCTCCATCGTGAAGGCATCGAGGTCATTCTCGATGTGGTCTACAATCATACGGGCGAAGGCAGTCACTTGGGGCCGACACTCTGTTTTCGTGGCATTGACAACGCTGCCTATTATCGGCTGGTAGGCGATACTCCCCGCTATTATATGGATTACACGGGATGCGGCAACACCTTGAACATGCTGCACCCCCGCACCCTACAGCTGATTATGGATAGTTTGCGGTATTGGGTGCTGGAGATGCACGTGGATGGCTTTCGTTTTGATCTCGCGTCGACCCTCGCGCGTGAACTCCACGAGGTCGATCGACTCGGGGCCTTTTTCGACATTATCCACCAAGATCCAGTCCTATCACAGGTCAAACTGATCGCCGAACCGTGGGATCTCGGGCACGGTGGCTACCAGGTCGGCAATTTCCCTATTTTATGGGCAGAATGGAATGCGGAGTACCGTGACACGGTGCGACGCTTTTGGAAGGGAGACGGTGGACTGGCTGGGACGTTAGCGTACCGGCTGACCGGCAGTAGCGACATCTACGAACGGAGCGGACGGAGAACCTACGCGAGTATTAATTTTATTACGGCCCATGATGGGTTCACCCTCACTGACCTCGTCAGCTACAACGAGAAACACAATGAGGCGAACGGTGAAGGCAATCGCGATGGCCATAATGAAAACCTGAGCTGGAATTGTGGAGTTGAAGGACCAACCGCAGACCCGGCAGTGGTTGCGCTACGCGCCCGCCAACAGCGCAACATGCTCGCGACCTTATTGCTGTCACAAGGAGTGGCGATGCTCCAGGCCGGGGACGAACTCGGTCGCACCCAACACGGCAACAATAATGCGTATTGCCAAGACAATGAACTCTCCTGGATCGATTGGGACTGGGATCGACCCCAACGCGAGCTGCTACAGTTTACCCGCTTATTGATTCGCACCTTTCATGAACAGCCGGTTCTCCGTCGACACAGATTTTTTCAGGGTCGTCGCATCCGGGGCTCTGAGGTCAAGGATCTAACCTGGTTTCGTCCCGACGGGAAGGAAATGGTCGATGAAGACTGGGATAATCCCTCCACACGGAGTCTTGGGCTCAGACTCGCTGGCGATGCGATGGAAGAAGTCGACCTGCGGGGAAACCCCGTTACAGGGGACACCTTACTGATCCTCTTGAATGCGTACTACGAACCGCAGTCATTCATTTTGCCTGCCCATCGCTCACGACTGCGGTGGGAGCTCGTGTTCGATACCCGCGATGCTCGGATAGACAGACGTAGTACCCTGCTCCGTGGGGGGACGACATATGACCTGGAGGCTCGCTCGGTTGCACTCTTCCGTCTCAAGGAAAGAGGAAGAGCCGAAAAAGGGATTGAGTCATAACACTGATCGACGGGACACTTGAAGATTTTTCGGATAGCCACATAGTCCCATTGCCTTATACGCAGATGCTCGTAACGGTTCGTCGCTAAAAGGAAGACAAGCGCGTTACCGCACTTTCTGTCCTTCTCCCTCTCCGCCGTTACCCTCTGGAACTATCACCGGTTGCGGTTTTTTTCGCAGTCGCACCCGTAGCGTGGCCGGTTCAACTGCCGCCACTTGCACTCCGAGCGGAACGTTCACATCTTGTGCAGAAAGCGTATACTGAGTGGTTCCTGCTGGTGCGTCTTTCAGGTCGATCTGGGCACGTAAGCGACGAGTATCAAGCAAGCTCAACAGTTCGCGCGAGCCCCGTAAACGCAGATACACGTCCTGCGGACGCTCGCCAACCAACTCAAGGTCCGCCGGGATATTGTAATAGATTGTAGGAACACTGAGACCAACCTCGGTGTTTTGCGGCCCAACGAGCACCAGCCACAGCATAGTGACCACCGCAAATGCCCCGAGTTTTGCCTGCCAATGACGGGTGAATAACTGCAACCCCGACCTGGGGAGCACACGAACGTGAGGCCCACCCAAGAGATGCGTCGAGAGCCAGGATACCAATGTCGCCGCATCCGGCATCATGACCATTCCCCCCCGCTCAACGGCAGAGACGCTGCCACGTTCCTCAGACACAACTACTGCCAGTGCATCAGTGTGCTCGGTAATACCCAGTGCTGCCCGGTGCCGGGTACCGTAGAACAAGGGAAGAGAACGTGACTCTGATAAGGGTAGTACACAGCCGGCACGATATAATCGCTCTCCACGAAAGTAGAGTGCTCCGTCGTGGAGGGGCGTTGGTGGTGTCACCAGATTTTCGAGGAGCTGCGGGCTCACTCGCGCGTCGACTACAACCCCCTGGCTGCGCAGAAAGGGTTCAACCGAATCGCGTTTCTCCAACACCAAGAGTGCCCCGTACCGCTTCTCCGCCAAGCGAAAACAGGTTTCTGCCAGCGTTGACAAAAGAAGCTCTAAAGAGGTCCGCCGCTTTCTCCCTCGCAACCAAGCGAGCGAGGGTAAACGCGGATTGACCTGAGCTAACACTTGACGAATCTCGGCCTGAAACACCACCACGACAAAGATAAACGCAGCAGCCCATACACCACCCAACACCCAACTGGTCAAAGACAAGCCCGCGGCCTGCGCCAAAAAATACCCGATGCCAAGCACCATCAGGCCAACGCCAACGCGCGCGGCCGAGGTACGACGAAAACGGACATAGGCTTGATACACGAGAAACGTCATCAAGGCGATGTCGAGGACATCACGCCACTGCATGTTTGGAAACACCAACCATTCCCACCGCAGTATAGTGTCTTCCCACCCCACGTCAGTTCCTCTCTGTCTCTACTAACGGACGACGCCAGCCCCCAAAGCCTACACTTGCTGCGGACTGTCATCTCCAGTGCCACCGAATGAACGTACAAACAAATTTGTCAGCACGTTGTTGCGGCGTGACTCATTAGATTAGAATGGATAATCAATTCCCGAAAACACGGCAACGCCTTCTCCTCCATAGCCGACATCGACGTAACCAACCACAAAAGGTTCAGCAATCCCACGAAAGCCAAGCCCACCGACAGGATGCAGTGCACTGAAGGGATTCGTGTTCAAGTGGTGAAAGACACGCCCCACCTCAACGAACGGTGCGAGTTCAAAAATAACGTGAGTCTGAAAGAGGTCAAGCGAGAGAGCACGCGTACGCAGTTCCACATTCGCAACAAAAAGGTGGTTATCAACGAAACGAGAATCGCCAAACCCACGTAAAGGTTGCCGTCTTCCAAGATCGCTACGGTCACCACCCAAATGACTCAACGCCCAGAACGGGGTACTTCTACCGACAGGCATATAACGAAAGGCGGCATGGCTCGCCAACGTAAAACGTTGCCCTAAGGGATAGTAGTGCCGCCCCTCCAGACCAAAGACACTATAGGAGACCGAACTCAGCAAACTCCGGTCGGCAAGGCCACCAAACGCGACGAGCCAACTACCACGACGTGGAATACTGATGGAGTCGCGCGTGTCATAGGAGACCAGCAGACGAGTGAGGACATCATAGTTAGCGTAGCGATTTTTCAGGTGAGGAAAGAAGGTGCGGATAAATGGAAGGTCGCGGAAAGCCCCCTCCTGAATGTTGATATAGCGTGGTCGCAATTCCAGCGCGATTTGGAGTTTCCGCGACAGATTGACGCCCAGCCGCGCTTCGGCGAAAAGTTGTTCGGCAGTGAAATTCGTTTCGTTTGCTTCCTGCGAGTTATTGCCCGTACCAAAGAAGCGTTCAGTAGGATCACGCTCATAGCGCACCCGGGCATCAAACGACCACCAGTCCTGACGCGTACGCCCGGTCGAATACAAAAAGTCGATGTCGCGTTCGATCGTTTCCGCCCCACTTGCCACCACATACCATTGCGTGTCATCCGACGGATACGAAAAATAGCGCAATGTCCCGCCGATACCGAGAGTCGGGTTGTAGGTGAGGTCAGGTGCAAACATTTGCCGAATCTGCTGCTGATTGTCGGTAAACAACCACACCGGGAGAAAGCCGACGGTCGTGTCACCGTTAGGATCAGTGGCCACCTCCGGCAGCGGTAAGAACGGCCAATCGCGCGGGTCGCGCCAGCGCATCAGATCAAACCAAGACTGGGCGTGTGCCAAACCGCTCCACATCAACATCATTAACAAGGAAACTGCGCCTAGCATTTTCCATCGCATTGGGTCTTAAATCCTTTGTTCGCTACCTTTCATAATCGGTCCCTGGCTTTTTCTATGGGCGGACTGCTTTACCTACGTTTAGATACGGTTTTCTTTTTCGCTCCAGAGAGCTTTTTATTCAGACCAGCGTAGAATTCTTTCTCCAGTACCCCCCGTGAAGGAAGAATGAGCCGGGAGGTACTACTGCCGGTCGCTGCCCCACTGATCCACGACCCGAAGGGAACGGAGAGCACTTCAAGGGCTCCGCCAGTCAGCTGCTGCAAGGTCGAAGGACCGGGAGTTGCCTCGATAACCGCCTCGACCTGCAGCTCAGTCGTGTTCTTACCCGTGGCAGTCGCCTGAATCCGATAGCGCCACTCGATGGTCTTATAGTTGTAACTCACCGAAGGTGGACGAGCGACGCGCGCCAACTGACCGGCCCCACTAAACCAGGACCGACTGGCTTTCCCCAATGACACGCGTTCAGTCTCAATAAAACCGACGTCTGCATCTGAGGTCTGAAAGCTAAACCCACCGTCGATAATCGTGCGCTTACTGGCGCGCCAGACCTGCGCAAACGGGAGGGAGAACTTGCGGACAACGGGCACCACCGCGGTACCTGGGCTCTCAGGTTCGGTAAGATAGGTAGTGACCCGCTCTTTGATACGGATCGATAGTCCTTCATCAGGAGGCAAAATAAGCACTTCACTCCCGCTCCCTGTAGGTGTAATGCTGACGCGCCGTTGAACCCCTAGGGTCGTTCCTTCACTGATCGCTACAGTGTAGCTTCCTTCCGTCTCTTCTTGCAGGATAAAATGCTCTTTCCAGCCCATATCAGCGGCAGCTTCGTTAGTCAGCACGGCCAGGGTGGCCGGCGAAAGGCCAAAACGCATGGGATCAGGTGCAAGTGACTTCTCAACCCGTTCTCCTTGATGGGCCATTTCATCAGCCGAGAGTTTCGGTGGAGGAGCCAGCGTTGGAGTTACGACGTGCCGCTGCGCGGTCGAGGTACATCCGACAACTCCGATACCGCAACTCAGAGCCAACACACACAGAAGTGACAGGTTGCTCACATAGCGATACACACGCATACAAACGCTCCGTTTCTCTACGTCCGGTTAGCGATTCTTTTGTGCCAGACCGTATTCTCTGGTAACCAAGCTTACAGCTCCCATTGAATTTCAGCCAGAGAGACAAGCTGCGTTCGGGAGTCTTGCCCTTCCCTTTTTACAGTTTATGGTTTTACTGCTGTCTCTGTTTGCAACTCATCGTGAGCTACCCTTGTCGGTTTTCCTGCTCGTCGCTGCACTTCTCGGCGCGCTTGGCTACTCACCCACGTCTGCAGCTGCGCCAACATCCCGGCAACAGCGCGACTCATTGCCAGAGCTCCACCTTGAGCATCATCGCTGGGTGCTGGTGCGCGTATGTCGAAACGTTGGGCAGCCAACACTTCTTGTCCCTGCTGGGCAACCAGCTGCGCTCGCACGGTGAGATGCGCCTGACTTGGAGAGGAGAAAAACTCTTGCTGCCGTGGTAGCACGACGGATTCAAGTTTGTGTCGTCGCTTCTGAAAATTTGCGTCTCCCTGATACGCCGGGTCGTTCAATACTGCCATCGCCCGCTCGACCGTGGCACGAATCATCGCTTTCGGCGACTCAGCAGCCCGCACCGGGACAACCCCAAACAGTACGACCGGCAAAGCACCCCCATAAAACTTCAAATGGCGCCAGCCCCTCTCCTGCCCTGCTCTCATACAACAACTCCTCCTTCCGAACAGGCACTGTCCGGAACTCGCTTATTATTCATTTTAGTCAAAAATGACTTAAAAGTCAATTATGACCAATATTCATTTTTTATCTTGTCCATTTCTCTCCGCCTGACAGTCGTATACTTCCACTTTCAATGTCGGTGAGAGAAGGGGGCAATGCGCTCAATCTTTCGGCGCTGCCACCAACTTTGGTCGAGAATATAAGCGCAACCACTAAGCTTCTTCGTAAGTCGAACGAGAAAAACGCAGACGCAGCCATTGACCTGCGCGCATTCCGAAGCCGGCGATGGCCTCCGATTCTTTCATCAGTGTCGGTCCAACAATGGACATGAGCAAGACAAAGAATGCCACAAGGGCCCCGAGGTGAATCTCCGGGCGAGCAACCTGAGAAGCCACACCGGCGAGGATGATGGAAAATTCTCCCTTCGGCACCAAGGCAAACCCCAAGCTTAAGCTTGCCGGAGTGGACAATCCTTGCCACCGCCCAGCGAGAACCCCAGCTGTAATTTTACCTACGACGGCAACGCCAAAGCACAACAACCCGAGTTGGACAACATCGGCAAAGGCGCGGTAATCGATCTGCATCCCAAACGACACGAAAAAGAGTGCTGCGAAAAATTGTTGAAAAGGCAAAAAAGACTCATGCACCCGATGCTTCTGAGCAGTTTCGCTCAGTAACATACCGAGCATAAAGGCGCCGATGGCTTCAGATAACCCTACGGCAAGTGCTCCAAAAGAGCAAAGCAAAACAAGAGCAAAAACTAAAAAGAGAAACAGCTCAGAAGAGTCTTGCGACAACAAGCGTTCGATCCACCGCTTGCCCACACGCGCGGTGAGAATGAACAAACTGCAAAACCCGATGCCTTTAACGACGGCTAGCGTCGCCACCCCTCCGTCTACCCGTCCGGATAACGCCACCCCTGACAACACCGCCAAATAGAAGGCGATTACCAGGTCTTCATAGACCATAATACCAAGAATGGTTTCTGTTTCCGGGTTCGCTAGTCGTCTCAGGTCGATCAGAGACTTGGCCACCACCGCGGAGCTGCTCATGTACATAATTCCAGCGAGAAAGAGGGTTTCGATCAGCGTCCAGCCAAGCAGGAACCCCAGGAGAAACCCCAAAGGAAAATTGATCAGCAGGTCAATCGTGCCAGCAGCGAACACCGACCGCCACTGCGAGAGAAAGGTGCTGAAGGAAAAATCCAGCCCCATATAGAACAACAAAAACAGCACTCCCATGAGCGAGAGAAACTCGACCAGTTCCGAGTGGGAAACGTACCCGGCTAACACGATGCCCGCGACAATGTAGAGAGGGATAACAGACAGGCGAACCAGAGGAGCAAGATGACCAACAGCGAACAAACCAAATAAAATAATGCCTAAATGAAGCAGTAAGTCCGTCATGAAGTCTCCGCGGTGGGCAACTGAAACGTGTCTTTGAACCGTTGCACCTGGTCGGTGTTGCCGATCACCATCAGAGTATCATTCGCACGGAGGACCTCATCCGGATTGGGATTGATCACTGCCTTGCCAGCGCGGAGAATGGCAACAATCGAAGCTCCTGTACGCTGACGAATCTCCATGTCGCGAATGCTTTTCTCGGTCAGTGAATGGCGGGCGGGAAGGGAAATCCAGTCAATGGTTAACTCTTTCATCACCAGTTCGCGCGCTGGATCAGGTTGAAACGAGGTCTGCCCCAGTATGCTCCCGATTTGCTGTGCTTCGTCGGCCGTAAGGTCGATCACATCGCTCGGCGAGGATTGCCCCGAGGCAAAATGATAAATTTCGCGTTTACCAGAACGGTGGAGAATAATGACGACCTGATCTCTGGTCTGGGTGTCGACTGTATACTTTGTCCCAATACCGGGAAGCTCAACTTCACGAATCGCCATGATGTGACTCCTTCTCACTCGCTGCCTGTGCTGTAGCAAAAGCACTAGTTGTTGTCGACCAACAGGCGACGCGGGCGATCACTCCTCAGGCCCTCAGGCTCTGCGCCCGAAAACAATGCGCTTAGACGGGACTCTCGTTCCCATCAGTCGTTTTCGGTAGCTCATCAAGCAGATGAGCGTCGACACGACGCAACTGGTGTTCGATCTCCGCTAACGCCTGCCTGGTATCCTGACGCCACCCGCTTCGTTCTCTACGACCGAGAGGTTCGAGCCGTACCCGATAGCGCTGTTGCCAGGTCGTCCTGGCTTGTGCAACACGTCCCAAGCGTTTGCCTAGCACAGTCACTGTTTCCTGGTTTGTCTAGAACCTCCAGTGTATAGGGTGGAGGCTCGGCCGGTCGGGTCCCCTGTTCACTCTGTAATATATCTTGTACAGCACGTCGCTCCTGGGCTAAGCGTTTTTCCCGCTGGAGCGCAGTGAGCTGCTGCGTGTACACTCGATCGAGATGTTCCAAAGACTCGTGCACGGCTTGATGATACTGAAACGCTGCCGAGTCTTGCTGCGGCGTTGCTGACGCTAGTGCACGTCGCACGTCGGCAAGTTCTTGCACCAGGGCTGCGCGGGCTGCGGCAATCGTCGATTCGGAGACATCGGCATTAGCAGAGGGAACGATAGGTGCAGTCTGCGCAAAAGCCGAGGGTGGGCAGCTACCGAGAAGGATAAGGAAAGAAATCACACAGCGAAGAAGGGTACACATAGGGTTGATTGTCCCGGGTTGGTCGTGCTCTCCAAATATCGGCCACTCCGTCTGGACACCTTTGTCAGGCTTGGAATGATGAAGACAGCCCAGGCCGGCACCTCACGATTTGTCTCCTCGCTAGTGACTACTCTTCTTCTCTCGGACGACCACTTCGGTCAGATGGCCGTTGGGAATATAGATGGTATGACCATCTTCAGCGCGGATGCGGGTGATGACAGTGCCGACGTCCTGCACGGCACCGCTATCCTCACCAACAGAGATGTTCATCCCAGGCCGATAGAGGTCGCGAAGATAGGTTCCCGCAACCACATGCCGGGCAATGTCGCGAGTACCGAACCCTAAGGCTAAGGCAAGAGCCGCACCGGTCGCAATCAAGACAATCTCTACGACCCGGTTAAAGAGCACCGTTTCTATTTGCAACTGCCCCACCGCCAGACTCCCCGTTACCACGATCAAGACCCCATACGCTAAATTGCCGAGTCCCCTGGCGTACTCCACTCCAAGGCCAGTCGCCCCACTCCGCACCAGGTCACGAACAAACTGCGCCAAGGTCATGCCAATGATGACAATCACAGCCGCACCGATAACATTGGGGAGATAGCGCACGAAGCTATCGATCGTGCGCGAGACATTGCTGAGTCCGAGCGTTTCCGTCGCGGAGATCAGAAACGTCAGCATAAATAACCAAAAGACGAGACGCCCCAAAATCACCGACGCGGTGATATAGATTCCCGTGCGCTGCAAAATACCGGCAAGACCGACTCTGACGCTGAGAGAATCGAATCCGAGCTTCTGAAAAATGAGGGTCGCGATCTTCTGGAGTCCCCGCGAAACCAGGTACCCTAGTACCAGAATGAAAAGCATCCCCATCAGATTCGGCGCAAACGCCACAATCTTGGCCCACGGATTGGCGGTAACAGAAACAACAAGGTCCTTGACTTGTTCTGAGTTCATAAACAACCTCCCCCTGTCCTACGCTCTGCGCTACAACATCCCGGCCAGTGCTGTGGCAATACCGAGAAAGCTGAAAAAACCGACCACATCAGTAACCGTGGTGAGAATAATCGAGGAGGATTGAGCCGGGTCCTGGTTCAAACTGGTGAGGACGATAGGAATAGCCGCGCCGGCGAGTCCCGCGACCGCCATTGAGATCACCATTGAGACCCCGATCACTAGCGCCAGCCCGACAGACTGGCTCCAGAGATATACGCCTAAAGACGTCGTCGCGGCCACCGCGATACCGTTCACCACAGCAACGGCGACCTCTTTCAGTGATACGCGTAACCACTGCCGCGTACGGATTTCACGAATAGCGAGTCCCCGCATAGTGACCGCCAGCGCCTGCGCTCCGGTATTGCCCGATTGCCCAGCCACAACCGGTAGCAACACCGCCAGGGCAGTAAAGCGAGAAATGGTCTCTTCAAAAACCCCGACAACAGAGGCGGCAAGAAATGCCGTGGCGAGGTTGATCTGTAACCACGGCAAACGTTTGCGGACCGCAAAGAACGGGGGCGAGAGGGCGCGTTCTTCCTTACTCGCACCCACCATGGTCTGAATATCTGCACTTGCTTCGTCCTGCACCGCTTCCACCAAAGTGTCGTAATGGAGGACGCCAATCACCCTCCCCTCCGCATCGATAACCGGTAGGCTTGTGAGTTTGCGTTGCGTCAGTTCTTCGACCACCTCTTCGCGGGTCGCTATCGCTGGCACGCAGGCGGGTACTCTCTGTCGTAAGTTGGCAAGCGGTGTCGTTGCTGACGCAACAGCTACGTCCTGAAGGTCGAGGATTCCCACCAGTCTTCCGTCGACGTCTACGAGAAAGAGGTCGTGCATCGGTCGTCGTTGCAAAGTCCGCAGTCGCGCGAGGGCTTCTTCAGTCGACAACTCGGGACGAAAGGTCATCACGCGTGGATCCATCAGGCTGCCCGCACTGTCGGGGGGGTAGGTCATCAGTACGCGGAGTTCCCGTACCGAGGCCGGGTCGAGCAACGCCAGACGCTGCTCACGCATTTGCGGATCGAGTCGAGCGAGCAGCGCCGCAGCGAGTGCCGGGTCAAGAGCAGAAAGAACGCGTCGCGCTCCGTCGTCGCTGAGCTCGACAAGAACGCGTTCCGCGTAGTCGGTAGCAAGTCGCTCGAACACCTTCACCGCCCGGGCAGGTGACTCAGCTGCAAGCAACCGGATCGTGTCTCCCACCGGGAGGCGTTCTAATTGCATCGCTGCTTCATGCGGATACAGATGGAAAAAATTACTCACCACGGCCCGCGCGGGAACAGTCACATTAGGCGTCATCGCGGTTCCTCTGAGTTTCTGGCAGCCTGGAAGAGACCGGTGCCAGGACAGACACCAAACCACCAAGCATCTGCGACACGCCTACCCAATATGCCTCACCCAAGCTGAGGAAGGTTGCCACCGCGTTGCGCGTTTGCCGTTCGGTACTCGACTCCGCTTCCAGCTGCTGTCTGGTCTGATAGCGTAACACACCCAGAAAGGTACCTGCCGCATCGACAACGGGAAGCGAGTGAAATTGCCGCCAGCCTGGATGAGCAAGAATAGTGGGACGATCCGCTTGCGCATCGATTCGTGCCACGTGCGAGCGCATCACCGTCGCCAGTCGTACCTCGGGCGCCGCTAACATGAGTTCACGTAAGTTCACGACGCCAACCAGCACCTGGGCGCGGTCAACGACATAGAGATAGGAAAACACCCGATGTGGAGTGAGCCGAATACGTTCAAGAGTGTCGCTCACAGTTATATCGTCGGGAAGGGCGAGCATCTGCGGGTCCATCAGTGCCCCAGCGCTCTCCTCGGGATATTGCACGAGCGTGCGGAGCTGTGCGGCGGTCTCGTCTGGTGCCTGAACGAGGAGCTGCTCCTGGACCCCTGGAGCCAAATAGCGCAAAAGTCTCGCCACCACATCAACGGGCAGTCCCGCAATCAGAATACCGATGGACTCGTCTGGAATTTTTGTCAGACATTCAGCAGCACTCAGTGGATTCATACATTGCAGCACGCTCGTCGCCACCGCAGTCGGGGATTCACCCAGAAGCGCGGCGGACTCTGCTGGAGCGAGCCCCTCCAGAATGCGTGCCGCATCTTCTGGGTGGGCGGCCAAAAACGTCTGACACAGTAATTGCTCGGCTTCCATACTCACGCTCTCCTTCTCACCGGCGAGAAGAGCAGACCTTACATATAGTAATCAAAATCGCGCTCGCTTCGCACCCGCCGACGTACACGAAAGATGTGGGCCGGCATCGAATGCGGGTTCAGTTCCACATAGTTGCGCGCTCCATGCCAGAGATAACGGGCGTCACTGAGAAGGTCATGAACCTGATACGGTTGCCGAGCGTCGAGTCCCAGTTTGTCGAGGGACAACGTCAACCACCCGCCGTGCGTATGATGCGGATCGAGATTCACGACGACAACAATCACATTCGTCTCCCCCGCCGTTGCTTTGCTGTAGCAAATGAGTTGTTCATTATCGACGTCGTGAAACCGCAGGTGGTGATTACTCTGGAGGGCCGGGTTCTCATGCCGAATACGGTTCACCCGCGTAATGAACTCTTGCAGACTGGCCGGGTTGGTCATATCCCATTGGCGGATCTCATACTTCTCAGAATCGAGATACTCCTCACTCCCGTACTCCCGCGGGCGGTTCTCGCACAATTCGAAGGCTGGCCCGTAAATGCCGTAGTTAGCGCTGAGGGTTGCGGCCAATGTCAAGCGAACCAAAAATGCGGGACGACCGCCGAGTTGGAGATATTCGGTCAAAATATCCGGCGTATTCGGCCAAAAATTTGGCCGAAAAAACTCCTGCACGTCGGTGGTCGTCAACTCGGTAAGGTACTGGGTTAATTCCGGCTTGGTGTTACGCCAGGCAAAGTAGGTGTACGATTGCGTGAACCCGAGCTTAGCCAGACGATACATCACCTTGGGTCGCGTGAAGGCTTCGGCAAGGAAAATCACATCTGGATAGTCACGGGTGACTTCCGCAATCACCCACTGCCAAAAGGAAAATGGTTTGGTATGGGGGTTATCGACACGAAAGATACGGACACCCTGTTCAATCCAAAAGAACAGCACGCTCCGCAGTTCCTCCCACAGTGATTTCCAGTGTTCGGTTTCAAAGTCGAAGGGATAGATATCCTGATATTTCTTCGGAGGGTTCTCAGCGTATTGGATGCTCCCGTCCGGTCGGTGGCGGAACCACTCTGGATGTTCTTTAACGTAGGGATGATCAGGAGTACACTGAAACGCGATGTCTAGCGCAATCTCCAACCCGTACTCCTGCGCTTTAGTCACCAACTGGCGAAAATCATCGAGGGTTCCCAACTGCGGATGGATTGCTTTATGGCCACCTTCAGGGCTCCCAATCGCCCACGGACTGCCGGGGTCGTTCGGACCAGCGACCAGCGCGTTATTCTTGCCTTTACGAAATGTCGTACCAATCGGGTGGATCGGCGGCAAATACAACACATCAAACCCCATCGCGGCGATGTCGCGCAAATGGGCCTCACAGTCTTGGAGGGTGCCATGCACTCCCGGGGAGCGCGCGCAGGAGCGTGGAAACAACTCATACCAGGCACTGAAACGTGCTTTGACGCGGTCAACCCACACCGTGAGTTCTTTCTCATAGCGCACGGCCAACGTCCGGTCAGGATAGCGTTCGACGACGCCGGCAAACTCGTCGCTTACAACCAGGGAGGTTTTTGCCTGCGCCCGGGCAGCAGTGTCCTGTCGGAGGAACTCGGCCCACTCGTGCAACTGTTTCGCATCCGCCCTCTTCGCACGACGGCTCGCGGCAACAACCAACTCCGCACCGATCTGGAATTCCACTGTGAGATCTTGTCCAGCCTCCACTCGTTTGGCGAAATCGCGTCGCCACGAGACAAATCGATCAACCCAGGCCTCCACCGTATAATAATACCGACCCAGTCGTTCAGCTGGAAACTGCGCGCGCCAGCGGTCGTTGACCAACGGCTGTAACGGTGTCGTCTGCCATGACTCTTCGTCCTGGTGGCGATGCAGCAGACGGGCAACAACAGCGTCGTGCCCGTCAGTGAAAATATCGGCCTCGATGATCACTTGATCACCAATAGTGCATTTTATAGGAAAGCGGCCACCATCGATCTGCGGATAGACTCCAGCGATAATAACCCGTGCTCGGCCCTCATGAACGCTCATAACGACACCTCCTCTCCACGCGCCACGTGTTTGAAGCAGACCATAGCCAGCGGAGGCAAGGTCAGATTCAGCGAATGGAAATGGCCATGTTGAGAGACGGGACTGGTCTCCATCCCACCCATATTGCCTTGATGGCTCCCGCCATACAGTTCCGCATCGCTGTTCATCACTTCCTGCCAGAACCCCCCGAGGGGGACACCGACACGGTAGTTGTGGCGCACCACTGGCGTGAAATTACAGACCACGAGTATCAGGCCCACGGTCGAGCGCCCCTTGCGCAGAAAACTCAACACACTATTTTCGTCGTCGTTACAATCTATCCACTCGAACCCGCGACCATCACAATCATACTCATACAGCGCCGGCTCAGCGCGATAAAAGCGATTGAGATCTTCAACCCACCGCTGTATTCCTTTATGCGAATCGTACTCCAGGAGATTCCAGTCCAAACTGGCCTCATGGTACCACTCGTTCCACGTCCCCAGCTCGCCCCCCATAAATAGCAGCTTCTTGCCTGGTTGCACGTACATATAGCCAAACAACAGCCGCAGGTTCGCCGCCTTCTGCCAGTCATCCCCCGCCATCTTACGCAGTAACGACCCCTTGCCATGCACGACTTCATCATGAGAGAGGGGTAACACGAAGTTCTCCGTCGAGGCATACAGTTGGCGAAACGTCAGTTCGTTCTGGTGATGCTTACGGTGAATCGGATCGCGAGAAAAATACTCCAACGTGTCATGCATCCAGCCCATGTCCCATTTGAAACCAAAGCCCAATCCTCCCACGTACAGCGGACGCGAGACCATCGGCCAGGCAGTCGACTCCTCGGCAATCGTCTGCACATCGGGGTAGTGCTTGTACACTTCTTCGTTGAAACGCCGCAACAAAGAGAGCGCCTCCAGATTCTCACGGCCCCCATATTCGTTGGGAATCCACTCTCCCTCTTTGCGGGAATAATCGAGATACAGCATAGAGGCGACAGCATCGATGCGCAGCCCATCGACGTGATACTTGTCCAACCAGAACAGCGCATTACTGATCAGAAAACTCCGCACTTCATTGCGACCATAATTGAAGATGAAACTGTCCCAGTCTTGATGAATACCCTTCCGGGGATCGGAGTGCTCATAGAGATGGGTTCCATCGAAGTACCCCAGGCCGTGCTCATCCTTGGGAAAATGCGCCGGCACCCAATCGAGGATCACACCAATGTCATGTTGGTGTAAACAATCGATAAGGTACATCAAATCTTGCGGGGTGCCGTAGCGACTGGTCGGAGCAAAGTACCCCGTCACTTCGTAGCCCCACGACCCATAAAAGGGATGTTCCATTACCGGCAGAAACTCTACGTGGGTGAAGCCCATCTGCTGGACATAGGCAGGTAAGGTCCGCGCCAGCTCACGATAGGTGAGTGGACGATTCTCTTCTTCTGGCACCCGTCGCCAGGAACCCAGATGCACTTCGTAAATCGCCATCGGTGCTTCGAGGGTCTGCCGTTGCCCACGGGTCGTCATCCACTCCTGATCGTTCCATTGGTAGGGTAAATCCCACACGATAGAACCGGTTTTCGGCGGAGTTTCGGCATGAAAGGCGAACGGATCAGCCTTATCAACACAATACCCCTCATGCTGTGACACGATGTGATATTTATACATAGTCCCCGCCTGAACCTCCGGGAAAAATCGCGCCCAGATCCCCGACTGCCCTTGCGCATACAGGACATGGCTGGTCTTGTCCCAGCCGTTAAACTCCCCGATGACTGACACGTGTTCGGCATTCGGCGCCCAGACTGCAAAGTGGACACCGTCGGTCTCTCCTTGTCGTACGGCGTGAGCACCCAACTTTTCATACACGCGTACATGGCTCCCCTCGTTGAATAGAAACAAATCTTGTTCTCCTAAGAAGGGAGCAGGTTGCGCGGGAGCTGGGGCAACCTCTCCCACCACCTCTGCTGCCGGTGAAGCATCTTCCATTTCTACCGGTGCCGCAGCCCGTCGCTTTGGTGCTCGTTTCTTGACGGGAGTCTGTGCTGGCTTTTTCTCTGTTGTTTCTTGCTTTTTCCGGGGCATGATTACCTACGCTTTCTTTGTCGTAAAAATTTGATCGCCCGCAACATCATGGTGACCTGCGGTGACTGGCTCCACACGGCAAAGCGCTCGCGGGTTTTGCGCTGCCAATTCGGTCGCTCATTGCCAGTACCCGGGACATTCTGCGGTGCGGTCTCTAACCAGAGATCTTCAAGGTTGACGATCATCAAATCGGCCGGACTCGCGGCCAGGAAAGACAGGCTAGCAGTCAGAATCTCTTGCAGATCTGCTTCCCCTTCCGGTAACCAACGCTGCCGTTGTAACAGCTGCACAAACGCAGCTTTCCGCGCCTCGTGCAGTTCGCGTTCGTGTGACAATCCCGCGTGGTCCATCAGTCCTAGAGCCAAGCGTTCCTGCAAGTCCAGTCCTTCCCAGAAGGCAGCAAGTGGCGGCATGTCGTGGGTGTTGACACTGGCAACGGAAGCGGCAGGAGCCCGGCGTAACGGCTGGCGATCCAGCGTTGGCAGTTCATACTCCACCACGTACATGCGGCGGATGCCGTGCCGGGTCATAGCCGTATTCACCTGGGCCGGGACGGTCCCCAGGTTCTCACCGACGATCATCGCGTGATGCCGATGGGACTCGAGCGTGAGAATTGCGTACAGCTCTTCCGCCGGATAGCTGACGTACGTTCCATCCTTCGCTTCGAGGTTATGTGGCACCCAAAACAGGCGATGGAGCCCCATGACGTGGTCGATACGCAACACCCCGGCTTGCCGGAGGTGGTGGCGCACATACGCTCGCACGTACCGGTAGCCTTGCTGGCGGATGCGCTCCGGATGTAAAGGTGGGAACCCCCAGTCTTGCCCCTTCGTGTACACCGCGTCCGGTGGAGCACCTCCCGAAGCCGCGAGGGCGAAGGCTGCACGTTCACGCCACACGTCGTAGCTATCACGATGCACGCCTAGGGGGAGGTCCAAATACAGGTGTACGTCTCGGTCGGCCGCCCGTTGCGATACCTCCTGGAGTTGTTCGTGAGCGATCCACTGCACGTATAAGTGATAGTCACGAGCCCGTTCATCGATGTCGGCTGGTTGCACCTCACCGTCACGCAAGCGCTGCGGCCATTGCAGCCACGAGGTGCGCAGGCGTTCCCCCACACTGCGAAATTGGGCATAATCCTCAACCATTGGATGAGAAGCGATGTAGTCGCGAAACGCGGTAACCCGGTCCCCAGGGGTGCGGAAAAACGTCTGCACCAATTCCGCCAGCACCTGGCGTTTCACCGCCATCTGACGGCGATAATCGACAAGCGGGAGTTCCTGCAGGGCAACAATCTCCCGCTGGAATGCAGGTGAGGACACCAAAGCTTGGGCCGCCGGACTATGGTGCAACTCTGGAACCTGTGTCACGTCGATGTAGAACTCGTTCCAGAACAGACGACTCGCCGGGGCATAGGGACTCGGGTCGAACGGCTCGTCCAGGAACGCAGTAAGAAGAGGCAGGGTAGCCACCACCTGTCCACCAGCATCGGCGACCCAGTCCACCAGCGCAGCCAGATCGGTAAAATCCCCCGCCCCCCAACTGTGCAGCGAATGGGCTGCATACAGAGGCAAAAACACTCCCCAGTGTTTTCCCGGCCACGCAAAGGCCCGCCGCGGGGCAGAAACCAGAAGGCTGTCAAAGGAGTGTCCCGCAATTTCGCAACGCAAGCGATGATACCCCAACGGTACAGGTTCAGGCACGGTCAGTTGTCGCGCGACATAGCGGACCCCCTCGACCTCAGCATGCTGGACGATGGGGACTTCGTCCAGTTTTTCTACCCAGCTTTTTTTTTCCCCGTTCTCGCAGAGGAGTTGGCATTGGAGGAAACCGCCGTCGTGCGCTTGGGCCGCCACGCGCACCTCCCACTGCTTGACCTTCCCGTCCCAGGCGACGTACACCGGTTGGCACCCCTGCTGCCACAGCTCCTGCTGGTGTATACGTAAGACGTTGGGTACCTCTGCCAGGTTCTCCACAGGTACACCCAAGGCGAGCAGAGTCGCGCGCAGGGCCTCTGGCGACGCGGTCTGGCGACGGCGAAAGACATCGACATACGAGGTTTGCACCCCGTGCAATCGCGCCAACTGACGGAGCTGTTGCAACTGGGTCGCCACTACGCCGAACCCTCCGTTTCCAAGGTATGTCGAATACCGTAGAGAGGGATGCGCACCCAATCAGGACGGTTGTTCAGTTCATACCCGAGCTCGTACACGGCTTTCTCTAACACATAGGCATCGAGCAACACCTGGAGTTCTGTCCGTGTCTTCGGCAAGAACGGCGCATGGTGTGCGACGGCAAGATAGCGACGCAAGAACACCGCTGAGACCCACTGGTACCAGCAGCGCGCCCACGGCTCCAACGTCGCGACCGCGTCTGGCCGAGAGGCATATACGCCCTCCGTCTCCTGGCGGAAGAACGTCGTATACACCGCATAATGAAAGGACCGAAGCATGCC
This sequence comes from Binatia bacterium, assembly GCA_050187625.1. Lineage (GTDB taxonomy): Bacteria > Desulfobacterota > Binatia > Bin18 > Bin18 > JBFWXH01. Next base: position 53,017 of record JBFWXH010000045.1, read on the forward strand.
GGCCACATCCCGCAACGGCGAACGTTTCAAACGTCGCTCACTCAGTGGTCGGGCTGGTTCTCCTTCAAAGTCAAGAATGAGGAAATCCTTGCCGGTGTAGAGCACCTGACCAAGATGATAGTCGCCGTGACAACGAATCCGCATGGCCGTAATCTTTTGATTGAGGATACGTTGAAATCGTTTAACGACCGCGTCCTCCTGTTCTAGCACGTGCTGGGCTTCGAGCTGGGCATTCTGCGAGATGCGTTTGAAGTGCTGGCGAAGTAGTGGGAACGACAGGGCCGCCCGGCTACGCATACTCTGATACACCGACCGCAGATAAAGGGTCGTAAACGGCTCAGGCGCAAAATCCGGTTCGGTCGTGTTGGAGGCCAGCGCCAGATGTAATTCGGCAGTCCGTTGGCCTAACAGTTCCGCCGAGGCGAGATACGAGCCCATAAAATCCGACATCAACGAGGGTGGCATTTCATCGCATAAAGTGACAACAGGAACCAGCGACACTGGCGGCTGTTCCGAGGCTTCGTGTGTCAACACCCGGTCCCAATAATGACCAAGTGCGTCGAGCGTGTACTGCCAGGCATCGCCCTGACTTGGCACGAATTGTTGCAGAATACCGATAGTAAAAGCCTCGCCCGTAGCCGGACGATACTCCAATGCCCCTGCGACCTGAGGGGTGTGACGAAACGGAGTCTTCTCGGTCAGAAAACGGCCAACCTCGAGGTCAGGATTGATGCCCGGCGCAATGCGGCGGAACAACTTGAGAATCAGTCGATCGCCATAGACGATCGAGGAATTACTCTGTTCCGCTTTCATCAGTGACGAGGGTAATCGCTCGTCGCTGGGACCGCGGAGCTGACGAAACGTCCGGTACGAAACCGCAACCAACTTTCCATTGAGACCGGCAAACTGGCGACGACGAGCAATCGCGTCCAGTAACGCCTGACAAAATCCGTCGTCCCACAGTGCCTCGTACAACACCCCCTCGGTCTCCTGCCCCTGCAAGCGAGCAATCACCGCTTGCGAGATCTCCTGCTGAACCTGTGCCGCCCGGTCCCCGATGGCAATGTTCATCGGCAGGACATAGGTTTCTGGATCGCCATCCGAGTAATTGACGGTCACCGAGACTGCATAGCTCTGGGTGGAATCGTGCGGGAGCGGAATAACTTCCGGGATCGCCGCTGTCCGCAAGGTCCGCGCTTTACCGCTAAACCACCGACGACCGCTCAGGTATCGGGGGAGCAGCGCTTCCAGTGCCTCTTTCGCTTTTCCTTGGAACAAGCGGTCGAATTCTCCGTCAATAGTCACGGTCGGCACCTTGATCTCCGGAGCTGCACCGACCCCTACTGGTGCACCGGGGGCAGCCTCGATGGTAAACCAGAAGAACGAATGCGGTCCAATAGTGAGCAAATAGGGAAGTTCGCCGATGAACGGAAACGGCACGCGACCAAACATTTCGACGGGACGCATCCCTTGAAACTCGGCGAGATCTAATTCGACGTACTGGACAAAACGCGACAAATTGGCGACGACCAGAATGCATTCGTCTTGGAAGCGGCGCAAGAAGACAAGGATCTTGCGGTTTTCGGGCTGCAAGAACTCAATCGTCCCGCGACTAAACGCCTTAGAGCGCTTGCGTAACGCGATCAGACGCTTCATCCACCATAACAGCGAATGCGGATTATTCTGCTGCGCTTCAACATTGAGGGCTTCGTAGTGATACTCCGGATCAATAATCGCCGGCAGATAGAGTTTCTGCGGGTTCGCCCGGGAAAACCCGGCATTCCGATCCGAACTCCACTGCATGGGCGTGCGCACGCCGTTACGATCTCCCAGGTAGATATTATCGCCCATGCCGATCTCGTCTCCGTAATAGAGGATAGGAGTTCCTGGGAGCGAAAATAACAAACCGTTCATGAGTTCGATGCGGCGACGATGGTTTCCCAACAACGGAGCAAGGCGGCGACGAATCCCCAGATTGATGCGCATGCGCGGATCTTGTGCATAGACCCGGTACATGTAATCGCGCTCCTCGTCGGTCACCATCTCGAGTGTCAGTTCATCATGGTTCCGCAGGAAGATCCCCCACTGACAGTTCTCGGGCAGTGTCGGGGTCTGTTCCAGAATATCAATGATCGGGAAGCGGTCTTCGGTATGAATGGCCATGAACAGGCGCGGCATCAGGGGGAAATGAAAGTTCATGTGGCACTCGTCCCCCTCGCCAAAATACGCGGCCGCATCTTCCGGCCATTGATTGGCTTCGGCCAGCAGCATGCGATTGCGGAACTTCTGGTCAATATGACGACGCAGCTCTTTCAGAAAAGTATGGGTCTCGGGCAGATTTTCACAATTCGTGCCCTCGCGTTCGAAGAGATAGGGAACTGCGTCCAGCCGCAGGCCATCGACTCCCAGGTCGAACCAAAAATCCACGACCTTGAGGATTTCCTTGCGCACGCGCGGATTGTCATAGTTGAGATCCGGCTGGTGAGAGTAAAACCGATGCCAGTAATACGCTTTCGCGAGTGGGTCCCACGCCCAGTTAGACGGCTCAAAGTCCTGGAAAATGATCCGGGTTTCTTGATATCTTTCCGGCGTATCACTCCACACGTAGAAATCCCGCAACGGGCTCCCCGGCTTGGCCCGGCGGGCACGTTGGAACCACGCATGCTGATCGGACGTGTGGTTCAGCGCTAGCTCCGTAATCACGCGTAGGCCACGCTTGTGGGCTTCGCGCAAGAAGACTTCACAGTCATTGACCGTTCCGTACGTTGGGTTCACATCCGTATAGTCCGCCATGTCGTAACCGTCGTCCTTCAGCGGGGACGGACAAAACGGCAACAGCCACAGCGCGGTCACCCCAAGATCCTGCAAATAGTCCAGTTTGTCGGTCAGGCCACGAAAGTCGCCCACCCCATCACCAGAATTATCGGCAAACGCCCGTACGTGGAGTTCGTAAATGATCGCATCCTTGTACCACAGCGGGTCATCTACGAGTGAAAACGTCTGCTTCTTCTTACCCTCCATACCTACACCTCGCACTCTTCTCTCGCTTCGTCATTATCAGTTTTGTCGAGATTGACAGTCACCCACCACAAGCACTAGGAATTCTAGTATTGCCTGGTTTCTTAGGCAACGCGACTGCACATTGGTACTGCGATACTCGGCGGCGATAGTTACTATAAAGAAAACGCATAAAAAGTCAATATTGACTTTTACGTCACAATTGACTAAAAATTTCATCTCTCACCGATCCGAAACGAAGCGCGCACCTACTCACGACCATAGCGAACGGGGAGCAACGTTTCAGTTCAGAAAGCAGGGGCACACGATGAGGCACGACAATTGGCAGCTCGCACGAGGAGCAACACCTACTCCTGGAGGGGTCGTTCACTTTAGCGTTTGGGCGCCGCACGTGCAAAAGATGGCTGTTCGGGTGTTCTCTCCAGCATGGACCGTACCTATGGAAAAAGATGCCGACGGTGTCCATTCGGTAATGGTACGTGGACTTGCCCCCGGCACGCGTTATCAATATCTTCTCAACGGAGATCGTGCCCGCCCCGACCCAGTCTCTCGCTGCCAACCGGAAGGAGTGCACGGCCCTTCTGCCCTTGTTGATCCCGCGGATTTCCCCTGGACTGATCAGGATTGGCAGGGATTGCAGCTCCGGGACTTCATCACCTATGAACTGCATATCGGAACTTTCACTGCTGAGGGTACCTTTACTGCCGTCATTCCTTATTTGGACTATCTCCGAGATGAGGTCGGCATCACTGCTATCGAGTTGATGCCGGTAGCCGAGTTTCCAGGGAATCGCAACTGGGGCTACGATGGGGTTCATCTCTATGCCCCGCACTCCGCCTACGGAGGACCAACGGGACTCAAGCTGCTTGTGAATGCCTGCCACGAGAAAGGCTTGGCGGTCGTCCTCGACGTAGTCTATAATCACCTGGGTCCTGAAGGCAACTATCTCGGCGAATACGGCCCCTATTTTACTGATCGTTATACTACGCCCTGGGGTCAAGCAGTGAACTTCGATGGCGACGAGAGCCAAGGTGTACGGCAATACGTTATTGACAACGCGCTGTACTGGGTAACTGAATACCATGTTGACGCCTTGCGCTTAGATGCTATCCACGGCATTTTCGATGCCAGCACGACTCACATTCTGCAGGACCTGGGGCGGGCGGTGCACAGTCAGGCAATGGCGCTGGGAAAGACGGTTCACGTTATCGCTGAGAGCGACCTCAACGACAATCGCGTCATTACCGACCTGACGCAGGGCGGCTGGGGCCTCGATGCCCAGTGGAGTGACGATTTCCATCATGCGTTGCACACTACGCTCACGGGTGAGCGCGATGGTTACTATGCCGATTTTGGCCACTTCGAAGACGTAGCCACGGCGCTGAGTGAAGGGTTTGTGTATCATGGCCAGTTTTCTCCTTTTCGTCAGCGTCCCCATGGTTCGCCGGGCCGCCATCTGCCCGGCGAACGGTTTGTGATCTGCAGCCAAAATCATGATCAGGTCGGGAACCGTGCGTATGGAGAGCGGCTTTCGGCAGTGGTGCCGTTCGCTGCCCTGAAAGTCGCCGCA
>JBFWXH010000046.1:0-57469 GCA_050187625.1 Binatia bacterium
ACGGATACAATAACGTCGATGCCGGCACATCGTCCGGTATCCCGATCACTGCCCCTGCGCGACTCCCCCCGACCAAGATGAGCCCCGCCACTATCGCCATCACCATCCCATAGCTACGCTTACGCATTCTGCTCCTCCTTCCTTACAGAAAGAAACCATGAGAACTTCTCTCCTCGTTGTCATTCTCTGCTTCTATTTACGCCTAAAACCTTGAGAGCCCTCTTTCAGCAGCAACTCTAGATGTTTTTTATTAACTTTTCTTGCCTGCTCCAGGCCTCTCTCATTGCCCAGATCACCCCCTTTCTGTGTCCGTGCCGCCATCACTCCCTACAGGAAGGTCGTGATACCACTGGCCATTTATCCTCACCCATCTCTCCATCATAGAGGAGGACACCGGCCGAGAGAGTCCCGGCAAAAGATATTCCGCACGCAACACCACCTCCGCCTCATTTCCATTTTCCTTAATTGATTGAATTGTGCATGATGTGAACGCGACAGGAGCCGTGAGGATTTTTTTCAGGTAGGTTGGCTTATCAATACTCCCTGGCGCTTCAAATTCGAAAGCAAGTTCAGCTTGCCCTTTAGTTCGAGCCTCCCAATATGCCTTTACCCGCTCTTCGAGATTAACTGTCTTCGTCTCACAGGAGGATGCTACCACGCCCAATATGGTTAACGCAAACGCCACCAGGACCACCCGAAGATATTCAAACAGGTACCCCCTAACCTCAAACTCATTATTCTTGCCTGCTCTTCTTGTCAAGAGGAAAATCTCCATATGTTACCGCCAAACCCAGGCTGCGATCTTCCCACCATGCTCTCCAGCATAGTTCGCAACAATAACATTCTGTGGTTTAGCTTTCCTTGAGAAAGAGCGAACCTTATAATTTCTGAGTTTGTCCGATTCCTCAGCAACTTTGATTTCTTGGTGTTCACTCCATGTTCCTTCCGCGGTTTGGCGATAGAGACGCACAGTCCCTGTATACATACCCGCAGCAATAATCTCCTTTTTCCCATCGTTATCCAAATCTACCGCGGTAACTCCACTGACCCAAAAGACTTGTGGCAGCCCTTCAGACAGGGTGTGCCACTGGCTACCATCCCAACGGTAGATTCGTGGGCCTCCATTTTCGTACATAGGCGCACCGCCGACTCCCAGTACTAATTCATCCTTCCCATCGTTATCGAAGTCTGTAAGCTGGACAGTCCACGCAATGATATTATTGGGCAATCCTTCTGCACCTGCATCTTTCCATTGTCCATTTCCATCACTCAACCAAACAAACTGAGGGCGTATGTCATTGAGACTACCAACAGCAATGTCAGGAACACCGTCTCCATTGACCTCGCCAACAGCAAGGTCATCACCAAAAAGACCTTCGCTTCCGGCAATACTCTGGAAACTCCATCCACTCTCCTCATTCAAGAAAACACCCAGCCCTGCTGTTTTCGCATCCGAATTCATCTGGGGAGCTTCCGATAGTGCGACAATATCGATCCGTCCATCCCGATTCATGTCAGCATGTGTAATTGCACGAGAGCGAAAGTTTTGGATTGTTGCAGGAAAACCGTCCTGCTCCACCCACGGTCCACAAGGACTAGCCCCCTGGTTTACGAACATACGAAGGCCCACTTCATGCATGGCAATAACAATCTCCTGCTTGCCGTCCCCCGTAAAGTCCGCGACCGTTACTCCCCCATAAACGTACTCTTTCTGAGGAAACCCATTCTGTCCGACCTCAGGGCACGAGATGGGCTCCCAGCGATCATTACGATGGAAGAAGATATGTGGCCAGGGTTGCTTGTTTTTTCGTGGTGGCGCAGTCACCAGATCGAGTTCCCCATCATTGTCCATATCCGCAAAGGTAAAATCTTGACGCCACTGAGCATCAGAAGGTAATCCATCCGCCGCTGTAGTTAACCCCTCTTTCTGTGTTCCTTGGGGTTTTTCACCATTACAAGCGAGGGCCATCCCACAGATCACCATCAAATAAACCCACAAATATCTCCGATTATTCATCATTGTACACTTACCATTATCCATATCCGTGACTTAGCTCACAGGAGATCAGCGAAACTCGATTCAATACGAGAAAATAACCATCCACCAAGAAGTAGGGCTATTGCCATCCACCCACATGACGATCCTAGGTCTATGACAGCAGGAACCTTTCCTTCCAACAAAATTGCACGATATGCGGAAACAAAGGGCGTAAACGGGTTCCATTGACACAGTGCCGCAAACTGCGCAGGAACATAAGAAAGGGGATAAATGATCGGCGTCACATAAAACCAGACCGTAAATACCATCTGTAATACCGGCAACGTATCCCGTAACACAGTCTGGAAACTGGCAGTAATCAGTCCCAGCCCAAGCGCCAAAAGGGTTTGGATACAGATCACAATCGGAAGCAGCGGTAAAATCGCCCAAGGCATACGTCCCATTATGCCCAACGCGACCAAGAGAACCCCTAAGCTCAAGAGAAAAGTGATAGCACTAGAGATAATACTGCTCGCCACTAAAACCTCAGCCGGAAAGCGCATTGACTTTACGAGTCCAGCGTTATCAATGATTGCCGTTGCTGCTTTGGTAATCCCTTCTTGAAATCCAAGCCAAGGCAGCAGGCCCGCAAGCAAATAAAAAGCGAACCCCCCACTCCCATCTTCAGACGTGAAACGAACTTGCAAGATAGTTGAGAACACAAACATGTAGACAGCAAAGAGCAAGAGCGGTTGGAGGATCGTCCAGAACATTCCCAACAGAGAACCAACGTAACGTGCGCGGAGGTCTCGTCGGACAAGCCCGATAAGCATCACCCGATGTGTCCACAACTGTGCGAACATAGACAGCCCCCCACAGTGCGGCGGCACTCTACCGTTCTTCTGCTAACGGGTCAACCCATTTACCCATGTCGACCTTCTAAAGCCTGCCGCTTATCTGCCCATTGCTTTTCCGCTTCTTTATCACCTCGCTCTTTCGCCACCGCCTCTAACCCAGCATATACACCCGAGGAATTCGGCATCAGGGTCGCCGCCTGTAAAAATAGCTGTTCGGCCTCATCTATTTCTTTCAGCGCTAACTTCACCCAACTCAAGAGGTATATTACACGGGGATGTTGCGGGTCGATCACTTGGGCTTGCTTTGCGTATGCAAGGGATTGCCCATAGTGTCCAGCCTCAAAGGCGAGTTCTCCGAGGCCCACAATCGCTCCGACATGTTGGGGAGAAATTGCCAATGTCACCATGAATTCTCGTGCGGCGTCCCCTGGTCGCTGCAATCGCTTGTAGGTTCCAGCAAGGTTGTAATGCCCTCTAGCTCCTTGCGGTGCTGTCTGTGTCACCACAGTCCAAAATGTTTCCTCATCAGCCCAATCCCGATTTCGCGTCACCGTACGCAGTACAGATCCAACGAGCAAGAGCACAACCACTCCATACACAGTCGCCGCTCGCACCCGTGACCACGTCGCCCCCCGAGTGAGGCCATCACCGCACAGGGCAGCAAGGACAACCCCAACAATCAAACAAAATCCGAAAAGTGGGACATAGAGATAATGCTCAGCAACAACTTCCTTAATCGGAATCAAGTGTGAGACAGGCAGAATGCTGACGAGCATCCACAAGCCACCGTACCTACAGAGCGGCCATTGCCATGCTAACAGACTTATCCCGATAACAGCGCCGGTCAATGTTCCAAGAGCAACGAGCACTCTGGTTTCGCCAAATGACGACGAAGCTGGAAACGCGTTGTACGAGTAGTCCGCAAGCAGGGTGTGAGGATACACCATTAGTGACAAATAGTGCTGCCAAATCCGTGCAACAGTGGCAAAGTTGCCTTCAAGACTTCCCCCATGCCAGGTTGCATTTTGTATTGTCATGAAAAAAATCGGACCGGCAAAGTACCACAACACCGCAAAACCAAGGAGCAAGACAAGAAAATAGATGGCCCATCTTCGCCGCAGAGATTCCACAATCCCCTCTCGCTGGATGTCATACATCCAGCAGAGGACTGGGAGAACAATCACGCTTTCTTTACTGAGAATCCCAAGGCCATATACGACGCACGACAACACAAGCCAGCCATACCGCCATACCCCAGCATGTAGCTCGGCGATACGAAAACTGCCATACGTCCATAGCCCAAGAAACAAGCAAAGTCCGCCCAAGATATCCCGCCGCCCAGAAATGTACGTCACGGCATCGGTTTGGAGCGGATGGAGAGCCCAGAGGGCAGTAACAAAAATTGCGGGGCGCCAGCGCCACAGAGTCGTGTCGTTTTGCAACGGTAAGGCGTCCGCCTGCCGCTCGGGGACCATATTCGTCAGGCGCAAAGTAACCAGAAAGACTAAACAGGTGGTTAGCCAGTGATAGAAAAGATTACTGGCGTGAAACACCCAGGGCTGCACTCCGCCGATTCGAGCATCAATCACATAGGACAACGTCCGAAAAGGTCGATAGCCCAGAGACAGTGGAGCGAGTAAAAATTCCGAGAGCGGTTTCGTTGAACGCACAAACGGGTTTTCGACAACTAACAAATAGTCGTCAAAAACAAAATCATTGCCGAGGGTATTGTAATAGGCACCACCGATTGCCCCAGCGAATACCAGACACACCAATAACTTCTTCATCACCCCCACCTCTGCTATCGGGATTGCGCATCACTCGCGCAGCTACCGTTCCTCGTGTTCGTCGTTACCTCGCTCCGAGGGGGAGAGACTCTCTTGCACGGGTCGACGTTCCCGCGTTGGTCGCACTCGTTCCAGCATGCCCCTAAGGCCACGAATCCGTTCTTGAAACTCCGCGGTGACCGACTGTGCCTCCTGACGGCTCCGAATCACATGAGGAGTGATAAGAATAATCAATTCCGTCCGATCAACCCGGTCTGTTTCTGTACGAAAGAGTCGTCCAAACACTGGTACGTCCATTAAAAACGGAATACCCCGCCGAGTGCGATTCACTTGATCATCAATAATCCCACCAATCACGATTGATTCACCGTCTTGGACCACAACGGTTGTCTCTGCCTGACGTGAAGTGAAACTTGGAGAGTTGGTATTGCCAAAAGCTGCTCTGCCGACGGCACTGACCTCTTGACGAATTTCCATATTGACGAGTCCTGCCGAGTTGACTTGAGGGACAATAGTAAGAATTTTCCCAGTATCGCGATACTGAACGTTGTTCGAGACAAATGGACTCGACCCACTCAGATTTGTTGATGTCGACGATAGAATTGGGACTTCCTCACCAATGAGAATATGTGCCTCGCGGTTATCAGCTGCGATAACGTGCGGAGTTGCCAGACTGCGCAACTGGGAGCGTGCATCGAGTGCGTTGAGAATCACTAGGAACTGGTCGCGATCCGTAATGAAAGAAAATAATCCTGCATCCCCACTAAAGCGGACCCCACGTTTCGCTGCACTTAATAGGGCTTGAGATGGGTCCGTTGTCGTCCCGCCAGTCGTCGTCCCGCCAGTCGTCGTCCCATCAGTACTACCTGATCCCCCCCCCCCGGTCCCAACAAGACTGCTGATTCCCTTATTGGCAAACGCATACTCAAGCCCAAACGAGAGATCATCAGTGAGACCAACTTCCGCAATAATCGCCTCGATTAAGACTTGCCGGGGCACCACATCAAGTTTCTGTAACACCTCACGGATTTTGTCATAATCTCGGGTCGTCGCTAAGATGATCAGAGAATTCGTGATTTCGTCAGCAACGATACGAACTTCTTCTTTGAAGATCGGTTTCTCACCCTCTTTCGGAGCGATAAGGACAGTCTGTGTTCCTCCACCGCTAAAGGTTCCTCCACTACGTCCCCCACTTCTCCGACTTCCTCCACCGATCCCTCCACTGCCGAAATCTCCGCTGCTCCCCCCGCGGCTACCGAGACTACTACGACTGCCACGGCCACTAAATCCGGCTCCGCTTCCGCTGAGGCCACTGTCTCCTAAACTGCCACCAACTCCACCACTCAGGCCAGACGCTCCGCCCAAGGAGCTTTGATTGCGACTCCGGCTTCCACCTCCATCACCACCGTAGAGTTCCCCCAGCACTGCAGCTAAATCCACAGCTTTTGCATTCTCCACAGCATAGACATGAACAATGCGTCCGCCACCCTTTTCTGGCGGGATATCAAGCACTTGTATCCACTTGCGGACTTCTTCTAGGACATCCTTATTAAAGGCAATAACGACGACTGAATTAAGACGATCAAGCGGCAGCACATATACCCCTCGCTCCGTCGCCTCTTTCGCTGTCACTCCGTAAGGCTCAAGTACTCCCTGGAGTTCTTTTCCCAAATCTTCAACATTCGCATGTTCAATACGGTAGACTTCTGCATATAAATTGCGAAAGGTATCAACATCAAAAGTACGCACGAGTTCCTTGAGACGGTCCACATTCGAAGCCAGATCAGAAATAATAATCAAATTTGCCCGTGGATAGGCAATCACATCCCCCCCAGGCGACACAAAGGGTTGTAACACCTTTGCGATTTCTTCTGCCGCGAGGTGTTCTACTTTTACCAATTCGATCAAAAACCGATCCTCAGCCCTGGCCCGATTTTTTTCACCTACTGAACTCGGCAGCCCCACACGAGTTTTTGCCTCGCCAACCGGAGTAATTTGATAGAGGTTGCCAACTTTCACTGCAGCGATACCATTCGCCCGGAGGATCTGATGAAAAATGGGGAATAAATCCCGGCCAGCGATACGACCGGTGGTGCGAATCGTCACCTGACCTTGAACGCGGGGGTCAATGGTGTAGCTGATACCTAAAGCAGTTGCCAAACTGTGAATGACTTCACGAATATCCGCGCCTTCAAAGTTGAGGACTATCGCTTCATCTTCACTTGCCGCTGGGCGTTCGGGCGTAGCAGGGGCAGTGGGTGCCGTCTCTTGTGCGCGAGCACATGTTCCGTGCCCGAACCAGAGGAGTGTAACGATGATTGTAGCTAGCTGTCTTACACCCATAAATCCTCTCTTACCCCCACATCTTCCTATCATTCTTCATCGCTACTGTCGTCCTCTTCTTCGTCATTATCCCCCCTCGCCTCTCTGGCCTGAGCCTCCTCTCGAGCAGCTCTCCGACGGAGGCGACGCAACCGCTGTTGCATTCTCTGGATATTGCTGCGCAAGGCTTGCGCTTCTTCTTGGGTTTGCGGGGATACTCCAGATTGCCCAACCACGTTTGGTTGCGCGAGGATGCGTCCTACGGCTGATCCAGGACGCCCGTCTCCCACATTTTGCTGAACAGCAGGGATGATATGTGGCGCTTGCTGAGAGGTCGCACTATCAAGAATCCGCAATTGGAGCGAGGCAACTTCACCACTTGATCCTAGCGCCACTTTCACCTCTTTGGGGTCGATCTGCAACAGTTGATACTGACCGATACTGTCCCCTTGTTTGACACGAAAGACCTTGTTCCCTTGTGACGAATCCGCAAGAAACGCCTCCGCGCGTGCCCGGCTCATGAGTACACCAACGAGTTTCAAGTGCGAGGGAGGCTCAACGACAGTCTTCGGTTCTTCTACTATTGGAGAGGTAACTTCCCCACGGTCAGGCGTGAAAAGATCTTTTGCGGCAATCGCTTCAACCATCTGCGTCACCGCCTCAGGGGGTTGCATTGGTTGCAACCTCCCGAGTCCCGAGGCATCGGACGGTGTTTGCTCAGCATTGGGGAGTATCGCGGGTAAAGGTCGGCGCCACACAGCAACAATCTTTCCACAGAGGAAAAGGGCCATCCCTGCTAACACTACATGGAAGAAAGTACGAATACGCATACAGGTTCTCCCATCATCTTACGACGACGGTCCTCCCCGCATGACTCCACTAACCTCAAGAGTCACAGTTAAGGGACTCGGTCCTCCTCCCGCATTTCGCCGTTGTATTCTCGCCACTCTAGCGTTGTAGGTGCCCCGCACTTCAAGTGAGTTCACAGCGAGACGCCACTCTCCGTATTCAACGTCAGCAACGAACCGAGCAAGCGCCGGCACCCCACCTCGTAAAGTCATTTGGACGGTCGTCTTACGAAATTCTCCGACCGGCTCATCTCGTAAAGGAACCGTGGTTAATACTTCGAGGCCACTCCCACTAGCCAGACTCTGTAACCGTTCTTGCAATTGAGAGGCAGCCAGCGCCGGAGTGTCGCCGGGAATGAGATGTTGTCGGACCTCTTCCATCTGTTGGCGCAGTAGTCCAACTTGACGTTCGACATCGGTCCCACGATCGCGCATCCGCATCATCTTGCCAATCAAAGTAGCCTGTCCTTCAATTTCCTGTTCAAGCTCATTCGTATAGGCGCGGTAGGGTTTAAGGATCCCATAGATCAGAACATTCACAGCAATAACAGCCAGAGCAACCCCAGCTAATAGACGTTCACGCGGAGAACGGCTTTGCCATAGTTGTTTTATTCGCTGCATGGCTCAGCCTTTGCGCCAAGAGTAAACGTTTCCCCTAACGGTGTTTTTGTGAAGGGCGCTTTCGGTGCAACGTCACGAAGACACGGAGAGTTCTCAAGGTGGGCGACAAGATCAGCAGCCGATTGGGACCCAATACCACTCATTTCGACATCCCCACCCTTGTAGCGGAGGTGATTAAGATAATAGGCGGTTGGCAATACCTCCGAAAGACTTTTCAATACAGGAACGACTTTCTGTGCCGAAACTTCATTGATCTTCTGAATCCGTTGTTGGAGCTCGCTAATTTCTTCCTCTTGGGCCTGCACGTGTCGTACAGGTTCTTCCAAAACCGCGCGCTGGCGTGCTAAATTCCGCAGCATTCGATGTTGCTGCAACACCGACACCGTTGCCCACACTAATGAGAGTACCCCAAGCACGCCTAACAATATAAAGGTGAACGGAGAGACATGCTTTTCTCGTCGCGCTCGTCGTTCTTCGGGCAACAGGTTTACCCCAACGCTTTCGCCAACCGCTTGCAACGCCGCTCCCAACGCGGGTAATGCGAGAGGCGGGAGCACATCGCCTTCAGTGAGCGTAAAACGTGCCGCTGTCAGCATCTGCAAATCTCGATCAGCACTGACGGTAATCGGGAGAGTGGCAGGTGCCGCACATGAGAAAATCATCGTATCGCTTGGCGACGCCCCAGGGAAGTTGCGTACCACAGCTTGGGAAAGCAGCTCCTCCAGTTCCGCCTTCTTAATCTCCTGTGCGAGCGGGACAATTTGACTCGCAACGAGAGACTTCCCACTAATGGAATCCATCTCGAGCCAACTGTCCTCCGTCACTAGTAAGATACGGGGAGCCTCAGCCTGCGGCTCACAAAAAGCGAGACTACTCGCTAAGGCCGAACAGCTCAACGTCACCATGTACGGGCGGAGTTGCGCTTGTAAGAGAATCCCCAGATATTCATCAACTTCTCGACGAGAAAACCCGAAGACCGTCACTTCGATCCGCTTTTCTTCGCGCCCGACTTCAGTTGTCAGATAATCATAATAGAGGTCATCCTTGGGAAAGGGTAACAACCGTTCAGCCTGGTAACCGATCACTTCTGGAATCACATCACGGGCACTTTCGGGAACCACCAGCCGACTGACATAGGCAGAATAGCGCGGCAATGATAGTACGACTTGGTCAGGGACCGTTTCAATATCTTGCAAAAAGACATTCAGGGCATGGTCAAATTCGTCGAGTCGCTCGCGCCCCGATTCAGGCAATGGCACGGTACGAACATGGCGTAACGACACCTGCACAAAACGTTTCACGACATAAACAAACGTCGCACTTTGCGTTGCTATGCCAACACCGAGACCATTGACAAAATCAGCTTTGGCAAACTGTTGCAGCGTTGCGGAAAGATCCATGTACCCCTCAGCAGACAAATTCCTACTCTACAATATCGGCATTTTCTCCTTCGCCACCGGAAGTCCCGTCGGCTCCATACGAGAACAGGTCATACGGCTTGTTCTCACCAGGACTGCGATACACATAGGGACGCCCCCACGGATCAAGCGGAACCTCCTTCTTCAAATATGGCCCATCCCAACGGCTGGCTCCCGACGGGGCCTGGATTAACGCCTGCAAGCCTTCCTGAGTATTTGGATATCGACCATTATCTAGGCGGAACGCATCAAGCGCTGTACTGAAATTAACGAGTTGAGCCTTGGCTGCCGTCATTTCTCCTTTCTTCGCCGCACCCATAATGTTGGGTCCGACCAAAGCAGCCAGAAGGCCAATAATGACCATAACCACGAGGAGTTCAATTAAGGTAAATCCTGCCTCTTTTCTGTTTCCTCTCATAACACTACTCTCCTTGCGAGGAAAAAATCTTTCTTACAGGGCCATTTGGTTAATGCTAAAGATTCCTAGTAACATAGCAATGACCACAAAGCCAACGATCAGTCCCATAAAGACAATCAGTGCGGGCTCTAACAGTGAGACGAGCTGTTTCAGCTGAATGTTCGTTTCCTTTTCATAGTATTCAGCAACACGGACAAGCATGTCGTCTAAATGGCCGGTTTCTTCACCAACATTGACCATCTGGAGCGCGAGCGTAGGGAACACCCCGCTACGACTCAACGGGCCACCAACTCCTTGCCCTTCCCGCACCCCGGTATGTACTTCTTTCAGCGCCCGACTAATGACTTGATTCTCGATCACCGCCTCCACCACCTCAAGCGCCTGCAGCAATGGCACTCCACTTTTCAATAGCGTGCCCAGGGTCCGCGCAAAACGAGCCACTTCTCGTTTGCGAATCAACTCTCCGACAATCACCACCCGCAGACGCCAGCGGTCCCACGCAAAGCGACCGGTTGGCGTCGCGATATAACGCATGATCCCTATACAGGTGCCCACAATCACAAGTACCAATACCCACCAATACGCACGCAGCCATTCGCTCAGCGCAAGCACAAAACGGGTAATCGCCGGTAAGGCGGGACCCGCGTCTTCAAAAAGCCCGGCGAACTTGGGCAACACATAGGTAAACATGACAACAACAGATAAGCCGCCGACAAGGGTGAGAATTACTGGATACGCAAGCGCAGACTTAATTTCGTCCTGGACCTCCTGTGCGCGCTCTAGGTATTCTGCCAGCCGGAGCAAAACTGTATCTAAAAATCCACCAACCTCTCCAGCTTTCACCATATTGACGTACAAAGGAGGAAAAATCTTCGGATATTCTGCTAATGCTTCCGATAAAGATTTTCCCTGCTGCACTGTACGAAGGATTTTCCCTGTGACGTTCTTTAGTTCCTCTTTTTCCGTTAAGCCAGTCAGCACCGACAACGCACGATCTAGGGGCAACCCCGCGGACACGAGAGTCGCTAACTCTCGTGTCAGGATCTGGAGATCCTTCTGTTTGACTCTTCCGCGCCCGGAAAGAAGTGGCAAGGAAATTTGGGTTGGCCCGGCGCTCGGCTTCGCTTGCACCTCTCCTGGAACACGAATACGGAGCGGGAGATAGCCTTGATCTTGCAACCGTGCGGCGACAGCTCGCTCTTCCCCTGCTTCCATGACTCCTTCAACCAGCTTTCCCTGTGGTGTCGTTGCTTGGTAGTGAAACTGCGGCATAATCGTCAGCCTCTTCGTTCCTGGTTCAGGCACTATGCGCGGTCTGTGAGGGAGTCATTCACCAAAAGGCCCCCTACCTAAGCCACCGATCTGTTACCTGATGTGCGGATCATTCACAGTCGCTGAGTTGAGCACGCTGTTAGTTTTCCCGAATAAGATCTTTTCCCATTTTATTATAGCGATGAAGGACGTGCGCGCCAAAAGTTTCTAGCTGTTTCCGTAGCTCCGCTTGCGAGAGTAGGCCTTGATCCAGGAGCCACGCGAACCACTCTGGATTCGCCGCGTCGACTAGTTCATCAATTCCCTCGATCACTGACTCGACCGAACCCGTATAGAGATAGCGCGACTGCCGCATACGCTCCACAGTCCATTCTCGGGTAGGGAGTCTCATCGTCTCTGCAGGGTAGTCGATTTCGTCCTCGGGAAAACGAAAGGCCTCCCAAAAACCAAAATGTCCCCAAAACCGTTTATACCCCACCCCCACTATCCCTCGCTCAGCAAGACGGTCAGCTGCTCGGATCGAATCGGCAAAGTATATTTGCCGTAGAACACCAATTCTGTCTCCGATCGCATACCAACGGCCAACGCGGCCCGCTTCTTCTGCATACATCTGAGCAATACGTCGTACCTGTTCAGGGCGGGAGAGCAGCACCATCGGTGAAATATTTTCCC
The DNA here is from genome assembly GCA_050187625.1 of Binatia bacterium. Lineage (GTDB taxonomy): Bacteria > Desulfobacterota > Binatia > Bin18 > Bin18 > JBFWXH01. The sequence goes on from JBFWXH010000046.1 coordinate 12,194, forward strand.
GTGCACACCAACGAATAGTGGCTTCGCTGGTTGAGAACGCCTGGAAAAGTGGCGGATGTGGCTTCTGATAGGGCTTCGGTACCACAAACAGCTCTTGCAGCCGGCCGTCGGCACCGACTTCCCCGGGCGCACCGTAGTCACGGGTCCATCGCGCTGCTGGCCATAGCGTCCCAGTTTCGTACGGGTACGGGTATTGATAGAACTCGCCACAGAATCGAAAAGGCGCATCTGCCCAAGCGAGCTTCAACACACGGTAGACTTCTTCGAACGCACGGCGGTTGGTGTCATCACGTTCGGCGTAGTCGCCTATGGTCGCAGTTGGTAATACGCGCTGGGCCATTTGCTCAAGCCAGCGCGTTTGATACCCGCGAGCTAAACCGACGAAAGACCGCCCCCTTGTCAATTGATCAAGCCAGGCAACGGTAATAGCCAGTCTGAGGGGGTCCCAGGCAGGAAGAACGTAGCCAATCGGCCCAATCTTAATCCGTTTTGTGTGCAGGGCAACATAGAGCAGAAATTCCGGTGGCCCACCGACCTCGAATCCTTCACTGTGAAGATGATGTTCGGGGAATGCAATCGCGTCAAATCCAACCTCTTCGGCAATCTGCGCAAGCTCAACCACCTCCTCAAACATTGCCTGCCACCGCTCGGTGTGACTAGCAATTGGACGAAGTCGTTTTCTCTCTGCCAAAGTAGCCGGAAGCGTAGGCAATAAGAACAAAATAAACTTCATGGAATAATTTAGCTGTAAGATGCTTGTCTATGAGACTTTTGATAGAGACGCGACTATACAGATAATTCTTCAATAATTGCTGCACATAGCATGGGGAAAAGAAGTTCGTGATGCCCAGTAAGATGAAACCCTTTTCCTCCGTTTTGCGTCGGTCGGGTAACAATGTTCATCGTAGGACGATACTGCCGAATAAAATCGAGATCAACCGTAGTAAAAGGAGAAACCTTATGACCTAAATTCCGGGCTAAAGAGAGGGTTTTGAGAAAGATTTCCGGAATGATCACGGCAGATCCAAGGTTAATAAATACCCCGTCTTCAAGGTGAGCCACAACCGCGGTTAACAAGCGAAAGTCGTGCAAGCTCCCTTCTCCCAGCGCAGCACCATCAACTCGAGGATGCATGTGAATAATATCTGTTCCCACTGCAACATGGACACTGATCGGGATATCAAGTCGCGCACCAGCAGCCAAGATGCTGAGGTGTTCGTATGGTAGCCCAGCCGCACGGATACGATTCCCCACTGCTCGACCAATGCCCAGTCCATTTTGGGTTACTCCTTCGCGGATAGCGCTATTAAGAAACTCTCCAGTCTCCTGCGCCATACCGAAGCTCCCATCCCGTAATGCTTCCGCCACATCCTCAGACGTTTGCCCCTGGAAAGCCAACTCAAAGTCATGGACGATCCCTGCGCCATTCATGGCAACGGCAGACACAATCCCGCGCTCCAGCAGGTCGATAATCAGCGGCGAGAGGCCAACTTTTACTGGATGAGCCCCCATTCCCAGCACAACTGGACGTTGACAGCGAACCGCAGTGGCGATTCGTTGCACGATTTCTAACAACTGCTCCGCGGCAAACGCATGGGGCAAGGTGTGTAAGAAGGCTTGGAAGGTACCTCCAGCCCGCCAAGGGTGGCCGAGCGTCGCTGTTACAACAGTACTCTTGCGTTGAGCGAGTGGGTATGTACGAATCTGCGAAAAATCGAGCGGAGGAAATTTCACAACGTCTTCCTCGATGACTCGAACAATTGCTGGTCAACAAGCTCACAAATCGTATGGCCGATAAGGATATGGACTTCCTGAATTCGTGGCGTCACCCGCGTTGCGGAGACATTGAGCAGGTAATCAACTTTTCCCGCCATTCTTCCACCATCGCCGCCAGTCAGACCAATCGTCCGAATGCCCAGTGCATGACACGCCTCAATAGCACGTAGGACATTGGGGGAATTCCCACTCGTGGATAAAGCAATGGCGATATCTCCGACTCTCCCAAGCGCACGGATCTGCTTGGCAAAAAGGTCAACCACGCCATAGTCATTCGCAACAGATGTCAGTATGGAACTATCTGTTGTCAGGGCAATAGCCGGCAGCGGAGGTCGTTCGATAAGATAGCGATTCACAAACTCCGCCGCGATATGTTGGGCATCCGCAGCGCTTCCCCCATTGCCAAAGAGCAGGATTTTCCCACCATTCTGAAGGGTATGTACCACTACATCTACCGCTGCCACCATAACTTCGCCATATTCATGGAGAAATTGCTGTTTCGCAGCGATACTGTCAGAAAAAATTGCCGCGATCGCCTGTTTCATGCGTAATGCGCAGGATCTTAGGGAGCAGGGGAATTTCCGTCAAGGCGAGCACTCTCTTGACAAGTTTCACAGATCTCATTACATTTTGCCACACAAAGAAATCACCCCGGTCTCAATGGCGGAGGGGCCACACCCGTTCCCATCCCGAACACGGCCGTTAAGCCCTCCAGCGCCGATGGTACTGCAGTGAATGCTGTGGGAGAGTAGGACGAGGCCGGGGTTCTTTTTTTGTTAAGCGGGCGTAATTCAGTGGTAGAATGCCAGCTTCCCAAGCTGGACGTCGCCGGTTCAAGTCCGGTCGCCCGCTCCAACCCTAGAATCTCCGCATGAAACGCCCAGTGAAATGCCCGATGTGCCGCCGTGAAACCCAGTGGATTGGCAACCCCTACCGTCCATTCTGCTCTGAGCGCTGTCGCACCCTTGATCTTGGCGCCTGGGCATCAGAATCGTATCGCATTCCTGGACAAACGACAGAAGAAGCTTCCTCTTCAGAGAGCGAGCTTGCCGAAACTGACCACCCACCAACGCGCAAAACGTAAAGAGGAACAATGTCAAAAGAAAGGGTGATAGTTCCGTTTTCCGTTTTCCGTTTTATGTTTTATGTTGTCCTCATGTCTATCCATCCCACTGCCATTATCGATCCACGCGCAGAGATTCATTCTGAAGCCGACATTGGTCCGTACGTCGTCATCGACGGGGTCGTGCAAGTGGGACGTGGCACCCGGGTGCTCGCTCATGCCGTGCTTACAGGCTGGACAGAGATTGGCGAAGACAATGTCATTCATATGGGTGCAGTGATCGGCCACGAACCGCAAGACCTCGCTTACAAAGGGGCGAAAACGTTTCTAAAAATTGGCAACCGCAATACGTTTCGCGAACATAGTCAAATCCATCGTGGTACGGTTGAAGGCAGCGCTACGATGATCGGTGATGACAACTATTTCATGCACCATTCCCATGCCGCGCATAATTGCCAGATTGGCAATCACACTATCATAGCGGGTGGTGCGCTGTTGGCTGGTTATGCCCAGGTTGCAGATCGTGCGTTTGTCTCCGGGAACTGCGTTGTTCACCAGTTTGTTCGTATCGGTATGCTAGCGCTCTTGCGCGGATTATCCCGCACCAGTCGCGACGTTCCGCCGTTTTGTATCATGGATGGGACCCATACCGTCCGAAGCATTAACCTCGTCGGGTTACGCCGCAACGGATTTAGTCGCGAGCGTATTCGCGCCTTACGTAATGCCTTCACCCGACTCTTTCGGAAACGTGTAAACCTGAAGCAGGCTGTTGCTGAGTTACGCGCCGAAACCGACTCAACAGATGTGCACTATCTGCTCGACTTCATCGAACAATCAAAACGCGGTGTATGCTTTGGGCCGAAGAAGAATCAACAAGAAGACTTGGGTGAGGAGTAAAAAGGCGGCGACCGGATTCGAACCGGTGAATGGAGGTTTTGCAGACCTCTCCCTTAACCACTTGGGTACGCCGCCGGATGAATGAAAAGCACCTTAGCGTGTCCTCAGTGATTATTGCAACTCCCCTCTCTTATTGCTCCATTGAGTCATTTTTTATTCTTTCATTTCTTGACTCTTGCCCTTTGCCTAGTGTCGCCTGTTCCTTCTCTATTTGCCCTTTTCCCTATTTCCCCCACTTTATCTACAGGGAGTTTGCGGTTCCCCCCGCATCTGCTATGTGGAGGATAGATCAAAATATTCTCCGTCTTCTGTTGCTAGTAACCTGTTTCCCCTAGTTTAGAAGTTATGATTGAACGTTACACACGCCCGATTATGGGCCGCCTTTGGTTAGAGGAGAACAAACTGGCTAAGTGGCTTGAAGTGGAACTCCTTGCCTGCGAGGCACTCGCCAAACGTGGCGAGATTCCTCAAGAAGCCGTTCAACGTCTCCGTCAACAGGCCCGTGTCAATGTGACCCGCATGCAAGAGATTGAGGCCGAGGTGAAACATGATGTCATTGCCTTTGTCACCTCAGTCGCAGAAATCGTCGGAGAAGACGGGCGCTACCTTCATTTGGGACTCACGTCTTCAGACGTGATTGATACTGGCTTCGCAGTCCAACTCTGTGAGGCAACAGATGTCTTGCTGGCAGATCTTGAGACCCTCGCTGGTGTCCTCAAAGCCCTCGCGCAGGAACATCAAACAACCGTAATGATTGGGCGCACGCACGGTGTTCACGCAGAACCTATCACCTTTGGGCTGAAAGTCGCCCACTGGTACGCCGAGATCTGCCGTAACCAGGAACGTCTGCGCAGTGCGAGAAAAGAAATTGCGGTGGGAAAGATCTCCGGAGCGGTCGGAACCTTTGCCAACATCGACCCGGATATCGAGAAATATGTGTGTTCCCGACTCGGCTTACAACCCGAACCGATTTCCACGCAAATTGTCCCGCGAGACCGTCATGCCGCCTATTTTACGACGTTGGCCGTCATCGCCAGTTCCCTTGAACGCATTGCGACCGAAGTCCGCCACCTCCAACGCACGGAAGTGCTGGAAGTCGAAGAACCGTTTACCCCTGGACAAAAGGGTTCTTCTGCCATGCCGCACAAGCGGAATCCCTGGCAGTTGGAAAATATCTGCGGTCTCGCTCGCCTATTACGAGGATACGCCTTGTCTGCATTAGAAAATGTCCCCTTGTGGCACGAGCGCGATATTAGCCATTCTTCAGTGGAACGGGTGATCGGACCAGATGCAACGATCCTCTTAGATTTTATGTTAGCCCGGATGACGAATATTCTTGATAAATTGCTCGTCCATCCAGAACGCATGCAAAAAAATATGGCGGTGTTAGGGGAAGCAATCTATTCCGAACATTTACTGCTTGCGTTGGTGCGGAAAGGACTCGCGCGCGACGAAGCCTACCGCCTAGTGCAACGCAATGCCATGCGCGTCTGGGAACACGGAGCTTCGTTTGCGACGGAAGTACGAAACGATCCTGACATTATCAAGCTGTTGACCCCAGACGAGATCACTCAACTTTTTGATGCGCAGCACGCCTTGCGCCATGCGCCGACCATTATGCACCGCGTTTTGACCGAGCGGTAAACGGATAATCATGCTGGCACGCGTATACGTTACTCCGAAAAAGGCTATTCTCGACCCACAAGGCAAAGCCATCGCGCACTCCCTCCATACCCTCAATTACGACGAAGTGACTGACGTTCGGATGGGGAAGTATTTGGAAGTTCGCCTGCACGGGCTTTCGCGCGCACAAGTCGAACAGCGGATCGACGAAATGTGCCGTCGCCTTTTGGCAAATCTGGTGATCGAAGATTTTCGCTTTGAGATTGTGGAGGAATAACTTTCGGTGAAATGGGGAGTGGTCACGTTTCCTGGTTCGCTCGATGATCATGATGCGGTGTATTGTCTAGAAGCGATTCTGGAACACCAAACAGTCTCGTTGTGGCATAAAGATCGTGACTTACACGGTGTCGATGCCATAGTTCTTCCGGGGGGATTCTCGTATGGCGATTATCTCCGCTGTGGGGCAATCGCCCATCTATCGCCAATCATGCAAAGTGTCGTTGAGTTTGCGCGTGCCGGCGGCCCCGTTCTCGGCATGTGTAACGGGTTTCAAATCCTGTGCGAATCAGGTTTGCTCCCTGGCGCACTGGTTCGTAACCGTTCGCTTTCCTATATCTGTGAATGGACCCGGATTCGCGTAGAAACGACACAGACGCGCTTCACCGCTGGCTGTCAGGTCGGGGAGATCTTGCGGATGCCAATTAAGCATGGCGAAGGCTGCTACGTGGCGGACGAGGTGACCCTTAAGACATTGGACGATAACAGTCAGGTGGTCTTTCGTTATGTCAATGCCAACGGAGTAGCTGATGAATCAGCCAATCCGAATGGTGCGCTCAACAATATCGCCGGCATCACCAATGCGACCCGCAATGTCGTGGGGCTCATGCCTCATCCTGAACACGCCGTTGAAGCACTCCTCGGTGGCACAGATGGACGGAAACTTTTTCTCTCGGTTCTCGCGCGATAGGCTCGACGTATGCGCACGGTACCAACAGTAACCCCGCAACTCGCTCTCGATCACGGGCTTACCCCGGACGAGTACTCTCGCATCCTGCAGATTCTTGGTCGTACGCCAACGTTTGAAGAACTCGGGGTCTTCTCGGTCATGTGGTCGGAGCACTGCAGTTATAAAAGCTCGCGCCGTCATCTGCGTCAGCTCCCAACGACAGGACCGGAGATTTTGCAAGGACCAGGAGAGAATGCAGGTATTGTCGATATTGGTGAGGGCTTAGCGGTGGTCTTCAAGATCGAGAGTCATAATCACCCGTCTTTCATCGAGCCTTATCATGGTGCGGCAACCGGTGTCGGTGGCATTATCCGCGATGTCTTTACCATGGGCGCGCGCCCTATTGCGTCGCTGAATTCTCTTCGTTTTGGCGCGGTGGATCATCCACGTACGCCCTACCTGATCAAAGGCGTGGTCGCAGGCATCGGCGGGTACGGTAACTGCGTTGGCGTACCCACCGTCGGTGGTGAAGTCTATTTCGACCCGGGGTACAACGGTAACATTCTGGTCAATGCCTTCACGTTAGGAATAGTGCGGACGGATCGTATCTTTCGCGCTCGCGCAGCTGGGGTTGGCAACCCTGTCATGTATGTGGGCTCACGCACCGGACGCGATGGTATTCATGGCGCGAGTCTACTCGCCTCACGGGAATTTGATGCCAAATCTGAAGAGCTTCGTCCCGCTGTCCAAGTCGGTGATCCTTTCACGGAGAAACTACTCATCGAAGCCTGTCTAGAGCTGATGCAACGCGACTTGATCGTCGCGATTCAAGACATGGGGGCAGCAGGATTGACGAGTTCTTCGGTGGAAATGGCCGGTCGTGGTGGGACCGGTCTTTTGCTGAATCTCGACGCGATTCCCACCCGAGAGCCGGAGATCGTTCCATACGAACTCCTGCTCTCGGAATCGCAAGAACGGATGTTGATCGTCGCGAAAGTCGGTTGTGAAGAGGCAGTCAAGGAAATTTTCGCGCGCTGGGATTTACAGGCAGAGGTCGTCGGGCAGGTCACAGATGATGGTCTGTTCCGCACCCACTGGCAGGGAGAAGAAGTAGTACGAATTCCTGTTACTGCCCTGACGGATGATGCCCCTGTCTATGACCGTCCAGCAGCGCCACCAGCAGATCTGACCGAGCGGCAACAGCTCGACGTTTCTACGTTGCCCCTCCCCTCAGACTACAGTCATACGTTACTACAACTGCTCGCGTCCCCAAACCTCGCCAGTAAAGAATGGGTGTACCGGCAGTACGATTCTTTTGTCTGCGGCAACACCGTGGTGCAGCCTGGGTCGGATGCCGCAATTCTCCGGATCAAAGGAACCACAAAGGGAATCGGGATGAGCGTCGACTGTAATAGTCGATACTGCCTTCTGGATCCGTATCGTGGCGGACAAATTGCCGTTGCTGAGGGAGCACGCAACCTCGCTGTCAGTGGCGCGCGACCAGTAGCGTTGTCCGACTGTCTCAATTTCGGCAATCCAGAGAAACCAGATGTGATGTGGCAATTTCAACAAGCCATCGCCGGCATGCGCGACGCCTGTTTGGCGCTGGGACTGGCGGTCGTGAGTGGCAATGTCAGTTTCTATAATGAAACCGCAGGCAAAGCGATTCCACCAACCCCAACGGTCGCGAGTGTCGGTATTCTCAACGATGTCACCCACCACGTGACCCAGTGGTTCAAACAACCAGGGGATCTGATTGTCCTTCTAGGTGAGACGAGAGAAGAACTGGGCGCCAGCGAGTATGTAGCAGTGGTCCACGGAAAAACCCGTGGAACTCCACCCCAGCTTGATCTTGCGTACGAAAGACGTGTGCAGCAGCTCTGCCTTGCCGCTGCCCAGGAGCACATGTTCGCTTCAGCACATGATGTGGCAGAGGGAGGGGTAGCGGTAGCCCTGGCGGAGGCCTGTATTTCTCACCCCGAGAAGCCTCTGGGGATGCGGGTGGCTCTCGCAGGAAATATCCGACCAGATGCGTTGTTGTTTGGCGAAAGCCAATCCCGTGTTATAGTTTCACTTTCACCGATGCACTTCCCCCGACTCCAGGCCCTTGCCGCATATCTCCAGGTTGCCTGTATGACGATCGGTGAAGTAGGCGGAACCGATTTCACTATTGATCGCTATATACAACTACCGGTCAGTACACTACGAGAGACCTGGCAGACAGCGTTAACACAACAATTGCATGTGTGACGTAGTCGTAAACGATACAGATCGTTCACGAAGCAAACAAAGGAGGTAGCGTGCCACTCGATCACGGCGACGACGAAGTTTTTGATCGTTTCCATGAAGAATGCGGCGTGGTCGGCATTTACGGCCATCCGGAAGCCGCCAATCTTGCCTATCTCGCCTTGTATGCTCTGCAACACCGCGGACAGGAATCTGCGGGGATTGCATCGTCGAACGGACAAACGCTCCTCGTTCATCGCGGGATGGGGCTTGTCGCCGACATCTTCGATGAAAAGCTCATTCGTCGTCTCGAAGGTACTAGTGCCATCGGCCATAATCGGTACTCAACCACTGGCACGACCATCCTGAAAAACAGCCAACCATTCGTCGTTAAATACAGCCATGGTTCTCTCGCTGTCGCCCATAATGGCAACCTGGTAAACGCAGAAGAGGTACGGCTCCAACTGGAGTCGCGTGGTTCGATTTTTCAATCAACCGTCGATACAGAAGTCATCCTCCACCTCATCGCCGCCTCACGTGCGGAACGCCTCGTGGATCGGATCATTGAAGCCCTCTGGCAGGTACGGGGGGCGTATTCTCTGGTTTTTCTGACTGAAAAAGAAATGGTCGCGGTTCGTGATCCTTATGGCTTTCGTCCGCTGGTGCTTGGTCGCCTCGATAATGGGGGTAAAGACACCTATGTCGTGGCTTCCGAAACCTGTGCTCTTGATTTGATCGGGGCTCATTACGAGCGTGAGGTAGCACCAGGCGAAGTGCTCTTGTGCACTCCGCAAGGAATTTCTTCATTTTTTCCCTTTCCACACGAGCCAGTCGCACGATGTGTTTTTGAATACATTTACTTTGCCCGCCCAGATAGTCTGTTATACGGTCGCAGCGTGTACCAGGCCCGTAAATCCTTCGGGCGCACCCTCGCACGTGAAGCACCGGTCTCAGCAGATATCGTGATCCCGGTCCCAGATTCAGGCGTACCTGCCGCCTTGGGCTATGCCGAAGAGGCAGATCTTCCATTTGAAATGGGCTTGATCCGTAATCATTACGTCGGTCGCACGTTTATTGAACCACGCGATTCGATCCGTCACTTTGGCGTAAAAGTCAAATTAAATGCCCAGCCCGAAGTTTTACGCGGTAAGCGCGTCGTCGTCGTTGATGATTCGATTGTACGTGGGACAACGAGTCGCAAGATTGTCACCATGCTCCGCAGTGCGGGAGCCACAGAAGTACACTTACGCATTAGTTCCCCGCCTACGATCGGCCCGTGTTTTTATGGCGTCGATACCCCTACTCGGCGAGAACTTATCGCTTCTACACAGACGGTACAGGACATTTGTCGCTATGTCACAGCTGACTCACTTGCGTATCTGAGCGAAGACGGCATGTATCGAGCCCTTAACGAGGAGAGGCAGAGCTTTTGCGACGCCTGTTTCACCGCTCGGTATCCAGTCCCGCCTGGAGATCGTCCGCGCGGCACGCAACTTCCATTGTTCGGTGAAATCGAGCGGTAGTAACTTGAGCTGTCGGCGTTTGCCTTTTTGGACAGAGCTTGCTTCGTCGCCGGAGCCCGTCCTGAGCATAGAGCAGCAAAGTCGAAGAAGTCCCCCGCTATGACAACCCCGCCCCCCCTGTCGATTTCTTTTTTAGAGAATGCCTGACCCCTCGAGAGTCATTTTATCTGCTTTGTTGGGCGAAAATTTGTTATGCTCCTCTATTATAAGGAGGTGTTCACATGGCACAAATGCACGAGGTGGATTACTCAATTTTTGGCGATGATATGCAGTTCGTCGAAATCGAATTAGATCCCGAAGAAGCCGCGATCGCTGAGGCTGGTGGCATGATGTACATGGAAGACGGCATCACTATGGAAACCATTTTTGGCGATGGTTCGCAGAACTCAAAATCAGGGTTATTGGGGTCACTCCTTGGGGCTGGGAAACGATTACTCACCGGAGAGTCATTGTTCATGACGGTCTTCATCAATAAAGGCCAGGGAAAGCGAAGTGTAGCCTTTGGCGCCCCGTACCCAGGAAAGATTATTCCTGTGCATCTGGGCGATCTCGGTGGAGAACTGATTGCACAGAAAGACTCTTTTTTAGCGGCGGCCAAAGGAGTCTCCATTGGTATCGCCTTCCAGAAACGCTTAGGTGTCGGTTTTTTTGGGGGGGAAGGTTTCATTATGCAGCGGTTGCAAGGCGATGGCCTTGCCTTCATTCATGCAGGCGGAACGTTGCGCGAGCGTACCCTCGCCGCCGACGAAGTGATTCGCGTCGACACCGGATGTATTGTCGCTCTGCAAGCCTCTGTGCACTACGACATTGAATTTGTCGGCAAGATTAAATCCGCCTTGTTCGGTGGCGAAGGGTTGTTTTTCGCTACCCTGCGCGGACCAGGCAGAATCTGGTTGCAGTCGTTACCTCTCAGTCGACTGGCAGGCAGGATATACGCCGCTGCACCCCAAGGCGGTGGCAGAAGCAAAGGAGAAGGCTCGTTGCTTGGCGGTCTTGCTCTCGGTGGACTTCTCGGTGGAGATGAATGAGACAGTGATATGGAATGCTCGGCAGTTGTGCATAACCCGGTAACGAGAATCGCCCGTCGCGGAACGATAACGTGGAACTCAACTGACAACGGCGGAGAGCTGCACGTCAAAGACGTGACTGGCGTGGATCAACGCATCGCGAGTACAGCCCTTTCCCTTGCCCGTGGCGGCTGGCGTGGAGATGCAATTCACCTCTCCTGGGAATATGAAGACCGGATATGGGCAGTAACAGTCGACGAGCCGGATGCAATTGCCGAGCTTGCTCAGGCACTACCCGCCGAGTTCGCTAGGCAGGTAGCGCAGTGGCGGACAGAGACAAAACGGGGCCAGCAACGGACAGCCATTGTCTTCACCGCATTGGCTTTACTTGCTTTCTTGCCTATTGTCGGCCTTATCTCCTTGTACGCGATGCGTGACCGCATCTTGGATGCAGTTGTTGTCCGGCTTCCAACCAGCGTTGACACTCGGCTAGGAGAACTAATGTACCAACAAATTGCTGCTTCAGGCACCCTCGTACGTGAAGGTCCTGCCGTTGACGCAGTCCGTATGATCGGTCAGCAACTCATTGCCGAGCAATCACAACCATTTACCTTTCGTTTTGAAGTGTTAAACGACCCATCGGTAAACGCCTTTGCTGCCCCGGGGGGGGTGGTGGTGGTTCACACGGGCTTACTTGCCGAGGTCCCATCTGCGGACCAACTGGTCGGAGTTTTGGCACATGAAGTGACCCATGTGACACGGAGACACTCCTTACGCCAGCTCGTATACGAACTGGGGCTCACTACCACCGTGCGCTGGATCTTTGGTGCCCCTGACGGAGTCGCTGATACCATTGCCACCGTGGCTCTGAATCTGAGCACGCTACGTTTCAGTCGCGCGCAGGAAACTGAGGCAGACCAAGGTGCGGTTAAACTCTTACGCCGTGCGCGGCTTCCGGCGACCGGACTCCAGTCGTTCTTTACCGACCCAACGCGAGAGCACGGGAATCTCCCGGCCTGGTTGTCCACACATCCGTCAGATGCCGACCGCGCAGCGGCGCTCACTCAGCTACTCACAGAGCAAGGGACGTGGGAAATCGAGCCGTTACCTCTTGACTGGGAGAGCGTACGCAACGATGCCAAAAGTCACCTCGTACAGAGTGCCCCATAATATAGATCCAGTGACATAAAATACGTCTATGCCTTTTCCCCACTTCGCCTTTTCTCCTTATCCTTTATTCCTTATCCATTTCTCTCTGGTTGACTGACAAAAGTAGCGCGGGGGAGTTTTCCACGCCCGGTACGCTGTGCCATCATTTGATTTGCGCATTACATCGAGGGAGGTGGCGGATGGACCGGACGAAGTTACACTTGTTGATGGATATCTTAGTGATGGCGATCTGCGCGGTGATTTGTGGGGCTGATAGTTGGGTAGAGATGGTGCTGAAGAGCGTCCCGCGACATTAGCACTGCTAGACACGCCAGCAGTGGCATCCGACAGCGAAATCGAGGAAGTATATTTTGACCAGTATTTACGGCTGTCCAGGCAACACAATCGTGTCGTGTCGCCAGTGCTGGTCGTCCGTCTGCAGGTAATCCAGCGTATAATGCAACCCCCGACTTTCCTGGCGGAGGCTGGCACAGCGGATAATTAGCTCGGCGACTGTTGCGATATTCCGTAGCTCAAGCAGATCACCAGTGACAATGAAGTCCCAGTAGTATTCACGAATCTCCTCTTGAATGAGTGCGATACGACGTTGCGCACGCGCTAAGCGCCGGTTGGTGCGGACAATACCCACGTAATTCCACATCAGGCGGCGAATCTCTTCCCACGTATGAGTAACAACTACCATCTCGTCGCTATTGACCGCCTCACCAGGATTCCAGGCAGGAAAGGTCGGTGGGTGCCGCTGATCACTCCGCAAAAAGGCATCGGCATGGACAAATACGCGATGCGCAAAGACGACAGCTTCAAGCAGCGAATTGGAGGCCAGTCGGTTCGCCCCATGCAACCCAGTCATCGCGACTTCTCCAGCTACATACAAACGACGAATCGAGGTTGTTCCGTTACAATCAGTGAGAACCCCACCACAGAGATAATGCGCCGCAGGGACAACTGGAATTGGGTCCTTCGTCAGGTCAATGCCAAAGTCTAAGCAGCGCTGTGAAATCGCCGGAAAGCGTTTGCGTAAAAAGTCTCCTTCGCGATGCGTAATATCAAGCAACACGTGGGAAAAGCCATGCGTCTTCATCTCATTGTCGATCGCACGAGCGACAATATCACGAGGTGCCAGTTCAGCTTGCAGGTGATACTTGTTCATAAAAGGAGAACCATCCGGGCGACGCAGAATGGCTCCTTCACCTCGCAAGGCCTCAGAAATTAAGAACGACTTGGCGCGGGGATGAAATAAACAAGTGGGATGAAACTGAAAAAATTCTAAGTTCCCGACCGGTACCCCTGCTCGGTACGCCATTGCTAGACCATCACCGGTCGCCACATCTGGGTTACTGGTGTATAAGTACACTTTCCCCGCCCCCCCAGTACACAGAGCAGTTACCTTGGCTGTAAACGTTTTGACCTCGTTGGTCTCCAGGTCGAGAACGTAGGCTCCCCAACACTCACGTCCCAGCGGACCGTCGTCAGTGAGCAAGTCGACACCGAGATGTTTTTCATAGATGGTAATGTTCGGCTGTTGACGTACCGCAGCAATTAAAGCGCGGATAATTTCATACCCGGTGGCATCTGAAGCATGTAAGATCCGACGGTGAGAATGTCCACCCTCCAACCCAAGATCGTACTCTGCATCTTCGCCTCCGGGCTTGCGGGAAAAATTCGTCCCCAGAGCAATGAGTTCCCGAATACGGTCAGGTCCCTCCGTAACGACGGCCTCAACGACCTCTGCGTGACAAATCCCAGATCCAGCCGTGAGCGTGTCTTGAATATGATCAGCAAAAGAATCTTCCTCGCTCCAGACCGATGCGATTCCCCCTTGAGCATAGGCAGAATTACTTTCAGGCAAACGATCTTTGGTGACAATCGCAACCGTCCCATGTATGGCAGCTTTCAATGCCAGACTTAAGCCGGCGATCCCGCTGCCGATAATCAAGTATTCACCGACATCCATAATCTAATCCAGTGTTAGTGCTCAGACTCTGGGGGCTATACAGAATAGGGGGACAGGGATTTGACCTACCATGAAAAAATCATTTATCCTAGGGTGGTTATGCAAAAGCAGGTACGGAAGGGTATCATTGGCCTCCTTGGGGTTCTCATAACATTTGGGGGAACCTTTGTGGGGAGTACTCAGGCAAAAGCCGAGATCCGCGTCTATCGCGACAGTAAAGGGGTCTTGTATATTACGAACAAACTCAAACGACCGGTAAAAAGTGCCGGGACTGCAAAGCCTCGCTACAAATGGGGTGCCGGGACTCGTGTGTCAAAACCTCAGGCAAACAACAGCAAAGAAAAAAACAACGCAGATTTCACCGGACGGCTGATCGATGTCAAAAGTGAGCTTGCCGAACGCCGACGAGCCGATCGCTACGTTCATGACCCGTCAACAACAGCACCGATTCATGTTTATCGCAATAAACAGGGAACTTTGCTCTTCACCAATGTCCCAAACCAACCCGGTTATCGCCCGTTCTTGTTTTTGCGGTCGTATGCAACCCGGTTGAGTAGCAAAGACAGCCTGGCATTTGACCGCTTGATCCGCTCCGCATGTAGGCGCTATGGAGTTGAGTTTGAATTGGTCAAAGCGGTTATCCGGGCTGAATCTGCCTTTAATCCGTGGGCGGTTTCTCGGGCCGGGGCCCGTGGGCTTATGCAGCTGATGCCGGCAACCGCGGCAGATCATGGGGTTGCGGATATTCACTCCCCGCGAGACAATATCGACGGGGGAGTACGGCATTTACGGATTCTCCTTGACCGTTTCAATGGCAATGTCATGTTAGCACTGGCTGCATACAATGCAGGAGCTGGAGCAGTGGAAAAATACAATGGTATTCCCCCGTATCAAGAAACTCAGGAGTACGTTCGTAAGGTGCTTCGTTTTCGCGACTCGTACCGCGGGCGAAGTGGCCACATGTTCCCTGTGGCGTAAACAGGTATACCTTTCGACTTCAGGACCTCATTTGTGGCGACTCTGCCAAATTTGCTGAGCTTGCTGCGAATCGCCTTGATTCCACTTCTTGTTTACCTTCTGATGTTTCCAGGAAGGTTCGCAAGTGGGCTGGCGGCATTAACTTTTTTTGTCGCCAGTTTCACAGACTTTCTTGACGGCTACTTCGCTCGCCGGCAGGGGGTAACGACAACTGTCGGAAAGTTTCTCGATCCTCTTGCTGATAAGCTTCTGGTCGCAGCAGCCCTTATTATGCTCACAGCCATGGATCGGTCACCTCAGGTACCGGCCTGGCTAGTGGTCATCATTATTGGGAGAGAATTTGCCGTCACTGGTCTACGAGCTATCGCGTCAAGTGAGGGGATCGTTTTGGCAGCAGAAGAACTCGGGAAGTATAAAATGCTCTGCCAAACGTTTGCTGTCCATGGGCTTATCATCCACTATCAATATATGTTCGTGAATTTTTATGTCGTGGGTATGTACTTTCTGTGGATCTCGGTGCTCCTGAGTCTCTGGTCTGGAGTTGATTATCACCTCAAGGTTTTTCGGCAGGTACATGACAAGCACCGCCCCTCAGTTACTCCTCATCCTGTCACTATTCCTGAAAAAGTTGAAGCTCGCAGATAGGGGCATTCATTAACGTCCAGAAAAGGAATTCAGCATGCCTGTTCTTGTTACTGGAGTGGCTGGCTTCATAGGCTTTCATGTCGCGCAATACCTTTTATCACGTGGAGACACGGTCGTTGGTATCGATAATCTCAACGCGTATTATGACGTGCGACTGAAAGAAAGTCGCCTTGCTTTATTGCAGCCACAAAAAAACTTTTCCTTTCAACGTACTGATCTAGCAAATCGGGAAAGCGTCGCGGCGCTATTCTCCCATCATCGTCCTGAGCGGGTGATTCATCTCGCGGCCCAAGCCGGAGTGCGTTATTCTCTGACCAACCCGCATGCTTACGTTGACAGCAATCTTGTCGGTTTCATGAATATCCTTGAAGGCTGCCACCAGACGAACACGCAACACCTCGTGTATGCGTCAAGCAGTTCAGTTTATGGTGCCAATACAAAGATGCCATTTTCGGTCCATGATAACGTTGACCACCCGGTATCGTTGTATGCTGCCTCCAAGAAGGCGAATGAGCTCATGGCTCATACCTATAGTCACCTCTATCGCCTCCCAACTACTGGGCTAAGATTTTTCACGGTGTATGGTCCGTGGGGACGACCCGATATGGCGTTGTTCATTTTTACCAAAGCGATTCTCAATGGAGAGCCGATCGACGTCTTCAATGAAGGGAAGATGCAACGTGACTTCACCTATATAGACGACATCGTTGAAGGAGTTGTGCGCGTCGCGGATACAATTCCGCAAGCCAACCCGCACTGGTCGGCTATGACACCGGACCCCGGCACCAGTGCCGCCCCCTATCGCATCTACAATATCGGCAATAACCAACCAGTCGCGTTGCTCGACTTCATCAACACCCTCGAACAAAGTCTTGGTCGCACCGCAGAGAAGCGACTACTTCCTATGCAGCCCGGAGACGTGCCAGCCACCTACGCGGATGTCGATGACTTAATGCGAGATGTTGATTTCCGTCCCGCTACGCCAATCTCCGTGGGGATCGCACGCTTTGTTGAGTGGTATCGCTCGTACTACAACGTCTGAGTGTCCGTCGGCAGCAATACTCGGTCAAAATGTTCTACTGTAGGAAACGGCTCATAAAAATGATGCAAGAGCCGCTTCCACTCTTGATATTCGGTTGATCCACGAAAACCCACGGTGTGATCTTCAAGGCGATGCCAGCGCACAAGTAAGAGATACTTCCCGGAGACCTCGCAGCAGCGATGCAGTTCGTGGGTCACATATCCAGGCATTGAGGCGATGATAGAAGAAGCCTTTCGGAAAGCTTCTTCAAATGCGCCCGCTTGTCCATCTTTGATCTGCAACAACGCTCCTTCCAGAATCATCAGTGCGCTTCCCCTTTCCACTGATCTGGAGTTAGGGTTGTCAGGGCCAGCGCATGAATCTTCTGCTGCATCTCCGCCGCTAACGCGTCGTAGACCATACGATGCCGCGCAATTAAACTCTTGCCCTCGAAGAGAGGAGACACAACCCGCACCCGGTAGTGCCCACCTCCCCCGGCCGCACCAGCGTGCCCAACATGTTGAGCACTTTCGTCTTCGACCTCAACATGCGTCGCGGCTAACGCCCCACGCACAATCTGTTCAATCTGCTCTTTCGTATTCATTTCTTTCCCTGGGCAGATGGGAACGCCGGGGACCGACGCTCTTGTAACGCCTTTACGCCCTCACGAACATCTGCCCCAAAGAATCCCAACATTTCCAACGCAAGCGAGTAATCGAACGAGGTATGTGCCGCCGCCCGCAGCCACTGATTCAATGATTGCTTGGTCCACCGAATTGCATGTTGCGCGCCGCTCGATAACTTCATGGCTACTTCCATCGCCTTGGGCATGAGCTGATCCGGCGGCACGCACATGCTGACTAACCCGATGCGTTCAGCTTCCTTCGCATCTAACATGTCGCACGTCAGCAGATAATACTTCGCTTTCGCCATCCCCACGAGAAGCGGCCAAATCACCGCGGCATGATCACCGGCAGCAACGCCAAGCCTCGTGTGGCCATCGGTGAACTTTGCGTTCTCTGAAGCGATACTAATGTCTGCGAGCAACGCGACCGCGAGTCCGGCCCCAACCGCGACGCCATTAATCGCAGAGATAATCGGCTTGTCACAATTAATCATATTGTGAACAATGTCGCGCGCTTCCTTCATAATCTGTGAGACCACCTCAAGGTTTCCCTGGGCCTTCTCAACCACTTCAAAATCCCCACCGGCAGAAAACGCCCGCCCTGCCCCGGTAATCAGAGCAACTCTGACTTCATCATCCTCGGCAATATCAAGCCAGATGCGGCTGAGTTCGTAATGGAGACGAAAATTAGTCGAATTGAGCGTTTCTGGTCGGTTAATCGTTAACAAGGCGATCCCATCTTTTTTCTCGATCGCGAGATGCTCGTAGGAATTGTAATTCACGGCTTTCCCTCCTTGGCTGTAGATCAAGTTTCAGATCTTCTCGGTGACAGTGATTCTCATCTCAACACCTGGCACTTGAGAGCACGTCGAACTATGGTAAGGTACACTGTCATGAAGCTAAAGCAACATTCGGGTTTGATCACAACAGTCTGGGTGCTTCTCAATTTTCTTCCTTTATTCATAGTTGTTGGCTTGTGCCTGGTGATACAGAGCTGGGCTTGGAGTGCATTCTTTGTTTTGCTCTACCTGCTTATCATTGTCCCCTACGGCTTTTTTGTCTCTCTTCCGATGATGGTCAAAATTTTTCATAAGCCAGCGAGCTTGCACCGGCGGTGAGGCTACTCCTGTCAGCTTGCACTGGATTGTTCTCAGTGGGCCTCAGCCCAATTGTTCCCGGTACCGATATCAACCCGGAGGGGAACCTGTAATGTCATGACGCCCTCCATTACTTCTTGCACAAGTTGTTTTACTTGTGCAACTTCCTTTCTGGGTACCTCAAATAACAGCTCATCGTGGACCTGCAAAAGCATACGGCTACGCAACTTCCCGTGCTCTAATCGTCGGTCGATCGCCACCATCGCCAGCTTAATAAGATCCGCGGCGGTTCCCTGGATAGGCGTATTAATCGCTGCACGCTCAGCCGCGGCAACGAGTTGGGCGTTCTTGCTGTGCAACTCAGGAACGTAACGACGCCGACCGAACAAGGTCGTCACATACCCACGAGACCTTCCCTCGGTCAGGATACTCTCCATATATCCTTTGATTTTCTGATAGCGAGCAAAGTACTGACTGATGTATTCTTGAGCAACTTTTGTTGGAATATCTAGGGAGCGCGCTAGGCGCAGCGCACCCATACCATAAATAATCCCAAAGTTTATGGTTTTCGCCTGCCGTCGCTGCTCTGCGGTGACAGCATCAACCGAGACTTGGAAGATTTCTGATGCCGTACGCGCATGGACATCCTGCTCTTTCTGGAAGGACTCCATCAAGACAGGGTCCTCGCTTAAATGCGCAAGCAGGCGAAGTTCAATTTGTGAATAATCAGCAGACAGTAGGACACATCCTGATTCGGCAATAAAGCCTTCGCGGATGCGGCGTCCCTCTTCGCCACGAATCGGGATATTCTGGAGGTTTGGATTACTCGACGACAGGCGACCGGTGGCAGCCACTGTTTGGTTAAACGAAGTATGCACCCGGCCGGTTTTGGTGTGCACCAGCTTCGGCAATGCATCGACATAGGTACTCTGCAATTTCGCAAAACCACGATATTCGAGAATCTTGGCTGGCAAGGGATGCTTGTCGGCCAGCGCTTCTAATACAGAAGAATCGGTTGAAGAGCCGGTTGACGTCTTCTTCCCACGCGGCAAGCCCAGCTTCTCGAAGAGAATTACCTGCAGTTGCTTCGGGGAAGAAATGTTGAATTCCTCACCGGCGATCTCATAAATTTCCGATTTGAGCTGCGTGAGACGTTCCCCAAATTTTTCTGATAAGGTAGCCAAGAATTGCGTATCGATACGAATACCCGCTAACTCCATTTTCCCCAGGACGAGAGCTAAGGGGACCTCAATGTCGGAAAAGAGCTTTCCCATGCCCTCGTCTTGCACTTGGGGAAACAAGCGATGCGCAAGCCGGAGGGTAATGTCGGCATCTTCTCCCGAATACTGCGTTGCCGCAGCAACTGACACCTCAGCAAAGTTTTTCTTGCCATTATCCGTCACCGACTCATACGTAACCATACGATACTGCAGGTGTTCCCACGCCAGGTCATTCAAATTGTGACGCTTGGTCGGATTGAGCAAGTATGAGGCAAGCATCGTATCTCCCTGAACATTGCGTGGCCACAATTTGCACTGCGCCAGCACCATCGCGTCATACTTGGTATTTTGTCCTACTAAGGAAAGCGCCTGGTCTTCGAGAAGCGACTGAATTGCCGTCAGGACCTGTTGTTGAGGTAACTGCGGACTCGCATCTTCTGAGCGATGGCTAACAGGAATATACCAGGCTCGTCCTTCTTCTACTGCAAGCGAAATGCCGACAAGTTCAGCATCGAGTGGATTGAGTGAGGTTGTTTCCGTATCCAGACAGAACGTCTTTGCTTTGCGGATCGCATTGAGCATTGTATCGAGTTGTTGCTGGCTCCGAACAGTCTCATACTCGCCAGTCTGAGCTGGCGTTTCATTTGTCGGTGGATCATCCCAGGGTGATTCTAATTCAGCCAGAAAACGACGAAACTCAAATTCAGTAAAGAGTTTCTTGAGGAGACCTTTGTCTGGTTCCTCCTTCGTCAGCGCGCTGAGGTCGACACAGATTGGAACATTGCTATGAAGTGTTGCGAGTTGCTTTGAAATACGTGCAAGTTCACTATTGTCACGAATCTTCTCCCCAAGTTTGCCCGGGATCTCATCGGCATGCAGTAAAAGATTCTCCAGGTCATGCCACTCATGAATCAGTTTAATTGCTGTTTTCTCTCCGACCCCGGGAATGCCAGGAATGTTGTCAGTAGAATCCCCCATTAACCCTTGGACATCCACTACGCGAGCGGGCTCAACCCCAAACTTTTCTCGAACTTTCTCCAGCCCAATCTTTTCATCCTTCATGGTATCCAACATCGAAACATGGTCGGACACAAGCTGCATCAGATCTTTATCACCAGAAACGATAATAACTTCCGCCCCCTGCTTCTCCCATTTCCTTGCGAGTGTCGCAATGATGTCGTCAGCCTCGTATCCTTCAAGTTCAAGGACCGGAATGCGATACGCGCGGACTAATTCTTTGATACGCGAGATTTGTGGGCGCAGAGTTTCCGGCATCGCTTGACGGTTTGCTTTATACTCTCTGTACAAATCGTTACGAAACGTTTTCCCTTTCGCATCAAAAACTACGGCTACGTGCTCTGGCCTCTCCACGTCGAGAAACCGCCGCAACATATTCGTGAAACCAAAGATGGCGTTAGTTGGAAATCCTTGCGAGGTTTGCAATTCACGGACAGCGTAAAAAGCTCGGTAAATATACGCCTGTCCATCAACGAGAAAAATTCGCATAGTCTGAGCTATCCCCACCCCGCAACTGTGTCAGGCGCGCTATGAGGCGTCAAGAACACATGAGGCTGACAGACAACAAAGCAACAATAAAAAAGCCCCTCGCGAAAGGGGCTTCAGGAAAGCGGGTGACCGGGGTCGAACCGGCGACCTTGTGCTTGGCAAGCACACGCTCTAGCCAACTGAGCTACACCCGCATAGTTGGGAAGCACTGTAACATAGCAAAGGAGAGTGTCAACGGTAGAGTAGTTTTCTGCATTCTCTCTAGAAAAAAACACGATTCCTACACTGAGCTACCAGAAAGCCCATGCCAGTCTACTCTGTGTCCTTTTCTTTAATTCCCGTATGCCCAAATCCGCCCCCGCGCTGGGTCGGCTCCAAATGTTCTACTTCCTGCCACTCCACTCTCGAAACAGGCGCAACGACCAATTGGGCAATACGGTCTCCCCGTTGCACTTGCACCGGTTGATCACCCAAATTAATGATGAGAATTTGCACTTCTTCTCGATAATCCGCATCAATTGTCCCTGGCGTGTTGAGGATAGTGAGACCAGAGCGTAAAGCCAGACCGCTACGTGGACGGACCTGGGCTTCATATCCTCGCGGTAAGGCGAGGGCGAATCCCGTTGGAATAAGTGCTCGCCCAAGCGGCGCAATGGTCAGATCTTGATCCAGGGCAGCATAAATGTCCATTCCTGCCGCATCAGCGGTCATATACTGCGGAAGTGGGACATCATCGTCTCTTCTTTTATCCACCCGAAGAATAGGGATGAGAAGCGCAGAGGACATAAGGCAAGAGAAAATCACAAAAATGACAACGACAAATGACTCAATGAAGGACAAAGAACAACACGTATTCTCTTTTCGTTCCTTTTCTGCGTCTCTCTTGTCCCTCGTCCGTCTTTCTTCTACACCCCAAGCAGCTCCTGCGCATTAAGGGTCGGAGGAATCTCTCCTAATAATGTGAGGGCTCGTATCTCACTATTGAAGCAGCGGTTCGCTAACGAGTGCACCTCTTCGAGAGTGACACGCTCCACCTCTTCAGCAACTTCGACAATAGGAATATCCCGCTGAAAGTATATTTCACACCGCGCTAAGCGATTCATTCGGGCATCGCTCGTTTCCAGTCCGAGGAGAAGTCCGCTCTTGGCATGGCTTTTTGCACGACGCAGCTCAGCTTCGGTAATACCGTGGCCTGCAATCTCATGGAGAATCGAACAACACACCTGGAGAACTTCAGCAACTCCCTTTGTACTCGTTGCGGCATAAATGCCCAAGTATCCCGTATCCCGATACGTTGAGAGAAAAGAGGTCACGTCGTACACCAAACCGCGTCGTTCGCGGATTTCCTGAAATAAGCGTGAACTCATTCCTCCACCCAAGACAGTGTCGAGTAAGTACGCGACATACCAATCATCATCAAGTATCGACACACAAGGGAGACCAAGGCACAGATGCGTTTGCTCTAAATCTCGATGATGAAGAAAGACACCGGCATGTGCACGCGGCGCTGGCACAAACGATACCTGAGCTTTTCCTGACAGATTCGCAAGAGACGGCTCAGCAAGAGCCACAAGCTCTTCATGCCTCGCGCCTCCAGCCATAGCAACAAAAATCCGATCAGGGCGATATCGCTGGTCAAAATAGCTTAGAAAGTCGCTACGCTGAAAATGTGATACCGCAGCAACCGTTCCCGATATCGGCAATCCTAAAGGGTGTCCATGCCAGAAATCCAGATCAAACAAATCATGGATGAGCTCATCTGGAGTATCTTCAACTTGTGCAATTTCCTGACAGATAACCGACCGTTCACGCTCGATCTCCTCTTCAGCAAATTGCGAGTGGAGAAATAAATCCAGAAGAAGGTCAAGCGCCAGCGGCAAATGTTCGATTAAGACTTTTGCGTAGTAACAGGTATATTCTTTCGCAGTGAACGCATCGAGCACCCCGCCGACTGCATCAATCTCTTCGGCAATGTCAGCCGCAGTCCGTCGTTGGGTTCCCTTGAAAAGCAAGTGCTCAAGAAAATGGGCAATACCATTCTCTTGGAGTCTTTCATCCCGCGACCCATTCTCAACCCAGATCCCTACAGTAACCGAAGGGCTACTAGGGACGTGCTCAGACAGTAAGCGTACCCCATTCTCCAGAGTCGTACGCTGGACCATTTATCGTGTCTCACTCACTTCGTCGTCGTTCTGCATTGCGTCACGCGCACTCAGGCGAATCTTTCCCTGTCGGTCAATTTCCAAGACTTTTACCATGAGTTCATCGCCCTCTTGAACAACGTCAGAGGTACGACGCACCCTCCCCTGCCCAAGTTGAGAAATGTGGACTAACCCATCAGTGCCAGGAAGAATCTCTACGAACGCACCGAAGTCGACCACCTTCCGGACAATCCCTTTGTAAATCTTCCCCACCTCGGCTTCAGCAGTGACTCGATTAATTTTCGCCACTGCTTTATTCATGGAATCACCGTCAGCCGAAGCAACGTATACCGTCCCATCATCCTCGACGTCGATCTTCACTCCGGTTTCTTCAATAATTGAGCGAATCATCTTGCCCCCAGGGCCAATGAGTTCACGGATCTTTTCCGGTTTGACTCGCAACGTGGTAATTCGTGGAGCATACTCTGGCACTTCCGGCCGCGGCGCAGGAAGAATCTTCGCCATCTGTTCGAGGATGAACAGTCGCCCGTCTCGGGCTTGATACAGCGCCTGCTGCATAATTTCCCGCGTCACCCCAGCAATTTTGATGTCCATTTGCAGAGCAGTCACTCCTTGTGCAGTCCCAGCAACCTTGAAATCCATATCTCCAAGATGATCTTCATCTCCAAGAATATCGCTGAGGATACGAACCATCTCTCCTTCTTTGATCAGCCCCATCGCAATACCAGCAACGGGTGCCTTAAGTGGTACTCCAGCGTCCATCAATGACAGCGTTGCACCACACACGGTCGCCATAGAAGACGAGCCATTTGATTCTAGGATCTCAGAAACGACACGAATCGTATACGGAAACGTGTTGCCTTCTGGTACCACAGCTTGGACGGCACGTTCAGCTAACGCCCCGTGGCCGATCTCTCGTCGTCCGGGTCCCCGTAGTGGTCGCGCCTCACCAACACTGAAGGGAGGAAAATTATAATGCAGCATAAACTTTTTGAACTGCTCACCGACGAGCGCGTCGACCCGCTGCTCATCAGAAGAAGTTCCGAGCGTGGCAACGACAAGGGCCTGAGTTTCTCCCCGTGTAAAGAGTGCTGAGCCGTGTGTCCGAGGGAGAACCCCAACCTCGCAGGTGATCGGACGAATGTCAGTCAAACCACGACCGTCTACCCTATGGCTCTCATTGACAACAAGCATCCGTAGGGTTTCACTCTCACGTGCTTCAAGAGCAGTCTCGATTTCCTTCTCGCGCTCCGCATATTCTTCTGCAAGAGCGGCCTTAATTTCATTCTTGACCGCGGCCACACTTTCACGCCGTTCCATCTTTCCTGTCGTAAGCAATGCCGCCCGTAACTTCCCGGCTTCGAGCTCACGAACACGGTTGCTCAGTGTTTCATCTGGAGGAACGGCAACAAACGTACGTTTTGTCTTCCCTGTGATTCGCGCAATTTCGTCTTGCGCATCAAGGATAGGTTTGATCGCATCCTGCGCCAGGAATAAAGCTTCCAACATATCCTCTTCAGGAACAACTTTTGCGCCACCTTCAACCATGATGATGGCATCGCGCCCGGCAGCAACGAAGAGATTAATATCGCTCTTCTCAAGCTGGCTTTGCAGCGGATTGACCGTGAGGACCCCACGGAGGCGTCCAATACGCACCCCAGCAATCGGTCCACGAAATGGAATATCCGATACTTGCAAAGCCGCTGAAGCACCGATCATTGCCACTGTATCTGCATCGTTTTCACGATCAACGGAAAGCACCGAAGCGACAACCTGGGTTTCGTAGAAAAATTCGTCAGGGAAAAGCGGACGCAGTGCTCGGTCAACTAAGCGCGAGGTAAGAATTTCACGTTCTGACGGACGGCCTTCTCGCTTAAAGAACCCTCCAGGAATTTTTCCTGCGGCAAACGTTCGCTCTTGATAGTCAACGGTTAGAGGGAAAAAATCCTGTCCCTCACGGGCAGAAGCAGCAGCGACAACCGTGACCAAGACAACCGTATCTCCGTAAGAAACAACCGCTGCACCGCTGGCCTGTTTTGCTAAACGACCAGTCTCAAGAGTGAGGGGTCGTCCATAGAATTCCATTTCAATCTTTTTATACATATATACACACTACTCCCTTGCGTTAGACATAACGTTTAGCAAGGAATAACAGGAGGAACGAAAAGATAAATCGTTCTTAACGGCGGAGGCCCAATTGCTCAATCAACGCGCGATAACGCTCATGGTCACGACCGCGTAGATAGTCGAGAAGACGACGACGTTGCCCCACCATTTTGAGAAGACCACGACGAGAAAGGTGGTCTTTCGCATGCGTTTTGAAATGTTCCGTTAGACGTTCGATTCGCTTGGTAAGGAGTGCAACCTGAACCTCTGGAGATCCTGTATCTGCATCGCCGCGACGAAATTGCATTACCACTGCTTTTTTTCTCCCCGCCTCCTTAATACTCATTTTTTCTCCTTATTTTTTACTATCTTTCCTCTTAACACGCGGTCTCTTCAGTGTAAAGTTGAGAACACACGCAATAATTGCCAACCGCGTTGGCATCGTTGTACCATCGCAACGAGCTCATCTTTCGCATCGACTAGCTGAATCACTTCGTCCAACCTGTCCGTCGTCGGGAGTTCCTGTAAAGGCTCCTGTCTTCCCTGACGTAATAGTGCAACTTCCCGTTCGCTTAATGGCACGGAACGATATTGTTGCAGCGCCTGTCTCATCGACAAGACAGGAAGCTCTTCTATTCTCACGCCGTCAGTAGCAACAGATAAGTCAACTGCCTCTGCTATGACAAAAGGCCCAAAGGCAGTACGTCGTAGCGTAGCCACATGGGCACCGCATCCGAGAACAGCACCAATATCAACGGCTAAGGAACGGACGTAAGTGCCTTTCGAGCAGACTAAAGAGAAGTGAAGCGTCCCATCTCCTTGGTCTGTCAGAGCCAAGTGGTCAATAATCGACAGTCTTGGCTCGCGCTCAACCTCCATGCCGCGCCGAGCAAACTTATACAACGGCACCCCTTGACGTTTGATAGCGGAATACATCGGTGGGGTTTGCCAGTATTCTCCTAAAAACTGCTGTTCAAGTACCCGAAGTGTTGCCGACTCGATTAAAGGAACCGGTTCCGTTCGGGTAATCGCACCAGTACTATCGAAGGTTTCAGTCTCAATTCCTAAGCGGATCGTCCCGGTGTACGCCTTCCGTTCCGAGGTAAGAAACTGGGCGATTTTTGTTCCCTCCCCCATACAGAGTGGTAAGAGCCCACTTGCAAATGGGTCAAGCGTTCCCAAATGCCCAACTTTCCCCTGGTTCAGTTTTTTCTTCACTACCCGGACAACGCCAGCGGAAGTCATCCCCTCCGGCTTATCAACAAGCAAGATCCCGTTAACCAAGGGCACTACGATTCTTTCTCTTCAACTGCTTCTCTCAGCAGGTTTTCCAAGCGATTCGCCTTCTCCAACGTCTCGTCATACAAAAAGCGCAACTCTGGGGTAAATCGTAAGCGCAATCGTGCTGCCACCTGTCGTTTAATATAGCCTCCAGCACTTTGCAGCCCTGCCTGCGCGGCGACACGTTCTTCCGGTCGTAAAGTCGAGAAAAAAATCTTGGCGAGCTTCAGGTCTGGACTTAACGACACCCCTGTCAGTGTCACCCCACTAACGCGTGGATCTTTCACCTCACGTAAAAGGATCTCAGCAATGGCCTCAATGAGCAAACCACTAACTCGTTGGGGGCGGCGTGACGGCATACAATCTTTCGACTAAAAACTGCAGACGACCAACACGATTGTCACTATTAGTACACAATTCTCAGCCTGTTTCGGTCCGTGCGGCACACGCAACCTAAGCTAACCGACAGAGTAACAGCTACTACACAATCGGTACAATCGTCTCTCAGTAGTGAAGAAACTCGAACTCTTCTCCGCCAAGTTCAACGAGGTGAAGGTCGTCGATGAAGCGGATAGCTGCACGTAACGCTCCATCGATATACGCCTCGTCAGTCCCTACTTGACAGATGCCAATTTGCGCTTTTTGCCAAAGGTTTTGATCGCCACATTCGGCAATCGATACGTTAAATTCATTACGTACTCGATCTTTGATCCTTCGCAACTTCGCCCGTTTCTCTTTGAGCGAATGACTCTCATTCAGATAAAGAGTCAACCGTAGTACCCCAACAACCATAAGTTTTCTGTGCAACGTCGATCCTACACCCGTCGCTCCACTTCATGTTGAGGTCGCGTTTCTAAACGACGCAACACCTGTTCCAATTCGTAGGCTTCAAGGAAGTCTCCAACTTGTGGGTCTTGGAAGTTTTGCAAGAGGACCCCACACTCCATCCCAGAGACGACCTCACGAACATCATCCTTAAAACGACGAAGACTATCAATCCGACCATCGTAAACAACTTGACGGTTACGAATGAGTCGCACTTGCGCCCCGCGAGTCAGTCGGCCTTCCGTTACCGCACACCCAGCAGCCAAGCCTAAACGGGAGACTGGGAAAATCTGTCGGACTTCGGCTTTTCCAAGTGGTTTTTCGCGATACGTCGGCGCAAGCATGCCTTCCAGAGCGGCACGCACATCTTCAATAACTTCGTAGATGATGTTGTATAATCGGACTTCTACGCCTTCACGCTCAGCCAGTTGTAGTGCCTTACTTTCAGGGCGAACATTAAAACCAATGATGATTCCCTTAGATGCCGAGGCAAGGAGCACATCCGATTCCGAGATTCCGCCCACAGAGGAGTGAAGAAGCGTCAATTTCACCTCTTTCGTTGACAACCTAGTAAGCGCATCGGTAACTGCTTCGGCAGAGCCTTGGACATCAGCTTTTACAATGGCGCGGAGTTCCTTGACTTCCCCAGCTTGGACCTGCTGGTAGAAATCTTCTAATGTGCTTCGGGTATTGCTTCTGCTGAGTTCCGTCTCTCTCCTCTTCGCGCGACGATGCTCCGCGACTTGCCGCGCAGAGGATTCATCAGACAACGCCGTAAAACGGTCACCAGCATCAGGGACCCCCGTAAGACCAAGAATTTCTACCGGGGTTGATGGCGAAGCCTTTTCAATTTTTGTTCCCCGACTATCAATCATAGCCCGGATCTTCCCGTATTCAGCACCGCAGACAAACGGATCACCGGTTTTCAGTATCCCCTCTTGGACAAGCACGGTCGCTACTGGCCCGCGCCCACGGTCAAGCTTCGCTTCTACAATAATGCCCCGCGCAAGTTTATTAGGATGTGCTTTCAGTTCCATAATGTCGGCTTGCAACAGGATCATCTCCAGCAAATGAGGAATCCCCTCTCCCGTCCTAGCTGAAACCGGAGCAAAGATAATGTCTCCACCATACTCTTCAGAGACAATGCCTTGAGTCATAAGCTCACGCTTCACGCGGTCAAGGTCAGCCGCAGGTTTATCGATTTTATTAATCGCGACGATGATTGGCACCTTTGCCGCACGCGCGTGATTAATAGCCTCAATCGTTTGCGGCATCACTCCATCATCAGCAGCAACGACCAAAATGACGACATCCGTAACTTCAGCCCCCCGGGCACGCATCGCGGTGAATGCCTCATGGCCAGGGGTATCGAGAAACGTCACACTCCGTCCGTCTACCTGCACTTGATAGGCACCAATGTGTTGCGTGATTCCACCGTGTTCTTGTTCGGTCACATTTGTTTGCCGGATCGCATCAAGCAGTGAGGTCTTCCCGTGGTCGACATGCCCCATAATAGTCACAACTGGCGGACGGGGTTCCAACTGTTCTTCATCAGCATGGTCTTCATGGCCGACTTCTAATACAGAATCAACATCAAAAGCTACATTTTCTACCGTATAATCAAACTCACTGGCTACTAACGACGCAGTATCAAGATCAAGCGTCTGATTGATAGTGGCCATGGTTCCTAAGCCAATAAGCTTTTTGATCACCTCACCAACCTTCACGCCCATATTACGCGCGAGGTCCCCAACCGTCACTACTTCCGAAATGCGAATAACTCGTTTACTCGCTTTTGGTACGGTAATCTCTGTTTGTCGTTGATCTTTCCCCGGTAGTACTTTACGTTTTTTGCTTCCACGCGTGAGTCGCACCTCGCGGTCCGGCGTCTCCATCTGTTCCGCACTGCGAACAACCTTACGTTTCTTCGGCCGCCGAGCACCGCCACCTGGCGATTCCCCGGCAGGCACACTCGGCACCTCTCGCGAAGGTTCTCGTATGGCAGGGGCACTAGGTGTCGTCGCTGCCGGGCGTGTTGGGGACGCAGCAGGTGTCCGAGCCGGGCGTGTCTCTACTTTCGGACGAGATTCGGCCGCAAGTTTCCCTAAGTCGATGCGACCAAGAATACGCGCCGGGCGCGGGGAATCATCCATAAGGGCCGTAGGTGCAGCGGGAGCGGGTCTCCCCTCTTTTGAGGGCTGAACGGGGCGAGATGGAATTGCAGCCATCGAAGGCTGCGGACGCACAGGTTTCGCCTCTAAGGGTTCTGGAACAGTCATCATAGGTTTTTCTTCAGCCGCACTAGGCTCTTGAGGTGCAGTTGGGAGCGGTTCAACTGGGACCACGGGGGCAGCGCTTGGCGGTTCACTTTCCTTGGCACTTGCGGGCAACTCCACTTCCACAGTAACGGGAGGGGTAGTTTTCGGTTCCTCTTGAGGTGGCTCCTCATTTGTTCCTTTTTGGAATTGTTCATCCGGTTCCTGTGAGGAAGGAACAGCGACAGGT
Source organism: Binatia bacterium (assembly GCA_050187625.1). Lineage (GTDB taxonomy): Bacteria > Desulfobacterota > Binatia > Bin18 > Bin18 > JBFWXH01. Next base: position 42,350 of record JBFWXH010000046.1, read on the forward strand.
GGTGGTTCAGGCAAAGGTGCGGTTGGGATTGCGGGAGGAGGCTCAACAACCGGCAGATCAAAAGCAAGTGGGGGTGGCGGTGGTACAGAAAACGGTTCCTCTACAGCAGGCAAAAGAGGCTCAGGAGAAGGCGGCAGGACAGTCGTTTCTTCCTCATGTAGCACTTCCACACGTTTCGTTCGTCGGCGGATCACATCTGGACGAATACGGCTTTCACGGATCTCTTCTCGTGCTGTCACAACATGTTCACTCTGTTGATCGACGGCAGTCACTACCCGTTCAGCAACAATTTTTTCTTCTCCCAAGACAAGCGTAGAAGTATCTGGTTCAACTGGCCCCGGTCGAACAAGCGCAACTTCATCGTCGGTAAGAGTACTCTGCGCTTTTTTCCCTTGGATACCCAGTTCTTCAAGCCTCCCGAGTAGATACCGAGTGTCCATCCCCCATTCTTTGGCCAGCTCATGGATACGTTTTCGTGGCATAACACCTCATTACTTCTCTGCCTACTGCATCGCGTGCTGTTCAATCAATGCCGCGCAGTGTCTACGCATTTCGCGCGATAAGACAACTCCTAAAGAACGAACCATTCCTGCGCGCCCAGTTGCAAACGCTTGCAAACATTCTTGCCGTCTATGTAAATAACCACCACGGCCCACGCCTTCCCCGATCACAAAGGTACCTGTTGAGTCAACGGTGAAGCGGATAAGAGAGGATTTCTCGTCTCGGCTACCACATCCGATACATAAACGTCTTGGCACTGCGCATCTCACGAGTCGTCCTGCGCCTCCTCCACTGTCTCTATCTCTGTTTGTCCCTCGGCCCCTGCTACCACTGCAGCCGTTTTTGTCGAAACCCACTCTCGCGCAGCCTCGAGTATCGAAGCCGCCTTCTCTTCACTAATCCCTTCAATATCAAGCAACGTCTCGAGATCGGCAGCAGCAACCTCCTCGGCTGACTTAAACCCTTGTTGGTACAGAAGCTCTGCTACCATATCCCCCATACCGGGAACTGCGGTGAGGGAAGCTAAGGCATGAGAGCGTTCCATTTCTACTTCAGACTCTGACCGCACCTGTAGCTGCCAGCCAGTCAGTTTCGCCGCCAGTTTAACGTTCTGCCCTTTTTTCCCGATAGCCAGCGACAATTGATCATCAGGAACAATCACTTCCATTGTATGCTCTTCATCATCCTGGATAATCTTAGATACCTTTGCAGGAAGTAACGCGCGACACACAAATTCCGCGGGATCCGGCGTCCACGGGACAATGTCAACCCGCTCTCCGCGTAATTCTTGTACAACGGCCTGCACCCGTGTTCCTTTCATTCCTACACAGGCCCCTACAGGATCAACATCAGGATCACTTGAGTGGACAGCGATTTTAGCGCGATTCCCTGGCTCACGAGCAGCATTTCTAATTTCAACAATCCCTTCGTACACCTCTGGAGCTTCTTGCTCAAATAATTTGACAAGAAACCCCGGGTGTGTCCGTGAGAGCACAATTTGTGGCCCCTTGCTCGACATATCAACATCAAGGACATAAGCGCGAATGCGATCCCCTTGCCGATATCTCTCCCAAGGGATTTGTTCTTTTTCCGGCAGGACAGCATCTGTCCTGCCCAGGTTCACAATAATATTTTTCTTCTCGATTCGCTGGACAATCCCCGAATAAATCTCTCCCTTACGATTTTTAAACTCATTGTAAATTTGTTCACGCTCCGCTTCACGGACTTTCTGAATCACACTCTGTTTAGCAACTTGCGCGGCGATACGTCCGAACGAGGCAGCAGGAAGCTTGCTCAACAATTCATCTCCGAGTTGCGCCTCTGGGTCTAACGTTTTCCGGGCGGTCGCAAGGGAAACCTCAGTTTCAGGCTCCACGACGGTTTCTACTACCGTCTTAATTTCAAAGAGTTCGATCTCGCCAAGCTCGGGATTGAACTTCGCCTCGATTTGTTTTTGCCCAAAGGTGCGTCGCGCTGCCGAGAGCATTGCGCTCTCGAGAGCCTCAATAATGACCGCGCGGTCCATTCCTTTCTCTTTACTTACCTGTTCGATCACTCGATTGAGGTCTTGTTGCATACGCTTTCTCCTCGACTCAGCGTGAACGTCGTGTTTTCTTTGGTCGTCGTGGTAGTGGAAATTCGTGTTCTGTTATCGTCTTACGAATAGCCTCCCAGGACAGGTTAACTTCTCCAACCGTATCGTCTTTTACCTTAATTCCCACATCGTGAACCTCACTCAAGACACCAAGAAAGACTCGCCTTCCCTGCTGCTCCTGATAGGTTTGGACTCGTACCCGCTTCCCTTCATAGCGCCGATAATGACTCGGATGCAACAGTGTACGCGAGACTCCAGGGGAAGACACTTCTAATGTATACCGCCTAGGAATAACGTCATGCACATCGAGAAGATCACCAAGTTGACGATGAACGCGTGTCAACTCGTCAAGGGTCACTCCTCCTTCACGGTCAAGCAACACCCGCAGCACCCAACGACCAGCTTCCGGCCGGAAGTCAACTCCCCAAATTTCCATGCCTTCTTCCTCGGCCAGTGGAGAGGCAAGGGTCTCAACTTTTTGAACGATCTCTTGATCCTCAGCTCGCATTCTAGAAAAAAAAAGTGGGCGAACTGCCCACTCTTCTTACTTCCCCAAAGATATTAAACAATTACACTAGAATACGCAAGTGGCATCTCGCGGTAAAGTCTAGTGATCGTCCTTTGTCTTCGTCAGGTCATGAAGGGTCTGTAAATCGATTAATTCATAATTGCGCTTGCCTTGAGGTGTAACAATTTCCACCTCATCCCCCACCTCTTTGCGTAATAACGCTTGGCCAATAGGCGAACTCAAAGAAACATGGCCAGCCGTCGGGTCTACCTCCTCTGGGAAGACGATTTGATATTCGGTGATCTGCCCATTATTCGTGTCCTCAAGTTTTACTCGGCTTCCATACGCCACCCGATCTCTAGGGATACTCGAAAAATCATACAGTACTAATTCTCGGAGTCGCTCTTCCAATTGCGCGACACGGGCCCGAACAAAATCCTGTCGGGCCCGAGCAGATTCATACTCGGCATTCTCGCTTAAATCGCCTTGCGCTGCGGCTTCCTGTAAGTCTTTAGGAATACGCACGGTTAATTCATACCGCAATTCCTCCACCTCTCGCCTTAGTTTCTTAACAATCGGCAACTCCATAAAATAATCCTTCTGTGCTTAATAAAATCACCCCGCTCTTTGGTAGACAGAAACACGGCGGGGGATGGTATGTATAAACCATCCCCCGCCGACGCCGTGAAAACGCACCTTATCTGTTCTTCATACAGTTTCTATTTCAGCATCAACCATTGTACAAAGACGACGTACGCCTGTCTCAGCTACGTAGCGATTTTCTCATTCTCTCGTTTTTCCGGGCTGTGTTGAAACAAGAATCCATGGAGCATATCGTCAACTTCTTTACGCATCCGGTCGTGTTTAAAATTTTCGCTTGCCCCCCCGAACCAACTGCGGAACGGCCCAAGAATATCCGCGCCATAGTTAAGGTACCCATACATGACGAGAATGCCGAAAACAAGTCCTTGAAAAAAAGGTTTCATACTGCGGTTTATCGGAAACTGAGAGACGTTGCTTAAACCGCAAGACTTCTGCACATTGCGGGTATATAAGGAGAATCCCTGCTAGATGTCACCCTTACGAAAGCTCGGTACCGCTTTCCTATTGTTTTTGTACCCACAACGCTGTCTCGGTTGTCGGTCCTTTATCGACCCTCATGAGAGCTTTTGTCAAACCTGTCAAAGGAGTATCCAGCCAATCAAATCTCCGTTGTGTATATGTTGCGGGATACCCTTCACGACACCCCTTGGCCCTGATCATCTCTGTGGGGATTGCCTCGCCGAGCTTCCCCCCTTTCGTCGCGCACGGGCATGGGTTTATTATCACAATAACGGTGACAAGACCGTTCCACAACCAATTAGTTCAGCAGTCCAACAGTTCAAGTATCAACGCAATCTCAGTGTCGGGCAATCATTGGCACGGCTTGCTGCCCAGTACTTCCCTCTAAGGGGTGAACCTTACGATCTCATTGTTCCAGTCCCCCTCCACCTGAGCCGGTTACGTTGGCGAGGGTTCAACCAGTCGCTCCTCCTCGCTCATGCAATCGGACAAGGGTATAACATTCCTGTCGATCCGTTTTCTCTCATTCGCACTCGCTCAACCCTCCCCCAAACCCAGTTAAAAGCAAAAGAACGACAAGGCAATGTGCATGATGCGTTCGCTATTGCCACTCCACGCTATATTGAGGGTAAGCGCGTGCTGCTAGTCGACGATGTGTATACCTCTGGCGCAACGGTCACGGAATGTACCAAAACGCTGCTCTCTGCTGGGAGTCAGGTTGTCGATGTGTTTACTCTTGCACGCGCCGTGGGATAACACTGTTCTTACTCATGCTGGATGACTTTCGCGGGGATCTTTCTCATAGCACCCAGCCCAGGATGCACCAGACTACGCACGGTGCTCAAGGATAACACGGCCCTGGCCTTTCCCTTTTTCGTTTTCCGTTTTACGCTTTATATCTATGCCCTCTCCCCTACGCATAGGCGTTCTTATCTCTGGCACTGGCACCAATTTACAAGCGATCATTGATGCCATTGAGCGCGATAAGCTAGATGCTCATATCCAGATGGTTGTCAGTAATCGTCCGGATGCCTACGGCTTAACTCGAGCGCGCAACCATAACCTTCCAACCAGCATCATTGACCATAAAACATTTCCTTCACGCGAGGCGTTTGACACAGAAGTCATCAAAACACTGCAAGCTTCTGACGTAGAACTCGTCGTCCTCGCTGGTTTTATGCGCCTCTTCTCTCCCCTCTTCATTCAGGCGTTTCCACAACGAATTATCAACATTCACCCGGCCTTACTTCCAGCATTTCCTGGCACCCATGCACAACGCCAAGCCATACAACATGGAGTACGGCTCGCTGGTGCCACAGTGCATTTTGTTGATGAAGAGATGGATCACGGGCCAATTATCATGCAGGCTGCCGTCCCCGTATATCCCGATGATACCGAGGAAAGCTTGGGTGCGCGTATTCTTGCCCAGGAACATCGGATTTATCCGCATGTCATTCAACTTTTTGCTGAGAGTCGGATTGAGATTCGTGGACGATCAGTGATCATCCACAACGAATCCCGTTCTGCCACAGCGGCACTCTACGCTCCCGCATTATCATGAAGATCAGCAACGGCCAGATCGGTGTTGATGAGTCGGGGAAAGGTGATTACTTTGGTCCACTAGTGATTGCCGGAGTCTACGTCGCCCCTGAACACAAGGGCCAACTCAAGGCTGCTGGTGTACGCGATAGCAAGACTCTTTCAGACAGCAAAGCGATTGCTCTCGCTGGCCAGATTCGCACCCTCTGTCCGTATACGGTCGTGGTCATTGGCCCAGAACGCTACAACGCCATGCATACGTCGATGAAAAACCTCAACCGTATGCTGGCGTGGGGTCACGCGCGGGCAATAGAAAACCTACTCGACAAGGTTGACTGCGACCGCGTTGTCGCCGATCAGTTTGGCGACGAGCGCTTTCTCAACAACGCTTTACTAGCCAAGGGGAGGACAATTCAGCTTATTCAGAAACCGCGAGCAGAAGAAGAACTTGCGGTCGCTGCGGCCTCTATTGTCGCCCGCGCAGAATTTTTACGTCGTTTGCAAGAGCTGAGTGCCCGAGCAGGAGTTGCGTTGCCAAAAGGAGCCAGTGATGTGGTTATTCAGGCAGCAAAGCGCTTCGTGCAGAAGCATGGGGCCGACGCACTCGGACAGGTTGCAAAATTGCATTTTCGGACGACATCAACTGTTCTTGGCTAACGAGAGCATATAAGTTGACAAAAGAGCGCTAAGAGTGCAACCATGCGGGCGTCGCAACAAGGAGGGCACCCATGGCGGAACCAATTCCTTTACATTCTCAAAGTATTCAGGCCGAAGAGACCGATCCGGTTGAGTTGCTGTATGCCCGTGGTGTCACTGACGGTTTGCCGGTCGTTCCCCCGACCGAAGAGCGGGTGAAACGTATGTTGGCCGAGGTCGACCGCGACCCACACGAGGTCCTCGGTACGGTTGGTCCAAATTATGGCCGGGCGACAATCGAAAAAGTTGCGATCAACGCCGTTATGGCCGGGTGTCATCCTTCGTATTTCGCTACTGTTATTGCTGCCATAGAAGCACTGGCTGATGAGAAATTCAACGCGCATGCACTTAACGTGACAACGTTCTCGGCAACACCGTTTACGATTATCAACGGTCCGATTCGCCAAGAGATTGGTATCAACTGTGGACACAACGCGTTAGGCCACGGCTTTCGTGCCAATGCTACGATTGGCCGAACCGTGCGCCTCGTCATCATGAACATTGGGGGGGCCAAACCACACGAAATTACCAAAGCAACCATGGGTCATCCTGCCCAATACACTTTTTGTGTGGGAGAGAATGAAGAAGAGAGTCCGTGGGAACCACTTCACGTCGAGAAGGGGTTCCGTCCCGACCAGAGTACTGTCACAATGTTCGGTGGACATTCACCGCTACAAATCAACGACCACGCCAGCCGTTCGGCTGAACAACTCGCCCTTTCTCTCGGCTGGACAATGGCCTCGCTGTGGAATCATAAGAATTTTCCCTTATTCTCAGATACTGTCCTGATTGTCTGCCCAGAACACGCCAAAACCTTTGCCCAAGATGGCTGGTCGAAGAATGATCTGCGACAGTTCCTCTTTGAGAAGATTCGCAAACCGTTTCGGGAATTGAAACCCGGTGTCAACGGCGGCGAAGGCGCAGGCGTGAGTATGCTGCCAGTAAAAAATGCGTCGAAAGAACCACCAACCGACGACACGCTTTTTCCCAAGTTCCCGACATTGGATAGTATTCTCATTATTGTCGCGGGCGGAACCGCCGGTCGGTTTTCCGCTGCTGTGCCAGGGCTTGCTCGCGGAGATGCCGGCAGTCGGGTGACCACTAAGGAAATTCATCATTAAACAAAAGGAGGGTGCTATGAGTGATATTCTGCTAGACCCTACTGATGCGGTTGACCGCGGCCACAAAGCGTTTGCGCCGCGACTCGACACGTTAGCAGGAAAGACGATTGGGTTGCTCGACATTAACAAATCTAAAGGCGTGTACTTCCTTGACCGTTTAGAGGAAGTACTTCGCACTCAGTACGGCGTTAAAGATGTAGTGCGACGGAGAAAACTCTCGCCAGGACGGTTAGCCTCCGAACAGATTCAGGCCGAATTACGCGAGAAGTGCGATGCAGTGATTGAAGCCCTCAGCGATTGAGGGGGCTGCATCTCGTGCAGTTCGCACGATGTTGTCACACTCGAAGAAAACGGTATTCCGACTGCTAACGTTGCTACTACAGAATTCATCGGTGCCGCTCATGCGCAATGTTCAGCGCTAGGCATGCCTCAATACGAACCTATTTTTGTTCCGCATCCCATTCAGCCGAAAACGCCTGACGAAGTCCGGGCTCTGGTTGACCAAGTAGCCGACCAAATTGTTTCCAAACTGTTAAAACAAAAAGTGTCGCAGGCAGCGTAGATCGTGTGAGGAGGCGAGCGTTTCTCGCCTCCTTGGAAAATACTCCAGCCCTCACAAGAAGAAGGTCTCGGCTCCTTGCGGTGGTAAGTGTATTTTTTGCGTGACTATGAACGTCACATGCCCACGATAATTCGACGTAGTAATGCGTAGTTTCGACAGCGCCGAGGCTGATCTTTTTTCCGATCCGATTTTCTGGACCTGCAAGTCGCTATTTTTGTTGACGCTCTTGGTTTTCTTTCCCTCCAAAGGTGGTAAGCTCACGCCGCAAAAGGAGGGAGAAACATGGCCAAAAAGAGGGTGGCGGTTCTTGATGATTACCAAGATGTTGCTTTGCACATGACAGATTGGAGCAGCATTAGTACAGATACAGAGATCCAAGTTTTTCGCGATCACTTGGTCGTAGAAGATGCCATTGTCGAACGGCTCAAAGAATATGAGATCGTGGTCGCGATGCGCGAGCGGACGCCGTTTCAACGTAGCCTGCTGCAGCGCCTACCCAAACTTAAACTCTTAGTCACCACCGGCATGCGCAATGCGGCTATCGATGTCGCCGCAGCCAACGATTTGGGGGTCACCGTCTGTGGGAGCGGTGGCGTTATCTATCCCACCGCTGAACTCACCTGGGGCCTGATTCTCGCTCTCCTCCGTCATATTCCGCGCGAGGATAAAGCCGTGCGAGAGGGTCTGTGGCAAGTCAGTATGGGCCTTGGTGTTAATGGCAAAACACTCGGCGTGATCGGTTTAGGCAATCTCGGCTCACAAGTCGCAACTATCGGCAAGGCTTTTCAGATGACCGTGCTAGCCTGGAGTCAGAATTTGACAGCCGAGCGCGCAGCTCAGGTCGGTGTAGAATTAGTCACCAAAGAGGAGGTATTGTCACGCTCTGACATAGTAACCATTCACCTGGTTCTCAGTGATCGCACGCGCGGTCTCCTCGGAGCGAATGATCTCGCTCGGATGAAACCCACGGCGTATTTGATTAACACCTCGCGCGGACCGATTGTTGATGAGTCTGCGTTGATCACCGCGCTACAAAAGAAAACCATTGCCGGGGCGGGCTTAGACGTTTTCGATCACGAGCCGCTGTCGCTCGACCACCCATTTCGTCAGTTGGAGAATACCGTCATCACGCCACACATTGGCTATGTTACCACCGAGACTTACGAAATCTTTTTTCGTCACATCGTCGAGGATATTCGTGCGTTTCTCGATGGCCAACCGGTCAGGGTAATGGCCGCGTCTCGATGAAGAGAGTGATTTGCCTCAATGACAAGGAAATCGCGCTCGACAGGCTTCATGTACTTGCCTCGCTAGAGACTTTCTTTTATCCCAACGCCATGACTACCACATACCCGCAATTTGCCCGGCTGGTCGAAATCATGACGACGTTGCGCAGTCCCAACGGGTGTCCGTGGGACCGCGAACAAACCCCGGACAGTCTAAAACCGTATCTTGTCGAAGAAACCTACGAAGTGCTCGACGCGCTTGAGGCTCAGGACTTCCCTGCCTTCAAAGAAGAGTTGGGGGACTTATTGTTACAAATTGTCTTCCATGCTCAGCTCATGAGCGAAGCTGGCCTTTTCACCATAGAAGATGTCGCTCAGGCCATTGCCGATAAATTGGAACGCCGGCATCCGCACGTCTTTAGCGATGTCCAAGTCAAGGATGCCGACGAAGTCGTGCAGAACTGGGTCAAAATCAAAGCGCAGGAAAAGGCTGGAAAAGCGGACCGGTCGATCCTCGCCGGAGTTCCAGCCAGCGCCCCGGCTCTTATTCAAGCGCAACGCTTAGGCGAAAAGGCCTCGCGTGTTGGGTTCGATTGGACTTGTGCAGAAGACGTATTCAAAAAAGTCGAAGAAGAGACGCACGAATTGGCGGCAACGCTCTCAAGCAGCGATGGCGATCAGCAGGAGCACGAACTCGGGGATTTGCTCTTCGCCCTCACCAGTGTCGCTCGTCATATGAACCTCGATGCGGAAAGCGCCCTTCGCAAAGCCGGGAAACGCTTTAGCGCCCGCTTTCGTTATATCGAAATGCGACTCGAACAGTTGGGCGAAGATATCCATCACACCTCATCTGCTCGTCTTGAGGAACTGTGGCAAGAGGCGAAACACACGCTCGGGTAGCATGTCGAGAAGCGCGCGGAATTCCGCCTTTGCTCCTTTCCAGGCGATGATCACAAAAACTCCGATTCCAACGACAATCGCTACAAAGAGCACCGACACTTGGAGGAGAAAAGGTTCATTATGATCGACCCACGCCATTTGTTGCGCAAGTAACCACACTGGCCAGACCATGCACAGTGAAGCCATTACACTCCACCTCAATGAGCGAAACCAGGACCGCCACGAGAATCTGCCCAGACGACGATAGAGAATCCCGCTCAGCAGTACGGTATTGACCGTAGCCGACAGTGACGAGGCCAAGGCTAATCCAGCCGCGCCGAGATGCCAAGTCGCCACCGTCTCGCTGAGACTTCCGACAGAGCGTGCCAGAAGGTGCGTATCCGCATGTACCGTGACTTTGCCCATCAACATTACACTAAATAGGACATTGGCCACAAATGCGACCGCTCCGGTGAAGAGTGGAGACCGCGTATCGTGAAGCGCGTACAAACATGAGGCCAACAGCCGTCCTATGGCTACTGGCCATAAACCCACCGCCATATATTGCAGTGTGGTGGCTGTAGTTACCACTTGCGCCGCACTAAACGCACCATGAAAAAAGAGCACCCCACAGATCGGACGGGCAAGGAGTATCAGCCCAATCGCAGCTGGCAGCACAACAAAGTTTACCAAGCGCAAGGCAAACCCCAGACTTTCACTCACACTATTGAGGTTCCCACGCTGTGCCTGCACTGTCAAACTCGGTAGCACTGCAGAACTCAAGGCCACAACAAAAATCCCTTGGGGAAAGTCAAATACGCGATTGGCATACCACAATACAGAAACGCTCCCTTCAGCGAGAAGGGAAGCAAACAAACTGTTTACGAGAAGGCCGAGCTGATACAACACCGAACTGAACAATACTGGCAGCAGTAAAAAGCCAATCTGACGGATCGCCGGGTGTCGCGGAGTCCATCGAGGTCGGACCAATACCCCTAAGCGATGTAACACTGGAACTTGCCAGAGCAACTGAGCGAGTCCACCAACGACAACTGCTCCGGCTAGGGCCAATATTGGCTTTTCGACGATGGTCGGCGACCACCATACGAAGCAGGTCGCGAGAATAGTCGCGATATTCAGCAGGATCGGAGCAAAGGCCGAAGCCGCAAAGTGGCGAAAGGCGTGGAGGACTCCCATAGCCATAGCCGACAAACCAATAAAGACTACGTAAGGAAACATGATGCGTAGTTGGATAACCGTCAACGCTAACTTTTCCTCGGCAAACCCAGGGGCAAACACCTTGGTCAGCGGCCCAGCCCAAACCATCCCTGCCGCGGTCAGCATTAATAAGATCACCAGACCGACCCCTAACACTGCACCAAGCATCGTCACCGTTTCAGCCTGAGATTGCTGGTGACGATACTCAGAAACCACGGGAACGAAAGCTGCCGCCGATGCCCCCTCGCCCACCACCCGACGAAGAAGATTAGGAATACGAAACGCCGTAAAGAAAGTATCGGTCAGCAGGCCGGCTCCGAACACGGAACCGATAGCGACATCTCGGACGAGACCAGTGACACGGCTTAGAAGTGTGTAAAAACCAATCTGCCCGGCAGCTTTAACGATATTGACATTCTCGTTATCGCCGCTCGTTTTGGCTGACATTGATTGGCTCATATCTGCGTGCTAGGGTTTTACGATCTTTGAGGATATCGGAAAGGAGAAGTTCGGTGGCATCGTCAGAAGATAAGCGACACCGCCAAAGTCTGCGACGACAGTCTCAGAATCAATCGACAAAGTCCCGCGTGAAAACCTTAGTCAAGAAAGTTATCGCTGCGGCAGCCGGGAAGGATCCAAATGCCGAAGAACAACTACGCGTTGCCATGAGTGCCATACACAAGGCGGGCCGGAAAAGGGTCTTACACCCAAATACTGCTGCTCGTCGAATTGCTCGGCTTTCTCGTCTGGTTCACCAGAGCAAAAGCGCAGCTCAAGCGTCGGAGACCTCAAACTCTTAACCTTGAGGGGGTTGGTTTTCACTAACCCCTTATCACTCCCTCCCCCTAAAAATTCTCACTCAAACGGAAATACACCTCGCGCGCAACGGTCTCAAAGAGCCGCTCAACTGCGAGATGGCGTTGGGTTTCAGAAAACTGAATATCCGTCATTCCTTCGAGATCTTCCGCATTGAGGTTGCCTTCAAGAAATTGCGGGGATGTCGTCACTACCACCTGGGGAATCGCATCGTAGTCACTTGTCACCCGCATATTATTCGCCTGCCAGAGAATCTGCCCGGTCTCACGATTCACCAAACTGGCATCAATGAGAAGAACGAGTTCATACTCTAGCACCTGATCCCGACGGTCAAACGACAACGGGCGAAGATCAAGTTGCCGCATGGTGACGTTGAGGATCCCCTCACCTTCGTCAGCAATAACGACCCCGCCCCGCTTGCGAAACTCCCGCTCTAATGCCCATTGCAGTTCTTTTTCCGCACCAACCTCGAGCGTCTCGTTCTCAATTTCCGCCAGGCTCATCCGCTGAATCCCTTGCGGTAGCGGGCTTCCACCGGAAAAATGATAGCCACAGCCGAAAAACAAAGTCATGGATACAAAGATAAAAGATAAAGGATAATAAAGGGATCGAAGATCTAGGCTATAAGCGCTAGCTCCTCGTAGTTGAAGACGTTGGGCTTTGGACTCTAAACTTTGGACTTTGGACGGCATAGTCTTCTTCCTACGCCACCACGAAATTCACCAATCGCCCTGGTACTACGACTTCACGTCGAATGGTCTTTCCTTCAAGGTGGGATTGGACTTTTTCATGCGCACGGGCCAGGGTAAGGATCGCCGCCTGATCCGCCTCAGCCGCAACGTCAATAGTTGCACGCAACTTGCCGTTCACCTGAACAGGAATCGTCATCATCGTCTCTTGCACAAGTGCGGGGTCATATGTTGGCCACGACTCGTAGGCAAGCGTTTTCTCATGCCCCAGGCGCTGCCACAGCTCCTCTGCCAGATGTGGCGCAAAAGGAGAAAGCAAGAGTACGAATCCCTCAATCAATGTTCGAGGTAGCTGTTCAGCCTTATACCCTTCGTTGGTTAACTCCATTAACGCACTCAAGGCAGTGTTGAAACGCATTCCTTCAAGATCTTCGGTGATCTTTTTTACTCTCTTGTGATACGCCCGCGTAAAACTGTTTTGTGGATCAGGGAGATGGTCAGTAATTTGCGCGCGAAGCTCTCCCGCTTCTCCAATAATCAGTGACCAAGCTCGTGAGAGAAATCGCGACACACCAGCCACCGAGCGGGTGTTCCATGGTTTCACCTGCTCTAATGGACCCATAAACATCTCGTAGCAACGAAGCGCATCAGCACCAAACTCGGCAATGACCGCGTCTGGATTGATAACATTCCCGCGCGACTTAGACATTTTGTCCTGTTGTGGTTCAAGTTCTACATTCAAATCTTGAGGGTGATACGGTTTTTCGTCGCGCCACACGACTTGATCGACTGGCACATAGCGCACGGATAATGAAACAGTAGGATCAGTATTCAGTGCGTAATCTGGTTCTTCATTTCCTTCACGAGTGATTTTTTGTACTGCAGAAAAAGAGTAGCAGGTACCTTTCGCATCTTGATAGTAGCGATAGCTAAACCCCAGGATCATCCCTTGGTTCACCAGTTTTTGAAAAGGTTCAGGCGTCGATACCAAGCCACAGTCGTACAAGACCTGATGCCAGAAACGTGAATACAAAAGGTGTAACACCGCATGTTCAACTCCGCCGACATAGAGATCAACCGGCATCCAGTAACGTTCTTTTTCTGGATCCCACGGGCGCTGATTGTTCTGCGGATCAATAAACCGTAAAAAATACCAGCAACTTCCCGCCCATTGCGGCATAGTGTTGGTCTCGCGGAATGCCTGCTTCCCTGTTTTTGGGTCAACAGTTTCGACCCACTGTCGGACCGCCGCTAATGGCGGATCGCCAGTGCCCGTTGGTTTGAAACTTTCAACCTCAGGAAGCAAGACCGGCAAATCATTAGGATCAAGCGGGTGCGGTTGGCCGTCAACATGGATAATCGGAAACGGCTCTCCCCAGTACCGTTGACGGCTAAAGAGCCAATCGCGCAATTTATAGGTGACCGTCCCTTCGCCGTAGTCGTTCTTTTCCAGCCACGAGATCATTGCTCGCTTTGCCTCAGCGACATTCTTCCCATTGAGGAACCCTGAATTTACATGCGGGCCATCACCAACATAGGCCTCAATGGTAATATCTCCTCCCTGAACAACTTCAATGATCGGTAAGTCAAAACGACGAGCAAACTCCCAGTCACGCTGATCTCCCCCTGGCACCGCCATAATTGCCCCTGTTCCATAGGTAATCAGCACATAGTCTGCCACCCAAATAGGAATCGCTTGCCCGGTCACCGGATTAAGAGCATATCCACCTGTATCAACACCGGTTTTCTCTTTTACTAAGTCCGTGCGGGCGAGATCAGATTTCCGCAGAGCTTCCTGCTTATAGGTTTCCACGGCATCTCGTCGAGCCAACGTTGTTACACGATCGACTAACGGGTGTTCAGGTGCAAGCACACAATAGGTTGCACCAAAAAGCGTGTCTGGTCGTGTAGTAAAGACGTCAAAATAAGCGTCAACCTCTGATAATCGCGTTCCGTCTTTTTGACAAAGGTAGAAGCGGATGCGCGCTCCTTCACTCCGACCAATCCAGTTACGCTGCATCTCCTTCACATTTTCGGGCCAATCTACTGTCTCCAGACCAGCCAGCAGTCGCTCAGCGTACGCAGTGATGCGTAACATCCACTGACGCATTGGTCGGCGAATCACTTCATGTCCACCGCGTTCGCTTTTTCCGTCGATGACTTCCTCATTGGCGAGCACCGTCCCGAGTGCTGGACACCAATTCACCGGCACCTCCGCCATATAGGCAAGGCCACGTTCATATAACTTCAAGAAGATCCATTGGGTCCATTTGTAATATGAAGGATCGCAGCTTGAGATCTCCCGGTCCCAATCATAGGAAAATCCCAGCGCCTGAATTTGTCGGCGAAACGTATTGATATTGCGCTCAGTCGTCTCACGAGGATGAGTGCCCGTCTCAATCGCGTATTGCTCAGCCGGTAAACCAAAGGCATCCCATCCCATCGGATGCAAAACGTTAAAGCCGTTCATTCGTTTGTAGCGCGCAAGAATATCCGTCGCGGTATAGCCTTCAGGATGCCCAACATGTAATCCTGCGGCACTCGGATATGGAAACATGTCCAGGATGTAGTATTTTGGCTTTGTTGGATCCTCAACCACGCGAAACGTCTTGTTCTCCAGCCAATACCGTTGCCATTTGGGTTCAATATCTTGTGGTCGATAGCGAACACGGTCACGGCTAGCCTGCGATTCCTGTTCGTTCACAGAAG
>JBFWXH010000047.1:0-56717 GCA_050187625.1 Binatia bacterium
TCCATTGCCCGGCAGCGATTCGTTCATTCCCATCTGTCGTCGAGACCTGGTGCTCTTCGCAGAACAGGGTCAGCTTCAGAGTACGCTGGAGGTAGGAAAATAATGGGGTTCGACTCATCCGGCTACCTCACGTCTCCAGATCTTTCTCATAGATCCGATACGTTTTGGACAACCGCGCCCCCATGCGTTCGAGTGCGCGGCGCATGTCCCAATTGTCTTCAAGAATCCACGAACACTCCACAATCGGGTAACCATTACGCGGCGCCTCCTGCCACAATCGCAGATAGAGCATGGCATCGAGCCCCCGGCGACGAAACCCCGGCTTGAGGCCGAGGATCAACACCCGGGCAGTGTTGATTTTGCGTCGATACCACAAAAATTTCAGTAGTCCAAAAGGGAACAGTTTGCCGTCCAGATGCCGCAGCACCTGGTTATAATCTGGCAAGGCCAAGGCAAAGCCCACCGGCTCCCTATCGACCTCGGCAAACAAACAGAGATGCGGATTCGCCACCCACCACATCTGGTCGGCGAAGTGGCTAATCTCGGCCTCGGTCATGGGCACAAACCCCCAATTCCGCTCCCAGGCACTACGGTAAATGGCACTGACGATCTCTACTTCGTGCTTGAACTGTTTGCGGTTGAACGGGCGAATAATAACATTTTGTCCTCGCACAAGGCGTTCGACACCACGCACTAACCTTTCTGGCGGAGTTGTATCATCGAGCAGGTACGCCAACAGATCCTTGGCTTTCGTATATCCGTTGTCCACAAAAAGCTGTCCATAGTAGGGTGGGTTATAGGGCATCATCACTGTTGGTGCAGAATCAAAACCTTCGACCAACAAGGCGCATTCCTCGTTCGTCGAAAAACTCATCGGTCCGCGGACACGTTGTATTCCACGAGCCTGCACCCATAGTTCGGCGGCGGAGAACAGCAATCGGGCAACCTCACGATCATTCACACATTCAAAAAAGCCCAGAAACCCTGTCGCCTCCTCGTGGAACTGGACGTACTGATGGTTAACAATCGCGGCAATGCGACCAACAACCGTATCTCCATGCCAGGCCAAAAAATACTCAACCTTCGCATGTTGATGAAAGGGATGCTTTTGGCGGTTCAGGAGCTGTTTCTGATCGAAGAGTAAAGGAGGAACCCAGTGGGGATCATGGCGATAGATCTCCCACGGAACGCGGAGGAAACGGTGCAAGTCTTGTCGACCACGAACCGGAGCAACACGCACAGGGGTTGGCATGTCGCGTCCCGATTCAGAAGTCTAGGAGGCTCAGGCGAAGATCAGACTGCTGTCCGGGCACGGACGCGTTGAGCGAAGGCTTCCAACACATAGTCAATTTGCTCATTCGTATGCGTGGCCATCATCGAGATACGCAAGCGACACGAATTTTCCGGCACAGCCGGCGGAATAACCGGATTGGTAAAAATGCCTGAATCGAATAGCTGCTTCCACAGCACGATCATTTCCGCCAGATCACCAATGAGCACAGGGATAATCGGGGTTTCGCTATCACCGATGTCATAGCCCAGGCTGGTGAGACCATCTTGCATACGACGTGTGTTCCGCCACAGAGCCTCACGTCGCTCGGGTTCTTCTTCAATCACGTCTAAGGCCGCCAGGACAGTCGCGACCGAGGCAGGTGGCATACTGGCACTATAAATCAGCGAACGCGCGTGATGCTTGAGGTAATGGATCACCGGTTCCGCACCGGCGACCACTCCCCCAATCGACGCCAGCGATTTCGAGAACGTCGCGCCAATCAGTGACACCTTGTCTTCAAGATGGAAGTGTTGCGCCGTTCCCCCACCATTCTCACCCAGTACCCCAATGGCATGAGCGTCATCTATCAGAATATCTGCCCCATACATATCGGCAAGATCAACGATGCCAGGAAGGTTCACAATATCGCCGTCCATCGAGAACACACCGTCAGTGACAATAAATTTTCCTGCGTCAGGCGGAGCTTGCGCGAGCTGCTGTTCGAGCACCCGCAGATCATCACCATGGGGATATCGACAGATCGTGCCATAGGAAAGCCGGGCACTATCCACCAAGCTCGCATGGTTGAGCTTATCAAGAAAAAGATAATCGCCTTTATGGACCAAGGTCGCTACAGCCCCAAGGTTGGTTTGATAGCCGGTACTAAAGACAAGAGCCGCTTCTTTTCCTAAAAAGCGTGCTAAGCGGTCTTCTAACTGCTCATGCAGATCCAAGGTGCCATTCAGGAAACGGCTTCCTGTACAGCCGGTTCCATATTTCTGTAGGGCTGCTTCCGCAGCAGCCATGACCTTCGGGTGATGGGTCAAACCCAGATAATTATTCGACCCCATCATGACCTTGGGTTCACCGCGGACAAGGACCTCTGCCCCCTCTGATGATTCAATGGGAATAAAAAATGGGTAGAACCCTGCCGCCTGTGCCTCTCGAGCCCGTGTAAAGCGCACACACTTATCGAGAAGATTCATTCCTTGCCCCCTCTCCGTAGACAACCTCAGCCGCCCGTTCAGGAAACGGATCAGCTTGTCACTGTTCCCTCAACAACCACACCTCAATCATCCCTATTACAGCCAGCCCTGCGTTCGATACCATGACGCTGTATCCGTCAAGCCCTGCGGCAACGGAATCTGGACCTCGAACCCTAAATCTCGCTTAACAGTCTCGGTTTCACACAACCAGCCGGGAGCCAGAAGCTCCTCCGCCTTCTCCCGATTAAAGATTGTTGCTCGCCCGACCATCGCCGCACCGAGTTCGCTCGCTGTAGCCGCGGCACGAATTCCCCACGCTGGAATCCGTATCGCGTGAACTTGGCGTCCGATAGCTTTCGCTAGCCAGTGAGAAATTTCCCCCCATGCGTACGGTTGCGATTCGGCAACATAATATATACCTGCTGTCCGCTGTGTTGTCGCCGCACATAAGAGCGCGCTCACTAAATCATGCACATGAATGAACTGAAGCCATCGTTCTGGCCCAGTTGGCACTGGCAGAATCCCGTACATTGCCAGCTGGAAACAACGAAAAAGATCCCGGTCACGTGGGCCATACACAGCTGGCGGACGTAAAATGAACACTTCTAGGTCGCTCGCAGCAGCGAGACATGCCGCTTCTCCCGCCAGCTTACTGCGTCCGTAGGCGGTAATCGGGCGCGGTTCATCCTGCAAACAGGATGGCACTCCTGACATGGCGGGCCCTGACGCCGCAAGCGAACTCACATAGACTAACCGTCGGGGCCGAGGATGCGCTCGCTGGATTGCCTCCACGAGAATACGCGTCCCTTGAGTATTTACTTGTTGATATTCTTTCTCAGATCGTGCACGCGTTAGTGCCGCAAGATGAAAGATCGTATCAATGCCGCCGAGTGAGTTAGCGAGTTTTTCTACGTCGTCGAGCCCACCAACCACACACTCTGCCCCTTTCTCTGTCAGTTCGGGAACAAATCGGGGAGAACGCACAAGCACACGTGGCATTATGCCCCGATGACACAAGGAATCAATGAGGTGAGAACCAACAAAACCTGTCCCACCTGTGATAAAGATGCGTTTATCTTTCTTCACTGTCGGCCAAGGGCAAAACGCTGAAGTATCCACAGAAGTGCGTAGTAACAGTTCTGCAACAATAATGAAGCCGGTAGATAACAGACTTCTCATGTTTTACAAGGGGTATCTGAGACAACAGGCTACAACAACCTTGACACGGCAATCGCCGTTTCCTTATGATTTATCGCTCACGTATTGCTCTCTCTCGATCATCTCTCAGGTATCATATCAACAGTAAGTAGCCATCATATAATAATTTTTCCACATTCATGGCTGTAAGAGTTCAAGAATTCATGCACATCCCCGAGCAGCCTCGACAGGGCAATCCGGATCGCTATCCAACTAAACATACTCTTGCTGCACTTGTTGCGATCCGTAGACGCTTCGCGACAAAATTCGTGCCCTCGCCGTGGATCTTTTGGGGGGATTTTTTGCTCTCAATCGGGTTAGGCTGGTTCACTTTTTTCTCCGCCGCCACCATCCCTTTGGCCTCGACACCCTATATCTTGATAACCGGCCTTTCCATTCTTGCCTTTTTGCGGGCAGCAATTTTCATCCATGAGATTGCCCACCTCAAACGCGGTGCACTGCCAGGCTTTGAAATTGCGTGGAATCTGTTCGTCGGCCTTCCCTTCCTACTCCCGAGTCTCATGTACGACTCGCACGGCGACCATCACCGAAACACCACCTTCGGTACGGTGAGAGATCCAGAATATGCGCCGATTGCCTCTTGGGGTCATCTGCGGATCGGCGGGTTCGTTGTCAGTTCGGTCTGTATTCCACTGCTGCTTGCGTTTCGTTGGGGGTTCGTTGGACCACTCTCGTTTCTTATGTCCCCATTGCGTCGAGTCGTTCTTGAGCGTGGCTCTTCGCTTATCATCAATCCCTCCTACCGCTGTCCCCCTCCACAAAAGCGGGAAGCCCGGCGTTGGGTCCGACAAGAAGTGGCAACTGTCCTGACGTTCTGGACCATTATTGTCCTGGCATATCCGGGTTGGATTCCGTTGCGCTGGCTTGGACAGTGGTATGTCATCAGCGCCGGAGTGCTCCTACTCAACCAGATACGCACCTTAGCAGCTCACCGTTATACGAATGAAGGACAGCAACTGACGACGGTCGAACAACTACTCGACTCCGTAAACCTGACTGGTTGGCCGTTGCCCACCGTGCTCGCGGCCCCTCTTGGTCTGCGCTACCACGCGTTGCATCACTTTTTACCAACGGTCCCGTACCATAGTCTCGGCGCCTTGCACCGTCGGTTAATCGCAGAATTACCCCTCGACTCACCGTATCGCCTGACCGAAGAACGTGGGATTTTTGCCGCCATCTTCACCTTGCTTCGGCAATCAGGAATTGTTCCTTCATTGGAAGCGGAAGCAGTTACCGCACCGCCCGCGTCAAAAGAAGCTTAACCAGCACCGGAACACCCAGAAGAAAAGGATGCTGTCGCTGTCGCTCGCTGGGTTCAAGCTGAAGACCGCGATGCCGTCCAACTTTCCATAACACGTAGGGAAACCACTCCCCAAAGGTCGCGGCAGTTTTTATTAGTCGTAGCAGATACAAACTTTTAGCGACCGGTCGCCGCCATTTCCAGCTCAGACGCGTACGCCATAACTGGAACCGTGGGACCGACACATATCCCCTGGCTGCACCAGAACGCACCCATAACCAGTCTTGTTCGGCCAGTTCTTTCAGCGCGACCTCAGCTACCTGATCATAACGACCGGGCGTTGTCTCATAGAGTGCTCGAATCGTCTCAGCTTTTTCTGGTCGGAACTCCATACGGTAGGTCTCATGAAACCCACGTTGCCAGAGATCGGCCAACGCGAGTGGCTCGGTTTCATCAGACGCCGGGAGGAGTGGAACAATGCGAGAAACCATGGTCAGGATCGCTTGCCGCACGGGTGCGATCATGCGCTCACGCGCCTCGACATCTCGTGCATAGACCAAACGGACGGGCTGACAAAAACGTGCCCACACAATCGAGTGCACACAGCGCGGCGAAGCAGCATGGACGAAGTCAGGCCTTGACATAACAGCATACTTCGCCCGTAAGGTTTGTTCCCCCTCTTTTGTCTCTAAATAGAAGACATTCGGAGTCAACCACGTATTAAGCTGTTTCAATAATAAAGACTCATAGGCCGCCTCATACGAATCCACGATGACATAGAAATCAGCCACCCCATCCTTGAGGGTCTCTTTCCGCAGACACGATCCGTAAAAAAGAATTGCCAAAACAGCTCCATGGTGCCGCTCCTGAATAATATGAGCGAGGAGACGAACATCATCGGCCACAGGTCTGCCCAGTTCTTCGGTTACGATCTGTTGCAATGTCACTCCGGCAGACGAGTGCGATGGCGAAACAGTCGCATAGGTTTTGGTAATTGGATGATTAGCAGCAGTTTTCGGCATAGCTCTATTTTTAGGCGATTCTTCCTACACCCTGACAAAGCGGACCGAACGATCCGCGGTAATACGCACGATCCGTCCAGTTTCCGGAGCAAACATCTCGCCATCAAGTACCACTCCACAATCAAGACTCAGTTCAAGATGATGGACATTGCGACTTGTATAGCCAGTTTCTGGAGCAACAAAGGCTGGGGGGCGTCCACGGAGGATACCCATAGCCGCGGCCGCTGGACGTTTAGCATCTGCGGCAATACCTGTCATACGAACCGGTGCTGCTTCTTGTCCCCAAAAAGGGCGAATCCGCAAAAAAAGCCGATCCAAGGTCGTAGCAAGAACCAGGAAGAACGGCTGCGAATCGGCCATGAGATTATCTAATGCTACCGCCACTTGATCTGGCTGAAGTACGCCGTTAGCTTTTCCCAGTACCGCTCGCGAGACAAGCGTGGCCAACACCACACCGGAGCCAAACACCCCTTGGGCACGTCCTTCAGGGAAGAGGCGATGCGTCAGTTCAATCGCGCGGTGTATCAGTCCAGTCCCGAACACCATACCATAATGCACCTCAGATTGTGGGCCAATTTCCACACGAAGAACAGGCCGAGTGACAATTCGTTCTGCCAGGGTACCATCACGTATCGCCTTGAGGGCTGTTGCCAGCGCAGCAACTGGCCTCCGGCTGCTGCCGATACCCAACGCACTGAGATTCGTTCGCCCACCACGCAGCGGGATAAGCAACGGCTCTTGGGGAAAAACATGTCTGTCTAAGATTTCGGTCAGTGTATGCTGGAGCGTTCCATCTCCCCCATTCACGGCCAAGATATCGATATTACGCTTCGCTAAGATTGCTAACGCCTCGGGGACATGTTCACCCTGGTTAGTTTCAACGTGCACAACCTCCGGATGCTGAGAAAGAAAAGACAAGACGCGAGCACTGCGCCGCGGGTTACGCCCCGCGCGGAGGTTGTTAAGCACACCGAGACGCACAAGGTCACTCCGAATGTTGGGTGGCAAAACGAGCGTCTGCAGGCAGAGGATTTAAGAACGTCACCGCAGTCACTCCAGTTCCTTGTCTATGGACTGGGACGCTCCCATTTGTTGGTCGGAACGAGAGGGAAAATGACGAAGACGCCCATACGCGCTGTGGGCGAAAATCGAGCAAGACAGACACCAAGAAACGAACGGGCGGCGGCAAATCAGCAAGCGGGTCGGCACGGAGAACAACAGGAGCGACATGAATCTGGCCCTCGATATGTTCACTCTTGAGGTCGAGGGTTTGCGGAACAGTATAACCAGGGGTGTTTGTTGTTTTGTCCTCGCCTTGCAGTGCCAGATCTGACTGCTCAACACTGTACCCACGTGTACCGTCGGGCTTTACCAATACCCACCGTGCACGCTCCCCACGCGGCGTCGTGAGATCAATGCCATACAGCGCCATATTTTCATCAAAAGAGAAGAATTCAATCCGCCGTAACACGAGTGTCGAGCCAGCTTCGGTCATCCAACTGTGGGTGGCAGTCAACAAACCTTTCACGACCAGGGGTTCTTCCATGCCCTTCACCCAGAGAGTTCCTTCAACCGGGGCTCCCAGTGCGAGGGTCTCCAACGTATAGCCAGTACGGGAAAGAGACCGAGCAGGTACAAACGCCTCATCCGGGCGGAATCGTAAATCCACACGAACTTTGCGTTTGTTCACCTGCACACGGTAGAGGGGAGCATGCAAGTCAAGCGTGCTCGAACCAATTTCCATCCGTAAACGATCAGACGATAATGTCCAGTTCGATTCTGTCCGACCATTCGAGAACCGATAGCTTTTTCCTTGTGGTGTCACCACGTGACCGAAGACCGTCGCGTTGCGATCGCCAAAGCCGATATTGGTAATCATAAACTCCGCAAATAGGAGATGTCCGCTATCGAGTCGCGCCGTAAGCTCCCAATGTTCAGAAGCCGAATCCTCGGAGAACAGATGAACTGCGGGACTCTGGTATTCCTGCTCGGCACGGCTTACTAGGGGAGAAGAAGCCCATAACAAAACGAGAGCGACACAACACCCTAGCCTCAACTTCAGCCATTGACTGTATAGGAATTCTCTCTCCCGGCGGGAGAGGGCTAGGGTGAGGGAATAAAAAAATGACGTGTTGCTTCTTGTTCCCCTCATCCTGACCTTCTCCCGTAGGGAGAAGGAACCTCTATACATGCCTGTGCCTCCCAAAAACCGGCATCTGCTGTGAAGTTGTGACCAGTAGATACAGAGCACTGCTCCACGAACCAACCAGCACGGCCGGTCGCCACATTGGAAAATGTTCTTTGGCCAATAACGAAGCGGCTGTTGTTCACGCCCAACTTTCTGACCGATGAGGCGGCTCCTTCTTTGTCCCTTCCGACACCTCAGCCTTCACACGGTGTGGTTCCTGCCACACCTGAATCGGTCGCCCTTGCCATTTCTGCACCAGGGCTTGCATGAGACGCACGGAATGAAAACCAATGGAACCGAGCGTCCACAATGCAACCAGAAGCAAGCCAACATCTGGTCGTCCGAACAACGTGGCAGTAGTCAACAACAGCAAGTTCGGATTGCGTCGGGCGGTGATCGTACGGAAGAATGCATCGATCGGCTGCCAGCAATGGATTTCCATCTTGAAAACAAGCAGGAAAATTCCCTCAAGGAGTCGACCAACAATATATCCAGCGACGGCAATCATGGCGGCGGGTCTGACCCACGCATACACTTCCATACCAAGCGGGGAGGTTGCCGTATCCGCAATTCCCGCAGTAAAGAAAAGGCCCATCGCCCACGCAAGATACCAGAATGGTGGATGAAGAATGTCGAGCCCGTGGTCGAGGACATGTCCAATACGACTAGAGCTCAACGTCACCCGAGCGAGCTTTCCATCAACCGTGTCTAGGAACGTCATCAACCACGCCAAGACAAGTCCAAGTCCAAATTGTCCACGCAAGAATAGCCAAGTGACAAGGATTACCAACAACCAACTCAACACTGTCACCATATTTGGTGTCACCCCCGCAGCAACACACCATTGTACGACAACACGAGCTGGGCGCGGCCATACCCACTTGGTAACAAGGTCAGTAATACCTTTATACGCAGCCGCAAAAATACGTTCCTCAATCACAGTGCTGTCTTCGTGCAATGGAAAAAGGTAGGGAGGATCGGCTTTGCGCAAGGTCGCCGAATAGGCAGGAACCAGCTCCGTCGGCACGACATACTGTACCTCTTCGAGACGCCCCCTGGCATCGGGCTGCCCGTCATTAGACAGTAAAGGCAGAATCTCAGCCAGTCGTGTTGCAGGTACATGCGCCGCAACAGCCGAAGATCGCGAACTCCCCTCTGTTGTCTCCGCAGGCACTAGGATAGTGTTTGTTGCCGAGAGCAGGGCATGGATGAGACGCCCGTCAAATACATAATCCGCTCGTAATACGACAATCGAGGGGCCTGCCGCTGTGATCTCTGCGACCGAGCCACTTTTGATCTGCGTTTCGTTTACTCCCGCTGCGCGTAGGGTCCGGCGAATCCGTTCAACCGGAGAAAGTCCCCAAATTCGCAAGTGTTGCTGGTGTGGGGTGGTCAGAATCCAGACCGTACTCGTTGTTTTCTCTCCTCCCGATGTCATTCGACGTTACCCGTGCACACGCGCTATTATCATACGACATAGACCTGGTATAGGCTGTTAGAGTTAGGAGTCACACCATGCTCACAGTCGCCCACCTATCGGATCTGCACGTTACTCCAGTCCGGGTTCAGCAATTCCGGGCTTTACGCAACAAACGTGTCCTAGGCTGGCTGTCATGGATATTACGACGACGCAAGCATTATCGCCCAGAAGTGTTGCAGGCCCTCATCGCTGATTTACAAGAGACCGCCCCTGACCATATCGTTGTGACAGGGGACCTCATCAATATCAGTTTGGAAGAAGAATTTCCTGCCGCAGTGCCCTGGCTCCATCGATTTGGCCCACCAGACAAGGTGTTTATCATTCCAGGGAACCATGATGCATACGTGTCAGTTCCGTATACCCACTCCTGGCGGCATTGGGAAGCGTATCTACAATCAGACGAAGCGTATCAGCCAGAAAGTCCGTCGGAGAACGGGACAGGCGTAGCGTTTCCCACTGTACGTATTCGTGACCAAATCGTATTTATCGGTGTGAATACCGCACTGCCACCCGCCCCACTATTCTGTGCCACTGGTCAGATTGGTGCGCAACAACTAGAAAAGCTGGAGGATCTCCTCCGCGGCTTTGCCACGGTGGGACTCTGTCGAGTCGTACTCATTCACCATCCGCCGGACGAACAGGTTGAGACGCGTCGGCGGCTTATCGATGCTGCTGCGTTTCGGACAGTGTTGTGGCGTACCGGAGCAGAGCTTGTCTTGCACGGCCATTTGCACAAGAGCGTGTTCTCCAGCATACCAGGACCCGCAGGGCCGATTCCGGTAGTTGGCGTCCGCTCTTCCTCGGCCATTGGGCATAAACCACGGCGACGGGCTCGATACCACGTGTACACTATTGAGACGCATCCCCAGGACCCGCAACGGTTTCGGATTACCGTAGACACCCGCGTTTATGATCGCGAGCGTCACATGTTTGTTCCTGGGCGGGGCAGAATGTTATCGATGCTGTAAGTCCACCATCTGTAAAAATGCAAATTCGTTCCTCCCAGCATTTACCGTGTCACCCCCCTCGCCTCCTCAGCTTCCCGGTCACGCAGAATACGTGTGACTGTCGCCAAGTCATCAAGGGTATCTACATCAATCGCGCATTCGGCGTATGGCAGGGTGACCGCCGCGGCTCGGGCACCCAGAACTCGCGACACACGCGGTAATGCCGCCGCAAGATCTAAGCGCTTGGTCGCCAAGAGCAGAAAATTCATCAATCCGAAGGTCTTGATCAGTCGCCACGGACGTTTGCGGAATTGCCCTGCATGTTCCCAGAACCGCACGGCTGCTGTTGCCCGTGGGGTACAGAGCGCAAACAGGTTGGTCCCACAAAAACTGTCTCCTCGCAGCGGAATAAAGCTACGCTGCGATTGTGGATACTGTGAACGAAAAAGCGATTCTGCGACCAGCCCCGCCACCACATCTGCACCGCTGCGATCAGCCTCGGCACAGAAATACTCAACCATTGCCGAGGTCAGGAGTGGATGGTCTGCGGTCGTAACAAGCAAGGGAGTCGATTTTGCGTGCTGCTGGCAATAATCCAACACACTCGCAGCTGGGGAGTCAGCGCTCACATGAAATTCTACCACGCCGGACTCTACCAACTTGCGAATAGCCGTGAAATTTTCTAGAAGCATCGGCGCATCGGTGCTCACGACGATGCGATCAATGCAGGTAGCCGTGTCTAGAGTGCGCAGCACGCGTACAATCATGGGGACGTTCACTACTGGGACCAGGATTTTGTGACTGCAACCGACAGACTGCGCAACCGGGTCGGTCGATCCCCGGCGACCAGCTAGGAGAAGGGCGGTAAATGTATGTGACATGCCAAGCGGTTTCTCTGCGACATTTGCTTTCGCGAACAGAATGAAGGGAATTTTTTACATGATATTTTCCCTTTTCGCCCTTTCGCCCTTTTTCGTTATCCTTTCCCCGTTTCGTCCAATATATTTTTCTGGCTGACAGCTGAACACTTATTATTTAGCAGCACAAGTCAGCCGCGACCAGGGTGACTTGACGCCCGATTGGGGGAAACATACCTTTTTTGCTACTTTTTTCTGCGTTCTCTTGAGGAGAGGAGAGGTAAATTCTTTGCGCATTTGGATAGACGCCACGAGTCGGCAGAGTCACCTGCCGCTGTTCGGCATGAGTTTGCTTGAACGTCAACTGCGGACTATCGTTCAGGCCGGAATTACACCGCTAGAAGTTGCTATTCAACTTCCGAGCAGGGATTCTCCCGCGCCAACAATCCCGCACGACCTTATAGAGCGTCTCCCCATCCATTGGCTACACAGCGGAGAGGAATCACAGCCCGCGCTACCTTCCGTCCTCCGGTCACTCACGACGGAACCACTGCTAGCTTTATCCGCCGATGCGGTTGTTGATACGCGCCTGCTGCAGCACCTCACACAGCAGAAAGAGTCAGTGGTTGTCTACGGTGGGGAGGACAACACGCGAACGGCAGCACTATGGCTCACTACCCCAGTTTCACTTGCCGACCCTCTCCCCAACGCCGTTCTCCCGCTGGCAGATACCTGCGTCGAAAAAGGTGCCATGCGTAACTTACCATTGACCGAGGTACCAACGTACATCAAAAAGCTCCGTCGCGATTTACCAGCCTATCTCTTTCGTGTGACTGACGAGGCCAGCCGGGACGAAGCCGAGAGTTTCCTGTTTTGGTCGAACTACAAAGGTTCGACAGATTTCTTCACCAAATATGTCTACCCCCCATTGGTGTGGCGCATGGTACGATCACTAGCGCGCTGGCGCGTGCATCCTAATGTTGTGACCATTGCCAGTATCATTCTGACTCTTGCCGCAGTTCCGCTATTTGCCACAGAGCATTGGCTGGCCGGATTTCTGTGTGCATACAGCATGAGCGTGCTCGATTCCGTCGACGGCAAACTCGCGCGCCTCACCTTTCGGGCTTCGTGGATTGGCAATATCTTAGATCATGGATTAGATCTGGTGCATCCACCTCTCTGGTACTTTGGTTGGGCTTGGGCACTCGGCGGCGGCAACCACACTGCGGCAATTTTTCAAGCAACGATTGGGATGACGATCTTTTATATTCTTGATCGTATTGTCACGCGCGTCTTCACTGCCCGTGTTGGACGTTCGCTCTATAGCTGCACACCGTTTGACACACGCATGCGGACGTTTATTTCCCGCCGGAACATTAACCTACCAGTGTTTATGCTTGGTTGGCTTCTCGGTATTCCACTTATCGCGTTTACGGCCATTATCCTGTGGCAAATCCTCACTTTTGCCTACCATACGACACGGCTCATACAGTTCTGGAATAGTAAAGCACCGGTCACGGCTGAAAATAGTTATTAGTTATTCGTCGTTAGTTATTCATTGTTAGTTCATAAAGGCAAAAATGAAAAACTCTCTCCATCCTCATCGCTTCCCTTTTCTCGTTTTCCCATTTCTCCATTTCCCCTTATCTATTTGCCTGAGCGCTCACTAACAACCAACTTTTCCTATGCGTCTCTTATTCGTTTTCGCTCGTAGATACCCCCGGCAAAGCCTGCTCATGCTGGTTTGCCTGCTGCTTGCGGCTATTGCTGAAGGAGTCGGGCTTTCAACCTTACTGCCGCTCTTGAGTCTTGCGACAACGACAACTGAGCACTCTGGCTCCATTGTCACCAGTGAGCATTCACATCTCGGGCAAATTGTGACATATACTCTTTCTCTGGTCGGACTTCCACAGACAATGGGTGCATTGCTGGTCCTCATTGTTGCCAGTATGTTTCTCAAGTCTGGCCTCGTCCTCCTTGCCCAAAGGCAAATTGGCTACACGGTCGCGCATGTCGCGACTGATCTCAGGCTTGCCTTAATCCGCTCGGTCCTCGCGGCACAGTGGGAATACTATATTCGCCAGCCGGTTGGCAGTTTCGCCAACGCCTTCGCGACAGAAGCGAACCGTGCCGCGCAAGCCTATCTGCATGGCGCAACCATTGTTGAGCTGTTTCTTGAAACACTCCTCTATCTAGGAATCGCCGCCTCAGTGTCGTGGCAGGTCACTCTCAGCGCTACAGCGGTCGGTGCGTTTATCGCTGTCACCCTCGGGCGGTTCGTGCGCATTACTCGGCGCGCTGGGAAACGCCAGACATCGTTATTAAAAGTTCTCCTCGCGCGCCTCACCGACGTCCTCTACGCGGTGAAACCACTGAAAGCGATGGCCCGTGAGGGTCTCATCGGAACGCTTCTCGAAAAAGAAACGCAACAGTTGAATCGCACGTTACGTCGCGATGTGTTGAGTAAAGAAGCCCTGAAAGCCTTGCAGGAACCGCTGACGATCGCCGCGCTTGCCGGCGGGTTGTATGTCGCGTTGCATTATTGGACTCTGCCACTAGACACGGTGATCTTGATGGCCTTACTGTTTGCCCGAGCGTTAAGCCGCCTCAATAAAGTCCAAAAAGAGTATCAACAGATGGTCGCGTGTGAGAGTGCCTTCTGGTCGTTACAGAAGACTATCGAACAATCGACAACCGCGCGTGAAGTGATCCACGGTACTACCACGCCTCAGCTAACCCAAGCCATTACTCTCAGGAACGTCAGTCTATCGTATGGCAGTCGTCCGGTATTGCGCGATGTTTCTTTAACGATTCCTGTCGGAACAGTAACCGCTATTGTCGGTCCCTCTGGAGCTGGGAAAACTTCCATCGCAGATCTGATCGTTGGCCTTGTTCCACCACAAGGAGGCGAGCTATTAATTGACAATACTGCGATACAGGACCTCGACTTACGGGCGTGGCGTCGAATGATCGGATATATGCCGCAAGAGTCGTTTTTGCTCCATGAGAGCGTGTTAGTAAACGTTTCTCTTGGCGACCGTACGTTAACGCCAACTGATGTCGAGTCAGCATTACGAGCGGCTGAGGCCTGGGATTTCGTTTCGGTGTTGCCCGAGGGTCTTCATACCCCGGTGGGTGAGCGAGGGGCTCGTTTTTCAGGCGGACAACGCCAGCGTATCGCCATTGCCCGAACGTTAGTCCACAAACCGCAATTCCTGATCCTTGATGAAGCAACCGCCTCTCTTGATCCCGAGAGCGAAGCTGCGATTTGCGAAACCGTTCGTAAGCTCCGTGGAACTATCACCGTTCTGATCATCTCACATCAACCCGCATTGCTTGACGTCGCAGATTACGTGTATCGGCTTGACAATGGCGCCCTCACAGCAGTCAAGCGAAGGGCCGGGATCTCGGCAGGAACGCAGGCCGGGAGTAATGCACCGCTTGCATGAAAAAACATTATTGTCAGGTTGCATTTCTTTTTGTTTTGATTTTTCAATAGCTGACGCAAGAAATCGTTCGCATGAATGACCATTCAGAAAAGCGGGCCTCTGACACACCCAACCCTCATGTGTCTCTACCACTCCCGCCGACAGTATGGGTGCTCGCCGACGATCGTCCGGGAAATACCAGTCAATCTGTGGGACTCGCGCAAGCGCTCGGCTGGTCGTTTACTGTCAAAGAACTCCAGTTTACTCGTATCGCGGATATATTGAAGTTTTTGCTAGGCCCATTTGCCGCAACTCGCCTCGGCTTAGCAACAGACCGTTCGGCAACCCTTGCTCCACCGTGGCCGCAAATCGTCATTGCTGCAGGGTGGCGACCTGCGCAACTCGCCTGTTGGATCAAACGTCGCAGTGGCGGCCAAACTCGCCTGGTCCATCTGGGACGTAAAGGTGGGCACGTTGCGGCCCTGTTTGATGTGGTGGTTTCCTGTAGCTATTTTCATCTGCCGCCACATCCACGACGGATTGAGGTTGCGGCTCCGTTAACCCGTATCTCATCCCACCGTTTGCAAGAAGCAGCCCAGCACTGGCACCGGCTTGTTGCTAATGCTCAACCTCCCTACATTATGACTCTCGTCGGTGGTGCGACGAGTCGCCATCAATTCGACACGACCATTGCACAACGCCTGGGGGAGGAGCTTCGCTCATTTACGGAAACAATCGGAGGATCACTCTTCGTCACAACCAGTCGTCGTACAACAGCCCCTGCCACTGCTGCACTGAAGTCCGCGCTCGGGGAAAAAGCCTACTTGCACGAATGGCAGCCAGGCTTAGCGCAAGACAATCCGTACATGGCGTTTCTTGCACTTGCTGATGTCCTCATCGTGACCGGTGAAAGTGAGTCTATGCTCGCAGAAGCAATGGCAACAGGAAAACCTTTCTATATTTATCCACTCCCAGAAAAAACACCATCACAAAGCTGGCGAAAACGTCTCAAGGTATGGGTTAAGGATACTGTCGTCGCATCCGCGTATGACCATAACCAATCCGATGGCCGTGCGGTCACATCGGGAACCCGTGCACGTTTCTGCCGTTGGCTGATTGCTAGTGGTATTGTGCGGCCACGACGCGATCTGCACGAACTCCATCAGGCACTTATTCGCCGTGGCAGTGCCAGTCTGTTCGGCACCCCTCTGCCTTCTCCTCCACGTCCGCTACTCTGCGAAATCGATGAGGTCGCACATAAGGTAAAAACGTTGTTAGGATTCCAAGAAGAGTCAGTGGACAAAACATAGGAAAAAAGAAAAAGCATGGGCATCCACGAAACCCGGCTACGCCGCTGCTGATGGAGAGGTCTGTTCAAGGAGCGCAAGCGTATCGTGGCGCAGGTGGTTCCGTTGCATCTCGTCGCGGAGAAGGTCTTGGGTAATGATCCCCTGTTCGACACATTCCCGGAGCAAACCGAAGAAAAATGCCTCTTGTTTTGGGTCTGGGTGGCGTGTGTAGCGATCTTGAACAGCAGCCTTGCCAACAAACCAGCCTTTGACCTTTTTGATGTGAGTTTTTACCTGTGAACGCCAGCCTTTGCCACGAACCGTATAATCGCGTGGCAGGCCGGTTTTCCACGGTTGGGTTTGACGTTTTGTATTATGGAGGAGCTTTGTCTCACGGTTGAGGATATCAAAGTGATTCCAGGCCGGATCTAACAAACCAATACGTTCCCGTGGCTCATACTGCAGGGCGATCCACTCTGTATAGTCACGAGTAAAGGCAAACAGCTCAGCAAATTGCTCTTCACACCGCCAATCGGTGAGTTGCGCACAGTCGAGGAGCATGACACTTGACGCAAGGTAGTCCGACTGCCCATTGTGGCCGGGACGGGCCACACACATAAGCGCGTGACCATTCATATCCAGCGACAACAACTCCCATACATCCCCTACAGCAAAGACGTCGGGATCAATTACGACAGCTCTTCCTTGACACCCCATCAACTCCGGGGGCATGAATCGTAGCGGCGTGAAAGACTGGAGATCGTCGTTTTTCCAGATCCTTTTGCCACCATTATGTAAAAAGGGGTGTCCTTCTCGGGCTTGAAAAAACGGATAGTCTTGATGTTGCAGAATACAGACATCAAACGCATCCGCATGGGGAGAGTTCCGTCGCAGAGAGTAGGCCGACACCAACGCCCCCACTAATTGCTTGTCATTGGTATGTACAAACACAGTCGGCTTCATATACGTTTCTCACTCATACTGTGGAGTTCCCGAGCAAACGTCATAGCCAAACTCCGGCATCGCTTCAACCGGTCGACGACCGCTGGGAACAGCATGAGGGGACAGACAGCATGCAACCAATCTTTATCGGCGGCTGTGAACGGAGCGGCACTACCCTACTCGGTGCCATGTTGGGCAGTCATCGGGCGTATCTTTGTGTTCCAGAGATGCAATTCAAATTTGATATCCGGCGTCTCATCGACCCTGGGCAAGAAGACCTTGTTAATGCATCAGCTATTCTTCGCACCATCGC
Organism: Binatia bacterium; assembly: GCA_050187625.1. Taxonomy (GTDB): domain Bacteria; phylum Desulfobacterota; class Binatia; order Bin18; family Bin18; genus JBFWXH01. The sequence goes on from JBFWXH010000047.1 coordinate 17,403, forward strand.
GCGACGAGCCAGTTTCCGCATTTGGGACCTGGGACTCGACCTGTCAGCGCTCCCGGACGAACAGTTGACATGCCGGAGTCTCATTGAATGGCTCGTGCTCCTGTACGGACGGAAGGTGGGCAAACCCGCACCACGGTTTTGGGTAGATCATACGCCAAAGAATATTCGCTATGCTCGGACACTGTTCCAGCTTTTTCCTGATGCTAGACTGATTCACATCGTCCGAGATGGACGGGCCGTTGCTGCTTCTGTCTTACCGCTCGATTGGGGACCAAACGCCATTGAAAGCGCTGCCCATTTTTGGGCAGAACGACTTGCGTATGGGTTCGCCGCAGAGTCCCATTGGTCAGAGCAGGTCATCCGGGTTCGCTATGAAGACTTAGTACGAGATCCACACGGCACTCTGCAGGACCTTTGCGCTGTCTTCGGGATTCCTTTTGATTCGGCCATGAGTCAGGCAAACGGGTTTCATGTCCCGCAGTACACTGCTGGGCAGCACGCGTTGATCGGTCAACGACCTGATCTTGCGCGAGTCGATGGCTGGAAAAAACAATTGACCACTCGGCAAGTAGAGATCTTTGAGAGCGTCACCACTGATCTTCTCGAATCTCTCGGCTATACTCCACAGTTTGGTCTGCACGCCCGAAAAATTTCGCGACGAGAACGCTTACAAGCAAGCCTCCAAGAACTGATTAAACAAGAAGTGGTGAACCGCTATCGCAAACGGAGAAGAAAAGCACAGACAATTCCCTCGTTTTAAGAGACCAGACTGAGGCTCGGAGCTGGCGGGGTCGTCGACTGCCGACGGTCAAAATGCGCACGAACCCGGGCAAGATCTTCAGGTGTGTCGATCTCTCCCCACCAGAGACCTTCGATCGAAACGGTCTCAACAATGGCGGACTGACACATCGTGTTCAACACAGACAGATACCAACGATCAAGGGCGTCAGGCTCACGGATAGCAGCATCAAGCGTCATACGAAAAGCGGGAATACCCGTACTACAGAAACGCATGAGGCCGATTGACTCGCCATGGACAGTGGAACGCGGTAGCGTCTTCCCGACAGCAGCAAGCCGATGTCCACCATTCAACGAAACCTTCATATCATCATCGTCATATTCAGGTTTGCGATTGATCGTGAGCGTCACCGGTGCTTCCGGCGAGAGAAGCAGCCGGCGCAGCACTTCTGGCTCGAAGAGTGTATCCCCATTGAGGAGAATAAAGTCTTCGGTCATTTCTTGTGCGGCCAACCAGCAGGTCACCAGATTATTGGTGGTCGCAAAGAACGGATTATACCGCGTGTAGACATCGACCCCCGGTACCGGAGTCGTTCGCAGAAATCGCTCCACGTGGTTGGCCGCGAAGCCCACCATGAGAGCCGCTTGCTGAACCCCACATTGCGCCAATGCTCGCAGCTGTAACTCCAGTACCGTCGCCCCAGCTTCTACAGGAAGAAGACATTTCGGGAGTTCTGCCGTCAAAGGCAATAGGCGCCGCCCCTGCCCCGCACTCAGTATTATTGCTTTCATTAGAGAGAAAGACCCGATATAAGAGAAATCTGTGAAAGAATCAAGGAGGAAAGCCTCCCGGAAGAAGAAAGTCCACAACTCCCGCGCTTTCCCTTCTTCTCCTCAACGTAACGGGACCTTGGGACCAATACTTCGGTGGTACGTTGTCCAAGAACTGATCTCGCCGACGCTTCTTGCTTTGGGCGGACTCACTGCTCTGGTCCTTACGAAAGATTTGTTAGGGTTTTCCGACCTCGTTCTGAACCGTGGGTTTGGTGCGTTTGCGGTTATGTTGATCGCGTTGTACGAACTCGTTCCGCTCCTTACTCGGACCCTGCCCTTTGCTGTGCTCATTGGCATCCTGGTAGGGTTAGGACGTTTACGGGCGGATCTCGAAATTTTGTCGATGGAAACTGCCGGGATTGCTGTTCGCCGGTTAGTATCTCCCGTGTTGATATGGGGATGGACCGCTACGGCGGCCGGTCTTTTACTGTCGTTATTCACGACACCGTGGTCACTGCGGTCTCTCGACCAGGCCTTGAAACGTCTATCAGCAGAAAACCCTGGTTTCGCTCTGCGCGCCGGCACAGTCTACGATTTCAGTGGAGTGAAAATGATCGCACGGGAAGTCTCTGCGCGCGGAGACCGACTGCGCGGTGTTTTATTATGGCTGCCAGAGGAGGGGCAGACTCTTTTTTCTGAGCGCGGCGAAATTGTTCCGCTCGGCAATCGCACTACTCAGCTCACACTCTACGCTGGTGTCATGCTCCCGTCTCCACCCAAGAGAGAAGACGAAACGCGCTTTGGCACTTACCAACATCTTCTCCGCGAGAATCCTGCTCCCCCACCGCGAGCTGCGGAACAGCTAGCTGGGGAACCATTACACCGTATTGTCTCTTTGATCCGCAACCAATCAGCAGGTGAACAGACGGCGTTTCTCGCTCGCACCGAACTTCACCATCGTCTCGCGTACCCTACCGCTGCGCTTGTTCTCAGTCTCCTTGCCGTGCCCCTGGCTTTAGCCGGGCAGAGTTTTTCTCGTGCGGCCGGAGGCATCACCGGCCTAGTGGTCACGGTCGTCTATTATGGGCTTATGCAACTTGGCGATGGACTTCTCCAAGCACGGATAGTGGGCCCGGCACTCGGAGTCTGGTTACCAAATGTACTCATAGTGACCTTCGCCCTCATTTGCATTTGGCGAGTGCGACAGTGGTCTACCTGGGGACGTACCTCGGAAACTCGGGACGAGAAAGCGCGGCTTGCCATCGCAGAGAATTATGAACCGCGAATACGACGGTTCGTCCTTGAACGCTACGTTACACGTCAGTACCTGACGATGTTATTTTTTGCCTTTGGCGTACTTTTCGTGGGGTATTTGTTAGTTGACGTTCTCGAACGGCTGCAATGGTTTGCTCGTCATAACGCCCCTGCACTAACCATCCTGCGCTTTTATGGAGCCCGGTCTCCGCTGCTGGCCTCACGCGTCCTGCCGATGGCACTCCTCCTTGCAACCGCACTTACCGTCAGCCTCCTTTCCGCACAACGAGAAATCATTGGCATGCGAGCGTGCGGTGTCTCTGTTTCTCGTGCGCTTATCCCGATTCTGCTCATTGCGGGACTCCATCTGCCCGGGTACTTTTTCCTGAACGAGAGCATTGTTCCGCAAACCAATGCTCGTGCCGACCAACTGAAGAATGAAGAAATCAAAAAACGTGGACCAGAGTCTGGGGGACGGCCTCTGATGATCTGGTATCAGGACAACAGTCACTTGTATCAAGCGAACCAACTCGATCCGAAGCTTGGTAGGGCACAGGAACTCGTCATTTACGAACTCGATGACAACGGGTTGCCCGTCAGTCGGATCGACGCACCTGCGGCAACGCATATTGGCGAGGGGGTATGGGAACTCACCGACCCGGTTCGCATCGGCATCTCGGAACAGGGACTCCAACCGCTCCCAGCCGACTCACGCATTGTTCTAGGGGAAGCACCCAACACCACTATCGATACCATGCACCTGAATGTGAAACAACTCGCACGTGCGATTACCGACGCTGAGGCACGCGGGTATAGTGCTGTGCCCTATCGGGTTGATTTTAACATCCGACTCGCCTCACCACTTGCATGCATTCTGCTTCCTGCCGCCGCACTTTTCTTTGCCATCAGCGGACCGCCGTTTCCTGGTCCAGCGGTCACCATTCTCGCGTGTACGGCACTCGGGGTTCTTTATATCCTGCTCACCGGCGTAGGAGCGTCATTAGGGTACGGTGAAATACTCCCACCAGTTCTGGCTGGCTGGGGCCCCCCAACACTCGTAGGCGGACTAGTCGTGTTTTTGGCGGCGAGAGAACACGGGTAATGGATGATGTAAAGCCTGCTCATTTTCTCCTTATCCTTATATCCCTTTCCTCATTTATCCATTTATCCTTTTCCCCCCTTTACCCTTTTCGCCTTTCTTCGCTGTTCTCTCCCAACACAACAGCCCGTAGGCTGGGTTGAGGTGACGAAACCCAGCATTGTCAGCTAGGAGGCATCCCAGCCTACAGGTTCTGTGTAATCTCAGCTTCTTCCTGGATTTCGTTGCACTGCATTCAAGCTAATGGAACTTAACGGATATGGATAAAACATAAAAGAGAAACAAGGCAAGGGGGAAACACGTCGGGGATTTCAAGGCCCGGCAAGAGAGTAAGGTGCGCATTACGCCCCCGCAATTCGACGTACGCTGTGCACTTCTTCCTGCTGCTGCCAAGATGACTTCAAGGCCCTCTCTAGAACTGCTACGCTAGCGGACAGGAGAACCCTATGCCCCAGCATTCTCAGCGACATTACAGCGAGGACGATTACTTCGCGGTGGAAGCCAGCTCTGGCATCAAACATGAGTTCTACCAGGGCGAAATCTTTGCGATGGCCGGGGCGTCGCTTGCCCACAATCACCTGAGCGCGAACGTGCTGACGCTCTTGCGCGGCGCGGTTCGTGCCAAAGGCTGTAGTGCCTTTGGGTCAGACTTGCGGGTGAAAACCCCAGGTGGACTTTTTACCTACCCGGATGTGATGGTGGTGTGCGGTCCAATTATCCTTACCCATGACCGTCCTGATACCGTGACCAATCCATGTGTCATCGTGGAGGTCTTGTCGGACGCAACTCGCGACTATGATCGAGGAGAGAAGTTTACTCTCTATCAGGCGATCCCCACTTTCCAGGAATATTTGCTGATCGAACAAGACCGCCTGGGCCTTGAGCACTGGCAGTGCCAACCTTCCGGCGAGTGGACGGCACGGACCCTGGTGTCCCGTGAGGCCGTCATCGCCTTGCCGACTCTTGACGTAACGCTTCCACTGCAAGAGGTCTATCGTGATGTCTTCGATCCTTTATGACTCGGTCATATAGGGCACGCAACGAACGAGCCTTTTCATTTTTCTCCGCTGTCCTCCCCCAACACGACAGCATCAGTCTTCGCTAATTCTTGGATATCTGCCTCGCTGTACCCCAACTCACGCAACACCTCGGCCGTGTGCTCACCGTACAATGGTGGGCGTCTCGTAAGTTGTGCCGGTGTTTCACTCAGTTTCGCTGCCGGGCCTAACATGCGGATGCGTCCACCGACCGGATGATTGACTTCTTGCACCATCCCGCGAGCCTGCACGTGTGGATCAGCAAAGACCTCAGCGTAATTGAGAATTGGGCCTCCTGGCACGCCGATCTCTTCTAAGACTTGTAACCAGTGTGCACGCGGACGGGTGTTCGTCACTTTCTCAATCTCTACCGTCAACTGCTGACGATTCTTCACCCGTAAGCGATCTTCGGCGAACTCTGGCCATTCAAGCAATTCTGGCCGACCAATAGCCTGAGCAAATTTCTCCCAGTTGCGTTGGTTCGCCGCACCAAGGTTGATGTAGCCATCAGCACAGCGGATCGCTTGATACGGTGCAGACATACGATGAGCAGACCCCATCGGCTCGGGAATGTCTCCAGTGGTAAAATACTGAGTGGATTCCCACACCGACATCGCGATACCGGCTTCAAGCAATGACGTATCGATGTACTGGCCTTCACCAGTTTGCAGACGATGGATATACGCAGCCAAGATTCCTTGCAGGACAAACAATCCACCACCAAGGTCAGTGATTGGCACCCCACATTTGACCGGCGGCATTCCAGCTTCGCCGGTAATCGACATGATACCGGACATCCCTTGCGCCACGAGGTCAAAGCCGCCGCGTTGGGCATACGGTCCGGTCGAACCAAAACCAGAAACCGACGCATAGATCAGCCCAGGATTCAGGACACGAAGGTCATTATATCCCAGGCCAAATGCCGCCATAACACCAGGGCGGTAGTTTTCCACCATGATATCGGCATGTTGCGCTAACGCGCGGGCAATGTCGCGCGCACGTTGGTCTTTGAGATTGAGAACGATGCCGCGCTTATTACGATTGACAGCCCAGAACCCGGCACTTTCGGTGCCTTGACGATTGCCCATCCGGCGGGTCGTGTCGCCACCGGGCGGTTCGATTTTAATCACATCGGCCCCCAAGTCGCCAAGGAGCATTGAACAAAACGGCCCCGCCATCACTTGAGTAAAATCGAGAACGCGCACACCACGCAAGGCTTGTTTCATAGGGAGACCTCCTGCCACCTAAGGCACATTATTTCGCCTCTTCTTGACTCCAACCATCAAGAGAATCGTTCCGCTTGTTGCAACACTAGCTGAATTGCCGATTCCTGCAGAGATAAGCTGAGGGAACGTAGGGTACTGAGCTCGCTCACTCCCCATACCCCAGCTCCTTCAGGCTTGTGGCTTCAGTTTGAGCGGACAGGTCGCGTCGGTAGAGCGAAATCCCTACACGCGCGATGTGTTCTCGCAAGGGGCCGTACTTGATGCTGCTGTAGGCCTTTACGTCAAACCGATAAGGCAGGGGCAATTCGTCGAGTTCATCAGCAACGGCTTCGGCCTGTACATCGTCGTCTACACCGATAAGGGCAAGATCAATGTCTGATTCTGGGCGGTAGGTTCCCTTCGCGCGCGAGCCGTACAACGCGACTTCGCGGATTGTCGGAAAGCGGCGAAACACTGCCCGTATCAGATCAATCTCGTACGGTGTCAGGCCGATGTCTTTCATGACTCCACTTTCTTAGTTAGGAAAAACCCATGCAAGCGGTCAAAGGCGGGGAAATACCGTTCCATGACCGTCCGCAGCACGGCCTCGAACACGGCGTTGTCGTAAATATGGGAAAGCAGGTTACGGTGCAACATCATGTCGATCCAGACTTGCGCATCGTCAAGTAGTTTGGCGGCGAACGCTTCCTTGATGACATTGCGGGGCGTCACCGGATTCACGACCACGCCACTTTCCTCCAAATAGTCCTTGAGGGGTCTTCCATGCCAGCTCAAAGGCAACCTCAAAACGTTGGATGGCGCCTTCTTTCTCCAGTTGAGAAAGAGAGTCGACGCCTCGATCATAGACCTCACGCAACAAGACGAAGGCGCGGTCGAAGTTGTCGAACCGTTGCTTCCAACGGATGTCGCTATTCATAGCCGAGCCCCTTCAGATTCTACGCATTTGAGAAATTCGGCTTTAGTTTGTTTCATTGCCTGCCCCCACCCGCATCGTCTCGTGACTACCTTCCTTATGATATGTGGCTCATGAGGAGCAGGCAAACGGTGTCTACCAACCAACTATGCGCTTACGTAACGAGGGAATAGCAGCAATGAGAGATTACGACGGATGCGCGGGTGGCACACTGAGTGTGCCAATACGATGATCTACCAACTCGTCGGCACGAGCAAGGAGTTCTTCATTGTTGGTAAATTTCTCGACCATGTAACTGAGGTCACTCAGATCGTGGATCATCAACTTCACGGCTTGGTCGCGCAACATCGGCTCCTTGACTACTTGCAGAAGTTCGACCACGACATCTTCCAACTCTGACCCTTCAACGTCGATCGCCATTTCAAAGGCACGCTCGATAGAAATGGCCTTCGTAGCTTCGCGACGATAGGCGGTCAATAACGAACGCAGGCGCACGACGGTGGACGGATCGAACCAGACCTTGGTGTTCTCGGCCAAACTTGGATCGGTGTCTAACACGCCTTCTACTAGTGCCAAGGCTCCGAGGTGCCCAGCTTCGTGGCGCGCCATCGTAAACCAAAATTTGCGCAATTCTTCTTGTTTTTGAAAGTTGCGCGCGAAGCGCATGTACAAGGCCATGGTTTTTTTCTCCATGTCCACGGCAGTGCGCAAGATATCTTTGAGTGTCACACGTTTAGCACGGCGGTGCAGGTCTGCTTTCTCCTCCATGGTTGTTTTGTAGCAGAAGTCGGACGGGAAAAAAGCGGGGGGATGGGTACTCTGAGGTTTCATTACGCTTCTCTTTACAGAACGAGATTTCTGACACGTCGCCCCCTCAACGTTCACAGTCCTCGTTCTACCGTGTCCCAACTGTGGCACCTAACGAGCAACGCGACGAAATACTGACGACGCTGAAGCGCAAACGGCAGGCGGCATAGCAACTGCGGGGGTCGTAAGTTTGCCCTGAGCACGCGCAATCGCATAGGCAGCTTGCTCGACAGCACGGTCTACCGCGGCCCTGACATTGAGATCGAGCACATCTGCGGTTATCGGTTCCGTCCCACGCATCGTGACAGCCATCCGACAATGGATGCCACTGCCACGCCGGTGTCCTCCTGGATCTTCTAAAAGGACGGTAACGGAGAGAATGTATGGTGCGAACTGTTCAAGCGTCTGCCGGGTCCGTTGTTTTACCTCTTCGTGCCGCGCTGTACTCAGCTCTATAGAGTGCCAACGAATATCGATCTGCATCACATCACCTTTTCTCCACTGAAATCGTGCTTCAGCAGGTTATCCATAGACAACTATAACCGTATGTGTCTTCTGCCCCTCCTCAGCAGGAAGGAGCCTCAACATCCGCGCCGGGGATGATGCGCATTAGCTGCACCACCCTATAACACGCAGGCCTCATTTTTTTCCCCTACGCTCACTTTCATTCGCTTATGAGATCTACAAAAATGCCCGTAGCCTCAGGTTTTTAGATGCACGGCAACGCGAACTTTGGCAGGTGACTGCAGTGCATTCCAAGTTGCGACCGCCTGCGAGTGTAGCAGTGGATCATTACTAAAGGTCGCTACCACCTCAACGAGGCGTCGAAATCGTTCGTGGTGGGCATGCTCTAAATCCAGCCAGAGCGACTCTGCCACCTGTGAGAAGGAATGGAGCCACAGGTGAACGAGGCTATTCAAGGCGCAAGACTCAATATTAACTGTATACGATAAGGCTTCTTCAACACTGAGGTCGACACGTTGGAGTGCGGCTTCAGCCGTGGCCACCTGACTCTCAACGTTGACGAACACTGGATCGAGCACCTCAGGGAGGGATTCAATCAGGTCCAGACACTCTTCCGATTCTTCCAACAACGCAATGCATTGGGAGCGGTCATCCGCCATGAATCGCCAGAATGCTCGCACCTTCGTCGGCATTGCGGTTCTTGTCTCTAGGGTTTGATACCAACATCGAATACGCTGTTCATACGCGATCAGTTGCTGCAAGAGAAAATGAGCACTCATGTTTCAATTTTGATTCTGCAGCCAGCCTTACCGGGAAAATTCTTCGGAACCGGTTCTCGCTTCGTCTAGTTCTCCTAGATCACTTGTGCGGCATGCTGTTTATTCGTCAACTTCACCCTTCGGGGTACGCTCAGCACGAACGGGGATAAGAACCGCTCGGTCCTAAGGGTGCCACATCCGTTGCTCACAGGTGATTAGTTTATGGAACAGCAGCTGTAGATTCACAGGGACCCACCTCTTTGCTGTTTGTTTTCCACAGCAGTTATTTTTTAGCAGAAACGATGCCAAGAGCCCGCTTTTAGACAGAAACTATCGGGACTCAAGTTTTCTCTGGCGGAAAACTCAGTCTCCACCCAGGGAACAGCTTTTGCTTATAGGAGGGTTCCACGATGAAGGTCAGTGATATCTTGCAACACAAAGGAACCGACGTGCAGCGTATTGGTCCCGACGCGACGATTCAAGAAGTTCTCGAGACCTTGGTCGAGCACCGTATTGGTTCGTTAGTTGTCTGCAACGAAAACCGAGATGTGCTCGGCATCATTACCGAACGCGATGTTTTGCAACAATGTGTACAGAAAGATGAACAGGTGAGACAGAAACCCGTTCGCGAGGTCATGACTACCCGGCTCATCGTTGGCACCCCCGATGACGATGTCCAGTATGTGATGAACATTATGACACACAATCGTATTCGCCACTTGCCCATCATTGTTGGCCATCGACTGTTTGGTCTGATTTCAATCGGGGATGTCGTCAAGGCACAGCTCGAAGAGACAAAGTTCGAGAATCGCTACTTACGCGAGTACATCAGTCAGTAAAAGAGGTGCGGCTCTCACAGCAAGGCTATAGTACGTGAGAAACTATTTGTGATTTGTGTAGAGCAGCGGACACTCTAGTCAGGACAAGGCGGGTATCAAGTGAAAAACTGAAAGAAGGGCACGTACTTGTGTGCGCTGCCGGGAGTTTCGCTCTGTGTCCGAATGGATCGGACAGTCTCTGCTCACGAGGGACATTTCATCGGAGAGACAAGGAGTTATCATGTCCGTCGCGACCGGACAACCGAGACGAAGATCGACCATCGGTATCGTTCAAACGATACAACTTCAACTTTTCATACAACGTTGACCGACTGATACCCAAGACTTTAGCTGCACGGGAACGGTTCCCCTTAGCTTGGGCCAGTGCGGCACGTAATTTTTCTCGCTCGACATTGTCCAACACTTCCTGCGCATAGCGTACCTCATGCCATGAAGGTAGCGCTGAGGCCCTGTTCTCCGCAGACTCCAGAATAATACTGGCAGAGGGAATCTCGGCACCGGAGGTCAACACCACCGCCCGTTCAATCGTGTGCTCTAATTCGCGTACGTTGCCAGGCCAGGTCGCATCCAGCAAGATCCGGAGCGCAGCGGGCGACATTGCCTTGGTTTCACGTCCGTTCCGTTGACAAGAGCGGGCAAGGAAATGTTCGATCAATAGCGGAATATCTTCTCGGCGGTCCCGCAAGGGTGGTATTCGCAAGGGGACCACAGCGAGCCGGTAATACAGATCGTCACGAAACTGGCGTTGCGCCACTCTTTCTTTGAGGTCCCGATTGGTAGCAGCGATCACTCGTACGTCAACTACAGCACGCCTCGTGCTGCCGATGGGCCGAATCTCTCCCGTTTGCAGGACACGTAACAATTTGGCCTGAAACATAGGCGTAATATCACCGACTTCATCTAAGAACAGTGTCCCACCATGTGCTTCCTCGAAGAGCCCCTTCTTGTTAGTCATTGCGCCAGTGAAGGCGCCTTTGGTGTACCCAAACAACTCGCTTTCCAGCAAGCTTTCCGGCACGGTGCCACAATCAAGAATGACAAAGGGGCGTTGGCTGCGTCCGCTGTGACCATGAATCGCACGGGCAATCAGCTCCTTACCAGTGCCTGATTCTCCTTGGAGAAGGACTGTCGCGTCGCTCCCCGCCACCAGATCTACGAGCCGCAACAGCGCCTGCATGGGTTTGCTGCGGCCAATGATATGGGGAAAGACGTGCCCCATCGCAACCTGGGCGCGGAGCTGTTCTACCTCGCGCGTCAAGCGAGAGAGTTCTAGCGCCTTCGCTATGACCAGCTTGAGTTCATCAGTATCAACGGGTTTCGTCAGGTAGTCAGTCGCCCCCTCTTTCATAGCCTCGACGGCAGAGCGCACAGTGCCATGCCCCGTAAGCAGAATATAAGGCAATGTCGGTCGCAGGGCTTTGACCTGTCGGAGTAGTGCCATTCCGTCCATACCAGGCAATAATAAGTCAGAGATGATGGCATCAAAGTTTCGGGTTGCCAAAACATGGAGTGCCTCCTCTGCCGTGGTTATACACGTGACCGCGTACCCTGCTTTGCCCAGAACACTCTCGAAGAGCGCCAGCATGTGCTCTTCATCGTCAATGACTAAAATGTGTTCATGCATACGCGTTTTTGTTTCTCGTCGGACCCCCTTCCAGAGGTGAACATGACGTGTTGTTGCATCCGTATGAGTATCTTTTGTCTCCTTCACGCCGATACCGGCTCATCTCCGGGCGGCGGAGATTTCTGAACGATTTCTTTGGCAAAACTTATTCCGACTTCTTAGCCCTCACCTGCTGTCACATGCCGTGCCGCAGTTGATCGGGGAAGACCCAATTCGTCAGAGATGAATTTCGTCTCCATACCACGGTTTTTCTCAGATATCAGCGTCATGGTGTGTGGTCCTTCTCGGCAAATGGAGAATGAAAGTTGTGCCGTGACCAGGCGTACTCTGCACCGTAATCCTACCATTGTGCGCACGAATGATGCTCTGGCAGATCGACAACCCCAACCCCATCCCTCGTTGTTTCTTCGTTGTGAAGAAAGAGTGGAAAATCTTGGGGATATCTGCAGGGGCAATCCCTTGACCTGTATCACTTACCGCAATCGTCATCTCCGCAGCAGAGGCATCGTGATCCCTGTTCTTAAAATCATGTGCTATCAACGTAGACCTCACCTGGATTGTCAGGGTTCCACCGTCTGGCATAGCCTCGATCGCATTGAAGTAGAGGTTGAGCAACACTTGCTCCAACTGTTGAGGATCGGCCTGCATCTTGGGAAGATCGGCCGGGCAGTCAAGCATCGAAACGATATGGCTTTTCTGAGTTCGTCCTGCAATCAGTTCCAGACTACGGCGAATGAGCAAGACCAGGTCCGTCGCTATTAACGTGGTTCGTGGAGGAGCCGCTAGCTCCAAGAGATTCTTCATTAGCTGCCCACAGCGACGGGTTTCCTCGACGATAATCTGTAAACGGCGGTAGCGTCGATCCTGTGGACGGGTCTCACTCAATACGTCTTGAGCAAAGCCCATCGCTATCCCTAGAGGATTGTTAAATTCGTGCGCGAGTGAGGCGGCGAGTTCTCCAAAGGAAACCAAACGATCTGAGGCAATAAGTTGTTGCTCCCGTTCCTGGGCTAAGGTGCGATACCGCTGTCCGCTCCGTCGCAAGCGCTGCTCTCGACGTTTATGTCTGGTGATGTCCTGTGTGACCACCATGCCAACGGGGATGTTGCCGTGTTCGTCACCAATCGGGAGCGTATGTACCAGCAGTACCCGGCCCATATAGGGGACTTCGGTCACCGCTTCTTCTCCAGCCAATGCCTTCCGATAGTACGGCTCGATCAGCGCGTAGGTGTGCGTGGACAAGACCTCTTGCATGAGCTTTCCCTCAAATCGCTCTTTCGTCATGCCACTGGCAGCCAGTCCCATCCCGCCCACGATACGGTAGCGGAGATCATGGTCGAACAAGGCGACTATACCATTCGGAAAATGTTCGATCAGCAGACGGTAGAACTGCTCACTTTGCCGGAGCGCGTCCTCCATCTGGGCCTGCTTCGTAACGTCGGTAACCAGGACCAGCACCCCTTGACGGCCATTGAACGAAGTAGGCACTGCGGACAGTTCCACGTGAATAATCGTCCCATCCTTCTTTCGATGTCTCCACTGGCCGGCCAGACGAAAGGCCAGCGCTGAGGATGGTTTCGTTTGCTCCACATCTTCCAGCAACCGCGCAACGTCTTCGACCGGGCGAATATCTTTGAGCGTCATGGAGAGAAATTCTTCTCGTGTGTAGCCATAGTGCTGCACCGCCTGTTCGTTCACCTCCAAGAAACTCAAGGTGGTTAGATCAAATATCCACATCGGCTGGGGGTTCTTCTCAAACAGAAGACGAGACTGAGCCGCTGACTCGCGCAGGAGGTGTTCACGTTCCTCCAAGGCGCGAGCTTTTTCTGCAAGCTCGCACTGGAGCCGTGCGACAGTATATTCGAGGGCATGCTCCAGGGACGTGGGCTGAGAATTGGCCATGGTATTCACAGGGACGCGGATCGTATGAGTAGCAGCAACGATGTTTGCTGCTTTCTCTCTCGGGGTCAAGCCAACCAGCCGATTTTTATGCACGACCATACCCGAAATCTACATATGAGGAAACACATCTCACCACCGGTGTTAAAGGCAGGAGTGGTGATCATAGATTGTTATTGCTCTGCTTGCGCAATCGGCACCGCAACAAAAAAAGCAACCTGTTCGCATGCCAAAACTCACGACAAGTTTTTCGATACAGAGCGCCCCCTCGCAGCGTGGACCTCGGTTCCCTGCGAGGAGGCGAACTCTCGTGCCCGTAGGCCCCGTCTGTCCTATGAGACTTTCATGCCCTGTTGCCTGAATCGCGCGGCCAGATCAAACGCCGGATGCACATCGAAGTCGACCTCTGGCCAGTAATCGAGCATCTTACGGATGTCATCGTGATTGTCGGTTTCAAACACATACACATCAGGGGTCGCTGTACCCAATGCGCCGTAGAACGCAACCGTTCTGATGCCGCTCGGTTTTTCTCCTTCATTCCACCAGACACGGGATTTCGCCATGATGTCTACATTTTCAAAAACAGCACGTGGTTTATTCCTTACAAAGGCGATATACAGCATACGTTTTCTCCGTTCCGTTGCGTCAGGTGGATTAACGCCGCCCCATCTGTTTCGGTCCTTTGAGCTTTTCTTGTAACTGCGACATTGGCATCGCAGGCAAGGTCATAATGCTGACGGTTCCGCGCGACCCGAGATCAACCGAGAGATGCGCAACAGTTTCTTGATCGGGGGCATCGATCAGGGTAACAAAATCGTAGATCCCTAATACCGCATATTGACCTAGCACGTGGCAGCCGAATTCTTCGATCTCGCGGTTCACTTCGTCCAACCGGTCAGGATTCTGGTGCAATGTCTGACGACCTTCTGGGGTAAGGGTACTGAGGAGAACATAAGTAGGCATAGCATCCTCCTTATTGTTTTGCCTGTCATTCGCGACACAGGCGTACCGTCGCCAATGTTAGCAATGCGTGAGAGTTGGGTTTGATATTGCAAGAACCGCAAGGGGTGGACTTCTACTGCTTTGTCTTGTGCCCATATCATCACACTCTCGCCTTCTAATGACGTACAATAAGCGTGCCGTTCGCGGGTACTACGCGAACACTAGAGTTTCCCCAACGCTAACGGCCGGCCATGCGTTGAAGAACAGAGATGGGCAAGAAGGTCCTAAGCTGATTGAGTCATGCTGCAGGTAAGCTCAGCCGCGACAATACTGAGCTTGGTCGAATAACATCTGATGAGCCGCGAGGGGATGAGACTCTGCCACACAGCAGAAGGATCTGCAGTGGGAACCAACGAGAGGCTGTTGATGCCCATTTTGTTGTGGATGGCCTTTGTCCGCAAAGCTGAAAGACATCGTGTTGTCCGACAAACACGGACAGAGGTATTTAATCATCGAGCGCAGATCGCAAAATCTACTTATCTGCGTGAGGATATCTCTGGCGAATCCTCACCAGCGCTGTCCGGAAAAATCGGACAGCAGTCAGACACTCGAGTCTTTCCGAATGTTCGCAGCTTGCGTGCTCAATGCCTATCCGAATAACCGCAATCATTGGTTACTGTCATTCTGAACGAAGTGAAGAATCTCTCTTAAAAAGCTGTGGAGAGATGTTTCGCTTCGCTCAACATGACATCGTGGCAACCGTTCTTCGGATAGGCTCTAATCGTCGAGAGAGATTTTTTGCTGGGAAAACGTTACGCCATCTTCAGGGTCGAGCACAGCCAGGACGACACTCCCACCGTTATTCACCCCAAGATGGAGCGGCGCTGGTGTCCCTGGGTAACAGGCCTTCGTCATACCTTGACTCAAGTCCGTAAAGACATGCACATGGCCCATCGCTAGATAGTCGAGTCCCGATTGGGCAATTTCCTCCGGAAGAACTAATGAGGAGCGCTGCAATTCATCGCTTTCGACAAAGTACCCATGTGCCATGCCAATGTGCCAGTAATCGCCGGTACGCGTGGGGACGCCAGCCAACGGCCGGTAGCTGTGATCATGTTCAACTAAACCTTTTCCCCACACGGTGGCGTGCAACTCAGGGAATTCGAGACTCTCACCGTCCTCGTGTGTCAGCGTGTAGACATGAGAACCCATAGTACGAAAGTCCACTTTTTTGTAGATCGAGCGCTGGTCGTAACAGTCGTGATTCCCCGGAATCAGCACGACAGGGCAGGTCAAACGCGAGAGTTCCTGATGAACAAACTCAACCCCTTCTTCAGGAACACGGTTGGAATCGAATAAATCTCCAGCAATCAAGAAAAGATCAGCTTGCTCGTCCTGCACCCGATCAACGACACAGTGAAACGCCCGTTGAATTTTACGGCGAAACGCGTTTCCTTCTGCGCTTTTTCCAAACGTGTCACTTTCCAGATGGACATCCGATGTGTGAATAATCTTAATACGGCGACGTGGCATAGTGAGGTCTCAGTCTTTTGCTCTTCGTTGGTAGTTCTTAAACTTGCATGCGACATTCTACGGAGCAGTATAGCTATCCGTGTCTTCGCGGTAAGAGAACTGTAGCGTGGCCCGGCGTCAACTGTACTCCTTGTTCGTTCTCAACCCACACTTCGCATTCGACGAGACCTTTGTCATCTTCAACCCACTTGCGGGTGACCACCCCTTTACACCTGAGCAGTTCGTTAACATAGGCAATATCGCGGTTCGCATACGACAATTTTTTCAACATGCCGCCATCCCCAACCCAGCGCGTGAGGAGTTGCGAAAGAAACGCCCCGCGCAGCGGACCGTGGACAACAATATCACGGTAGCCTTCGCTCAGCGTGAAGTCTTTATCAAAATGAATACGCTGAGGATTCCAAGTGATCGCGCTATACAGGAATAACAATGTATTGGACGGAGTTTTGTCGAGTGGCGGGAGAGCCATCCCCTCTATCACATCTTCAAAGTATACTTGTTGTCCAGCCGTCATCATCTTGTCCTCAGCGCAGAATGGACGAGCCTTTTTCTATGAGTACGACATCACCTTTCTGATTGGTAAACGTTGTCTCACGCAACACAAAAATGAGCGGTCCCGTCCGCCCTTCTTTCTGATAAATGTCGGTAATTTTACAACGTCCGGTCAACGTATCGCCGACCCGAATAGGGACAAAAAACTCAATCTCTGTCCCTCCGTCCATTAAACGTGGGAGCGGCGTCGGCGGAATCGGGAATTTCCCTTCATAGGGGAGCCCATCCGGTCGCAATTCCCTCTCTGGTACTGGATCGGTCAGCGGCGCCATATAGAAGAGCGGTGGAGCAAGCAGCCCCCCGTATCGGCTCTGTGTCGCGTACTCTTCGTCAACATAGAGTGGATTAACATCATCTGTCGCGACAGCAAATCGTTTCACATCGAGTGCAGTCACCGCGATCGTCCACGGCGGCGTTTCTCTCCCGATCCATGAGCGAATTTCTTCAGTGATCAGTCCCTGTTGAGCCATGATTCTTTTCTCACATAAATGCAGACTTTGTAAGTCTACGTTGCATAGCAGGTTGACCGAGCAGCGGCAAGAGAAAAAGGCAATGGCACCCCTCATATAGCGTCGTGCACGTTCGCCCTGTTCACGCTATGGCTGATGGCAAAAAGGGCACATGACGGAATGGGGCGAAGGGGAAATGGATAATGGACAAATAGCTTGAGACTATACGCTATCTGTTGTCACGTGACGGTAGGGAGCGAGCCATAGAACGTAGCGGGCCAGCCAAGCTTCATTTATCTTCTGAACGGTTCCGCGGGCCCTTGAATCTCCTTGGTGGTCGGGGTCTACGTGATTTCTCCCGCTCGTTTTCAGCCCGAGGTGGGGCTGATTTCATAGATGGCGACGGAGATGGAGGTTGTGCTTTTTGTCGCTCGTCTCCACGAGGAGAAGAAGGAGGCGAGCCTCGGGCAGGCACACGCGGGGGGAAACGACGCTGTCGAGGGCGCACGGATTCAGGACCGTTATAGGTCTCCCGTATGCGGTAGCGACTAATCGGATGATCTTCTTCGTGTTCATTCTGACCTGCCGTCGAAGGCTCGAATGAGGCTCCTTCCAGATTGGGACCGAGATCATCCTGGTAGAGATCGTAAATTTTAATCGTAGAAACACGTAACCCTTTGGATGTCCAGCCGACATCAAAACCAACGCGCATTCCTGGACGTAAAAAGTTGATGTCTTGGCGCGGAGCACCGAGAAGGGTGACAAAAGCAAAGACAAAGGGAATGTCTTTCCCCCTATCGCTACGAACAACGCCCGTCTGATTATTCCAGAAGATTTTGCTAATGACGCCGTGGTAGAAGTTGTCTCCTGGCTGCTCGCCGTCGTTGTCGGTCAGATGCGGGTCCTTTTCCACTGGTTAGGCGAAGAGCATCTCGTGCATGGCGTTTCCTGCTGGAACCATCGGGAAAACACCTTCACTTTGAGGAATGTCGATATCCACCAGCACAGGCCCAGGTGTTTGCAACGCCTCTTTCAGCGTCGACGAAAGCTCTTTCGCCTTTTCTACCCGGAACCCCGCTGCTCCATACGCTTCTGCCAGCTTTACAAAGTTTGGCATCGCATCCATATATGATTGTGAATATCGTCCTTCATAGAATTTCTCCTGCCACTGCCGCACCATGCCAAGGTAGTAGTTATTCATCAGAATAACTTTCACCGGCACTTTGTATTGCACAGCAGTTGCAAACTCTTGGGTATTCATCTGCAGACTGCCGTCACCAGAGATAACGATAATCGGTCGATCTGGCGCGGCAAAATGAGCACCAATCCCAGCAGGGAGACCATACCCCATCGTTCCCAGTCCTCCGGAGGTCAGCCAGGAACGCGGGCGATCGAAAGGCATCATCTGCGCCGTCCACATCTGATGCTGTCCAACATCGGTCACCACGACGGCTTCACCTCTGGTCAGGGAATAGAGTTCTTCAATAATCTCACGCGGTCTGGGCTTCTCCTCCGGCGTACTATAGCCATACGGGAGCGGTTTCTCTGCTTTCCACTGTAAGATCTGTTTATGCCATTCCGTCCATAATTTTTGTCGCGGCGCCAGACTCTCCTGACTTTTGACTTTCTTGAGCATAGCGTTCACAACTTCTCGAATATCCCCAACAATTGGGATATGGACCTTGATATTCTTACTGATTGACGACGGGTCGATATCTATATGGATAATCGTCTTCGCATTGGGAGCAAAGTCATTCACACGACCGGTGACACGATCATCAAAACGTGCACCGACGGCAATAAGCGTATCGCAATGATGCACCGCCATATTGGTCCAGTACCCCCCATGCATCCCTAACATCCCGAGACACAACGGATCGGAACTCGGGAAAACCCCTAACGCCATGAGCGTCGTCGTAATCGGGATATTCAAACCTCGAACAAGTTCGGTCAGGGGAGTTGCAGCGTCAGACCATTGCACCCCACCCCCAACATAAAACAGCGGCCGCTCAGCATTTTCAATTGCTTCCAATGCCTTTTCAATTTGCCGATCGTTCCCTTTCATAGTGGGTTTGTATCCACGGATTTCAACGGTCTCAGGATATTTGAACGAGGCCGTGGCCGTCTGCACATCTTTAGGGAAGTCAACTACGACCGGTCCTGGACGCCCGCTTCCAGCAACGTAGAACGCTTCTCGCATGATGCGAGTAATGTCGTTGACATCACGAATCAGATAATTGTACTTCGTGCACGGACGCGTGATGCCGGTGACATCAGCTTCTTGGAAGGCATCATTGCCAATCATGTTGGTCGGTACTTGTCCGGTAATTACGACGAGGGGTGTCGAATCCATATACGCGTCAGCAATACCGGTGACGGTATTTGTGGCTCCGGGTCCTGAGGTCACCAGAACCACCCCGGGTCGACCAGATACACGGGCGTACCCCTCGGCCATATGAGCAGCCCCTTGTTCATGGCGCACGAGCACGTGTCGCAACCCCGGATTGAGCATCAACGCATCGTACGTCGGAAGAATCGCTCCGCCCGGATAGCCGAAGATAGTATCAACCCCTTCCGCTAAGAGGCACTCAATCATGATCTGCGCGCCAGACATTTTCTTCATAATTTGTATCCCTAGTCACACTATCCTTTGCGGATAGTCGAAAGGCTGCGATCTTAGCCGCTCCTCTAGAGGAGCGCAAGAATAATGTACCCCCAGAGGGCATGCTGGATCAAATTCCTGATCCCCCGTCAGCCCGTTTGAGATTCGGCGACTCGCGGTATTTGCCCATGAGGACGGAACTGGGGGCTCCCTTCATTCTGCGACCGACAGGATTCAATGGTCTTTAGTGAATGTCATCTTCGTATCCCTACTTTTTTACGTTTTTCTCCACAAACACAAAAAAATTATCTTGACAAATAGCAAAATAATAAACTATTCATTAGGCCCCTAAGTAATTTTTCCTTAGGAAATTCGGCGGAGATGCTATGGAACTCGATAGTGTAGACCGACACATTCTGTCACTTTTACAGGAAGACTGCACCCTCCCCCTTGCCAAAATCGGTGAACGTGTGGGATTGTCCGCTCCTTCGATTGCCGAACGGAAACGGAAGCTTGAGGAAGCAGGGGTCATTCGTGGCTACACGGCACTACTCGATGCCCGGAAACTTGGGAAGGATATTACCGCCTTCGTTGGGGTGTTCGTCGAACATCCCAAGTTGGTCGCAAACTTTGAAAGAGAAATTGACCGCTTAGAAGCAGTCCAAGAATGTCATCATGTGACAGGACACTATACTATTTTGCTAAAGGTCAAAGCGAATAACACGTCAGACTTAGAAGAGGTGATCCGGAAAATCCGCTCTATTAGCGGAGTAGCGCGGACGGAGACATCGGTCGTTTTATCAACCCACACTGAGGGTTTATGGCTTGACCTGAAAGAGCAACCCAAACCGGTCTTAGCAGAGAAAAGTCACAAAGGACATCCTGAAGAAACGGTAGTTGCCCTAAGACTCAAACGTGGGAGTTGAGGCAGAGTAGGAGTCATAGAGAAAGACAAACAGTATCGGTACGCTTTGCGTGCTAAAAAACTAGGTCGAGTTCAGTAGAAGGGAACGAGTATGGCACACGTCGGAATTCCTCCCCAGCAAGGACTATATGATCCTCAATTCGAACACGATGCTTGCGGCATTGGCTTCGTGGTCAACATCAAGGGAAAGAAATCGCATGATATCGTCCAGCAGGCACTGACGATTCTTGATCATCTTGACCACCGAGGGGCGCGGGGCAGCGAGGAAGCCACAGGGGATGGTGCAGGAATTCTCTTCCAAGTGCCACATGCGTTTTTCCAACAAGCCTGTGCGGCCAATGGCATCTACTTACCGGAACCGGGCCATTATGGTGTCGGCATGTTGTTTTTGCCGCCTGATCAAGAACAACGGCGTCTGTGCGAACAGTATATTGAAACCGTCGTTCGTGAAGAACAACAAGAAGTATTAGGGTGGCGCGATGTCCCCGTTGATAATCACGATCTCGGAGATACAGCCAAGGCCTGCCAGCCATTCATTCGGCAGATTTTCGTTCGCCGCAATCCCACGCTGGCAGACGATCTTGCTTTTGAGCGAAAATTGTATGTGATTCGCCGACGGGTAACCAACCATATCCGCTATGGCAAGATGGAAGGTGGCCAGTATTTCTACGTGGCCAGCCTCTCGTTACGAACGATCATTTATAAGGGCATGCTCACCCCTCATCAGGTCGCGACCTTTTACCAGGACCTGTCAGACCCCTTGGTCGAGTCGGCTATTGCGATTGTCCACTCTCGCTTTAGCACCAACACCTTCCCGAGTTGGGAACGAGCCCATCCCTATCGCTATCTGATTCACAACGGCGAAATCAATACGCTACGAGGCAACGAAAACTGGATGCACGCGCGCCAGTCCTTGTTTGCCTCACCTTTGTTCGGAGACGATATCCAGAAGGTGTTGCCCATCATTCCAGAAGATGGCAGTGACTCGACCAAGTTTGACAATTGCCTTGAATTCCTCGTGCTGAGTGGTCGTTCCCTTCCGCACGCCGTGATGATGATGATCCCCGAACCGTGGGAAAATCACGAAAGCATGAGCGCAGAAAAGCGGGCGTTCTATGAGTATCACAGCTGCCTCATGGAACCGTGGGATGGTCCGGCGTCAATTGCGTTTACTGACGGCACCCGTGTCGGTGCTATTCTTGACCGCAATGGGCTTCGCCCCTCTCGCTATTACGTCACTAAAGATGATCGGGTGATTATGGCGTCGGAAGTGGGAGTCCTTGATGTCCCGCCAGAGATGGTCAGCGAGAAGAATCGACTGCAACCGGGCCGTATGTTCTTAATCGATACGGAACAAGGACGCATCATTAGCGACGACGAGATTAAGCAGGAGATCGCCACTGCCCATCCTTACCGTCAATGGTTAGATCAGCATACCGTGCATTTCGATGACCTACCGACTCCAGCGGAAGTACCTCCTCCATATGACCATCAGGCGACGCTGCAACGCCAGAACGCCTTCGGCTACAATTTTGAAGACTTAAAAATCAATCTTGGCCCGATGGCGCAAAATGGTATTCAACCAGTGGGCTCGATGGGCACTGATACTCCTCTCGCAGTCCTCTCGGATAAACCACAGTTGCTCTACAACTACTTCAAGCAACTGTTCGCTCAGGTCACTAACCCACCGATTGACCCAATCCGTGAGGAATTAATCACTTCGACAACTCTCACCATCGGTGCAGAAGGAAATTTGATCGATCCGCAACCGGAAAGTTGTCGGCAATTACGTTTGTCCGCCCCTATTCTGAAAAACGCCGAACTCGAAAAACTCCGCCACTTGGATCTCCCGTTTATCAAGTCGGTCACACTGCCAATCCTCTTCAATCCCAAAGAGGGGAAAGCCGGCCTAGAGTGCACGCTCTCAGAACTCTACTGCGCGGCAGACGAGGCGATTAGCAATGGTGCAACGATTTTGATTTTGTCTGACAAGGGAGTTGACCGTACCCATGCCGCGATTCCCGCACTGCTCGCCTCTGCCGGCTTGCATCATCATCTTATCCGTACTGGGACCCGAACTCGCGTAGGGTTAGTGCTAGAGTCGGGAGAACCCCGTGAGGTTCATCACTTCTGTCTCCTGCTGGGGTATGGCATCCAAGCGTTCAACCCCTACATGGCGTACGAAAGTCTCAATGACATGATCCATGAAGGCTTGTTGAACATGACCTATGACGCTGCGGTGAAAGGCTACAATAAAGCGGTTATCAAAGGCATCGTCAAAGTCATGGCCAAAATGGGGATTTCCACTGTCAAATCCTATTGCGGCGCACAAATCTTTGAGGCAGTTGGACTAGGGCAAGAACTTGTCGATACGTACTTTACCTGGACTCCTTCACGAGTGGGCGGCATCGGTATTGGTGACGTCGTCCGCGAAGCCGTCCGGCAGCATGCGCGGGCATTCCCAGAAATTCCATTGGACGGTCACACGTTGGAAGTCTATGGCCAGTACCAGTATCGCGCAGACGGAGAACTCCATCTGTTCAGTCCGAAAACCATCCATATGCTGCAGAAAGCCTGTCGCACGAACGACTATGGCACGTTCAAGGAGTACAGCAAACTGATTGATCATCAATCGGAACGGATAGCAACCCTTCGTGGCCTGATGGACTTACAAATTGCGCCGCAACCGATTCCGATTGACGAAGTCGAGCCGGTAGAAGAAATCGTAAAACGGTTTAAGACTGGAGCGATGTCGTATGGCTCGATCAGCAAAGAAGCACATGAGTCATTAGCCATCGCCATGAACCGCATTGGCGGCAAGAGCAACACCGGCGAAGGCGGTGAGGACCCAGAACGCTATGTTCTCGACGCCAATGGAGATTCGCGCAACAGTGCGATCAAGCAAGTCGCTTCGGGCCGCTTTGGAGTAACCAGCTACTATCTGACACAAGCAAAGGAAATCCAGATTAAGATGGCCCAAGGAGCAAAACCTGGCGAAGGGGGTGAACTCCCTGGGCGGAAAGTCTACCCGTGGATTGCCAAAGTTCGGCATTCGACTCCTGGTGTCGGATTGATCTCGCCACCGCCACATCACGACATTTATTCAATCGAGGATCTCGCGCAGCTGATTCATGACCTGAAGAATGCGAATAATACGGCACGGATCAGTGTAAAACTGGTTTCTGAAGTCGGAGTAGGAACAATCGCAGCCGGAGTAGCAAAAGGGCACGCAGATGTCGTGTTGATTAGTGGGCACGATGGTGGGACCGGCGCCTCGCCACAAACGAGCATTAAACATGCAGGCCTCCCGTGGGAACTCGGAGTGGCAGAAACCCATCAAACGCTGGTACTCAACAATCTGCGCAGTCGGATTGTCGTCGAGACCGACGGGCAACTGAAAACTGGGCGCGACGTTGTCATTGCGGCGCTGCTTGGGGCCGAGGAGTTTGGTTTTGCCACCACAGGTCTTGTGGTGTTAGGGTGTATCATGATGCGGGTATGTCATCTTGATACCTGCCCAGTCGGGGTTGCGACACAAAACCCCGAGTTACGCAAAAAATTCACTGGTGACCCAGCGCATGTTGTCAACTTTATGCG
Source organism: Binatia bacterium (assembly GCA_050187625.1). Taxonomy (GTDB): domain Bacteria; phylum Desulfobacterota; class Binatia; order Bin18; family Bin18; genus JBFWXH01. The sequence goes on from JBFWXH010000047.1 coordinate 41,436, forward strand.
CTTTATTGCCCAAGAGATCCGTGAATACATGGCGCAACTCGGCTTTCGTACTCTCAATGAAATGATTGGGCGGACTGACAAGTTATCCATGACGCGGGCCGTCGATCATTGGAAAGCACGAGGGCTGGACTACTCAGCAATCCTATACCAACCCCAGGTTGGTCCAGAAGTTGGTCGCTATTGTCAGATTCCCCAGAATCATGGCTTAGAGAAAGCACTGGATACCCAAATTTTACTGGATCTCGCGAAACCCGCACTTGAGCGTCAAGAAAAAGTGAAAGCGACCGTCCCAATTCGTAACATTAATCGCGTAGTCGGAACCATTCTTGGTAGTGAAGTTACTCGCCGATTCGGTCCGGAGGGATTGCTGGAGGACACAATCCACTTCCACTTCCAGGGGTCTGCAGGTCAAAGCTTCGGGGCGTTTGTCCCTAAGGGCATGACCCTTGAGTTAGAAGGTGACGCCAACGATTATTTCGGCAAAGGACTGTCCGGCGGGAAAATCGTGGCCTACCCTCCTGCGGGCTCAGTCTTTGTCCCGGAAGACAACATTATCGTTGGAAACGTCGCTTTCTACGGAGCGACGGGTGGGGAGGCGTATATTCGCGGGATGGCAGGAGAACGTTTCTGCGTCCGTAATAGTGGAGTATGGGCGGTCATTGAGGGAGTGGGAGACCATGGATGCGAATACATGACTGGGGGTCGAGTTGTGGTCCTGGGCAAGACCGGGCGCAATTTTGGCGCGGGCATGTCTGGAGGTATTGCCTATATTCTGGACGAGGACGGCACGTTCAAGCATCACTGCAATACAGAGACAGTGTCGCTTGAACACCTGGAAGAGTGGGATCTCCAGGAAGTGGAGAAATTAGTCTGGCAACATGTCGCTCATACTAATAGTGAGAGAGCACGTCATATTCTGACTTATTGGAATGATCTTGCGCCGAAATTCGTCAAAGCCATGCCCAAAGACTACAAACGCATGCTTGAAGCTGTTCGTCAGGCAGAACAAGAAGGGCACATGGGAGAGGACGCGGTTATGGCAGCGTTTGAAGCCAATAAGAACGACGCGGCACGAGTAAGTGGGAATTAGGCACGTAACACGTAACACGTAACACGTAATCGGAAAAGAAAACAGAAAAGTCGTGACGGCGTAAAAACTCTTTTCTTTACGTTTTACTCGTTACGTTTTACGCCCCGCATTATTCTGCCAGGGACAGTCGGTGACAATAGGAATCTGTGCCCACGTAGTAAAGGAGTTAGATCAGGAATGGGTAAACCAACCGGATTTATGGAGTTTCAGCGCGAGCTGCCAAGTGATCGCTCGCCACTGGTACGAGTGAACGACTGGCACGAGTTCCACGAGCATTTATCGGAAAGTAAGCTGCGCGAGCAGGGCGCACGGTGTATGGATTGTGGCATTCCGTTTTGTCACACCGGCCAGATCATTAGTGGTATGGCATCAGGCTGCCCGATCAATAATTTGATTCCAGAATGGAACGATTTAGTTTATCGTGGATTGTGGCATGAGGCCCTGGAACGGCTCCATAAAACCAATAATTTCCCCGAGTTCACTGGCCGTGTCTGCCCAGCTCCGTGCGAAGGTTCATGTGTGCTCGGGATGAACGACCTCCCGGTCACCATTAAAAATATCGAGTGTACAATTATCGATAACGGCTTTGAGAAAGGCTGGGTTCAGCCTGAACCTCCAGAAAAACGTACGGGTAAAAAAGTTGCGGTCATCGGATCAGGACCGGCTGGCCTTGCCTGTGCGGCACAACTCAACCGTGCAGGGCATTGGGTGACGGTGTACGAGCGCGCCGATCGTATCGGTGGGTTGTTGATGTACGGTATCCCAAACATGAAGTTAGAAAAAGATATCGTGCAACGGCGTATTGATCTGATGGCAGCGGAGGGAGTGAAGTTTATCACGAACACCGAGGTTGGGCGCGATATTCCGGCTACACAGCTGCAAAAGGAATTCGATGCCATAGTGCTGTGTGGTGGTGCGACCAAGCCTCGTGATTTGCCCATTGAGGGCCGGAATCTCAAAGGTATTCACTTCGCCATGGAATTCCTCCATGCCAATACCAAGAGTTTACTTGATTCCAATCTTACCGACGGTCAGTACATTTCTGCTAAGGACAAGCATGTCATCATTATTGGTGGAGGCGATACCGGCACAGACTGTGTAGGGACCTCCATGCGGCATGGTTGCGCGTCGCTGACGCAGTTAGAAATTCTCGCCCGTCCCCCGGACACACGCCAGCCTGATAATCCGTGGCCGGAATGGCCCAAAGTATACAAACTCGACTACGGGCAAGAAGAAGCCAAGGCACGATTTGGAGAAGACCCACGCGTGTATCTAACGACAGGCGAGCGCTTTGTCGGCGACACCAACGGAAACGTGAAAGAGTTGCACATCGTCGATGTCAGGTGGAGTAAAAATGCCCAAGGTGCGTTTGTCCCGCAACATGTACCGGGGTCCGAGCGTGTGTTGAAAGCCGACCTCGTCCTTCTCGCTATGGGTTTCCTTGGTCCTGAGGACCCAGTCCTTGAACAACTCAACGTCAAACGCGACGCTCGTTCCAACGCTGCCGCCGAGTACGGCAAATATCACACCAGTGTTGAAGGCATATTCGCGGCTGGAGATATGCGCCGCGGCCAGAGCCTCGTGGTGTGGGCGATCAACGAAGGACGCGGCGCCGCACGAGAGTGCGATCGATATCTGATGGGTGAGACCAATTTGCCGTAGTGCAGTCAGAAACGAGAAAATTCGTTGCGGTTGATGATCTGTTGTACAATACGAGGCCATGATCATCGGACACGAATGGCTGGTGGATGCGGAGGGGTGTTTAGCCGAGAGGTTGCGCGACCTCCAGACTCTTCGGCGACTCTGCGACCACATTATTATCGATCTCGATCTGCACGTCATCGGTCAGGGAGTGTGGCAGCAGTTTCCTCCCCCCGGAGGTGTGACCGGGCTATTCCTCCTCAGTGAGTCCCATCTCGCTTATCATACTTACCCCGAAGCGAATATCGCGACCTTCAATTTGTACTGTTGTCGCCCCCGTCCGGCGTGGGCCTGGCAAGAGCGACTCACTACTCTTCTTGGCGCACAGAAGGTTGTCATTCGGGTCATCACACGCGGTAACAAGTAAATCAAAAAACGGAAACCCTACAATTTGCTCCTTCGCCTGCGAATCGGCTAAAGTAGTTCGAGGGGTCAGCAGGAGTGAGTACCGTTCAAGCATCATGTCCCGGCTGTGGCGCGCCGGTCATCTTTAAGATCAGTGTGTCGCTCGTGGTCGTGTGCGAGTTCTGCCGGTCGGTTGTTGCCCGTGGAGACCGTGACCCGGAAGATCTCGGCAAAATCGCTTACCTCGTTGAAACCGACTCCCCTCTCACCATTGGACTTCACGGGAGTTATCAGGGAGAAGCCTTTGAGTTGACCGGACGTGCGCAGTTCGCCCACGAAGCCGGCGGGATATGGAATGAATGGTATGCCGCCTTCCCAAACGACAAGTGGGGCTGGTTAGCCGAGGCCCAAGGGAGATTTTACCTTACCTTTGAACAACGACTAGCCACGCAACAGCAGATACGCCCTTTTGAAGAGCTTGTCCTGGGAGAAAAGAGTGGAGAAAACCTGCCCCTGCGATCGCTTGTCGTGGTAGAAAAAGGGGTAGCCCGAGCGGTCAGTGCAGAAGGGGAAATCCCGTATCGTCTCATTCCTGACGCCGAACATACGTATGCTGACCTTTCTGGACCACGAGGAGAATTTGCAACCATCGATTATGGTGAAGATCCTCCTCAGGTCTTTATCGGTCGTGAAGTCGAGTTGGCAGAACTCGGTTTCTCAAGCGCGACTGTGAGGAAAGCAGATCGTCGCATCGCAGCGCAGCATCTCTCCTGTCCACAATGTGCCGGTGCCCTTACACTGCAGGCTCCCGACAAAACCGAGCGTGTCACCTGTCCCAGCTGCGGGTCGTTACTTGATGTGAATCAAGGAACCCTGACCTACCTGCGTACGCTAGAATACAAAGTGACGCCGATTATACCGATCGGGACGACAGGAACGCTCGACGGCGTCCCGCTCATGGTCATCGGGTTTCTGCAACGGCGGGTCTCGGATACCCGCTATTCCTGGGAAGAATATCTTCTTTATAATCCTACTGCGGGCTTTCGCTGGCTGGTTCGCAGCGACAATCATTGGAACTTCGTCACGCCACTCCCCCCAGGAAAAGTAGTCGTTTCAGGCTTTTCTGCAACTTACCAGCAGAAAAAATTTCGACGTTTCCAGGAGGCGGCTGCACGGGTAGAGTATGTTCTTGGCGAGTTTTATTGGAAGGTTGCGGTGGGGGAAACCGTCACCACCGCGGATTACGTTGCGCCGCCGTTGATGCTCTCACGGGAGGGAACCACCGGTTCTGCCAAACGGTCACGACGCCAAAAGAACAAATCTGAGACCGACACTGTACAAACTGGAGAGATCAACTGGTCTCTCGGCACCTATCTTCCGCGAGAACGGGTTGAGCAGGCTTTCAACGTTAAAGCACTGCCTCAACCAACAACAATCGCACCTAATCAGCCCTATCCACACCAGGGGATTTTCCGTGCCTGGGGATACCTGTTGCTGGCTGCGGTTGCCATTGCCCTCATACTCAATCTCACTACCTGGCGAAAGACAGTGTTTCAGCAATCGTATCAGAATACGTCACCATCAGTAGCGGCCTCGGCATCCGATGCCATGTGGCAAGTAGAAAACCCCAATATCTACTTCAGCGACCCTTTCACGCTACGGGCACGGCGCAATATTAAGATTACCGGGGCAACCAAAGACTCGACACTACGGGTAGAAATCGTCGGCGATCTTGTTGATCATCAAACCAATAAAATCCGTGAGTTCTCCTTGTCACTGGGAGCATCCCGAATAAAGAATGACACGAGTAGCCAGGGAAACGAACAGTGGGTCGCAGAGAGAAATGTCGCGAGTGTTCTTCTTTCCGCAGTCCCAGCTGGCACTTATTCAGTACGCTTGAATACGCGTTGGGTTCACTCTGGCTCTCCTTCTGACGTTTTCACCATTACGGTTGAGCAGGGTGTCCCCAACTCAGGACATTTTTGGTGGACACTAGTCGCGCTCTCAGTTTTTCCTATCTACATGGGGTTTAAGCGGATGGGATTTGATCTGCAGCGCTGGGGAGAAAGTGATTTCCTTACTATCTCATAGCATAGGAGAACAGCAATCTCGGAGGAGTTGTGTTTAGCCGAGTATACTTGATTGCCGGAGCCTTGATATTGTCATTGTACGGATGGGCAGGATGGACAGGAAAAGAGTTCGTGACGGCAGCGCGTAATCTCGCGCCGATAGACATTCGTCAATCGTCGGGCGGGTCTCGTTGGTTCGCAAGTAGTGGCGGATCGGGATATCGAGGAGGGAAATAGCGACAATGGAACATTTATTTATACAAATAGTTACTTCAATCACGTTCGCCATTATTGGACTCGTCGTCTTTGCCGTTGCGTTTTGGTTGATTGAGCGCATTACGCCTTTCTCCATCCGCAAAGAGATCGAGGAAGATCAGAACGTCGCTCTCGGCATCGTGATCGGGTCGGTCATTCTCGGCTTCGCCTTAATTGTTGCGGCGGCCATACATGGGTAGGGCATCTCGCTCGCTCACTACGTTCGCTTTATAGTTTATGGCACATGGATCGCTCACTTCCGTTCGCTCTATGGCACGCTCCCGTTCCTTATCTATTTTTTCCTTTATCCTTTATCCTTTTCCCCCTTTCGCTATCAGCCATAGAATGAGCGTAGCGAATGAGCTATCTGCTATAGAGCGACCCCAGGGAGCGGGCTATAAAGCATAGCGAGCCATACGCCCTCTAGACAACCATGCTCCGTCCTACCGTCCTTTTTCTCAACGTTTTTATCATTGCCACCTGTGGCTTAGTGTATGAGCTACTTGCTGGAACGTTAGCCAGTTACGTTCTTGGTGATAGTGTCACACAGTTTTCTCTCATCATCGGTATTTACCTCTTCGCGTTGGGGGTCGGCGCGTGGCTTTCACAATTTATCGAATTGGGCCTTGCTCGCCGCTTCATCGAGATCGAACTCGCAGTAGCACTTTTAGGAGGTGTTTCCGCTCCGTTGCTGTTTTTGAGTTTTGCTCGTCTCCCGTACTTTCATCTAGTGCTGTACGGTGTTGTTTTTGCCATCGGGATTCTGGTTGGCCTGGAACTGCCTTTGCTGATGCGCCTGCTGAAGGATGTCCTCGACTTTAAGGACCTGGTGTCGCGCGTCCTCACGTTTGATTATATTGGTGCCCTCGTTGCAGCCCTCCTCTTTCCTTTATTCTGTGTTCCGCGACTGGGCCTCGTCCGAACGTCACTCATCTTTGGCCTGGGCAATGCCGCAGTGGGGTTGTGGGCAACGTGGTTCATGGCGCCGTTACTACAGCATCGGGTTACGAGCCTCCGTATCCGGGCCGTCTTTGTCATGACCTTGCTCACGATTGGCGTTATCAAAGCTGACACACTCACTTCACTCGCCGAAACCGATTTGTTCGCTGGTGAGATTGTCTATTCACGCACCACCTCCTACCAACGAATCGTTGTCACAAGTGCAAAATCCGGCTTCCAGCTTTTTCTTAATGGGCACCTGCAGTTTAGCTCGCTTGACGAATACCGATATCACGAAGCGTTAGTACACCCAGCCATGATCCTCGCCGAAACTCCTCAGAACGTCCTCGTCCTTGGGGGTGGAGACGGACTCGCACTGCGTGAGATTCTCCGTTATCCCACGGTTGAATCGGTCACTCTTGTCGATCTCGATCCGGGCATGACCGCACTCTCACAAGAGTTTCCGCCGCTGGCGGAGCTGAACCACCACGCGTTCTCTGACCCCCGGGTACACATCGTCAATCAAGACGCCATGATCTGGCTCGAACAGCCAAGTGGACCATACGATACCGTTATTATTGATTTCCCTGACCCAGGAACATTTGCCTTAGGCAAGCTCTACACGACACGATTCTACAACCTCCTCAAGCAACATCTATTACCGAACGCCGCGATTAGCGTACAAAGTACTTCACCCCTGTTAGCTCCCAATGCGTATTGGTGCATCGTGCGCACCATGGAGGCTGCAGGTTTTACTGTTCATCCTTACCATGCACCGGTTCCTTCATTTGGCGTGTGGGGGTTTGCCTTGGCACAGACAAAGCCATTTACCCCACCAGACCGGGCTCCGAGCGGACTGCGTTTTCTTGATGACCAGACAATGGCCGCATTATTCGTTCTTCCGGCTGATCTCGCACCAGTACCAGTTGAAATCAATCGTTTGGATAATCAGGTGCTGGTGCGTTACTACGAGGCGGAGTGGCGGAAATACGATTGAAAAACGCAAAACGTAAAGAATAAAACGTAAACGAACAATCAATACTCTCGCGCTTCTCATCACACTTTACGCATTACGTTTTACGTATTACGTTTCACGCATCACGCTTTATGCCTTGTTTCACTCGCCGCGAAATCCTGACCGCGATGCTGGGTGCGCCTGTAGCACTCGCAGCCTGTATGCAGTCTGCTCTGCCACCCCTCCCAGCAGGTACCATCGTTGGCGGCTCGGTAGGTATTGGACATCGCCTTCGCGATGGTTGGCGGATTACGCCGGCCGCAAAACAATGGACAAATGTCGATATTGTTATCATCGGTGGCGGGATTGCTGGACTGTCGGCAGCGTGGCAGTTTCATCGGGCCGGATTTCATGACTTCATTCTTCTGGAACTGGAACCTGAAATTGGAGGTACCTCGCGTAGTACTCCCTCGCCAGCGATATCTTGTCCGTGGGGGGCCCATTACTTGCCGGTACCAATGAAAGAGAATGCTACGCTGATTTCTCTACTTGATGAGATGGGTATTCTCGAAGGCTACACTGCCGAAGGAGAACCGATCGTCGCAGAGCACTATCTGTGTCGAGATCCACAAGAACGGATCTTTTATCGGGGGCGATGGTATGAAGGTCTGTATCTCGCGGCTGGTGCCTCAGCTGAAGATCGTACACAGTTTGCGGCTTTCCACACAGAGATCGATCGCTGGGTCGCGTGGCGTGATGCTCAGGGACGCCGTGCATTCACTATTCCTATTGCCAATAGCTCCGATGACCCCGAAGTCACCGCTCTCGACCGGATCACTATGCGTGACTGGTTGGATCAACATGGCTGGACATCGTCGCGACTCCGTTGGCTGGTAAACTACGGTTGCCGCGATGATTATGGCTTGACAATTGAGAATACGAGCGCGTGGGCCGGGATATTCTATTTCGCTTCACGCATCAGGCAGCCCGGACATATTGCTCAACCGCTGATCACGTGGCCGGAAGGGAACGGGCGCATTGTCGCCCATCTGTATAACCGGATCCGCGCCAAGGTTCGCGTTGGTCTTGCAGTCACCGATGTGATTCCGACCGAGTCACCACAACGAAGCAGCGTCGACGTGGTTGCTGTCGACCACGACACCCAGACGGCTCTCGGTTTCCACGCCCGCCGTGTGGTCTTTGCCGCCCCACAATTTTTGACCCGTTACCTTATTCGTCCTTATCGAGACCGTTCTCCCTCAGAGTTCCCAGTCTTTGAGTATGGGCCGTGGTTTGTCGCCAACCTGTTCTTACAGAACCGACCGGCCGAACGCGATTTTCCTCTTGCGTGGGACAATGTGTTGTATGACAGCCCGTCGTTGGGGTATGTCGTTGCCACGCACCAGCGCGGACTCGATCACGGTCCCAGCATTTTTACGTACTATTATCCGTTTTGTGAGACAGATGCGCGCGCAGCCCGGGAGAAATTGCTGGCAATGGATTGGCGAAGTTGCGCCGACGTTGTGCTCACCGATCTGCGTCGGGCTCACCCTGACATTGATAGCCTCGTGCATAGACTTGATGTGATGCGCTGGGGTCACGCAATGATACGCCCGCGACCAGGTTCAGTATGGAGTCCGACCCGCCGGACAGCAGCACTCCCGTTCCGCGGTATCCATTTCGCTCATACTGACTTGAGTGGGGTCGCTCTGTTCGAGGAAGCGTTTTATCATGGTGTTCGCGCCGCCGAAGAAGTATTGGCTATTCTCCGCCCCAGTTGACCTCCTGACCTTCCTGGGGAGTGCTCTGGCCTCATTCGTAGCGCTGTGGATTGGTGCTGTCGTTGGCGTGCTGCACGACGACACGCCAGAGTGGATGTGGATTCCTGCAATTTTATTGATCGACGTTGCCCATGTTCACGCCACGGCGTTTCGCGTCTACTTTGATACTGATGAATTCTGGCGGAACCCGTGGTTGTATATATTGACTCCAGCCATTGGCCTCGCAATCGGCATTGCGCTGTATTCAGAAGGACATCTCCTGTTTTGGCGAACGCTGGCCTATCTGGCGGTGTTTCATTTCGTTCGCCAACAGTACGGCTGGGTCATTTTGTATCGCGCACGCGCCGGAGAATGTGACGCGTTAGGGCAGTGGATCGATACCGCCGCGATCTATGCTGCAACCCTATACCCTCTCATATATTGGCATACCCACCTTCCTCGTAACTTTTGGTGGTTTCTCACCGATGACTTTACTTCTCTCCCGGTCATCTTCACTCCTATCGCTCAGCCTGTGTATTGGACGATTATGGCGGCGTACATAGGAAAATCCCTATACGGCTACTTTTTTGGGCGAACCGGCAATCCCGGTAAAGACATTGTCGTGATCACAACAGCGATCTGTTGGTACGTTGGGATCATTTCCTTTAACTCCGACTACGCTTTTACCGTCACTAACGTTATTATCCACGGCATTCCCTATTTCGTCTTGGTCTACTGGTACAGTCGCCAGCGAGCACAGCAAACAACTACCAATACAACGTATCGCTTACTCACAAGAACGCCCCTCCTGTTTCTTGGGGCTCTCTGGTTTCTGGCATATATTGAAGAATACATGTGGGACCGCACCCTGTGGCACGAACGGAGCTGGTTGTTTGGTAGCGCGTGGTCTATCACCGACCTCAGTGTTATTATTGTTCCCCTGCTCGTACTCCCACAGGTTACCCACTATGTACTCGACGGATTTATCTGGAAACGAGAGCAACACCCCCTTCTTAATCGTCTAGTGGCAACGGAAGAACTGCGATAGTCAGTAAAACAAGACCTGTCACAGCCAAAATAACGAGTTGTTGCCACGAGCGCCCCCTTGAGAAAAACTCGGCAAACGGGAAAAAGAACGGCCCGACAAACGCTAAACCAGCAGCATCGATAGCGACAGAAAATAACGGATGAACTGACCCTACTTGGTGGAGTTGGCGCAGCAAGGAGAGCCAAAAGATTAACAGCAGTACTCCAGCCACGCAGATGACAGAAACACTTTTATGTGTTTTTCGCTTAGGAATATGTAACCAGACGGTCAACAGTACCGTAGCCAAGAGTAGCGGCCAAGCCAAAGCGTGAGTTATCCCGGCGACCCATTGCAGACTGATGATAACGACAAGAGCCCAGTTCACAGCCGTGCTGATCGCGAAGGCAACGGTCCTCGAAGGAGACAGCATATACGCAAGGGCACAGAGACAACTGGCTGCCCAGCAACCCGCACCAAGAATAGTGAGCCCACCACTTGCGAAGAACCAGTGTGTCCCCAACGTCACCGGTTCCCCACTTACAACCTGTCCAAGCCTGCCACTGAGCCAGATCGGGATGAAGATAACCAGCCCAACACCAACCACGGAGAATGGCCAGAGCAACAGGCCAATCACCAATTGTCGCACAGAAAGAAGTTGCTGGGCTAACGTCAAGAAAACCAGCGTCACGACGAGGGCGACGACACCATACCCAAGCCACAGATCCCACGCCTTTGCATACGACAAGAGCACATTCCCTGGCAACGTAAAGAACGTCATCTCACATCCTGCCTGTGGCACAACCGACGCGAGATCAAGTGCCCCGAAATGACGGGCTAATGCCAGCACATACGAGCCGTGGTGTTGCAGACTTCGTGCATCAAGGTTGCCAGGGACATCGGAGGCTTGATGGTACGAAGTGCCACTGCCAATGAAGGCAAAGTTCAGTCCCGGCAACCCACGCTGACGAAAGACTGAGAAGTCTGTGTCGTGGGGAAGATGACGATATACTGTTGTCCCTAGAGAAAACGCAAAAGGCCAGGACACAGCCTTAGCATACTCTCGAACAAGAACGCCGCTGTTTGATCCTGTCTCGAAAAGAATCGATTCCCCGCTCGCACCTCGTGCTTCAAAATTGAACACGAGTTTTACCTCCGTCATCCAGGGATGTTCATCCGCAAGGGCTTTCGCTCCAAGCAGGCCGATTTCCTCCCCATCAGTAAACAAGAAAACGAGAGTGTTCCGTCGCGGAGGATCATACCGTAGGGCACGAAGAGCTTCGACGAACGCTGCAACCGCAGCGCCATCGTCTCCCGCTCCGGGAGCCTCCGCAACCGAGTCGTAATGACAAACAAACAGGATCGCACCAGAAGAAGCCTCACTAGGCGTTTCAGAAAGGCGTACCAGCATATTGTAGCCCACGACGGTACGTTCATGTTCTTCTCCCCAGGGGCGGGTTCGTATGGTCCAGGGCTGTATCTGAGGGTTGAGACCGAGCCCTTGGAGTTGTTGAAATAGCAGTTCCCGCACTGTGTCCTGCGCCGCCGAGCCCGTGGGATGCGGCTCACTTGCAATATCCCTGAGCACGGCCATTGCCCGTTCAGCAGAAAATTGCTCCAGCGGAGCATCAGCGGGCAGAGGAGTCGGAGAGCCGGGCAACAATACCGCTACGGTCACCACCGAGACACAAGCAACGATCACAAGATTTTCAATATATCGGGCTTTCACATAACACATCGCATTCTCGGCAACATAACCGTATTGCTACTGGAGCATCTTAGGATAAGCTCTTGAGTCATGCTCCTAGGTCACGTACAAAAAAGACTCAGGGCAGGACGTTTTTCACAGAGGAGAATGGAGATGAAACCAGTATTCGTCTACACCACAGACTATTGCAGCTACTGTGTAGCAGCAAAGTCTTTGCTGAAGAGTAAGAACATCCCTTTCGAGGAAATTGATGTCACCAACGATCCAGTTCAGCGGCAGGATATCGTTAAACGTTCGGGACGTCGTACTGTGCCACAGATTTTTATCGGCGAAGAATCTATTGGTGGTTTTATGGAGTTGAAAGCGCTGTCTGACCGTGGTGAGTTAGCGGCCAAGCTTGCAGACTGACGAAGTTACAAGACAAAAGGCTTCAGGCTGGAGGCTAAGGGGAAAAGAGAGGGAAGGCTAAGACTGAAGTCCATAAGATTTTGTGTTTTTCTCTAAAGCCTTAAGCCTGTAGCCTAAAGCCTATGTTTGGTATAGCAGAGCCATTCATAGAAAATTCTCAAAGGAGGGAACATTTATGGCACTGTATCTCGATGAAGTGTGGTTGAAGGATCCGAACCCAGAACGGGCGAAGGAATTCGTTCGTATGATCGGCCAGGCAGCGAAAAGCCCGGCGAATGTCGGTGCACCACAAGAAGTGCGCTTTGTCGCTGGCCCCTGGGCATCAAATGAAGAGGCGAAAGTCATTTTCGTTGTTGACATCCCCAACCATACTCCGACCTTTCAGGTCTTCTCGAAGTTCATCGCGCAAGGCCTGATCGAAAAACGCCGTCTGACGCCGATTGTCGAATGGAGTGAAGTAGAAAAAGCGTCGGGGCAGTGGTAGCTAGCTGTCAGCCGTCAGCTATCAGCGGTCAGCTAAAGAGGAGCGCCAAAAAAGAGAAGACAAGCTTCAAAATTGTCCCCCCTCCCTTTTTGGCTGAGAGCTGAAAGCTTTTTAAGCTGAAACTTCACACACCTCACAGTTCACCGCAGCATTCGCTTCGGCACGGATACGATCTTCTTCGGTCTGATACTGTGGGGTGTCATGACGAGGTGTCCGCGAGTCGCCTTCCATCATTGCTGTCCGTTTCCAGTCTTCATCATCCCAGCGAAATGGCAGTATTTTAACTTGTCCAGGCTCTGTCAGTGAGGTAAACCCTTCCAGCGCCTGTAGCATAATCTCGCGTTGCAACTCAGGCTGGTTTGGTTTTCCGGTAGTATGCCCGAGCGGATAATCGAGAAACGCCGCACGCGGCGGATTCCCCGCTTTCAGAATATCTAACGCACTGCCCATACAGAGGGTTGAGATCCCTGCGGCTTCGACTTGTCGTGCGATCAGTCCCACGGACTGATGACACACTGGTCACACAGGGACCAGCAATGCAACATCAACTTTGTCGGCTAAAAACTGCGCTGTCAGTCGCGGAGCCAAATCTTCGGCAACTCGCCGCGAAGAATAGATCCCACCCATGAAGGTATAAAAATTCTCAGCCAACGATCCGACGACACCTTCTTTCACCAACCTTCGTAGCGTGTCGAGAGGAAAGACCACATTCGGATCTTTTCGTGCATCGGTCTGATCATAAGCAAAATGCGCCGTGCGCAAATCGGACGTCTTCACCGAGGTCGGAATCGCGCGGAATGAGGTGTCATCCCTGAAATGGAACGCAACTTGGCCGGTAACATAGATGCCGCCAGAGGCAACTAACCCCAATTTGCACTGCGAGAGCGGCTTGCGTAATGGGGTCCACGGGGGAACATCTGGATTATGCACCCATTGGTAGGCTTTGTAGCCAAGCTTGGCGTAATTGTCGGTGATACGCTGGATATATTCGACTGGCGGTTGCAACATGAGCACCTCCTGAGACCTTTACTTTACGTATTTCGCAGAGGAATGCAAAGGCTAGTTTCCAACATCGTCTGGTGGGACAATTTTCGCTAGCATGGCGATCAATGCAGGGAGGTCTACAGTCAGCACCTGCCAGAGAATATCGAGGTTGATGGAATCATAACCGTGAACCAAACGATTATGGAGTCCATTGATTTGCCCCCAAGGGACCTCTCCGTGACGATCCTGCTCAGCTTTTGAGATACGTTCGCCGCCTCGCCGACAATCTGCACAAGGTGGAGCAGTGCAAGCGTGAGCATTCGGTTGTTATCAAGATCGTCACGTATGTGAGGCTGGGCCATAAGGACAGCTTCACGGGCGTGATCTAGCATCTGACGCAAACTCACCGAGTCCTTATGATGCGACATAAACAGCCTCAGCCTCGGCAAGAACTTCATCACGGAAATATCGACTCAAACACTGAGGAGTATTGAGGTCGACGGGATGCCCAAGCACCTGGGAAAGTTCATCCTGCATGGCAAAAAAAGCCCAACCAGGAGTCTTTCCCGGCTCAAATTCCACCAACACATCCACATCACTCTTCGGGCCGAAATCATCACGCAACACCGAACCAAAGAGCGCTAACTTACGGATATGATGCTTGTGGCAGAATTGCGCAATCTGTTCCTGAGAGATGGGAATTTTTGCTCTGGTATTCATGGCTCACTCACTCATTTTTTCATTTTACCATTGACTCATTTTCTCATTTTTCAATGACTCAATGGCCCGATGACTCAATCACTCAATTCAGCCAAAAGCGCCTTCGCCTCTTGCAAATCCTTCGTGTCAAACCCTTCGGTGAACCAGTTGTAAATTTCAGATAATATCCGATGAGCTTCGACTCGCTTCTCTTGTTGTTGCCACAGACGCGCGAGACTCGTTGTCGCTCGTAACTCTAGCGATTTCGCTTGTTGTTTCTGTGCAACCTCAATCGCCTTCAGAAAACATTCCTCTGCTTCCTTGGCCCGGGACTCTATCCCTTGGACGCTAGACTGAAGGGTAAGTTCTCCCTTGAGTCGATATAGCTCTGCCTCGTAGTAACGCTCTCCGGTTTTCTCTACGTGAGCTAATCCTTCAGCCAGCACTGTCAGCTCCTCTTCAGTTCGTTTCATGTCTCCGTATGCCTCGGCAAGCAAGGCAAGAAAAAACGAGAGTGCGCTCTCTGACCCCATTGTCCGCCAGGCATTCACACCTTCGCGAATCTGCTCGCTGCCCTTTTCTCGGTGCCCCTGCTTGGTCAGTGCCCATCCACGGGTCATCGTTCCAAGGGTCGCCCAAAAAGGAAACCCGTGCTCACGCGCAAGCGCAATCGTCGCCTCCGCCCACTGTTGTACGTCGTGCTCTTCCTGTCGGACAGGCAAACATGGGTCAGACTAGTGTTTCATCGCACTAAAGGTGAGGGATAAAGTCGACGCAGCTTCTCCCGCGCTTCGGTAACTGAGAAGCGCCAGTCGACGGTGGCCCGCTCCTGGTTCCGGCGAGCTTCCCAGGCGGCCACCT
>JBFWXH010000048.1:0-56573 GCA_050187625.1 Binatia bacterium
CCGGGCGTGACCGTCCTGTGGCGCGGGTTTCAGCACCTCGCGGATCTCACTCGCATGTATGTGCTCCTCCGCTCTCCTACGCTAAGTGCTCCACATGTGGGTAAAGGTTAGCCCTTAATGGGAGAGGGACAGGGTGAGGGTGTCAGACAACAACCTCCACGCCCTCAAACAACTCATCTTAGACAAGACCCAAGGCTCGCCGTTTTTCATGGAAGAGATCGTGCAAGAGTTGGTCGAGCAAGGTGTTTTAGTGCGTGACGGCGTAGGGGCACGTCCTTCGACAAGCTCAGGAGCCGTTCCCCTACCGACGGATTTGCATATTCCGCCTACCGTCCAAGCCGTCCTCGCTGCCCGCATTGATCGTCTCGCACCAGAAGAGAAAGCGCTCCTACAACAACTTTCCGTCATTGGTCGCCAATTCCCTATGAGCTTGGTCCGCCAAGTCATCCCCCAGTCCGAAGCCGATCTCTACCGGCTGCTGGCCTCGTTACAGCACAAAGAATTTCTTTACGAACAACCCGCCTTTCCCGAGAGCGAGTATATCTTCAAGCATGCGCTCACCCAAGAAGTCGCCTACGGCACGGTGCTGCAGGAGCAACGTAAGCTGTTACACGAGCGCACCGGCCAAGTGTTAGAAACCGTGTACGCTGCAACACTGTCTGAGCACTACAATGACTTAGCGCACCATTACCGTCGCAGTCCCAACACCGAGAAGGCGATTCACTATCTCCAACGGGCGGGCCAACAAGCGGTACAACGCTCGGCCCACACCGAGGCGATCAGCCAGATTACCGCCGCCTTAGAATTGTTGAAAAACTTACCAGAGACTGCTGATCGGAGTCGACAAGAACTCACCTTGCAAATCACCTTGGGAGCGCCGCTGATCGCTACCACAAGCTGGACTGCGCCAGAAGTAGAAAAAGTTTACACCCGGGCTCTTGCGCTGTGTCAGCAAGCAGGAGAGACTTCTCAGCTCTTCCCCACCTTGTGGGGATTGTGGGCATTCTATTTGATACGGGCGGAGTACAAGAAGGCTTATGAATTGGGAAAGCAGCTTCTCTCCTTAGCTCAAAGTGGACAAGACGCTACTTTCCTTCTGGAGGCCCATTATTCGTTAGGAGTAACATTGACCTATCTTGGAGAGGGTGCCTTAGCCCGAGCCCATCTGGAGCAAGGAAACGCCCTGTATAATCCTCAACTACACCACGCCTTAGCGGCTACCTATGGATCTTTTGATCCTGGAGTGAATGGATTATCTCTGTTGTCCTTGACTTCTTGGTTACTTGGTTATCCGGATCAGGCCCTTGAGAGGAGTTGCCAAGCAATGGCCCTGACCCAGGCGCTTGCTCACCCCTTTAGTTCGGCTCTTACTTTAGGCTTTGCTGCTTGGTTTCGACAATTTCGCAGAGAGAGACAGGATGTTCAGGAGCGATCAGAAGCGGCTGTGATCCTCTCGAGCGAGCGAGGATTTCCGTTCCCGTTAGCCTGGGGAACTATGCTGCGAGGCTGGGCGGCGGTCAGGCATAAACAAAGAGAACAGGGAATTGCTCAAATACGTGAAGGCCTGACTATCTACCAGGCTACAGGATCAGAATTGGCGCGACCGTATTTCCTTGCCCTCCTGGCAGAAGCGCATGGAATTATGGGACAGGTCAACGAGGGGCTGGTGGCGAACGCGGAGGCGCTGCGGCTGGTGGACAAGACTGACGAGCGTTTTTACGAGGCGGAATTGTACCGGCTCAAGGGCGCGCTTACGCTTGAGTCAAAAGTCGAAGGTCACAAGTCCAAAGTCGAAGAAGCTGAGGAATGTTTTCTGAAGGCCATTGCCATTGCGCAGAAGCAGCAAGCCAAATCCCTCGAACTGCGCGCAGTGATGAGTCTGGTACGGCTACAACAGCAACAAGCTGTGGAAGACGAATCACGTACCACGCACCACGCACCACGAGCCAAGCTCGACGAAGCGCACCGGATGCTCTCTGAAGTGTACAATTGGTTTACCGAAGGGTTCGACACCAAGGATTTGCAAGAGGCCAAGGCGTTGTTGGAGGAACTGCGGTAGGAGCATGGACCAAAGCCAATTCGAGATACAAAATCCTGGACGCCGCCCCCATCTGGTCGTGCTCGCCGGGCCAAACGGTGCAGGCAAATCAACGGCTGCTCCCACGGTGCTCCGGGGACAACTTGGCGTGCTGGAGTTTGTCAATGCCGACACCATCGCACGAGGACTGTCGGCGTTCTCGCCAGAACGCGCCGCGATTGACGCGGGTCGCATCATGCTCTCGCGGCTCGAGCAGCTTGCTGTGCAAAGACACAGTTTTGCTTTCGAGACCACATTGGCCAGCCGCACCTTTGCTCCACGGATTCAGCGCTGGATGCGGAGCGGCTATGCTTTTCACCTCATCTTTTTGTGGTTGCCGAGCGCGGATTTCGCTCGCGCCAGAGTGTTGGAACGCGTCCGTCTGGGTGGACATGACGTGCCGGAAGTCATCATCACGCGACGGTATCATCGCGGCGTCACCAATTTCTTTACGTTGTACCAACCGCTCGCTACAACCTGGCGCTTCTATGATAATTCCGGAAGGCGTCCACGGTTGCTTGCGCGTGGAGAAGGAACCGAACGGATTACCGTGACCAATCCGCAGTTATGGTCTCGGATCGTGGAGGAACACAATGCCAGAAGAGCGAGTTGACCCGATTGATCAGGCCTTTGCTGACGGCGTCCCGATTGATCGCGCGCTAGAAGCCGCGGTGCGCGCGGCGCTGCAGCAACATAAACAAGCGGGGAATCCGGTCGTGGAATGGCGTGAGGGAGCAATGCGCTGGATACAGCCGGAAGACATTGAAATCAGCGATGAACCGCAAGAGTAGTCGAGTCTTCTTTTTCGCTCTGCTGCCTGGTTGCCGTGGAGAGGCCCTCTTTCCGCCCGCAGCGGTTCTCAGTGCGACCATTGCCCGCAGGAAGGAACACCACCCACCCGGCTCTGGCAGCAGCAAGGCAAGGCGACCGAAGCTCGTGACCTCCTCGCTCCCGTCTACAATTGGTTTACCGAAGGCTTTGATACTAAAGATTTGCAAGCGGCCAAGGCGTTGTTGGCGACACTGGACAGACAGTGAGGGGTGGAGGTCACAATCCTTGATCAATAGGAGGAAAACAATGAGAGGGAGGATACTCAGCGCCCTGCTCCTCGTGGTGTGCGGGGCGGGCCTCGTGAGCGCGCAGTCGCGCGATCATCTTATGGAGTTGCGGGTCACGGGCACGCTGTTGCCGCGGGAGGAGGCGCACCGCGAGGACATCTTCACGGTCCCCATCGTCGTCCAAGACACCCCTCTGCTCTGGCGGATCGGGCAAGTCGAGGAGCTGACATCCTCCGAACGCGCGCAAGTACGTGACGCAGTGTTGTTGCGCCAAGTGCGCTTCAGTGGGCCGGCCGCTTTACTGCAGCGGCTGCAGCAGCCCGAACTGCGCGGCCGGGTGCTGACCATTGAGGGGTTGCTAGAGCCCCAATCGCGCCTCTTCCTGGTGACGGCCATCAAGGAAGCTCCGAGTGCTACTCCTCCTCGGGGGAAATAGGGAGGATGTCTCCACCA
Source organism: Binatia bacterium (assembly GCA_050187625.1). Classification (GTDB taxonomy): domain Bacteria; phylum Desulfobacterota; class Binatia; order Bin18; family Bin18; genus JBFWXH01. Next base: position 3,589 of record JBFWXH010000048.1, read on the forward strand.
TCCAAGAACATCGCTGTCTGATTCTTTTGCCACACTTATGGCGACGACCTCCATCGCCCCAGAGACACAAATACTCAGGTGTCGGGAGAGGATGCTGCATCGTCCCTCTGGATTCATCGCACAAAACCATCATAATAGCGAACGAGGGCGGTTTCTTCTGGTGGAAGTTTAGGTTGAGTCAGGCGTACACGACACAGAACTCCACCGTCCAGCCTCCTGCGCATGGGTGACGGAGGGATAGGAAAGTTAACACCGCATTGTGGTGTATCGACCAACGGGAGGGCATATACAATGGCCGAGTATTATAACTTAGGAACCTATAGCCGCACCGTCACGACAACCTCAACGGACGCACAGTGCTGGTTCGATCGCGGTTTGGTTTGGTGCTACGGTTTTAACCATGAAGAAGCCGTCGCATGTTTTAAAAAAGCCACCGAATATGATCCCGATTGCGCCATGGCGTATTGGGGCATTGCTTATGCTGCTGGTCCAAACTACAACAAGCCATGGCAATTGTTCGACGCCGTGGATATGGCTCGGACACTCAACATCGCCTATAACGCTGCCCAGACTGCCCGGGCTCAAATGGCCGGAACGAGCCCGGTTGAACAAGCCTTGATCACTGCGGTCCAGGAGCGTTATCCGTCGACAACCCCAGCAGAAGATTTCAACGTGTGGAACGATGCCTACGCCGATGCCATGCGCACTGTATATACCGCCTTCAGCGAGGATATTGACGTCGCGACGCTGTTCGCCGAAGCGTTGATGAACCGCACGCCATGGCAGCTATGGAACCTGCAAAACGGCTCCGCAGCCGATGGTGCCAGCACACAGGAAACGGCCACAGTGCTGGAAAAAGCTCTGCAACAGATGCAAGAGGCCGGCGCGGAACGCCACCCGGGTCTGTTGCACATGTATATCCATCTGATGGAGATGTCGCCACATCCCCAGGCGGCCTTACGAGCGGCTGACGACTTGCGCGGCCTCGTGCCTGATGCTGGCCATCTAGAACATATGTCGACCCACATCGACGTTCTGTGCGGGCATTATCAGACTGTGGTGGCCTCCAATTCGCGGGCCATTATTGCGGACCGTCGCTTCCTGGAGCGCCAGGGAGCAATGAACTTCTATTCACTGTATCGTGTCCACAACTATCATTTTAAGCTGTATGGCGCCATGTTTCTGGGACAGTATCGTCCGGCCCTGGAGGCCGTTGAAGAACTCGTCGCCACCACGCCGGAAGCCCTGCTACGCATGGAGTCACCGCCTATGGCCAACTGGCTCGAGGGCTATATGTCCATGAAACCGCATGTATATATTCGCTTTGGCAAATGGCAGGAGATTGTCAACGAGCCCTTACCGGCAGACCAGGAGCTGTTCTGCATGACCACGGCCATCTTGCATTACGCCAAAGGCGTCGCCCACGCCACGCTGGGCAATATTGCTGCGTCTGCGGCCGAGCAGGCGCTGTTTCATGCTGCAGTCAGCCGCGTCCCCGACACGCGTTTCATCCATACGAATCCCTGCCTGGCGATTCTTGGGGTCGCAGAGCAGATGCTGGCCGGCGAGCTGGAGTATCGGAAGGCCAATTACGACGTTGCTTTTAACCACTTGCGCCAGGCTGTCGAGCGCGAAGATAACCTACCCTATGACGAACCCTGGGGGTGGATGCAACCGGCCCGCCACGCTCTGGGGGCTCTGTTACTGGAACAAAATCACATTGAAGAAGCCGAGGCCGTGTACCGTGCCGATCTGGGTTTAGATCAGACCTTGAGCCGGGCCAGTCAGCACCCCGACAACGTCTGGAGCCTGCACGGCCTGCATGAGTGCCTGCGCCGCTTGGGAAAACATGGTGAAGCGGACATAATAAAATTGCGGCTCGACCTCGCCAATGCCCGTGCTGATACGCCGATTCAGGCGTCGTGTTTCTGTCGCTTACGGCACGCGGCGTAAAGGGTATCCGCAGTATCCGCGGTCAACGGTCTCATCGAGTTCCAGAAGGAGGATGCATGAAAGTTGGCATCTTTTGTATTCAACCGGACGCCGCTGCCGATCCAGCGGTTGTGGCCAGCCACGCCGAAGGGCTTGGCTTTGCATCCTACTGGGTGCCGGATCACATTATTCTGCCGGTGAGGTATGAGACGAAATACCCAGCCAATCCTGGGGATGGTCCGGATCCTGAGTATCTCTGGAAAATGCCCGATCCGCTCATTGCCCTGATGCGTGCCGCGACCGCGACGAACACCCTGGAAGTCGGAACGGCGATCTTACTGGCGGCGGAGCGCAATCCCTTGCACCTCGCCAAGGAGATCGCTTCGCTGGATAGCTATAGTAACGGACGCTTTCACTTCGGGATTGGCGCGGGCTGGAATAGAGAAGAAGGCGAGATCCTGGGCGTCGATTTTGACCATCGCTGGGGCCAGGTCCGCGAGGCGATTGAGGTGATGAAGACCTGCTGGGTCGATGACGAGTCAGAACATCACGGGAAATACTATGACTTCCCGGCGGTAAAGTGTTTCCCGAAACCGGCCCAGCGCCCCCATCCGCCGATCTATTTACCGAGCGTCATGTTTGATGACCACTGGTCAAAGCGGGTATTCAAGCGGATTGTCGAGTGGGGCGACGGCTGGCTGCCGGTGGTCCAGAACGTGGCGCAGGTCGTCGACGGGATGAAGCAGATCAAAGAGTTGGCAGCCGCCGCCGGGCGCGAGGACAAACCGGTGCGGGTAAACGTCCTTGGGGGGCCAGGCCAATGGCGCACCCGTGGAGAGATCGACGCCTTTCTCGATAGTGGGGTCGAACAGGTGACGATATGGTTGACGGCAGAGACGACCGATGCCATGCGGCGCGAACTCGACACCCTGGCGGCTGCTATTTTTGGTTCTGCGTCGGGGTGAGCACTGCGCCCGTTCGCCGTACCGAGAAGAAGCGCTGCAACAAGAACCGACGTTGCTTTGGCGCATGTTGCTCCGAGTGGTAAAATTTGAGCTCTGGGAAAAGGGATTCTGACAGTGCTCTTACCGACTTTTCCCCCCTTGTTTCACCCTCGCCGACCGTATTTCCTGCGCCTCAGGAGTAGGGACTCTGTGATCACCGACGGACGGCAAGGCAGACGGTGCGGCAGAGGTCTCGCGAAAGCAAGACGTGGATGATGAAAAGGAGGCAGCGATGCGGGTAGTGTTTATCGGCGTATCACATTGGCACACGCAGTTCTATCTTGAGCCAACGCTCCAGCTGCCCAACGTCCACGTTGTGGGAGTCTGCGATCCTGATGCTCGGGTGGCCCAACAGACCGCGATGCCCTTACAATGTGTGTGGGCGACTGACTTCCGCGAGCTGTGTAGGAAGGTGCAGCCCGACTTCGCCTTCGTCCTGGGCCGGCACGCCGACATGGCTGCGGCCTGCCACTACCTCATCGAACAGGGTATTGCCTTCTGTGTCGAGAAGCCCGCTGGCATCAGTGCCAGAGAAGTGAATGCCCTTGCCGCCGCTGCGCGGCAGCGCGGCGTTTTTGCCGCCGTTCCCTTCGTGATGCGTGACGGGGCTCTAGTCCAAGCCCTCCGTTCGCGCGTGGCAGCGAGTCGCGTGCAGTTTCTGTCCTTCCGGTTCATCGCCGGCCCTATCAGTCGCTACCCTGATGCTGGCTGTGCCTGGATGCTTGATCGAGACGTAGCGGGCGGCGGATGTCTGCTCAACCTTGGCGTCCATTTCTTGGACCTGTGTCAGGTGCTCACGGACGATGCCCCGCTGCAGGTTGAGTCAGCGATCATGGCCACGGTGACAGGCCCTCACAGTGTGGAGGATTATGCGCTGGTGGGACTGCGCAGCGGCACGATTCCCTGTGTGGTCGAGACGGGCTATCTCTATCCTGCGCCGACCGGGGTATTTGATCTGCACTTTAGTATTCGTACCGAGCAGTACTACTTCACGCTGAAGGATCCTCACACCCTCGAGATCGTTGATGCCCAGCAGCATCGTGAGGTGCTGAGGCTTCCCACTCCCAATTTTCCGTATTACCCAGCCTTCGCCGGTGATGTCTTGGCCCGCTTTGCAGCAGGCAATGCGCCACGGGCCTCCCTTGACGACATGGCGGCAGCGATGACGCTCGTGCAAGCAGCCTATGCCCTGGGCCGGAAGCCTTAGAAGCTGTTGATCAATTCCCCAGAGACCGGTCAGAAAAGCGAAACCGTGCTTCGACAGGCTCAGCACGAACGGGAAAGGCGCGCCGATTCCGGAGGTTCCCCCGTTCACCCTGAACTTGTCGAAGGGTGGACAGAAGGTTTTTCAACAGCTTCTTAACTCCGGATTATAAGAAAAAGAGGGGGCCGACGCCCATTCATGAGCATGCCGATGTCGGCATGCTCAGTATCATGCCAACTGGTCGCATAACTTCTTGATTGCTTCCTCTATGGGAGGCTTACGCTTGTGACCACAAAATCCGTTAGAACGAGGAAGGATCAATGCTCCAATTGCCCAGGGCGAATGTACCGTGCCTCGCTGTTCAATAATTCACGTCCAGCTAACTCTGCTTCGTAGATCGCATGATCGAGCAATCGCGGCGCCAGGCAATCGCCAATGCGGAAAAGGGTCGGGATCTTCCCTTTGAGGGCAAAGTATAACTCATCGTTTGCTTTGTGCCCCGTGGCTAGGACAAAGGTATCAATCCCGCTCAGTTCCGTCTCCTGTCCGGAGTAGAGGTTGTACACTGTCGCACAGTCTCCCTGGAATCGTTTCACCCAACTATTGAGGGAAAACTGGAGTCCTTTGCTGAATAAGCGCTGATACATCGTCGGCTGTTCGAGCATTCCGCCCAACGGCGCAAAGAGGCTAGGCATGCGCGTCACAAGATGGACCTTTTTGCCGTGATCGAGCAGAAATTCGGCTGTGCCAGCACTATAGCGGGTGCCATCGTCATCCAACAGCAGGACTGACGTACCCACCCGCTGCGGTGCCTCTAATATGTCCCACACGGTCAATACGTTACGCTGTTCGACTCCAGGGAGCTTGGTCACGAATGGGGCGGCTGGAGACACCCCGGTCCGTAACGGTTGTGAGCCGGTGGCGAGGACCACTCCGTCAGGACGTGCGGCCATGACCGCTTGGGTGTTCATCTCACTATTGAGTCGAAGTTCAACGCCAGACTTCTCCAGTTGTACGGTGAGATCTTCGATCAAGTAACGAAACGACCTGCGACCAGGTTGTTTGACAAGCAATTGGACTTGTCCTCCCAAACGATCGGCCTTTTCGTGTAACGTCACGCGATGTCCACGTTGCGCCAGGACCAGTGCGGCTCGCATGCCTGCTGGTCCACCACCGACGACGAGCCAGTGTCCTGGTTTGCTCGTCTGCTGCAAGGTGCCGCGGCCGAAGAGCTCCTCACGCCCAAAGGCAGGATTGATGGTACAGGCCACCGGGGCGCCTTTGAACAAGCGGGCAATACAACCTTGATTACAGCGGATACACCGTTGCACGTCACGCTCATGACCTGCCTGGACTTTCTGCACATAGTGAGCATCGGCCAGCAGGGGACGCGATAAGCCAATCAAATCTGCTTCCCCCGCTGCCAGCACGCGCTCGGCAAGCTGTGGGTCTTGCAGGCCACCGGAGGCCATCACTGGCAGGGTCGACACGGCGTGTTTCAGCGTGGCGGTCGCGGCTAACAAATAGCCGTCGGGCAGGTCTTCAATTCCGACTTGCGCGCCAAAGCTGTGATACGTGCCTGCCGACACACCGAGGTAGTCAGCGTGGCCAGTCGCCGCGATGTGCCGCGCCACGTTCGCCCAGTCGTCTGGTCCCATGCCCCCCGGGAGATTTTCGTCGACCGTCAGCCGTACTCCGACCACAAAGTCACGGCCAACCCGCGCGCGCACTGCAGCCAACACTTGCAAGGGGAAGCGGAGCCGATTCTCGAAACTGCCGCCGTACGCATCGGTACGCTGATTGTATACCGGAGAGAGAAACTGATGCAGCAGATAGGAATTGGTCATGTGCAGTTCGGCGCCATCAAATCCTGCCTCCTGCACCAACGCGGCGCACAGTACAAAGTGGTCGCGAAGACGCGCCAAATCCTCTGGCTCCATTGCTTTCGGTGTCTCATTCCACACTGGCGATTTCAGTGGCGATGGCGCCATGAGTACGCGGTAGTCGTCGGCTCCGAAGCTGTTGGCATGCATGCCAAAATGGTTGAATTGCGCGATGATCGCCGCCCCCCGTTCATGGACCGCCTGCGCCAGTTCACGGTCCCGCGCTAGCCCTTCGCGAAGATGACCAAAGGTATACCCACGACACGGAGCCTGAGAATGGAAATCGACCAAGCGGTTGCCCGTAATCAGCAAGCCGACTCCCGCTTCGGCACGCTCACATAGATAGCGAATACTACGCTTGTTGGTGAAACCATCGCCGTGGCTGAACACCTCAGCCGTCGCGGTCAAGGCAAAGCGATTGGGTAAGGTCAAGCGACCGAGTTGCAACGGAGAAAATAAATGAGGATAGCGCACGCTGCCAGGAGACGATTCGCTCTGAGCCACGGGAAGTTCCTTTCTCCACGTTCCGATTGATACACCCTGTCCGGTGATTGTCAAACTCGATAGGGTGTTGTAAGGCCTATCGCCTCGTCGTAGACCAGAAAGGGTGTCATTGCGAGCGCAGCGAAACCATCTCGTTGCACCCGTGACGCCTCACCTGTCAAGACTAGTGTGGTTATCTACTGGTGCATCAGGCTCACATTTCTATGCATGCGCGGCGAATTCGCTCGTTTGATCTCCAGCAATACGCGCGTGATACATGATCCGCGGCTCGTGCATCGGCCAGGGGGTCGCGCGGTGCATCAAGCAGCGGTTATCCCACAAGACCGCGTCACCCGGCTCCCACTGGTGATAATAAATGCGGGGCGGCTGGCACGCGAAATCCATCAACTCTTGCAGCAAGGCTTCTGATTCGTCTGCGGCCAGGCCAACAATACCATAGGCATGTCGGCCCACCAGCAGCGACTTCCGCTGCGTTTCGGGATGCGTTTTCACCAGCGGCCGCAAGGGGGGATCTTGATCGAGCCCATAGCCAGCATAGTCTCCACCCTTCTGGGGAGTATGGCCGATTTTGGCCTGGCTGTGGCGCAAGGAATGGTACGCCGACAGATTCGCAATGCGCTCCCGCATGGTCTCATCCAGCGCGTCGTAGGCCGCCCGCATATCTGCCCAGCCTGTCGCCCCACCGCGGCTCGGAACTACATGGGCGGTAAACACTGCGCCCTTGGCTTGCACTGGCACGTACGTGCTATCGTGATGCCAACCCTCATTGCCTTTCAGGAGCTGAATGATGTCGTCGTCTTCTGAGCGGACCGTGCCATCTTTGCGCACGTTCGAGATCGGGACCAAGTCGAACTCAAGGTCACCAAAGCGTCGGGCAAAGGTCGTTTGCTCATCTTTCGTGAGATGTTGGCCAGGAAAGATGAGAAGCGCATAGGCCAGCCAGGTGTGATACAGGTCGGCAAATGTCGCCTCATCAATCGTGGCCAGTTTGAGACCGGTGATCCGCGCACCGAACGTGGTCTCGCTGAGTGGTTCGACAGCAAAATTCATCGTTTTCTCCTTAGCTTTGTCAATGCCCGTCTCAATGTGCCCTTCTCAACAGCGACGCCGATAGCGCGTGGCTACGTCTCAGACAGATATGTCTGTCATCCTCCAGTCTCAGCAGCTTTGTGGATCGCTTCTATCATTTGGTGCCGAACGACTATCGGTGTTTGCCGCCCAGGAGGTGCTCTCGCTGGGGGCGAAGCAGATTTCTGGGTGGCAGCCGCTCCGCGCCGGGACGCTCTCCTTCTCCCGGAGCGCAGCGGGAAAGGTGGGAAGCCGGTGTCTCTCTTGTCGCACACGAGCCGCAGCTCGTGCGCTGTGAGTTCCTTCTTACTAGCATGGTCTGTATCCCTGATGAGGGCTTTCGTCGTCTTCAGGCGATGGCGAACCCCTCACCTGCAGGTGAGGGAGACCCGATCGTTCTTGCCGGAGGTATCCCTGCCATATGCCCCACCGCAGGTGCTGCCCTCCAGGGCTGCTAGCGGCCGGTGAACTTTGGCTCGCGCTTCTCTCGGAACGCCTGCGCGGCCTCGCGGGCGTCGGCGGTCGCCATGGTGGCCCCCTCCAGGCTGAGCGAGAGCGGCAGGACCAGATTCGAGACCATCTTGATATATTTATTGATAGGAACCTTGGAGGCTGCGATCGCGCGGGCCGGACCACTCGCGAGCCGCTCCGCAACCTCCAGGGCCTTCGCCATGAGGTCCACGTCATCGACAACGAAATTGACCAGCCCCAGGCGTTCCGCCTCTGCAGCGGAGACACGATCGCCCGTCATCAGGAAATACTTCGCACGATTCACGCCCATGAGCAGCGGCCAGATCACCTGTCCACCGTCACCGGCGCCAATCCCCATGCGGACATGGGTATCGGCAAACGTCGCTCCCCGAGCGGCCACGACCACATCGGCCAGCAACGCAAAATTCGCCCCCAAACCCATGGCGTAGCCGTTCACTGCGCTGATGATGGGCTTCGAACAATCCAACAGATTATCGACGATCTGGCGTGCTTCGCGCATCGTCTGTCCACCACCAGTAGTGGGAGAGTCCTGCTGCCCGCTGAAGTCGCCCCCGGCGCAAAACGCGCGTCCGGCCCCCGTGATCAGCAGCACTTTCACGTCCGGATCATCCTCGGCGTCGAGCGTCAGCGTCGTCAGCTCCGTGTGCATCCGCGCATTGATGGCATTAAGTTTCTCAGGGCGATTGAGGGTCGCAATCGCGACTCCACTCGCGCGCTTCTCGATAAGCATCGTCTGATAACGATCCTGTGTCAGCATGGCTCTCCCCTCCTGTATTAGATTCGAGCGTTACGATACGCTCGGTTGCCCGGGTGGACAAGGAGGTCCCCCACCCGGTACATCGTTCGGTGACGGCCCCCATTGATTCGGCTGCGCTGTCGCGCAGCCGATACTCTCCGGTCTGCCGCCATGACGATGCCCCGAAGTGTGTTCCGATTCGCATCAGGACGGTTTCCTCTTCGTGTGGTTTTTCCATCTCGCATGCCTTGTGTGGGGTCGCGGCAAGAGCAGACGACGGCGGATACACGCCGATTGCGTTCTGCCGGTCGTCTGCCTACAGTAAAGAGATGGAATCGCTCCTTGCTGCCTTATACGAAGAGTTCGGATTGGACCACGTCGTTACGCACCCGGACCACCTGACGGCCATGAGTCGGGATGCATTACGCCCACACCGCGGTTTTGCAGAGATGCTCCACGTGGCACAGCCGCCCCTCGCGATCGTGCAGCCCCGCTCTCGCGAGGAGATCGTGCGCCTAGTCGCATTCGCCAGGGCGCACAGGATACCTTTGGTCCCCTATGGCGGAGGGAGTGGCCTCATGGGTGGTGCCCTGTCGATTCGCTCCAGTCTGGTCGTCGACATGACGGGCATGGATCGCATCATCGCGGTCGATCGGCAAGGCATGACCGTCCGCGTCCAAAGCGGCATCCGGTTGCGCACCTTGGGCGACCACCTTGCGGACCGGGGACTATTGCTCGGACATGATCCCTGGTCTCTCTCGATTGCCACCGTTGGGGGAGCGATTGGCACGAATGGCCTGGGCTACTTGGGAGGACGGTACGGGGCCATGGGGGCGCAAGTACTGGGAGTAGAGGTCGTCCTGGGGACGGGAGCAGTGATCCGCACAACGCCGGTATGCAAGCGCTCGACTGGACCGGATCTCACCCAGTTGTTTATCGGTGCGGAAGGTACGCTCGGCATTGTCACGGAAGCCACCCTCCAGATCTTCCCCCAACCCCAACACCGCGCCTTGATTGGCTTCAGGTTTCGGGATTTTCCCACGGGCTTTCGTGCAGTGGTTGCCATGCATCAGCACGGTGTCCGGCCCACCTCGCTGGACCTCACCGCCGAGGGCTGGCCGGCAGATGTGCAAGCCCGTCGGGGCTTCCCGGCCCCAGCGCCGCCGACGCTGCGCCTCGTCTTTGATGGGCTCTCCGGAGAAGTGAGCGCGCAGTGCGGCGAAGTCACACGCATCGCCAGCGATTTCGGGGGGGCGGCAATTGCGCACGCCGACCTGGAGGCGTATTGGGACAACCGTCACGCCATTGCCGATCGCTGGGCGCGCGAGCCCGAGTTCCGCGAAGGGACATGGTTGCAAACCCCCTGGGGGAAATCGCAGTTTGATTTTCTCCACCTGGCTATTCCCGTCACCCGGGTGCTCGACTTTCGTGAACAGGCGATGGACTTCCTGCACAGACAGGACATCGTGCTCTGCGAAGAAGGCGTGTGGATTTGGCCCGAGTGTTACGCGGTCGTGCTGTACTGTCGGCAGACACCCGACAACGATGCCACCCGCACCATGCGCGCAACGACCGACGCTCTGTATCGCCTTGCACACGAGGCGGGCGGGGCTATCGAATATGTCCACGGCGTCGGCCTGCGGCTGGGACACTTGATGGAGAGGGAGATCGGCAGTGGCATGGCAGCGCTGCACGCCCTGAAGACCGCCTTCGACCCGGACGGGATCATGAACCCCGGAAAACTGGGACTGGCCTAATGGTCCGATATTACCAGAAGAGCACGTTACCTCTTTATCCGTTCTCCTTGTCGAACTCGTGCTTCAGGGCTCGATGCGCTATCCGCCCGTGGTTACACAGGAGTTCACTGACCCGATCGGCCACGTCCAGAAACGTCAGAGAGATGTCTCCATAGCAAGCATTGTGAAGGTGGTCGTATGTCCCTATACTTGCGGAACATGGGCAGACGTCTTGGCTGCGTATGGTCAGGGCGGACTTCTCCGCCAAAGGATACCCTCAACCTCATGCAGAAAGGAATCCGTTATGAACACACCTCGTCAACCGGTCGCTGTTGTGATTGGGGCGACCTCCAAGTGGCAGGCCGATGGTCGCAATACCAAACTGGCGCATGGGAAGGTGCTCGACGACAGTGACCTTCCCGTTAGTATCCGCTGGGGCATCGGCGGCGCCCTCGCGCAAAAGTTTGCCCAAGAGGGCTTCTTGGTGGTGCTGACCACCCGGAACCGAGCTAATGCGGCGGCGCTGGAGCAGGCCATTCACGAGCGAGGTAATGCCAGCATGATTGTCGAGCTGGACCTGGCGTCCCCTGCCTCCATCTCCCAAGCGTTCGCGACGATTCGCGCGCAGGTGGGGGATCCGGAGGTGGTGATCTACAACGCGGGTTACCTGGAGGGGCGGGATCTGCCGCCCGAGAAAGAGTTGCTGGAACACATCCCTCTAGAGATGTTCGATACTGCCCAACACATTTCCAGCCGTGGCCCGTTCTTGGTCGCCAAGGAGGTGTTACCCGCCATGCGCGCGCGCGGCGCCGGGACGTTCCTCATTTCGAATAACGCGGCGTCCTTGCGCGGACGCAAGCGCCTGACCGGCCAATCACTCTACTATCCGCGCGTGATGATGCGGACGCTGGCGCAGGTGCTGACCGAGGAATATTCCGAGCATGGCATCCACGTGGCCAACGTCATAATCGACGGCCTCATCGACTCGCCGGGTACCCGTGCCTTGCCGATGGCTCAGCAGCGACCAGAGATCGTGATGAATCCGGTGAAGATCGCCGAGGCGTTCTATTACCTACATACGCAAGACAAATCCTGTTGGACACACGAACTACAATTGACGCCCTTTTCGACCAAACCGAGCTTTTGAGAGCCACTGTCTAAAAAATAGCTAACGGATTTACCGGCGAGGCGGTACCGCGAATGAGGACCAGTGGCGCAATGGCGCACAGGAATGTCCAGCGTGAGCGCGTCGTACAGGCCGTGGCAACATCATCAAGGTTGCAATTATCAATGAGATGAATCCCCATGGTGACGATAGCCACCGTGTGAATTGGCATCGTGACTCTCGGAAAACCGCTGGGAATCACATCACTCACCCCATCACAGCCTAGTAGAGCGATCTTCCGGTCGTAGAGCCACGGTAGACAAGCTGCTCCTAAGTCGGCTAACCCCTCCTTGAACGAATTCCAGGGGCCTTTCGCTTTTTGCCGCACGTGACGTCCGGTGCGAATAAAGAGGATGTCGCCTTCTTCCACCCGAAAGTTGCCAGCCTTCTCCGCGGCTTCGAGGTCAGCCGGCGAAATTGCTTCTCCCGGTTCTAACCATTCACGTCCCAGTACGCGGGGGGCATCGATCAACACGCCGCGCGAGACAATCCCGTCTTTGAGCGCATCGATGGCACCGTTCCGGGCCCCCTGGCTAGTGACGTCACTCGCCGGGTACCCATTATACATCTTCCCCTGGTTGAACACGTGGCACAGAGCATCAAGATGGGTATTGGCCAACCCGTGGGGTGAGATCGCAAAGTAGTCGGCGCTGTAAGGGGCATCTACCAAACCGCCGCTCTCGCCGCGTGCGCCGGTTTGGATCATCAGGTGCGTGACCGGCGTGGGATTATCGGGCGCGGGGCGTGTCGCCAACGGCAGCGAGAGCGACACCGAAGTTCCGTCGCGCACCTCTGCTCCGGCGCGCTGACGTTTCTCCGGCGTAATATAGTTCAGCGCACCAAGCTGATCAGTGGGTCCCCATTTGCCCCAGTTGCTGAGCGAGGTGAAAAAGCCACGCACCTGTTCTTCGGTCAGATCGGTATTGGCAGCCATGAAATTGCTCCTTTCAATGAGGGGTGGAATAGCAGGTGTGTTTACGTGGGACGTTCAATCTTTTCCTGAGGATTCTGCTCGCGTTGACGATACAAGCGCGCGACCCGTTTGCGAATGTAGCTCGGAGTGAGACCCAAAGCAGCACAGACGTTGAGAAATGAGAACAAATAGGTATCGTCGTCGGAGGCAAACCACTCTAGCGCTTCTTGTGCCCGTTGGTGGGCATACACAGCATTCGATAGTTGTCCATGCTGTATGGCGGTGATAGCGTCATCAAGGACGGCGCACATGAGTCTTCCAACCCCGCTCTGAAGCTCTCGCTTCGAAAAGGACGCATAAAACTGCACGGGGAGTACCAGTTCTGGCTGTACGACGATCCCATTGTCGCTGCTCATGGGGCGAGCGGCGGACCTGGGTCTGGGACGATTCCTTTGTGTCTCCATCTTGGGCTCCTTGCGACGACGTTGCTGACGACTCCTGATGATGCTTTCTGGAGGGGCTGTAGTAGCGGGATATGGAGGTCGTTGTTACCCTGTTGAATTGCCGTGAGACAATCGTAATGTATCTTGCACTCTTGTGCACGATACACAAGCCAGTTGGGAATCTCAGCCTCCCCGTTGCGGGAAAATTACGTCGCGGTGCTCGGCACGGGGACTTTTGGCAACCGTAATGCTGCGGCGGTTGTAAGTGCATCCGGGTCGGGATTGTCATAGGAAAGAATTACTATTGTTTTTGACGCCGGAATGACAGCCAACAGCTCGGCTGCTTTGTCACCCGTGCGTTGCGATAACGAGTCGGCCTTTATACAAAACTCCGTGCGATAATAACGGACAGCCAAGCCAGCGTTAGCGTTTCGGACGATCACCGGCCATGACCGCATCCGATCGCTAGGTACGAGCTCCGGGAGAAAACGTTCGCGGAAGTTGTCACTAATCCCCCTGAACAGATACTCACGTATTTGCACGCCTGTTCGCGTACACGAGAACTGGTGCAGGGGGCGCTGACGTTTCGGACCAAGGCTGGACGTCAGATCTTGTGTCGGTGCCGAGGAGCGGCAATAGACAGCGAAAGTTGCTCATCTTCTGCGCACTGAAGAAACCTTGGCAGAGGGTCGGGACGTTGGTTAGTCTAGAGCTGACGCCGGCGGCTGCGACGAGAACGGAGGAGCTATGATTTTTGTTTCCTACTCCAGACACGACCAAGCTGTGTGCGACGAGATCGTCCGCGCCCTGGAAGAGCACGGTCACGAGGTCTGGATCGACCGCAAAGCCATCCGCGGCGGGGATGTTTGGCGTGCCACGATTGAGAAAGCCATCAAGCTAGCCGACACTTTCCTTCTGCTCCTGTCCCCGCGCGTGTCCGAGTACATTCAAGGCGAGCTGGAGCTAGCACATAGCCACCGCAAGAAGATTATTGCCGTACGGCTGAAACCACAACAGGAACTTCCCGAAGGGTACGACCTCATCTTGAGTGGCCGTCAACAGATCGAACTGGTTGATTTCGATCGCGGGATTCGACAGCTCTTGGAGGCTCTAGGTAATCCCGGGCGACAACCCGCTGTCCCGACGAGCCTGTGGGGTAAAGCGGTACGTAAAGCTCAACGGGTGCGGGCGCGAGTCGCTCAGCACGAAGTCGGACCTACGGTCGTGAAGCTCGGCGCCGCAGCCCTGGCAGGCGCTGCGGCCGTGGTTGCAACCATGGCCGCCGTGCAAGAAGAACGACGAAAAAACGCCCTACAAAACTACCGCGTAGCGGTGGAAAACCTGTTGGAGCGCTGCACTACGGAACTCGCACTGACGGCTGACATGACCACGGCAGACTATGTCCGCGAGTTTTGTCCCCGGATGCAGCGTCTGCTGGGGCAATTCGAGGCCACTCCCGCGCCGACCGATGAGCTAGCCCGCCAGCATGCTGACCTTGTCGCAAACCTACAGCGCACGGTGGATGAATATGACCAGGCGATTGCGCGCATTGAATGTGGTGATGTGGGCTCCTTTCGTCGCGCAGTAGCACGGGTGGTAGCCGCGTTTTCTGAAACCTTGCGGTCGCACAAGCTTCTGCTGGACAGTATCGCTTGACCGAGGACGGACAGCGGAAGTCAGCCGTGTTTTCTCCTGGTGTCCATTGCAGAGTCTCCGAGCGTTGGTTATGAGAAATTGGGCGGGCAAGAATAACATGAGAAACAGGCTTGCGTGCCGTGCGTCCTGGCACTGGTATGCGAGTGTTCCCTTTGGCGACAGTTGTTCTGGGCTATGTCTCCATCGGCAGCAACGGGGCGGGTTCATCTCCGACGGAACCTCCGTGACCTTTGTTCCTGTTCTGATGGAATCATAAGGTTCAAGGGGTCGGAGAAAGCTCTCCGACCTCAGTGGATGGGCATTGGCCCAAATTTTGTAACATCAGAACACGGCCCGGGGTCGCACCGAGCACTATACATAGCGCCCGGCTGAAGATGCCCGTGATGCTAGAGGATAATGCTTGCGAGCAGGAGAAGGGATCACGGAATGGCACAGCACACACAGGACGCTTGTACCCTACGCATTGTGATAATCGGCGCCGGCATGGCCGGTATTCTCTCCGCCATTAAACTGCGCGAAGCCGGCTACACGAACTTCATCATTTACGAGAAATCCGCTGCCCTCGGGGGAACATGGCACGAGAACACGTATCCAGGGCTTGCCTGTGATGTCCCTGCTCATTTGTATACCTATTCATTCGAGCCGAATCCAAATTGGAGCCACGTGTATGCCCCAGGTCCTGAAATTCGCGCCTATTTTGAGAACGTCGCCAAGAAATATGGTGTTGTCGAGAGCATTCGCTTTAGGGAAGAGATTACCTCATGTGAATTTATTGAGGGGCGTTGGCAGATTCGGATGAAGAGCGGAAAAACAGACCAAGCTGACGTGATTATTGCTGCCACCGGAGTCTTGCATCATCCGAATATCCCCGACATTCCAGGGTTAGCGAGGTTCCGTGGTGCCTGTTTCCACAGTGCGAAATGGGATCATAGCGTGCCGCTCGATGGCAAACGGGTGGGAGTGATCGGTACGGGATCGACCGCGATCCAAATTACCTCGGCACTGGTCAATCGGGTGGCAAAGTTCAAATTGTTTCAACGCACTGCGCAGTGGGTATTGAAGCTGCCAAACCGGGAGTACGAGGCGGGTGAGCGGGCCGCGTTTGCCAAAGATCCCGGAAAGATCGCAGCGCTCCGCGCAGAGCTCGATCAGTTTTTTGGCACGTTTAGTGCCGCGGTGATTGATGCTGAGTCTCCGCAGATGAAACAGATCGAGGCAGCGTGCCTGGCAAACCTTGAGGAGACGGTAAAGGACCCCATACTATGCGAACAGCTCCGGCCCCACTACCGCGCGGCATGTAAACGATTGATCATGTCCCCGGATTTCTATGAGGCGATCCAGCACCCGAATGCGGAGCTGGTCGTTGCCGGTATTGATGCGGTTGAACCTGCCGGGGTCCGAACCAAGGACGGCGTCTTACACGAACTCGATGTTTTGGTGCTGGCGACCGGCTTTCGCGCCGATCGCTTTGTGCGCCCAGCGATCGTACGTGGGCGGCGTGGGGTTGATCTCGATACCGTATGGGAAGATCACCCGGTGGCGTACCTGTCGATTTCCGTCCCCGATTTCCCGAACTTCTTCATGCTCAACGGGCCGAACGGTCCCGTGGGCAATTTTTCGCTTATCCGTATCGCTGAACAGCAACTTCACTATATCCTGCAACTCTTAGAAAAACTCCGTACTGGAGAATGTCGTGAGATCAGCGCTTGTCATACTGCGGCAGCTGAGTTTGAAAAAGCCCGTGCAGAAGCGGCAAAGAAATCGATCTGGGCCACGGGCTGCAAAAGTTGGTATCTCGACAAGCATGGCGTCCCAGCCAGTTGGCCGTGGTCTACCAGTCGTTTCGATGAAGAGATGGCGGCACCAGCATTCGACGCATATGAAGCGGTGCGTTGAGAAGACACCAGAGGAGGGACAGGGTATGAGGAGGTGGCAGAAAAATGTCAGGTTTTCCTCGTCCGCTTCATTCAGAGCCTGTTGACCAGGGTCTGGGTACTAATCCGCGACAGTGGAGGATCATGGGATGCCCTGTCGTGCTCATTTGAGCTTGGCTTCGAGTTCCGCCCACCGCGCGTAGAGTTGGTCCACCACAGTCCGCGCTGCTTCTAACGCTTCAAAACGTTCCCGCACCGCCACCGGGTCCGCGGCGGTGGTGGGATCATCAAGCGCCTGTTGACAGGCTGACATAACCTCTTCGGCCTCAAGAATCCGTTGTTCCATCTGTTCCCACTCGCGTTTCTCGGTGCCGGAGAGCCGTGGTGAGCGGGTGGGCTCTCGAGCAGCCGGTTTTGCTGTTTTGGGGCGCTGCGCTGGAATTCCAGCGCGCTGGGCAGCGTCCCATTGGGCATAATCGGCAAAGAAAGTGCCACAACCGCTGCCATCGAGAGCAAGCAACCGCGTTGCCACTCGATCTAACAAGTAGCGATCATGCGTGACCAATACCAGCGCTCCCGGAAAATCCATGAGGCTTTCTTCCAACACCTCTAATGTCGGGATATCGAGGTCATTGGTCGGTTCGTCAAGAATCAGTACATCGGCGGGCTGTAACATCAGTCGAGCGATAACGATACGTGCTTGTTCACCTCCCGAGAGCTGATGAACCGGGGTTTTGAGTTGGTCGTGGCGGAATAAGAACCGCTTGGCCCACGAGGCGATGTGGATCTGCCGACCCCGATAGATAACCGAGTCACTGTCCGGTACCAGCGCCTCCTTTAAGGTGAGATCAGGATCGAGCGTCTGACGATCCTGATCAAAGTATACGATCTGCAGGTGCTCTGCTCGTTCAATGGTCCCAGTGTCGGGAGTGAGCGCGCCGGCGAGCAATTTCAACAGCGTGGTTTTGCCACTGCCATTGGGGCCGAGAAGGCCGAGCCGCATTCCCGCGGTGAGTGTGACATCGATGTCCGTAAGTATACGTTTCTGACCAAAACTGTAGGAGATCTTCTGCGCAACGACCAAACGCTTGGACTTGCGGTCGGAAGCAGTGAAATCAATATCTGTCCGTGGTTGAGTCGTTCGGGCTTTGAGATCCTCCAGTTCTTGAATGCGTCGCCCCGCCTCTTTGATGCGTGCGTGGGCTTTGGTGGTGCGAGCTTTGGGCCCATGTCGTAGCCAATCAATTTCCCGGCGAACCGTGTTGGCGAGAGACTCTTGATAGGCAGCTTGATTCCGTAACACTTCATCCCGCTTGATAAGGAAATCGCTGTAGCGTCCGTCGGCTTCGAGTAACCCTTCCGGGTATGATCGGTCCAATTCGAGCATGCGGGTGGCGACGTTCTCCAGAAAGTAGCGATCATGGCTAATGACCAGGAACGCCACCGCTTCACTGCGCAAGAGATTTTCTAGCCACACGATGCCGTCCATATCGAGATGGTTCGTTGGCTCATCCATCAGCAGAATGTCAGGAGATTTGGCCAGCTCGTGCGCGATTGCGAGACGTTTGCGCCAACCCCCCGAGAGGGTGCCTGCGAGCTGTTTGACATCAGTAAACCCAGCCCGTCCCAGGGTAATTGCGGTGGCGCTGGTCTTTTCGAACTCCTCGCGAGGATCTGCCGCGAGCGCGTGCTGGACAATCTGTTCCACAGACTGATCGGGAGGGAACTCTGGATCCTGGGGTACATAGCCAACGCGAATCAGCCGTCGCAGCGACCGGGTCCCACTGTCCGGTTCTTCGAGTCCGGCAAGGATTTTGAGAAGCGTTGATTTCCCAGATCCATTCGGCCCGACGAGGCCAACGTGATCCCCCTCGGCGAGGCTAAAGGTAAGATCGCGAAAAAGGAGCCGGCGATCATAGGATTTACTAATCGCCTCACAACTGAGCAGCACCGACCGATTCATAGGGCACAACTCTCCTCTCCGAGAGAGAGATGTAAGAGTGTTTCCTTCTCTGCTCGCGACAACCCTTTGATCCGGTGCTCCTCGGAGAGTGCAGCGCTCCACGAGGGCAACTGGCGGGTCCAACAGAGGGTCACTGGGAGGCGTGTTCGCGTGTACTTCGAGGCTTTGCCACACTGATGCTGAGACAGGCGCCTGGCAACATCAGTAGTTACGCCAGTGTAGAGCGAACCATCACGGCAACGCAAAATATAGACGAAACACATGTCTATATTATAAGGACGGTCATTCGCGTCGGCTATGGGTGGCAACGACTTTCGGACTTGGCCCTCATGTGGTCACTCCTTACAGAGAAAAAAGTTGAGGGTAAGAGCTAGCGGCAAGTGGCTGCCTAACCCCCGTTTCTGGCCGGTCTCCAAATTGGTTGCCCTTGAAGTCGATCATGCCGCAACTTCTCCTCCTCGGATCGTGGGTGCCGCAGAGTAAAAGGCCCCTCACGTGCAACGTGGTGACAGATCCGGCGGTTTGAGGTGAAGGACCCTCAAACACGCATCGAGCTCGCGGTCGAGATCGGCCGGCTGCACGGCATCACGGATGAGGATCCCGAACAGGCTTGAGACAAGCACACGGGCATGATTTTCCGGTTCGGCCGTGCCGATCTGCCGGAGTAGAGCGACGAGCATGTCGATAATTCGACCTGAGAGCTCCCGCATCGTGGCGGTATTCCCCGAGCGTCTGGCTGCGAGCTGCATCTCGAACCAGAGCATGGGCAGGGCTGCCGAATGTCCGCTCGAGCCAAGATAGAGGTAGGTCGCCGCCGCCGCCCGCAGCCCCTGCTGTGGGTCGGGAGCCGCCGCCGCTGCGGCCTCGATACGTTCGACAAATTCGCCTATGAGACGCCGGAAAGCGAGGTCAACAATCTCCTCGGTGTCACGGAAATAGTAATGCAAGGCGCTCTTCGCTACTGCGCTCGCCTCAGCGATTGCCCGCGAGGTGCAACCGGCAAGCCCATGAGCGAGCAACACCTGCATGGCCGCTTCCACGATCTGCTCGCGTTTTGCCTGCTGGTTGGGCGATAGGGGGGGCAGCGATGGTTGCTGAAGGACTCTCACGGACAGCATTATACCTGGGCTTGATTAATTAGGGCAAGTGCCCTAATATTTGGGGCAAGTGCCCTAATTGAGAGTTTCTACCGCGAAAGAAAGGACACAGCCGTATGAAATTTCATTGGTTCAATCTCATGCCGTGGCCGTACCTGCCAGAGGATTTTACCGAGAAACACCGCAGCGTATGGGTCGATGTCGATTCACGACTCTTTAACCCGGTCAAGGCCAACCGCATTTACAACGACTATCTCGATTTACTCGAGCTCGCCGAAGATGCCGGGTACGACGGGTTGGGGATCAATGAGCACCACCAGAACGCGTACGGCCTGATGCCCTCACCCCAGCTGATGGCTGCAACGCTGTCGCGGCGCACGCACCGTGCCTCCATTCTGCTGCTCGGCCAATCACTTGCCCTCTATGACCCACCGACCCGTGTGGCCGAAGAAATGGCGATGATTGACTGCATCTCCGGAGGTCGGTTGATTGCGGGCTTCCCTGTCGGCAGTTCAATGGACGACAACTATGCCTGTGGGGTCAACCCGGCGACCTTGCGCGAGAAATATTACGAAGCGCATGACCTCATCCGTCGGGCCTGGTCCGACCCCGACGTCTTCGCGTGGAACGGCAAACACTATAAGCAGCGCTACGTGAACCTCTGGCCGCGGCCCATTCAGAACCCGCCGCCGATCTGGATCCCTGGAGGTGGCTCGCTAGAGACCTGGGACTTTTGCGCTGAGCACCATTACAACTATAGTTATTTATCCTTCTCCGGGTACGTACGCGGTGCGCAGCTCATGCAAGGATTCTGGCAACGCATGGAAAAGCTCGGCCAGGACTTCAACCCTTATCAGGCCGCATTTGCCCAACAGATCTGCATTGCCGAGACTGACGCTGAGGCCAAGCGCTTATACGAAAAACACGCGCGCTATTTCTTTTCGCGTTGCCTGCACATCCATCCTGGCTTTGCCGATGCGCCCGGCTACCGCACGGAACCAACCCTGCGCGCTGGCCTCGCTTCGCAGATGGCAGGTCAGTCCTCCGCCCTCAACCAAGCCGCGTCCCTGTCGTGGGAAGAAATGGTTGAGAGTGGATTTATCGTGGCTGGCAGCCCAGACAACGTCGCCGAGCAGATCCACAAGGTCGCGACTTCGCTCAAGGTCGGCCACTTAGTGTGCCTGCTGCACTTTGGTGACATGCCCAATGAGCTGTGTCAGTACTCGACCAAATTGTTTGCCGAGAAGATTATTCCGCAGATGAAAGGCATGTGGAAGGACTATAACGATCACTGGTCGCCAAAACCCATGCCGAGGGAAGACCGTGCCGTTCCGCGCCCAGTCCCCATGCCGATTAGGGCAGACGAGAGGCAGATGAAGGAGGCAAGCTGATGGATATGCAGAAGATCCAGGTCGGTCCTGTCGCGCGCGACGTGTATTACTATCGGGCAGGCAGTGGCGCCCCACTGCTGTACTTCCATCACCTTCTCGGGCTGGCGGGTTTCGAGCCAGCCCTTCAGCTGCTTGCGGAGTCGTTCGACGTTATCGCTCCGTACGCGCCCGGCTGGGGGCCGGCCAAGGACCAGCTTCCCGATTTCGATGAAGGACCGCTTGATCTGGTCTTGCATCAGTGCGATATCCTCGACGCGTTCGGACTCGACGCTACGCATGTAGTTGGTGTCAGTATCGGCGCATGGATGGCAGCCGAGCTTGCGGCTATCGCGCCGCAGCGTGTTGAGCGCCTCGTTCTGGTCAATCCCGTCGGTCTGTGGCTTGACGAGGTGGGTGGCGAGGACCCGTTCGCCCAGCACCCCGGATTTCCATCTGCGATCCTGTTCGCCGACCCGGACGGTCGGAACAAGCATCTCTTCGCGGGTCGTGACAGGATGGACGCCCACGTCGAGGAGTTGCTGAACCTGCGCGCGAGTGCGAAATTCCTGTGGCCGATCCCGGATACGGGCGTCAAGCGGCGCTTGCCACGCATCAAGGCCCCGACCCTAGTCGTAACCAGCGACAAGGACGTGGTGGTGCCTGAGGGGTACGGTCCTGCCTGGCAAGCAGCCATCAATGGGGCCCGACTGACGACACTGCACGATGCCGGGCACCTCGCCGAGCTCGACCAACCGGCCGGGTTCGCGCGAGTGGTCAGTGAGTTCCTGGGCCACGACAAGGTTGCCCAGGTCGCGTGAGGTGGTCGCCTGAACGTTATGCCGATGCACGACGTGAGAGGGGCTGTGGGACCAGTGGTACCGTGCAATAGGGGTGAAAATGAACAAGGACGGGACACAACAGGGAAGCGGCAACGGCAACCGGGTCGCGGTCGAGTTTGACGCCATTGTCGTTGGAGCCGGAGTTGCCGGCTTGTATCAGCTCTATCTGCTGCGCGAGATGGGCTTGAAGGTGCGATTGTTCGACGGGGCCTCTAACGTGGGGGGAACGTGGTACTGGAACCGGTATCCGGGCGCACGTGTCGACTCGCCGTCGTATGTGTATCAGTACTGGTTCTCCGAGGAGATTTTGGCTGAATGGGACTGGAGCGAGCGCTTCCCCGCCCAACCGGAAATCGAACGCTACCTGAATTTCGTGGCCGACCGCTGCGATCTGCGCAAGGATATCCAGTTCGAGACCCTCATCACCGCAGCGAATTACGACCAGGCCGGGAAACGTTGGCTGGTCACTACCCACCGCGGCGACACGGTCAGCACCCGGTTCTTGGTGAGCTGCACCGGGATGCTGTCAACGCCGATTACGCCACCCTTTCCGGGCCGGGACACCTTTCGGGGCACCGTCGTCCATACGGCCCGCTGGCCGAAGGACGGCGCGGAGTTGGCCGGGAAGCGGGTCGGTGTCATTGGGACCGGCGCGACCGGGATGCAGGTGATCCAGACCATCGCCAGCGAGGTCAGCCATCTGACGGTCTTTCAACGCACGGCCCAGTACGCCATTCCTATGCGGAACCCGCGCTTCACGGATGCCGACCGGGCGGCCTACCGCGCCCGGTATCCGGAACTCAAAAAGCAAGTCCAAGGTACCTTTGCCGGCTTCGACACCGACCTCGACCCGCGTGTCTACCGGGACCTGTCACCAGAGGAGCGGACTGCGGCGCTCGAGGCGCTATGGGCGGATGGCTCCTTGAGTTTCTGGATTGGCGGCTTCCGCGAGGCCTTTACCGACGTAGACATCAACGCGGAAATCTCCGCGTTCGTACGCGAGAAGATCCGCGCGCGGGTGAACGACCCGAAAATTGCTGACATCTTGATGCCGACGACGCATGGCTTCGGGCTGCATCGCGTGCCCTTGGAAACCCAGTATTTCGAAGCCTACAACCGCGATAACGTAGATCTGGTTGATGTGGGCCACGCCCCCATCGTGGCATTCACCGAAACGGGGCTCAAGACGGAGACGGACGAGTACGACCTCGATGTCATCATCCTGGCGACCGGCTTCGATGCTGGCACCGGGTCGCTGTCACGTATGAACATTCACGGGCGTGATGGCCGCTCGCTGGCTGCCCAATGGCAGCAGGACATCCGGTCTACCTTCGGGCTCCAGGTGCATGGCTACCCCAACCTGTTCACGGTCGCGGGGCCGCTTGCTCCGTCGACGGCCTTCTGCAACATGACCACCTGCCTCCAGCATCAGGTGGAATGGATCACTGACTGTATTCGCTACGTGCGCGACCACGGCGGCACCGCCATAGAACCGACCAAGGAGAAGGAGGCGGAGTGGGTGGCGCACCATGATGAAGTGGCCAACAGTACGCTGCTGGTCAAGACGAACTCGTGGTACATGGGGGCCAATGTCGAAGGCAAACCCCGTCGCCTGTTGTCGTACATCGGTGGCGTCGGCGCCTATCGGCGGATGTGCGAGGAGGTGAAGGCTGGCGGCTACGAGGGCTTCGTGATCAACTGACTGGTTGGGGGATGATGGATCACTCTCGAAACGGTGATGCCCGCGCGGTTCCATTCATGATGGCATGGACGGTCGCTGGGTCCCAACGCCCGACGGCGGGTGTCGATGCCGAACGGTCCACTGCGATACCCTAGGAGAGCGTCAACGGCCTGGGGGGACAGCTGATTTTGCCGCTCTTTGGCCCGCAGTAGGTTGCGGGTTTTCCAGCGCGGGCGTTTTCCCTCCCCCAACGTGTTGGCACTCTCGGATGAGATCCGACGCTTCATTGCCTCTATTAAACTCAAAGAGACCACGGCGTCCCAAGTCTTTCGTCGTCTCATTCCTATTCGAAACACGATCGGCTCTGCCAAGCGCTCAAAGAGTTCGGCAAAATTCCTCAATCCGCCGCTTCGGCCGCTCCGGGCTTTGCCTACGCGAACGCAGGTTTTGCTCTCACCCACACAGGGTTCGGGAGGCACAATGTTCTCTGTTCAACACGAACAACCCTCGGTATGCGGCTTCCGTGACATTCCCCGTTCGCGAGAGGCAAAAATATGCACTATGATACGACACAATCTTGACGGGGAGGAAACTGATGCCGACATTCAGGACCGCAGACGGAGCTGAGCTGTACTACAAAGTAGAAGGCAATGAACGGGGAAACCCTTCCCTGATCTTCATTCATGGCTGGTGTTCGAATCTGAATCACTGGGAACAGCAGGTCAGATACTTCCAGGACTCGTATCGTATTCTCCGCATGGATAGACGAGGCATGGGCAAGTCCACCACGCCTGGCACTGGACACACGCCGGAGCAGCACGCGGCCGACATCGCCGCCCTAGCTCGGCACGAAGGTTTCACCAACGCGGTGGCAATCGCTCACGCCGGCGGGGGGCCAGCGGGGGTGTACCTCTGCTCCGGCTATCCTGACTTGGTCAGTGCCTACGTCATGGTTGATACAGCCATAACCCCGGGATTCGATCTTGACGATACCACCAAAATGCCGGCTCGGTTGTATGCTGAGATGATAGAGAAGATGACAGCGCCGGACGGAGAGAGATATTTTCGGGAGCTGTATACGAGCTTTTTTGGCGCCCAGGCTGACCGTGAACTCGTCGAATCTGCCGTTGCAGAGGCCAGTCGTACCCCAGTAGAGACCCGCGTCAAAGAGATCAAGCTCATGGCAACCGACACCGCCACGCCCGCGGGGACCATGCGACAGCCGACTCTCGTTATTGCCGGGCCCTGGTTGGCAGACAGCTTTCCTCAGGCCGTGGACGATGCGCGACTCAAAGCCTTTTTCAAGCAGGCTCAGCGGGTGGAACTCGCTCGTGCGATCGGAACGGGACATTTCGTGCAGCTTGAGGTTCCTGACCAAACTAACGCCTTCATCAAAAGCTTTGTGTCCAGATCAGCCTAAGTGTTCCTCAATCGCTCTTTAGTGGGTACCGTTCAGTTGACGAAAGATGTGGCAAAGTCGCGGACCACTCTGAATACTCGAAGCCCAGACTCTTATGGTGACCGCTGTCCGCCTGAGATGGCTTCCGAAAGCTACTGTCTGAACACCGCCTGAATGTGGCGTAACGGTCGGTGAGAAAGCCGTGCGTCAGGAGGGTGTGAAATGCGTTCCCTCTTTTGCCAAACAGCTGCGACACAACCGCTTGTCTTACACTGCCAACGGACGATATGATCCAGAGGCGTAATATACAAGGAGACATCTATGACTCAAGCCGCAGCACCAGCGACCGATCACGAAGTCAGTGTGGGCCGACTGAACTATCTCGATTCTTCGGTACCAAGCTCATTGTATCGAAACGGCAAGATCCTCCTGCGACGGAACGCTGACGGGAGCGACTCCGAACTGGAAGGGGTCGTCTTCGACGAGCGTCAGGTCACGGTCCGGAATGCCCGACTGCTCGAGGGGGACCAGCGTCGCACGGTCGAGAAAAACGGGTTTGAGCTGCTTTTTCGTCCCCTTGTGCACCCCGACCTCGACTTTCTCGACCACCAAGACGTCATTCAAAAGTACTACCGCGAATGTGAACAGTTGGTACACGAGGTCACGGGAGCCGCAACGGTTGTTGCGTTTGATCACAACGTTCGGTCTGCGGACGGGAAACGGAGCAAACAACGCATTCGTGGCGGGCAGGAAGTGCAAGGCCCGGCCCGCATGGCGCACGGAGATTACACGCTTACGAGCGCGCCTGAGCGCTTGCAACGCCTAGCGCAAGAGCCGTGTGGGAATGATACGCTGCGGTCGGCTATCGCCCCGGGAGCGTCCGTACTCGACCCGGCGGAGGTAGAGCAGGCGATCGGGGAAAACGGTCGCTTCGCCATCATTAATGTGTGGCGCAATATTGCGGATGAGCCGGTTGCGACCCATGCTCTCGCCCTGTGTGACGCACAAACAGTCACCCCGAAAGATCTCAGCGTGTTTGAGTTACACTATGCAGACCGTGTGGGCGAGAACTATTTTTCGAAACCGGCCTCGGGACACGAGTGGTACTACTACCCAGCCATGACGCGCGACGAGGCTCTCCTCATCAAGCAATGGGATTCCGCTGGCCCCCTTGCGCAGTCGAAGGGGCAGCGGCCCGACAGCGACGACCCCCACGCGCCGTGCACCTTCAGTTTCCATAGCTCCTTCGACGAGGCCTCTACCCCACCCGATGCGCCAGCCCGCTGGAGCATCGAGGTCCGCTGCGTCGTGATATACCATTAGAAAAAAGAAAGACGAGGCAAAAACGGGGGTTACGCAACAACCTGTCACTCTGGCTCCGATTCGTCCTCCATCCCCGGGCACCAGTGCTGAAACCGGGCGCCCGCTTCTTTGTTAAGGGCAGGGAGAGCGGGGAGAAAGCCCGCGTGAGGACAACGGGGAAACGCTCAGGACACGCGACACTTTGCAGCGTTGGACGAACTCCGCACGACGGCTGAGAATAATCGTGAGAATTGGGCTCTTCCGCCCTTTTAATGACGATCATTCTTGGGTGGATAATCACAGTACGTTCCTATTATGCGGTCAGGAAGAGAGAAGCTTTGAGCAGGTCTAGCTGAGCGTGGCCAAACATCTCGCTGGCCATGCTTCCGTCTTGCCAGAGTCGAGTGAGACTCCCGACTCTGTGTGTCGGGCTATCTCTGTTCGCTTGGTGTGCCCTGTCACTCCTTGGTCTTCTCCAGAAAGCGGCGAATTTGTTGTTGTTGCGCAGCTAACACCTCGCGCTCCGCGGTGAGCAGCCAGAGCAAAGCCTGTTCCAGGACCTGGGTGGCACGTTCCCCCTCCTTGCTTTCGACCAACGTTCGGAAGAAATTCCATGCGGCCACCGTTGTGTCCGGGTGTTCCGGCCCCAACACGCGACGGCTGATCTGGAACACCTGCTCTTGGAGAGCGCGGGCCGTCGCTACATCGCCTTGCGCTTTACGGGTCTGGGCGAGGTTGTTCATCGCTGTCAACGTCTCCGGGTGTTCCGGCCCCAACACGCGACGGCTGATCTCGAGCATCTGCTCCTGTAGACCCTGGGCCACTGCTAGGTCGCCTTGCGCTTTACGGGTCTGGGCGAGGTTGTTCATCGCTGTCAACGTCTCCGGGTGTTCCGGCCCCAACACGCGACGGCTGATCTCGAGCATCTGCTCCTGTAGACCCTGGGCCACTGCCAGGTCGCCTTGGGCATACCGAGTGCCGGCGAGATTATTCAGCGCCGTCAGTGTGTCGGGGTGCTCGACGCCCAGCACGCGTTGACTGACCTGCAGCACCTGCTCCTGGAGGGTGCGGGCCGCCGTCAGGTCGCCGTGGGCTTTCTGCGTCTGGGCCAGGTTGTTCATGGCCGTCAGAGTCTTGGGGTGCTCGACGCCCAGCACGCGTTGACTGACCTGCAGCACCTGCTCCTGGAGGGTGCGGGCCGCCGTCAGGTCGCCGTGGGCTTTCTGCGTCTGGGCCAGGTTGTTCATGGCCGTGAGGGTGTCGGGATGTTCAGGGCCGAGGACCCGTTGACTGACTCGGAGCACCTCCTCCTGGAGGATGCGGGCTGCTGTCAGATCGCCGTGGGCATAACGCGTGCCCGCGAGGTTGTTCATCGCGGTGAGGGTATCGGGGTGCTCGGAGCCCAACAGGCGCAGGCGCACCTGTAACACCTGTTCCTGCAGGGTTTGCGCCGTTGCCCGGTCGCCGTGCGCATAGTATGTCCCAGCCAGATTATTCATTGCGGTGAGGGTATCGGGGTGCTCGGGGCCCAGCAGGCGCTGGCGCACCTGTAACACTCGTTTCTGCAGGGTTTGCGCCGCTCCTAAATCGCCCTGTGCCTGTCGGGTTTGGGCGAGGGTATCCATCGCGGTGAGGGTATCGGGGTGCTCGGGACCCAGCACGTGCTGTGTGACCTGCAACACGTGCTCCTGTAGGGTTTGCGCCGCCCCCAGGTCACCCTGTGCATAGTATGTCCCAGCCAGATTATTCATCGCGGTGAGGGTATCGGGGTGCTCGGGACCCAGCAGTTGCTGCCGCTGCTGCAGGACCTGTTCCTGCAAGATACGGGCCCCCGCCAAGTCGCCCCGCGCCTTACGGGTTTGGGCGAGGTTATTCAGTGCGGTCAGGGTTCTGGGGTGCGGCACCCCCAACTCTTGCTGCAGGACGGTGACTTGTTGGGTCCAGAGGATGTCGGCACTGGCGTAGTGGCCCCAGGCAAAATCATGCAGTGCCACGACACCGCCGACGTCGGCCGTCGCGCGATCGTGCGCGGCGGCACTGAGGAGCCGTGCCGGAGGCAGCCACCACCGGAGGCCGGTCTGAGAGCGACGCCCCGCCCCGGCGAGCACGCGGGTCGTCAGTGTCTGGAGCACGGCGGCGTGGAGCTGGTGCCACCGGTGAGTGGCGCCCATCGTACGATGGGCGATCCACGCAACGAGAGGGTGTACCCGGAGGGCAAAATCATCCTCGCCGCGGGTCTCGGCCAGCGATAATGCGGTCGCTTGATAGATGCCACGGAGGGCGCGCGTCCGCGCAGTCTCGGGATCCACGGCATCCGCGGCGGCGAGCGTGGCGGTGAGCAGATCGACGGGAATGAGGGAAGTAGCGAGCGCTGTCACCACCTGCAGACATTCCTGACCAGCAGGACCGAGCTGCGCCAGGCTGGTGAGGAGCATCGCGACGATACTGGTGGCGTGCTCCGGCGGGAGGTGCCCACGTAACTCGTCGGCCACGACCTGACTCTGGCGGTTGGGGTGGCATAAGTCCTGCAAAAGTCGCGTAAACGAAGAACGCCGAACCACACTCCCGGCGAGCTCCACCGCCAATGCCTGCGCGCCGAGGGTGTGGGTCAACGCGGTGGCGGCATGCTGCTCGTCCTCGCTCTGGGGGACGGCCCGGGCCGTCAGGAGATGATAGGCTTCGTGTGGCGCCAAACCGGCCAGCAGGACGTGCTCCGCGCCACCCGCCGCGGGAGGCCCTGGCGTGGTAATGAGCGTATGCCCCAGCGCATTCGGGGCACACCAGGCACGGACGGCCTCGTCCGGCAGGTCGGCGGGCAGATCGTCGACAATCCACAGATACGGCTTGGCTTGGGTGCTCAGGGTATGGCTCAACAGCCGCGTGAGTTCTGCGGGACGCTGTCCAGCTACCGGGATGCCGAGTTCTTCAGCGAAGGTCCGGTATTGGTGATGTCGTTCCGCTTCCCACACCTCGGATGGGAGGCCGGTATGGGTCCGCTCCCGCCCTAATGCCCGGACCCAGAAAATCCCTCCCGGATACGCGGCCCCATACCGGAGAGCGTATTCTTCGGCCAGCAGGGATTTCCCCACGCCACTCAGCCCCCAGACGGAAACCACTGGGCGGTCCGGCAAGAACGCCCGCTGCCGCGTCGCCCCGCGGTGGAGTGCTGCATGGAGCTGCCACAGCTCGGCGAGACGTCCAGTGAAGCGGGCCGACCCGAGCCCTTTCCAACCGTACCACACTGGAGGGTGGAGGGGGGTCCCGTTCCCTAGCCGCCCCGTGAGTGCGTCGACGCGCGCGTGGATGCTGTGGGCCAGCGCGCGCAGAGCCGGTGGATCGGGAGGAATAGGAGTGGAGCGAACGCGCGTCAGACGCAGATCCGCAGGATACACGGTCGTCAGCGTGGGTGTCGGGGTGATGACAAGCACACGTTGGGCGACCTCTCCCATCTGCTGCGCCGCTAGAAACGCGGCGGTGAACTCCCACTGACAGGCCCGACTCATCGCGTACTGCGAGGAATAGTACACCAGGACCGCCTTGGTATGCGCAATGCCGGGGTGGACTGTCCCCGGGATCCCTACGACACTCTCGCTGTTGCGCTCGTCGTAGCCCACCTGCAGCCCCGTCAGCCGTAAGGCCTCGACGAGCGCCCGTACCGCGCTCTGATCACGATAGCAATAACTCACGAACACGTCATAGCGGTCCATGTATCCCCTCCTGGCTGCCGCTTGTTGCTGACGTCCCCAGGAAATTTTCGCCGACCAGACGTTTTCCCACCTCTGAACTGCCTGTCGTGTCGGCTCCCCCTTTTGGGAGTCGCTGATAGCGAAAACTATGCTTGTAGCAAGCATACCATGACTCATCGTAATTGTCACTATTAGTGAAATTACTAACGAACGCAACAGAATCCCTGTACCATCAGGGTAAAAAGCCCTAACGAAGGGACCAACAATCTACGAGGGCTAACGCCACAGGCAAACGCCTTTCGGGGAGCAGCGACGAATGGGAAGGGCGTATCTGCCTGGTCGGGTAGATACGTCCACTAGGCAGAGGCCATGGGTAGAGGGTTCGGGCGGATGGGGCAGGGGACGTCCTTGGCGTGTCGGTGTTTTTTCGAACATCCCCGACGGGAGGGGGGTGACTGTTGATAACTCCCGACGTTTGCTGGGACAAAGCGGAGTATGAGGAGGAGAAAGGCCTCCCAAAAAGTCCCGGAACATCGCGTCTTTCTCTTCAGGAGCAATGCCGATGGTGCCGATGGTTCAAAAAAACCCCCAAACCCTGAAGGTCGCCGACAACTCCCTGTAAGCGCTTGATCTTGCGTGCAGTATTAAATGTGAGCCCGATCCGTTGTGCGGGTGATCTCGATATCATCAGGAATCGAGATCACTGCACTCCATGACGTGTTCGTGAGCAGGCTGGCGTGGTAGCAGGAGTTGGGTTTCAGCCTTCGTGTTCATGGGCAGGAGTTGAAGAGTTACCAACATGCGCTCGTGGCAAGCGACTGCGCAATTTTCAACCGCGCCGCCACCTAAGGAAACTTCATTGGATAGAGGGCCGTTGCTGGTGCCACGACGTGTCCATTTCGTATGCATGGCCGATGCGTAGGACCGTGGTTTCATCGAACGGCTTGCCGACGATTTGCAAAGCAATCGGGAGTTTGCCCGCAGTGAAGCCACAGGGAAGGGTCAGGGCGGGTTGCCCAGTCAGGTTAAAGGGGCAGGTGGCCGAAATCAGTGCTGCCATGAGACTCACCTCACGATCGCCAATCCTCGCGGTGCGCGCGTCGTGGAGTGGTGGCGGCACCAACTCTCCCGGTGTGAGGAGCGCATCAATGTGAGCAAAGCTTTTAGCCATATCACGGCAAAGCTGGGTCCTCGCGCGTTGTGCTCGTACATAGTCGACGGCCAGGGTATGTCTGCCGCGTTGCAAAAATTTGCGTACCCCAGGACCGTAGTCTGCCTCTTGGGTGTCGAGATATGACTCATGCCACGCATTGGCTTCGCTATTAAGAATAACCTGGGCAATAGTTGACCAGACCTGGTCGAGTGGGGGCAGCTCAACTTCTTCAATGCGAGCGCCTAAACCGCCAAGTACAGACACGGCAGTGGTGAAAGCAGCGTGCACCTCAGGATCAGTATAGTCGGCGAAAAACTGTGTTGGCACTCCTAATCGCATCCCCGTAAGCTCATCGGTCAACTTCGCGGTATAATCGGCTACCGGCACGTCCCGCGATACGAGATCTTGGACGTCGTAGCCCGCCAGTATTTGCAACATGAGAGCGGCATCTTTCACGGTGCGCGTCAGTGGTCCAATATGATCGAGAGACCACGCGAGTGGGGTAACGCCGTTGATACTCACCCGACCGTGGGTGGCTTTCAATCCGACGACGCCACAAAACGCCGCCGGAATGCGAATCGAGCCGCCGGTGTCGGTCCCCAGCGAACCAGCGCACAAACCCGCGGCAACCGCTGCTCCTGAGCCGCTACTGGAACCGCCCGGGCTGTGGGCCAGATTCCACGGATTGTTCACTCGGCCAAAATGTACGCTGGGGAGCATGGTGGCAAACTCATTCATGTTGAGTTTGCCGAGCAGAATCGAGCCCGCAGTCTGCAATCGGTCAATGACTGTGGCGTCGGAATCTGGGATGTTATGTTCCAACACCTTTGACGCGCACGTGGTAGCGATGCCCTTGGTTGCAACGATGTCCTTGTGAGCGAGCGGAATACCGTGTAGCGGACCGCGATAGTGACCCGCGCCTATCTCTGCTTCAGCTGCTTTGGCCTCCTGTAACGCCCGCTCGGTAGTGACCGTCAAGTAGCTATTAAGCTGGGGGTCGACCGCCGCGATGCGATCGAGATACGCTTGGGTTACTTCAACCGGAGACACGGCTTTCTTCTGTAGGTGCTCCGCCAGTTCTGCAATGGAGAGAAAGTACAGATCATCAGTTGCCATGAGGATCACCTCCTTAACGTTTTTGCTGACTTGCTAGTTCGGCGAGCACCTCTTCGCTATGCCCGCTCGGTTTCACCGCGAGGAAGACCTTGGCGATTTTACCCGCGGGGTCAATCAGAAAGGTGTTGCGGGCGGATAACGTCGAACCATTATACTCCATCACAGAACCATATTGTTTGGAAACCTTGGCTTCCGGGTCCGAGAGGAGTTTGAATTGTAATCCCTCTTTTGCGCAGAAATCTTTATGCGACTCCGCACTATCTACACTCACGCCCAGGACCACTGCGTTGGCTTGTTCGTACTTGGCAAGATCGCGTTGGAAATTGTTCGCTTCCAGCGTACAGCCGCTGGTGAAGTCCTTTGGGTAGAAGTAAAGAACCACCCATTTGCCGCGATACTCTTGCAGCGTGACCTCTCGGCCCTCGTTACTGCTCAGAGTGAATTCAGGTGCCGGTGTCCCAGCTGCCGGAACCTCCGCGTAGGTAATTGTTGCCAACGCGAACACCAGGAACGCCGTACTTAGCGCGAGAGCAGGGGACTTATAGTGATGCGTCATCGTATGAGACCTCCATCGAAAGTTGTAATTTGCTGGCGGCAACACCGTAGCAGACTTTGTGTCTTTCTCGCTATAGTCTGTTGGTATGCGCGAAGTAGCATGAGAGGGGGAAAATATGTCCTTGCAGAATCAACTGGTCGTTGTTTTAGGTGGAAGCACCGGTATTGGATTGGCGACGGCAAAGGCGGCACGAGCTGAAGGCGCACGGGTTATCATCACCGGACGTTCGCCAGAGAAGCTGCAACGGGCGGCCCAAGCATTGGGTGGCGAGATCCGTACGGTGATGCTCGACGTCGCGGACGAAAGCGGTACCCGCGCATTATTTGCAACCCTGGATCACATTGACCATGTGTTTATTACCGCGGGAACGCTGGTGAGTGACCATCACCTCACGCCTGACAGTGCGGCCCTGCGTCCAGCCATGGACACACGCTTTTGGGGAGCCCTGTACGCCGCGAAATATGCGGCGCCGCAGATGGGTCCCGGAAGTTCGATCACCTTTATGTCGGGAACCGCGGCGTGGCGGCCACTCGAGGGAGCCTCTGTCGCGTCGGCATCCTGTGGTGCAGTAGAGGCGTTCGCCCGCGCCCTCGCCGTCGACTTGGCGCCGGTCCGTGTCAATACGATTGAACCGGGGTTCGTTGATACTCCCTTGTTAGAAGAGTTCTTGGGTCCCCATCGCGAAGCGGTGTTGGCCCGGGCCGCGCGGCAAATTCCCGTCAAGCGGGTTGGCCGGGCGGAAGAGGTGGCCGACGCTATTCTTTTCCTGATGAAGAATGGCTATGTGAATGGCATCACGTTGACGATTGATGGCGGGCACATGTTGGTTTGAGGGGACAACAGAACGATGAATTACAAAGGCTAAATGATGACCTATTGCCAGAGTTGGTGCTTCTCGGCTCTCCCGGATAGTGTTCTCTAATACAGGTTACGTATGACGAACGTAAATGGGGCTCGACCCGGAGAGACACCTCCACGCTGGCACACCCTGTCAGCGGCAGAGGTAGCGGCACGACTGAACGTTGATCTCGACGTAGGTCTGAGTCCAAAAGAGGCAGAGAAGCGCCTCCAGACTCATGGACCGAACGAACTGGTGGAGCAGCAGCGTCGCAGCGTGTGGCGTATGTTGGTAGATCAGTTCACCGATTTCATGATCATAGTGTTAATCGCCGCTGCGATGATCTCCGGGTTGATGGGAGAGCCAACCGATACCCTGGCTATTGTGGTGATTGTGCTGTTGAACGGGGTCATCGGTTTTTTCCAAGAGTACCGGGCGGAGCGAGCTATGGCCGCATTAAAGAAGCTGGTGCCGCTGAGTGCGGTCGTGCGGCGGGGCGGACACGTCGAGACACTCCCAGTGTCACAGCTCGTTCCAGGGGATGTCGTGCAGGTTGAAGCCGGGAACGTGATCCCCGCGGACCTACGTCTGATCGAAGCGGTTCAACTGAAGGCAGAGGAGGCGGCACTTACCGGTGAATCGGTACCTATGGAGAAACACTCGTCGCCGCTAGATGAGGAGGAACTGGCAGTCGGGGATCGGGTGAATATGGCCTATAAGGGGACACTTGTGACCTACGGGCGGGGCAGCGGTATCGTCGTTGCGACCGGCATGACGACGGAACTGGGCAGAATTGCCTCGCTGTTACATGAGGAAGAGGAGGTCAAGACGCCACTCCAGCGACGCCTCGCCCATTTCGGTCAGCGTCTTGCTCTTGCAGTCCTGGCCATCTGCGGTATTGTCTTCACGGTTGGAGTGTTGCAGGGAAAACCTGTCGTGCTCATGTTCCTCACCGCTGTCAGTCTTGCCGTGGCGGCCATTCCCGAGGCCCTCCCTGCCGTTATCACGGTGTCGTTGGCTCTCGGGGCACGCAATATGGTCAAGAAGCATGCGCTGATTCGACGACTACCCGCGGTGGAGACGCTTGGTTCGGTGACCTACATCTGCTCTGACAAAACGGGGACACTGACACAAAACAAAATGCGCGTCGAACAGGTGTATATCGGTGCAGGTGCATCTCGCGAGGTCAACGGAGAGGCGCCTGCGCAAGCGGAGGGGCACGCCTTGCTGTACACGGCACTGGCGTTGAACAACGACGCGACCCGCAACGAACAGCAGGAGGTGATTGGTGACCCGACTGAAGTTGCGCTCTACTCAGCGGCCCTGGAGGCCGGGTATGACAAAACTGCGCTGGAAGGCGAAGCAGCTCGGCTCGCGGAGATCCCATTCGATTCGAACCGTAAGCGAATGACCACGTTTCACCGCGACGCCAACGACAACGGTATCATTGCTTTCACCAAAGGTGCGCCAGAAGCTGTCCTCGATAGGTGTGCGCTGCCGTCTGGCCGGGCGTCAACGCACGTTCCTATGGAAGACGTCCTCCAACAGGCTGAGCAGATGGCGTGTGACGGTCTCCGCGTGTTGGCTGTTGCGTATCGGCGATGGCCAGAACTCCCAGTGACCATCTCTCCTGCTGCGGCTGAGCGTGATTTGACGTTTCTTGGTCTGGTGGGGTTGCTCGACCCGCCACGTGAGGAAGCGGGAGAAGCGGTCGCTTTATGCCAGACTGCCGGCATTATTCCGGTCATGGTGACGGGAGACCATCCGGTAACGGCACGCGCGATCGGTGCTCGGTTGGGGATCGTCTCGGACGATGATGCGGTCTTGACTGGCCAGGACCTGGGACAACTGTCGGAGAAACGATTGCGTGATCGCGTCAAGGAGGTACGGATCTATGCCCGCGTGGCGCCAGAGCAAAAGATCCGCATCGTCAAAGCGCTGCAGGAAAGTGGTGAGTTTGTGGCGATGACGGGTGACGGAGTTAACGATGCCCCAGCCCTCAAACGCGCGAATATCGGCGTGGCAATGGGGCAGATGGGGACAGATGTCGCCCGCGAAGCGGCCCATATGATCTTGCTGGACGACAATTTTGCCAGTATCGTTGCTGCTATTCGGGCCGGGCGACGGGTGTTCGATAACATCCGCAAGTTCATCAAATATACGATGACGAGCAATTCCGGCGAGATTTGGACGATCTTTCTGGCGCCCTTTCTGGGGTTACCGATTCCACTGTTGCCGATTCATATTCTGTGGATCAACTTGGTTACTGACGGCTTGCCAGGCCTTGCTTTGGCCGTGGAGCCGGAAGAGCAGGGGATCATGCAGCGACCGCCGCGGCCGCCACGTGAGAGCATCTTTGCCCACGGGCTCTGGCAACACATTCTCTGGGTAGGATTGTTGATGGGAGGGGTGTCTCTGGTTGCGCAGGCCTGGGCGTACCATGATGGCTCTCGCCACTGGCAGACGATGGTGTTCACGGTATTGACGCTCTCGCAGATGGGTCATGTGCTCGCGATCCGGAGTGAGAAAGCCTCCTTCTTTCAACAGGGGCCGTGGTCGAATTTGCCGTTGTTAGGGGCGGTGGTTTTGACATTCGTGTTGCAGATGATGGTGATTTACCTGCCGGTGTTGAATCCGATCTTTAAAACCCAACCGCTGAGTGGTGGGGAGATTGTTGTGTGTTTAATTCTTTCGTCGGTGGTGTTTGTTGCGGTGGAGATTGAGAAGTCCCTGGTCCGCCGTGGTTGGTTGTACAAGCAGGATGGAGAAAGCGAAGCGCTTTAAGGAAGAGGTCTGCAGCGAATGCCCTCTCGTCTTTGCACTCGGAACACCCCGTATCGCACAGTATTCGTGGGAGCGAAGACCCGTGAGTCGAGCGGTATCATCCTCGATCGGAAATGTATGTTCTGTCGTTCACACGATTGCGGTCCGGAACGGGGTAGACTGACGGACTTCTTGCCGGCAGGCAGAATGTTCATAAGAGCGCGAGCCCTTACTGGTTGGCCTCCTACGCAGATGGATGGGTGGGCTGGGGCTCGCTCGCTAAAAAATGGCGCTAATTAAGCCCCCAACGGCCCGGAAGGGGAGGGCGATGACCTCCCCCACAACGTTCACTGTACCACTAAGAACACCACCGGAATCTTCTTCAGAGTCCGTAGTCACAGTCGTTTGACGCTCGACTACGGTTGGTTGACCAGTGGACGGGTAACGAGTCGTCTCGGTTTCTACCGTCTTGGTTTTTGCTGCACATCCGACTGAAAGTAGGACAGTGAGACAGAACAACAACATTAGTGTCGGCTTTCGTACGTGCGTCATGACCTTGATTTCCTCTTGTGAATGGTTTTTCCTACGGTGTTCCCCTGATTTATCTACGGCAACGTGTAGGGTTGTAAAGCGACGTAACCTTGTCCGCTAACCTCCGATAACCATGGAATCATCAGGCACGTAGTGGCTTCCTGCTCACAGCCCCCGACCATTGAATGAATGACCGGAAACACTCCGGGAAGCTCTAGGGCTTTTAGACGCGCCCCAGTAGTAGCAAAATAACCACGATCAGCAGCACCAGTCCGATGCCACCACTGGGGTAGTAACCCCAGCTGCGGCTATAGGGATACGTCGGTAAGGCACCAATCAATAAAAGGATCAAAACAATAAGTAAAATCGTACCTAACATGTTCTCCTCCTCAGCATAGTAAGTCGTTCTCGTTCGGTCAGATGGCGCGAGTTCCTCCTTCGATCTGAACTCGCATCTTTTGGTTAGCGCATGTGTTCCCTGGCCAGTTCTCCGTCACGCAGGATAACAATTTCCACGCGACGATTCTCCTGACGACCCACTTCAGAGCCATTTGACGCCACCGGATATGCCTCTCCATATCCTCGTGTCGTGATCCGGCCTTGCTCAACACCATTCTCTACCAGGAAGCTCGCGACGGCTCGGGCTCGACGTTGAGAGAGTTCAAGATTATAGGCGTCCGAGCCTGTACTGTCGGTGTGCCCTTCGATAATAAGGTTCCGCGATGGGTTTTCCTTCAAGAAGGTCACGAGCTGATATAAATTTTGCATCGCGCCGGGCTTCAGTGTCGCTTTGTTGTATTCGAATAATACATCACCAAGTGTTAATACTAATCCTCGTTCAGTTTGTTTGGCCTTCAGCGCGGTCAGCTCTTGTTCAAGCTGTTGCGCGCGTGCGGATTGTTCAGCGGCGCGGGCTGCTTCTAGCTCTGCTTGGGTACGTGCGTTAGCTGCAGCCCGCTGCGCTATCGTTGCCTCACGCGTGCGGGCTTCCAGTAGTACTTTCTCCCGTTCGGCGCCAAGCTGCTCAATCGCCGCTTCCGCGACCTTTTTCTCCGCAGTAGCGCGGGCAATCTCCAGTTGCTGTTCAGTTACATAAGCAAGATGTGTCACCTCCTCGCTGTCTTTGTCTTCACTCCACACCCGTTCAGCTCTCTGGAGACTCTGCTGCGCCTCGCGTAAAGCAACCGGAGCATTAGTGGTGATCTGTGGGTTTTGTTGAGCTTGTTGATAGTCCATCCGCGCGCGTTCAAGAGCGCTATGGGTAGTGGGGCCACATCCGATACCCACGGCACTCAAACATAAAACTGTGACCCCCAACGTCTTCCCTATCTGTCCTTTTATGAGCGGTACTATCATTTCCTGGTCCTCCTACGCGTCGGGCATGTGGTGCTGTAGCGCAGCGCGTTCCGCTTCCGCACGTAAGCTCTCAATGGCTTTGCGGAGTTCTTGTGCCGCTTGCTTGGCGCTTTCCGCCTCAGCCTTCGTTTCTGCCACCTGGGCATCGACGAGCGCTTGTTCAGCCAACCGCCGTGCTTCCTCGTAACGCTCGGCATCCATTGCCCGCTGCGCGCTATCGAATTTCTGGCGCGCCAAGCTCAATTCAGCTGAGGCATACTGTGGAGCTTTGCTTTGCCCCGCTTGTTGCACTGCGAGTTCAGCTTGCGACAGCCTGGCTGTGGGAGGGCGGGCAGAGCTGCATCCGACGAAACCAAACGCTCCGCAGATCAGAGTTACCCCCGCTGTCTTGCGAAACCTCTTCCATTTTTCATTCATAGAGGGCGTCCTTTCTTTGCTCTTGCTGCTCTCCGTCCGGTTCGATCGACAGAGTCATTATTCCCGTTCACGTCGGTCTTTCTGGTCCCCGGCGATGGCTCCACCAAGTGCGCCCGCTGCACCACCGACAACCGCACCAGTCCCTGGTGCTCCGGTAAGCCCGCCGATGAGTGCGCCCCCAGCTGCCCCTGCCCCACCTCCGATCAGAGTGCCCTTTTCTCGGTTACTCAAAGGTTCCGAACAACCGCCTAATACAAATGTGCACGCCAAAACG
Source organism: Binatia bacterium (assembly GCA_050187625.1). Lineage (GTDB taxonomy): Bacteria > Desulfobacterota > Binatia > Bin18 > Bin18 > JBFWXH01. The sequence continues at coordinate 42,540 of JBFWXH010000048.1, forward strand.
ATGGCACTGCTTTGAAATATACGTTTGACTTCCATGGCTTTTTACCTCCTATGAGCGAGTTCGTTGATCTACCCTGCAATGCAAAAGCAACGAGCGTGCCGAACTTTGTGTGATAGAAAAACAGGGCAATATTCAACATCTTACCCTTCTATTGTCCCAAAAAGGACTTGCCCCTTGCCTCGGGCGTCACACAATTGGGACACGGGGGACTGCAACTCTCATAGAGGTAAGTTTTCGTCCAAACCGCAAGTGTCGTGGGTTTGCCATCTCGCCTTGAGCGGGGTTCTTCGGCAAGGACCATGCCACGAGGCATTGAGAATACGCTGTGAGCAATAAGGCGCTGTACGTTGTGAGCCCTTACGAGTGCTCCTCTACACTGCCACCTCCCTGCCTGGTGTACCCGCCGACGTCTCGGGCTGACCCGCGAAAATATAGCGTAACCTTGTGCTTTTACGTATGTCGAGTACGCTCCTGATCGTGTTGTGAAAACGGGACAGCGCGTGCTGAGATGTCACGAATCATGGACAAATCAGATCCCGCCCGGTGTGGCTTTACAGACCGAGCCGAGAACGTAGGCGGCATACAACTTGCTCGGTCTCGTTTGTCTTTACTGCGACGTCTCGCGTACAAAAGAAAGACGTAGTGAGGAAACAAAAAAGACTGGTCGTAGAGAACTATGCCCGTATTGTCTCAAGCCGATGAATTGCAACGTCGTGTCACTCGCGAGGATCCGCTTTTTATTGTGCTGAACGTCGGCTCCGGTAACCACGAGGCGGCAGTGCGGATAGCGACTATCCGGAAAGTCCTGGACCGGGCGGGACAGAGTCATGAAATTTTGACGGTTGACGACGCCCACCAGTTACCCCATGTTACGCAACGTGCGGTGACCCTTGCCCAACGACTGGGGGGCATCGTCGTCGCAGCCGGCGGAGACGGTACCATTAGTACGGTAGCTCGCGCAGTGTTGCCCAGTGGACTGCCGTTCGGTGTCCTGCCGCAAGGAACGTTTAACTTCTTCGGTCGTGCCCATGGCCTCTCGTCGGATATAACTGAGGCCACGCAAGCCCTGGTGCATGCTACGGTACGACCTGCAAGAGTGGGACTGGTCAATAAACAGCTCTTTTTGGTCAATGTCAGCGTGGGATTGTATGCTCAGGTGTTCGAAGATCGCGAGTTTTACAAGAAACGATTGGGCCGCAGTCGGGCCGTCGCCCTCGCGTCGACGTTGATGACTGTCTTACGTCAGCATCGTCGCTTTACTCTTCATCTCGATGCCGACGCACACGTGCAAGAAGTGCATACGTCGACATTGGTGGTCGGCAATAATGAACCGCAACTCGAACGCCTCGGTATTCCAGCCGTAAGGGCGCTGGAAGAGGCTCGTCTCATCGCGATTGTCGTGCGGTCGGTCGGGATGCTCGGACTGCTCCGTTTAGTCTACGACGGTGCCATGGGGCAGTTGGGGCAAGCGGAGCACGTGACCACGTTTGCTTTTGATCGTCTCACTGTCAACGCCCGGTTTCCGTTTCGCCACCGCCGTGTCAAGGTTGCAATCGATGGAGAGCTCACGAGGTTGAGTCTTCCCTTAGTGTTTGAGGTGGCCCCCACTCCCCTCTGGTTACTCGTTCCGGCTGTTGAGTCGTTGTCTGGAGAGCGAATATGAGCGTCGTGCTCCATCTGTCAGATCCCCACTTTGGCACGGAACGGGAAGTGGTGATCGATGCACTAGTAGGGCTTGTACGTCGTGAGCAACCTGATCTGGCCGTACTCTCCGGTGATATCACACAGAGAGCACGTCGAACGCAGTTCCGCGCGGCGCAAAGGTTTGTTGACCGCCTCACCGTCCCTACCGTCTTTGTCCTGCCGGGTAATCACGATATCCCCCTATTTAACCTCTTTGCGCGAGTGTGGTTTCCTTACACTAACTATCAACGCGCATTTGGCTTCGACCTGCAACCGACGTATGAGTCAGAAAATCTGTTGGTTATTGGTGTGAACACCACGCGACCTTATCGGCATATTGACGGCGAAGTTTCCTGTGAACAGATTGATCAGGTGGCGGAACGCTTATACCGAGCTACTCAGCAGCAGCTGAGGATGGTGGTGACTCATCAACCGGTTCATGTCATACGCCCACAAGACGAGATGAATTTGCTGCATGGCCATCGCCAAGCTGCCGATGCCTGGTCGCAAGCGGGCGCAGATTTACTGCTTGGCGGGCATATCCATTTGCCCTATGTGTGTCCGCTACCGCAGCCCCGCAAGGACGTGCAGCGTCAAGTGTGGGTTGTGCAGGCCGGCACCGCGGTGTCCACGCGTACCCGACGTGGCGCTCCGAATTCGATCAATTTGATTCGTTATGTGCCTACTGACATACCGAGAGTGTGCAGCATTGAACGCTGGGATTATCAGGAATCAGCGCAGTGTTTTCAACTGATTCAATCTACAGGGATACAGCTTGGTCTGGACCTTCCCTTTACCTCCGCACAAGCGGCAGCGCGTGGTCATGGGACGGCGTGACGGTGTGGCGACCCGTGGCTACCACCGAGTTCTGGTACGTTGGGGAGCGATGGCCCGCGCCAAACGCTGAATCGTGGGGGAACCCCATCGTGAGAAGAGCGACAGTCACTCCCGGCGTTTTGTGCCGTGCGTGCTCCTGCCCGCATAGAGCTTCGGGCCGCAATAACGCCTCTGCATAGCGTTGGATGTCAAAACCCAGCCCCTGGGCTTAAGACCGATAATAGTTAGCAAGCTCACGTAAGAGCCGGTTATCGAGCAATGCATACAGCAACGTACTCCACCCAACTCATGGCGCGCCAGGTAGCCGGACGCGCCGCAGACAACGATTACACAGTGACAGCGCGGACGTTGTGTTTCCCTCCTCAGCACGTCACCGGTAATTGCTTTCTTGGATATATTGTACCACTCGCTAATTCTGAATGACGACTTCCACCCGGCGGTTCTGTGACCGCCCGGCTGGATTGTCTACGCCGTTGGGGTAGGTATTGGGTGCCACCGGGTATCGTTCCCCAAAGCCGTGGGTCGTAATGCGTGACGCGCTGACACCAGCCACTTGGAGAGCCCCGGCCACTGCCTCGGCGCGTCGTTCGGAAAGTTGTTGATTCGACACTTCACTACCGACGGAGTCAGTATGTCCCTCCACTGAGACGAGGCGATGTGGTGCATTCGTGTTGAGAACGTCTGCAATCTCGCGGACTCGTCCGTACGCCTGTGTTGTCAATTCCGCACGACCGAACTCAAAAAACACGTCCGGTACATTGACGACGACACCCCGATCGGTTTCGCGGGCTTCTAAATCTTGCCGTCTTAACTCGGCTAAGATTTCTCGGTTGCGCAGTAATTCTCGCTCTTGCCGTTCCAGCACCTGTTGCTGTTCGGCGAGGGCTCGGTCCTGTCGTTGCAGTTGATCGCCAACAAGCCCACCTGCAACACCTCCCAAGGCTCCGCCGATGGCTGCTCCCGCCCCGGGATTTCCCGTTGCAGAGCCGATGATCGCGCCAGTAGCCGCGCCGAGACCGCCACCAGCCAAGACTCCTTTTTCTCGTGCCCCCAGCGGTTGCGAACAACTGGTGGCCAGTGTCAGGGCAGCAACAACACCTAGCCCCTGTGTGACTAGTCGATACATATCTATAGGCTCCTTTCTCGGTAGTTTCTCCTCACTCAGGAAACACGGCAGCCGACGATCTGGCAGCCAGTACGGACTTGCGCGAGTACCGGCGTGTACGTGACACTGCGAGTTATGAACCCGGGCAGGACACCAGCCTCCAGCGGGTCTGCAGGGCCTCCCTTTACGTCAGGTTTCAGGACCACTCCGCATATAGATAGTTAAGGAGCAAGAGATGTACCAGTGTTTCTCCATAAGGAAGAATCCGACCCCGTCGGTAGTTTGTCGCGGAAACCGGACGAACAATAGGGAGACGATAGCAAGAATGGGACATCTCCAGATACATGAAGGGAAAGTGCCGCTGACCCTAACTGAGCATGCACAACATGCGTATATTGTACTCTCCAACTCCTGAGGCGTGACACCCTGAGTGTGCCAATCTTACGCTGCGTGGTAGAGGAGCAAGGTTCTACTCAGATAACGTCTGTGAACGTGGAGGGCCAATCTGCCAGAGAAACCTTGCCTTTTACTCCAGGGGGCCATCCGAGGGTTCCACTTTCTGGTCTTCTTTCTTCGCCGCCTCCATAGCTTCGGGCTCGAGTTCCTCTACACTCCTGTTCAGCCATACAAACAGTGCCCAGCTCATTAGAAGCGCGGCCGCGGCTACTCCCACCACGGCCGCTTGGGGCAAGAACTCGGGCTGTTTCCGGGAGAACTGAAAGACGGCCACGAGACTTTCGATGGACAGAGACACTACGATCACCACCATAAAACGCGACAAGAAGCGTCGCACGCGGGTCGGCGCGCTCATATGCGCACTACGCATCACCTTTTCTTCCAAAACGGTTTGTCCCAGCTCCAGTGCGGCAATGGCAATGGTGACCACCGCAATGCTTTCTAAGATGGTATCGAATCGTTGGAAAATTGCGTTATTCGCCTTCACTGTAACTCCTTGCCACAATTGCAGTCCCGCAATAACTATGAGGACAAGGGCACAACTCAGAAACAGTATGGCCGCGGCCACATAACTCAAAGCAAAGATCTTGTGCAGTACGTTCATTTTCTTCTTTTCTGGCCGCCAGATGATGTTGTCTGCTAGCCATTCGGCCAGTTCCCGAGAAGCCTCAGGACGATGAGGTTCGCTCACCACCACCAACCGGCGTTCTTGGGGCATCAGGCGCCGTGCACGTGATAAGGTATGCTACAACATGGAATGGTGGTCACATGGAATGGAATGGTGATCAAAGATGGCGCGGAACTGTTTGAGGCCGCGTCCTCCACATGGTTGCCGAAGGAGTTCTTGTACTCGCGAACCTTCACCTCCAGCAAGAACAATTCCCCACAATTGGCGATTGTCGCCGGATTTCATAATTTCCGCCTCCTCAGTGAACATTGGCCGGCTGGACAGGAGCTTTTCGTTTGATGCTGCAGGTAGCAAGAGGCGACAGAACGGAGAACCAACACCGCAAGCCTCTATATTAATTACTACTACAGCTACAGCGAACTTCGTGCCACTCTGTCAGCAGTAGAAGGACGTGTCATCGGAGCAACCATAACCAGCTCGCTTCCTGATGCCCACGAGCGGATACCGTACAACAGCCACATTACTATGTCCCGAGATGGACACTAAGGGTCCCGCTCTGTCTGCCGTGTTCGAGGCATTCATCGTCATGACGGCAGTTGGTGCGGACTTGGCGCATGCTACAGGGTGAGGCGCGGAAACGATCTGACAGTTTCTCTACTCTGTTCTTTGCCACTGTGTCATGCACAAGACAGTGACCTTCCAATGTGTCGCCAAAACGGGACATCCGGTCGCAGGTGAGTGGTCTTTGGGGAGGTTTTTACGTGGCCTTGTTCTTGCGATTCTCCTGATAACGACAAACAAGCGTCGATGGCAAGAAAAGACCGACGCAGAAAATGGAGGAGTAATGAAAATTTTTCATGTGGGCAGTTTAGTGGTGTGTAGTCTGTTAATGTTTGCCGGCGTATCTCACGCAGTTATACGGGCTGATTTGGAGAGTCCGACCAACCTGCAAACAGTATCTGGTATCGGCTTTGCTCGCGGCTGGACCTTTATTCCTGGTGAGGAAGACAACGAACCGAATGTTACTCTTATGGTTGACGGTATTCTGCGCGACGATCTAGGCGTGTCCTGTTGTAGTGCACGTCGCGATGTGGAACTGCAGTTTGGCGACGGCACGCGGCTCAACAGCGGCTTTGGTATTATTGTCAACTACGGTGAATTATCTCCTGGACCGCACACAATTGGCGTACATATTATTGCTGATGGTGAAGACACGATCGTGATTAATCATTCAGTCATCGTAGTGCGACCGGGAGACACTAGTTTTGTGAATAATTTCAATCTGTCTGGAGCTACCTGCACCGTGGCCGGCGACACCGTAATGATTACGGGAGCGCAAGTGGACGGTGCCGCGACCGATGTGGATCTCGCGTATGCTCCTGATCTCCAAGCGTTTGCGATCACGAATGCGACAGGGGGACTGGTCCCGGTGAACTTCGTTGCCAATTTGACCAGCAATCAGGAAGTCCCACGCGTGGATACAGACTCTGAAGGGCAGGCCACAGTCGCCCTGAATGCCGATAACACGCTGACGTACTCGATTACGACTACAAGTCTTGAGGACGCGACAGCCGCCCATATCCATCTCGGTTCGGCGAACGAAAGTGGGCCAATCTTGATTACCTTGAATGGTGGGCCCACAACATGGTCAGGGACGACGGACCCGCTGACGACAGACCAGCTTGACGCGCTCTATGACGCAAGACTCTACATTAACGTGCATACCGTAGAAAACCCGAACGGTGAAATCCGCGGGCAAATCGTGTCAGCCCCGTAAGCTGCTGTCCCCCCAGCCTTACAGGATGCTGAGACGACGGAGGGGCACAGGGCGTAGGTTGCCACTGTCAGAACCACGACAGCGCGAAGTGAGAAAAAAACAGGCACCCTCTCACAACGCGGTTGCGACTGCTGCTCCTCCGTATCCTCACAACACACGATCATATCCAACCTGCGCTTTCCGGTCGTGCAGCGATGGTACGGCTTGTCGGATATGATACCCAGCCTCCGTCATTCTTGTGTCTCCCCCAAGTACCTGAGTCATGTCGCATACGGTCGCGAGCGGGTGAGGTCTCTGTGGATTGCGGCGGCAGTGACGTCCCTTCGGCTGGGCATGGGTGCCGTGTGGAAGTCTCAGCCTGCTTTCACCGAACGCCCTGTCGTCGCTCTGCTCTGCCGGCTCACTCCATACGGGACGCGCGCTACTCCGTTATCCTGCTAAAGAAGTCACAAGACAGAGTACGAAGGATATGATCAGCGTAGTCGCGACGTGCCTGTACCCTTACCGTAGAATGATGCCTCGAAGCCCAAGTACAGCCCCGGGGTCACTTCTCTCGGGCGGAAGTAACGTATAGGGAAAGATGGTCTCTAGCGAGTAGTGAGGCCAATTTCTTATTGTGGTCCTTCGTGGGCAGTTAGATGGTGAGAACGTACGAGACAGGAATCCCGCGGGCTCGCGCGGCGCGGCCAAAATTGGCTGTCACGTCGTCGGGGCCTCGCGTTGCCCCTTCCCATACGAGCAGGGCTTCGAGTGGTTGATGCAAAGCGTTCGCCGTGATGGCGGCCTGATCCAATATTCCTTCATTGGTGCCCGTATATGTAGACTCATTGTCATCACTATATCTCAACACAACGAGATCTTCGCTGCCTTCAACGGTTTTGACAACAGCGTCGAACCGCTCGCCCCAATCGCCTGGGCGATCAACAACGGAGGTTTCGCGGAAACGCCCCGGCGTATAGGGCAGGACGATGCGGCGGCGAGCACCAAGCTGGCCCGCAACTTCCAAGGCTAGTACATCCGCTCCACAGGCGGCAGAACAGACGAGGACAGAGACTTTTGCTTTGCGAAAGACGGTGGTCAGTCGCTCTCGTACGAGCGTTTCATTGGCGGAAGGAAATCGTGGAGTCTGAGCGTCTGGAGGATCAACGCGTCTCCCAGCCAGGGCCATGACGATCATATCGTACTCCGTAGTATAACATGTGAATGCCAGAACCGATGTTAGGTGGCCATGCGTTCGTCCTCGGTCAAGACTTGAATTTCGGCTGGAAACACATAACTCTCTAAGTGCCTATCCGAGTAACCACCACCGTCCGATATTGTCACTCTGAACGAAGTGAAGAATCTCTGTTGCCACGCTACAGAAAAGGTCAGAAAGGTCCGAGCTGCCCAAAACCAGTCCGACAGGTGGCATAATAATATCGTCGACTAGCGATCTCGCGATGGTGGTAAAGGCGGCACCAACGGTAAAGCCGATGGCCAAGTCAATAAGGTTGCCTCGTAACGCGGACTTCTTGAAATCCTCGATGATTTTCATTGTCTCGCTTCCAGCTGAACCGTCTCCTAGCGTAGCCTCCGCGACAGATCTTCGTCCTTCATCAACCGCCGAGCAACGCTCAGGAGAGTCCAGAGTGCTGACTAGTTGTCCTGTAAATCGATATTCACGCCACCTGCAGCCAATGTCAGCTTTGCCCCCTCTTGCAATGTCTGCAAAGAAATTTTCACTCCGTGAGGATTCTGCATAACCACAGAGGAAAAGTTACTTCCGGCCGTTGCGCCCGCTTCCCCGGAAACATAGACGCCTTCAAAGTCCTCCAGTTTATTGAGGTTATAGACCGTGCCTTCGGCCTTTATCTCGGCGTAGCCTACTCCTAGGGCTTCTAACCCCTCTACAGAAAATGGGTACTTCTTGCCTTTGTAGGTGAGCTGTCCATCTCCCCACTGGACTCCAACTCCGGCGGCCACCGAGGTTGATTGCAGAGAAATCGTTCCCGATGGAGCCTCGTCAGCCCATGCCAGAGCATAGACGAAACCCAGAACAGCAATCCCAGCGAAGATTCGACGTAACGTAAACATAGAGAGCATATGGTATCCTTTCCGTTTGATCTATTTGCTCAAAATTTCGATCGAAAAATCTCTACTCGTCATATAGTTGTCAGAGAAAAACGTTGCGCGAACCATTTTCGTTCCCTCGACCAATGACTGTTTTGTGGAAACCAGTCGATTAGGGATCTGAGCAAAGGGTATGCCACGTTCCTTGTTCCGCAGACGTTAGAGCTGACCTCATTTTTGATTGATTGTATGGCGTTCGTTTGCGGTTTCGTGTCGCAAGAATGATATGCCGTGTTGCGCGCGCGGGACAATCTGTGAGATCTCAGCGCGCAAGGGCGTGGAAAGATAATAACACCAGGTGAATATATGTTTGGCATTTCTCTTGCTGAATCACTGCGCATAACCAAAAGGTCGATAGGAAAGGAGTATGATCTATGAATTGGGATCAGATAGAAGGCAATTGGAAGCAGTTCAAAGGAAAACTCAAAGAAAAGTGGGGAAAACTCACGGATGATGATCTGGACGTTGTTGCAGGAAAGCGAGACCAGATGATCGGTCGGCTACAAGAACGGTATGGCTACACTAAGGAGCGCGCAGAGCGGGAGGTTGATGATTGGGGGCGGGGTCTCTAAGAGCGCAGGTTTGGGTGTTGGTGCCGGGGACCGTCTGGCGTCTGTCACTCAACCGTACAGATCGCGCAGATACGGTGATCTTACTCACCGAGGGGTCGCGGCCCAGCACCGACGGTTGTGACAGTATATGTAGGTAAAAACGAGGAGTGATATTTATATGGGGAAAGCAAGACGATTACTGGTAACCGCAAGTATTCTTACGCTGCTCCCGGCGGGATTGCTGTGGGCCGGAGCTACTGATGCAGACAACACTGCGAAAAACGTGCGTGATCAAGACGAGCGGACGCTTACGCCGATGGATCAGTCCGAAAGTGAGGCCGACCGTACGCTAACGCAGCGTATTCGCCAAGCAGTCGTGGAAGATGAGAACCTGTCGACGAACGGGAAAAATATAAAGATCATCACAATTAATGGCACAGTCACATTGCGAGGTCCGGTAGACAGCGCCAATGAGCGGAAGCGGGTTGTGGCGATCGCCGAGCAGATTGCCGGCGCGAAGAAAGTCGATAATCAACTTGAAATTAACCAAGAATAACTGACGGGTAAACACCCGGTCATCGAGGAGTCATGTATGGCGACAGCGGTATTTGGTTTGGCGAAAACAGAGCGGCAGGCAATTGCAATTGTTGACCAATTGAAGATTGCTGGATTTGCTGCTAACGATATTTCGGTCTTGTTTCCGGATAAAAGTGGGTCACGAGACTTTGCGGTCGAGCATAGTACCAAAGCCCCGGAGGGAGCGGCGACTGGGGCGGGTGCTGGTGGCGTGTTGGGTGGGGCCTTAGGATGGCTTGCGGGTATTGGTACGCTGGCCATCCCTGGACTTGGCCCCTTTATCGCTGCGGGTCCAATTATGGCCGCGTTGAGTGGTGCAGCGGCTGGGGCGACGTTAGGTGGGGTTAGCGGAGCGTTGGTAGGAATGGGGATCCCAGAATACGAGGCGACGCAGTACGAAGGCAAACTTCGCGAAGGCAAGATTCTCATTTCTGTCCATACCGACGATAGTACCGAGCGCAGCCGGGCGAAAGAGATTTTCGACAGAGCCGAGGCGGAAGGCATTTCGGCGAAGTCCGAAGTACGAGTGTAACTACACACACGTATACGGTCTATGTGGTGAGGTGAATACACACTGGGCGACTGCGGAGCTAGGGCTCGTCTGCTGTCGCCTTTTTTTGTCCCATCTCTTGCTCTGGCGGTATCGCTGCGCTAGAGAAGTCACAGGATTTTACCACCATGCGAAAGTCTCGTATTCTTGTGATTGAAGATCACGAAGTGACCAGAAAAAATCTTGCGGCGGTTCTGCAGCAAGAGGGCTTTGATGTCGTCATCGCTGCCACCGGAGAAGAAGCCTTATCGCTTCTCGCGGAACGGTTTGATCTGGTCCTTACGGATCTGGTTTTACCCCAAGTGCAGGGGAGTGATATTGTCGCCCACATCAAGAAAGAAACCCCCGAGATTCCCGTGATTGTTATGACTGCTACGGGGACCGAGGAGAACTGGACCGCCATGCAGGCGGGCGGTGCCACTGCCTTCATTACGAAGCCATTTGATCTGGGTCTTTTAGTCTCGTGTGTTCGCGCGGCCCTTCCGCAGTAGCATCGGAATGGCCTCGCTTTCGTATCGCATCCGCCTCCCTCGAGGCGCATTGCCGTGGTTGTCCGTAGTGTAGCGGTAACTAGGGATTGTCGCGGCAACAAGACGTGAGCCCGCGTGTGTGTCGCAATCGTGAGACAGGCAGTCAGATGCGCCCTCTCGCGGCGCATTGGGCCTGGCCTGCAGAAAAAACAGATTGTTTGGGGTGCACTCGTCATTGCTGAAAATATCGGATCTGCGCATGCTTCAGTGCAGCGGGCGCTCCGCGATTAAAGACGAAGAGAGTATGGGGTAACTTGGCTCGGGGTTTGCTAGTTGCCGGGTGGACTGCAGGAGTGTTCCGACTCGGAACGGTACTCTGTATCCAGCGAGTAAGGAGAATAAGTTTATGTACTACCGGCAATATGGAGGCAGGCGGAACGCTGTCATGCCGCGCCAGGGTACGAGATACTGACCCGAGGCTTGCCATTGAGATATCTGTATGAACACCGACCACTGTCCGCAATCCGATAGGCCCATAGTACAGACTGTTGACTATCCGACCGTTGCTTCGCCTCCGAACGACCGAGGGTTGCCCGCGTTGTTTGAAGGCCCGATCGACGTTCGCTCGTTTGCTCTCAGCGGAATTTTCCTCATACTTCTTTTTGCGGTCCTAAAAGGGACGCGGGACCTTTTCCTCCCAGTGTTGCTTGCCTTCTTTCTGAGTTTTCTTCTCGCTCCCATTGTCCGTAGATTGACTAAGTTACACATTCCCGAATCGTTAGGTGCTGTCCTAGTCTTTTTATTTGTGTTGGGGACAGTGACAGTTGCAATGTATGAACTTTCGCAACCAGCCATGGAATGGCTGGAAAAAGCCCCACAGAGTGTCTCGCAGGTCAAAACCAAAGTGCGCCACATGCTAAAGCCAGTGACGGAATTACAAGAGGCAACGCAACAGGCAACTGATACAGTGGAGGAGATAACCGAGGGAACTAGCAAAAAAGATCCGCTAGAAGTTCAGATTGAACAGCCCGGCTTGGGGCAAGTCGCTTTCACAGAAACGCAAGAGTTCCTTGTGGGCTTGGGAATCATGTTTGTCTTGCTCTATTTTCTCCTCGCATCCGGTGATTTATTTCTGGAGAAGCTCGTTCGTGGCTTGCCACGGCTGGAAGATAAGAAACTAGCCGTACAAATCGTTCGACAGATTGAACAAGATATCTCGACGTATCTGCTGACCGTGACACTCATTAACCTTGGCTTAGGTCTAGCCATTGGGGTGACTATGTATATGCTGGGGATGCCTAATCCGGTGCTCTGGGGGGTAATGGGTGGCTTATTGAACTTTGTGCCTTACTTTGGAGCCCTAGTGGGTATGGTCGCGGTATCGTTAGCGGCACTCCTCTCGTTTGACTCTTCGGGGCATGTGTTGGCGGTATTAGGGTCCTATTTGGTACTCACGAATCTCGAAGCGTACTTGGTTACGCCCACGATCTTGGGAAATCGACTGACGCTGAATCGGGTAGCGATTTTTATTTGGCTCACGCTGTGGGGTTGGTTATGGGGAATCCCCGGAGTACTTATTGCCATCCCCCTTTTGGTAATTATCAAAATTATCTGTGATCGCATCGAACTGTTCACGCCGGTCGGGGAATTCCTCGGTCAATAATAACCCTCCTTTTGCTGGTGCGACGATGTGCGCTCGCCACGTAACCAAGGAACCTTCTGTGAACGAAAGTTTTGACAACAACATCGTGAGTGCTGGGCGCCTGCATTGAATCATCCCTGCCCGGCGCGGATGCTCAGCGGAGACAAGCCACCGGTTCCGTGCGTTTGCCTTCCTCGTCTCTGTAGGAGCGAAGAGAGCGGCGGTCCTGGATGTTTTGCCGTTACGAATACCAAACCGAGTCACGAGTTCTTAAAGGTGATGGCCCATGCAGGTGAGGTTTCGCATCAAAGTTCGCCAACGAAAGGAACGACGTTTCGCGTCGCCCTGCCGCTCGCCGGGACTACAGCGACCACACGACGGTCATAACCTGGGGACCCGATACGACCGTCGTCTGTCTTGCGTTGTGAGGAAACGAGCAGAATCGATAGTGGGTTGTCAAACGACTGGCCCTCGCCGACCTAATACCAGACTAATAACAAAGGCAATCAAGAACACGACGAACAATATCCACGCGATCTGCGATGAGAGGCCCGCGATTCCCGTGAACCCGAGCACAGCGGCGATCAACGCAATAATCAGAAATGTCACTGCCCAACTTAACATAGCTCCAACCTCCTTAATTGATGTTTCGAAGAACACCACGTACGTGCAGCAAAGCATATGCCACTTGGGTGTACAAAATGACATGCGCGGCGCGCTCTCGGATATGAGATGCTGGGGCACGCTGCAAGAGCAGGTTCTCTGTTACAATAATTCCTAAAGTGGAACCTTACCCCCCGCTTTTATGTCGGCCGCGAACGGTAAGTGTTGCGAAATAGGGACACTGGTAACTTGCGTGTCTCGAATTCGGGACGAGACGATCTCTCATGTTTACGGGTGAAACAAGTCGTTCATCGCCCTGAACTACCCGTGTCGCACTCAAGATCAACTTCGTCCTCTCTGAAACCAGCAGCTGCTGAGGGGAACGAGACTGGCCAATGGGCGAACCCAGTAGGCAACCGATTGTCTGGCATACTCGTTGCTCAAAACGCACGGCGGTAGCGAACACGCACGCGGCACACCAAAAAGAAGAGGGCAACGATGAAACCAGATGGCGAGGTAGGTGGAACTCAGGCACGATGGCGGTCCTTTTTGCCTTGTATGTTGTCACCCTTAGTCATCGCCCTCTCGTCTTTTCTGTTGATAGCCAGCTCCGCCACCGCCGACGAGCCGGTACCAGGAACAGCCACATCCCTCGCGTATACGCGACCGCTAGCGCCACGGGACATGCGCGCAACGCTACACCTCTTTTCCCATGATTCATATGTCAGTGATGCACTGTTGCTCCAGCACCGTCTTGACCGGGCTACGCTGAGCTATGACGAAATTTTACTGACCCTTTCCTATGATATGTTCGACACGTTGATGTTCCAGGCGGGTGGAGGGCTACTCATCGATCAGCAGCCTGCGCAGATCGCCCCAGGAACAGCCCGCTTTGGTGTCGACTTTGCAAGTCCGTGGCTCTTCGATAATGAAACCGTGTTGCCGCTTGTTTCTTCTGAAGTAAAAATGCACCAAGAGTATCAATGGAGTTCGGACTTCTCCCTCCGCGCTGGCGTTCGCTTCAAGTCCTCGCACACGAGTACCGTC
>JBFWXH010000049.1:0-55174 GCA_050187625.1 Binatia bacterium
TCGGTGTGGCGTTCCAGTCTTCCTCACTCATGCCCAGTGGTAGCGAAATGTTTGCCATGCTGGGCTCGCTGCCTATCACTAATCCGCAGCCGCCACAACCTCTTGCACCCCCTCTGTGCGGTTACGTTGCCAGAACGTTCCCTCGTAGGAAAACGGCCCCGGAGAGGTCCAAGCTTTCACGATAATGCCGGTCCCCTCGTGGTAGCGCTCGTGACTTTCATCTTCATTGATGCCAAAGACCTGGTGAGAGTACTTGAGAAAGCCTCGACCAATGCCATATTCTAGACGCCCATTGCTCAAAACATCTAGCATGGCGTATTCTTCGGCGAGCCGAATCGGGTGATTGAGTGGGATCAGCGACACACCCGTACCAAGGCGGATGCGTTTCGTGCGCGCCGCTGCTGCCATTGCCATCACCGGAGGTGAGCCAAACGAATAACCCGAGTAATGGTGTTCACCGAACCAGACCGCATCAAATCCTAATTCCTCTTCGAGTTGCACTTGTTCCAAAATCAGCTCGTAGTACTGCGATGCCGAGCCGTGCACCTCAGGATAATAGTCGGTATTGTAGAGAATCCCGAATTTCATAGGCCCCCCCTTTTTCTTCTCGGCCTTTCCCTATGGGCGTGCCGCACCGTTTCATTTCCGTTTCACCAGCATTCGTCGCGGTCCCTTCCTCGACGCTCCCCTCGTTGTCGCCACGCGTAGCATAGCTAGCACAAGGGATTGCCAAAAGGCGAGAGCTTTCGCTCTCCGTAACCGCCCGTAGCGCTTACCACGAATCGACTTCGTGCAGGATAAGTGCGACGACGTTCTTGATGCTGGTTGGGTCTTGGCCCATCCGCAGACTCACGTGCATACCTTGAAGGGTGACGATCAAATAGCGCGCACAGGTACGTAAATTTCGCTTCCCTTCGATCTCTCCCGTTTTACGAGCGTTTTTGAGCACGGCGTAAAGGGCCTCTTCGAGCTGGGCAAAATGGGCCTTGACACGGGCCGCCGTCTCGGGATCGACTAGCGAGCGCTCAATCACGCAGTTGCACATAAAACAGCCTAGCCGGTTCTCTTGCTCGGCCGCCGTCGTCATCCTCGTAAACAACTGCTTAATAGCGGATAGCCCGGCCTCGCCTGCCGTGAGTTGCCTGCGCATCTGGGCCCCATAGAGAGCCTCGTAGCGGTCCAGGGCCGCCAGAAACAGCTCCTGTTTAGAGTGAAACATGCTGTAGATGCTGAAGCGATTGATGCCCATGCGTTCCTCGAGGTCTTCAACTCCTGTGGCTTCATAGCCTTTTTCCCAGAAGAGCAGCATGGCCTTGTGGAGGACATCCGCGGGGTCAAACGCCTTCGGTCGTGGCATCGTGATTGTCTCTT
The DNA here is from genome assembly GCA_050187625.1 of Binatia bacterium. Lineage (GTDB taxonomy): Bacteria > Desulfobacterota > Binatia > Bin18 > Bin18 > JBFWXH01. The sequence continues at coordinate 1,372 of JBFWXH010000049.1, forward strand.
TCGCCTCGTGTTTGCTGGTCCCTTCCATAGCTGAGAAGGATTGAAACGCTTTCTCTATCCGTTCCGTGTCGACCAGGCATGTTTCCTAATACATCAAGCAGTTTCGTCTCGCTAGCTGTGCGATGTATCTAACAAAAATGTTGGAAATAGGGCAAACCGGGGTTGATTCATCGGCTTGCGCTTTATATCTAACCGCTTTGTTGGGTATGCGCAGGTATCAAATACCTCTTGCGCCGCTAGGCGTTCAGCGGATAGACGGTGCCGGGGCGGCTTTAGAGGGGAGGGTTAATTATTAAAAGGAAGTACGGGTCAGGATTGATCGTGCGCTTATCGTTTACATAGCAACGTATGGTGGGCTACGGTAATTCTGTTCGGAAAGGAGAATATCTATGAGTGGTCAAACCGCGGGGCTCCATAGCGAGCTCAAGGAGCAAATCGCCGCCTTCCAAAAAGAAGTGCTGCCGCAGATCCCTGAAGCGGTGCGTGAGGTATTGGTCCGCACCACCGAAGACCAGGTAAAGTCAGGCATCGCCAACAAAGCCTTAAAGGTGGGAGATAAAGCGCCGGACTTTACGTTACCCAACGTCCGTGGCGAGTCAGTGTCGCTCGCTAAGCTGCTGGCCAAAGGGCCGGTTGTAGTCGCGTTCTATCGAGGGAGTTGGTGACCATACTGCAACCTGCAGTTGCGGGCCTACCAAAACCATCTGTCGGAAATGCAAGCCCAGGGGGCATCGCTGATCGCGATCTCGCCACAAACGCCGGATAACTCTCTTACCATTGCCGAAAAGAACGAGCTGAAATTCGAAGTCCTCAGTGATGTAGGGAACAAGGTTGCTCGCCAGTTCGGCTTGGTCTTCCGTCTGGTGGATGAGTTACAAGCAACCATGTCTGCTATGGGGATCAAATTGCCTGAATACAACGGTGATGAGGCCTGGGAACTGCCGATTCCGGGCACCTATATCATTGATAAAGATGGGACGATCAAGCTGGCCTCTGTCGACGCCAACTACACCACGCGGATAGAGCCAGGGGATATTGTCGACACACTCCAGACTCTGCATTAGCCACGCGGTCCTGTTGCTCGGCCGCCTGTCTGTCCAATAATTGTAGCCCCGCCAGCGTCGAGCAGGCCGCGAGCAACAGGATCTGTTCCAGGACGGTGTTCACAACGAAGACCTGCCGATGGCGCTGTCGGCCGAGCGGAGGATAGAGACAATGAAGTTAAGTATCAACATCCGAAATTGGGGGCCGTATTCCACGCGTGACATTGTACTCGAATGCGCCCGGGCGGCAGACGAATCCGGTCTCGATACCGTCTGGATTAACGAACGCTTGACCTCGTCTCTCGACGCCGCTACGGACAGGCCGGAAGTCGTGACTCCAGGGCGCACGTTAGAGCCTCTGGCCACGCTAGCGTTTCTGGCCGCGGCTACCCAACGCATTGGTCTGGGTAGTGGGGTCATCAACGTCCCTTTCCGTCCAGCTCTGCCAACCGCTAAATTGGTCGCGACGATTCAGGAACTCTCCGGTGGACGCCTGCGGCTAGGGGTCGGCACTGGCTGGATGGCGGCCGAGTTTCGCGCCCTGGGGCTTGACCCACAACAAAAAGGCAAAATGACTGATGACACCCTGGCCTTTCTGCAGCGCTGCTTTGCCAGCGATATCGTCGAATCCAACGGACAAAAGATCCTCTTCCAACCGCGACCCACCCGTCCGCCGATTTACGTTGGTGGTGCCCCTCCGCACGCATTGCGCCGCGCCGTACGGTTTGGCGACGGTTGGATTCCCGCTGGTGTTGAGCCGGCAGCGCTTAAACCTGGCATTGAGCTATTACACCAGATGCGTGCTGAAGCTGGGCGCCCGCCACTCGAAGTCATTGCGATGAAGACGCTGCCTATCGCGGACCCGCCGAAAGCGGTGGCGTATGCCCGGCAATTTCTCGACGTGGGCGTAACCCATCTTGTCCACACGCAGGGGTATGAGAGTGCCGCAGAATACCGGCGCAATATCGAGGTGCTTGAAGAGAAAATTCGACCGGCGTTGCAGGACTGATCAGATATAGCGCGTGTGGACCTGCCGGGCTGGGTGCAACGCGACCGGCAGGAGACGCGCGTGGAGCTGGTCCGCATAAACCATTTTGTTCAAGAGGAGGACGTACCCGAAGCCGGAGGCCTGCCACTGCGCCTGTTTATGCGGTTGATCGGCAGATGAGTCATCAGCTTCGGTCCGAGCTTCCGCAAGCGTTCGGAAAGTGCTTAAAACAAAGCGTCAAACGTATACAGCGAGCGAAGGAGGAGACATGGCAGAAAACAGCACCTACACCCCACCGAAAGTCTGGCAGTGGAATAAAGAGAGTGGCGGGCGTTTTGCAAACATCAACCGGCCCATAGCGGGGGCCACGCATGAGAAAGAACTCCCGGTCGGCAAGCACGCTCTGCAGCTCTATTCGCTAGCTACGCCCAATGGCATCAAGGTCACCATTTTGCTGGAGGAACTCCTCGAACGTGGCATCAAAGAGGCCGAGTATGATGCCTACCTGATTGATATCATGAACGGTGATCAATTCGGCAGTGGGTTTGTGGCCATTAACCCCAATTCCAAAATCCCAGCGTTGCTTGACCGGAGCACCAATCCGCCGACCCGCATCTTCGAGTCCGGTGCAATGCTCGTGTATTTGGCGGAAAAATTTGGCGCCTTTCTGCCGACAGAGCCGTCGGCACGTGGGGAATGCCTGTCCTGGTTATTCTGGCAGATGGGCAGCGCTCCGTATATCGGCGGTGGGTTCGGTCATTTTTATGCCTACGCACCGGAGAAAATCGAGTACCCTATCAATCGCTACGCCATGGAGGTGAAACGCCTGTTGGATGTATTGAATCGGCATCTCAGCGACCATCGGTATCTGTGTGGAGACGAGTATACGATTGCCGACATGGCGAACTACGCCTGGTACGGCGCATTAGTCGCACACAACATCTATGACGCAGCCGAGTTTCTTGACGTCGCGTCGTACACGCATGTGCTCCGGTGGGTGAAGGATATTGAAGCACGACCCGCTGTACAACGAGGTCGACGCGTGAACAAATCCTGGGGCCCAGAGGAAGAGCGGCTCATCGAGCGACACAGCGCGAGCGATTTTGATCGGCCCGTCCGTGCAGAGGGCACGTAACGGATAGGGACATGGGCAAGACTTTCCAGTGACTGCATGAGAAACCGATAATGTGGGGCGCGCCGCAGTCCGAGCCTGGCGGACGAACGCGCCCCTTAACCGAGGGACATGGCCTCCGCCTTATTTGCCACTCGCCGACACTCGTTGTAGTGCTTTTGCAATCTTCTCCAGAGTGCTCGGGCGACTACTCTTCGCCATAAACGCATCCCAGTCTTTTATATTTTCGGCAACAAAGTCCTTGCCAGTCTTGCTCAAACGAAACGGTTGTGGTCCGCTCCCTGCCTGGATCAGCCCCTTTCGTTGCAATGTCGCTACTGCGACTCCGACCGCTTCCTGTCCCCGTACCTCTCCGCGAAACCACCCAGGGGTACGCGCATTCTTTTGCACCGCCCGGAGCACCTCCAGACAGCTACGAACATTTGCCTGCTCTTGCACCGTGAGTTCTTTTGCCATCAACGACATCCTTTCTATTACGTACCATTAACAGATCCAATATTTTGTGAAAAACGTCTGGAGCAGACAAGCGAAAAATTTCGGCACCTCCCCGCCACGCAGCCGGCTCGCGCGCAGCCCACCCCTCCCGCCGACGTCGCCCCACGTCGACCTTTTTCCGTAGCCTGTTCAAGACGTCGCATCTTTTACACTGTTTTCCTTTTGCCGACTACCTCGATCCAGTATTGCGCCTCGGCTTTCTCACGTCTGCCCGCACGGTAAAGAGACTCCGGCCGGATTCCGAGCGGGTGAGCGAGCTGCCGTCCACGTCGTCCCAACTGTTCGAATCCACAAATATGCAATTCCCTCTCGTGCGCGGCAAAGTTCAGCTTCGCGCCTACCTCGCACCGTTTGTGGCCTCCACTCTTACAGCCTGACATGTCCGCGTACGAATTTCATCTAACGAGATCTTCTGCCTTTCCCTTCTGTTGGCCTGCCTTCCCTGGTGCTCCAGGTGCGCACGCCCTCGCTTGACGAACTGCATACTCCCCAGACTGCGTTCATCCCCCGCATAGCTCTCGCTGCCACGCTACAGTTCTCGGATCACATCCCATCCACCGGCACTGCGCACCAGTCCGCCGTCTTGTAAGTCCGCCCGTCGTCCTTACCTCATTCCCTCAGCAACAAACTTGCGATATCGCTCGATTGCCTGCCGACGGTCCCTCCCAAAGCGGCTCAAAACTGCTTGTGTATCCCGCCATGCTTAAACACACGCCCCAGTTAATGCCGCGTGACTACGATAGGGATACTGCTCAAGCTGCCGCTGGGTACAAGCAATATCTGCGCGCATATGGCTCCTTTTCGCACCCTATCGATTTATAGCGATTCTGGAAAAAACGACCTCCACGCCGATGGCGTCGGTTAAAGCCACCAGCATACCCCGTCAGCAACGAACGCATCGTCCGGCCGAGCGGCTGGTTGCCGGTACGCACCAAAAGATGGAAGCTGTAGCACGACACCGTGAATGTCACAACGTCCCGGTATAGGCCATCCATACTATCAGCCGACTTCCACTCATTGTACGTCTGTTACCACAAAATTCTGCAACCCTTCATTCCACTCAACCTGTGTACGCCAGCCGTTGCTTGGGAAGTTGGGCAAGCTGAACAGGCCGGTTAGACCGCGGGCGAACTCTCCAAGCCCCAGTGTGGAGACGGTAAAGGTCGTGGTACCTACTTCAACCCCATCAGCAAGAACGCGGAGGTTCCGGCGCCCATCGCCGAGTAAATTCCAGTTAACGAGAAGTCCGTAACCATTGTTTGTATCACCACACGGGTCTTGAGTATCGCTCCGCTGGGTACCATATGCAGCCTGAAGGATTGCGCGTCCGTCCACATCGATATCCACGCGAGTCGCGTCACAAATCCAACCCGAAATCAATCCGATCCCACTCTGCGATGAACCCGGTTCTGGATTTTCGAGGAACGCGCCAGGGCCATTGCTACCATGAGCGGGGCTTTCCGCACCAGGATTCGTAATAACGAAATTCTGAACGCTTTCTTCCCACTTCACTTGTACTGCCTGCCCTGGATGTGGAAAGTCCTGAAGAATAAATGTCCCAGAGAGCCCGCGGGGAAACTGGTCTAACCCTAACGTCGCCACAGAAAATGGCGCGTGAGCAATCTCAACACCATCAGCCATAACACGCACAGTATGAGCCCCAGTCCCTAATAGGTTCCAATTGACCAATAATCCAAAGCCGTTGTTCGTATCACCGCAGGTATCGTAGGTGTCATCTCGTTTGGTACCGTACGCAGCGGTTAGGTCCAGGTGTCCATCCACAGTAAGTTCAACCCGCGTGGCTTCGCACACCCAACCGGAAATCAGTCCGATCCCACTCTGGAACGAATCAGGAGCAGGGTTTTCCAATGAAGCTTTCGTTATGGGAAGATGACTTTCAAAAGCCCCTATGTCAGGTGCACGACCAACATATGGCAAAGTCACCCCTTGCCCTACCGTCCATGTCACAGGGGTCGCAAGGGTGAGAGTGTTCGTATCATAATCAATCTTCGTGATACGAACCGTCTTGGCCTCTCCTTGTAACTGGATAGCGTCACCTTGCTCGTGCGCTAGACCGAAGCCGTCGTAGAAGTAACGGGCGTCCTTAACCTGCATGACAGTCCCCTCGGTCGCGCTGTCAGTCGTTGTGGTAAGAAAGGCCCCAGCGTCGATCAACGGACTGTTGGATTGGAGATGAAAGTCAGCGTTTGGCGCGTTGACAAACAAAGGGTCAACCTCGAGCGTGTCGAGAAACACCTCAGCAATATCGTTATTAAACGCCGTCACTGACAGCCCATCCCCGAAAAGCTCCTCAATCACCGGCTGTCCTGCTTCCTGATAGAAAAGGTTATTACTCTGAAAAAGGTTCGATTGCCAAAAGGCATTATCCGGGGTGTCGACCAGGTAACCTATCTGTCCTGGGCTCAGATCTGAGCACTCCGGATGGCATCCTTGATTTGCAAACAGGATGTTATTTTTGAATTCATTATTCGAGAGTTGTTTGCCCAGACTAATGCCCTCTCCTTCGTTGTTGTAGAAGACATTGTGATATATTCGGTTATTCACATTGTAGAGCGCTTCGTCCTCATAGTACTGCATCCCCAGTCCGATGTTCCCGCTATAAAAAACGTTCCTGCGGATAATGCCTTCCTGCCCTGAATACTGGATACCGTTGCCTCCTGACGCGCTATAGTATTCTGAAGTTCGCGAAAATACGTTATTCTCAAACAAATTATGCTTTGTTGCGTTACTGACGCTGGGGACCGCATGGGTATCCTGACCACAGTCATAGACCTCGGCGATCTTTTGCTGAGTGTTTGACAGCTGATTGCCGCGAATAACATTAAAATTGGCGCATCTCAGACTGAGGAGACTGTGGTGACCTTCGGTAATAACGTTGTCGGCAACGAGGTTATGATCAGAGGCGATCAGTGTCACATTATCGTTCCCGCTATCGATGGTATTACCGACGAGCTGATTATAATGACTCTGCACAAAACGGATATTTCCAGTCGTTCCCTCAGCCGGTGTCCGTCTAAACACACAGTTTTTTATCACATTATAGTTGCGATTCTGATGCGTACGCTCGAAAGTAGAGTCATAGTGACGAGAACTCATATCAGCGTTGTTTGATTCAAGCCAATGGCGATCCTCGATGTGCAGCCCTTCAAGCCAAATATAGCGGCGAAACCCCAGATCGATGGCCGGTGCCCCACCAAGATATACTGTCTCCATCGCGTAGTTCTTGAACGTAATATAAGCATCGGCGGTTCCTGAGTTCTCAGGATCAAGCGGCTCGTCATATGAGCCTCCGCGAAGATAGACCAGAGTCCCTGGCGTGGCAGCCGATGACGCAGCGGCAATGGTCTTGTACGCAGTATCGTTTCCCCCCTCGCACGTTCGTAACGAAGCGGCGTAGGAAACGCAAGAAGTCGAAGCGATCTGCGGATCGACATAAATGATCGTCGCCACGCCTAAGGCGGGACGTGAGAGGGACAGAAGCCAAAGAAACACGGCAAGAAAAGAGCATTTCGGAGCTCGGAAAAATAGATGAATCATACGTCGCCTCCTCAGTAACCATGGCTCATATCAAAGATCTCTGCAAACATCTCAGCCCATGTACAGCAATGTCTTCCTGCCCGCGAGAATGAGCATCGGGGAACGCGAGCTCGCCATCCAATGGTCACCCACCAAATCTCGACACACGTGGGGATGGCATATTAGGGGTTGTCACCACACGACTGCCTTACCCTGTGGGCCCGTAACGCGTCCTGCAAGATCGGCCACATGTCAGCCGTTGCTTCAGCACGCGTCAGCGCATTGCGAACGTCGTCTACGCTTATTGCCCGCGCCACTGCCGCGAGACATTGCAATTGCAAGCCGTTGTCGATAACGGGGGTCAATAATAAAAAGACAAAGTGGACCGGCAAGCCATCCGGTGCATTCCACTCGACCCCCAAACGCGAACGACCAAAGGTAAGCACAGGTTTCGTAAGCGTTGCCAAGCGTGCGTGAGGAATGGCGAGGCCTTTCTCAATCGCCGTACCCATAAGATCTTCGCGGGCGCGCACGGCCGCATATATCGTGTCCGGGTCGGGTAAGCGGTCGTCTTCTCCCAGAGCTTGGCACAGTTCACGAATCACCTCCCATCTTGTGGCACCACGCAAGTTCCCGATCATCGTACGACGTTGAAAGAACTCGGCAACATTTATCTCACGGCGACGACGCAAGGACCACTGGAGCCAGGGACCAACAAGCAAAGACGACGCGAGTGCGGCAACAACCACGGCGACAAAGACCGGTTCAGTGAAGATGTTGGTGTCGAGCGCAACCTTCGCCAGGATGATTTCCGTCACCCCACCGGGAGTAAAGGCGATTCCTACGGCCAGTCGATCCTCACGGGCAAGCGTTGTGCCTAACGTCCCTAGCCATGCCCCGATAAATTTGCCAACAATTGAGACGACTGTCACAAACAGGACTAAAATGGGATCAAAGTTCTGCACGAAGTCTAAATTCAAGCCCAGACTCGCGAAGTAGAGCGGAACAAACACCGCATGAACCATCTGACTGAGAATCTGTCGCGTCCGCTCGGATAACGCGCGCGCTTCACCCGCCATAATCCCCGCCAGAAAGAAACCGAACAGGGCGTTCAGACCAAGCCACTGGGTAATCCAGCCACACAGGAGGCCCAGACAACATATGAAGGTGAGCACATTGCCTGGTTGTTGGGGGCCTTGGCGACTCATCGCAGCTATCGCCGCATCGACCAGTCGTCGCCCATAGCCCAGGCTTACCGTCGTAAAGAGAATCGTGCTGCCAAGAACAAATAGAATGGACAATAGGCCCACTGCGGAGGCACTCACAAACGCTAACAACAGGCTAAAAATCACCCACGCAAATATATCGTTAACCGCATACCCACAGAGCATGAGGAGACCCAGATCGGTCTTGAGAAGGTCAAGATCGTGAAGAATACGCGCCATCACCGCAATGGCACTAATCGCCATGACCGTTCCGAGAAAGAGGGCAAACGGAACTTGCTGGGCTGATGGTACCTGGTACCATGCGGCAATTCCCAGCGACAGCAAGGAGCCACAGATGAGCGGCAACAGGACGCCAATAATACCAATGCGCAGTGCCGGGCCGCGTTGGCGCCAGGCGGCTGAGACATCAACCTCCAGGCCCGTTTCTAGCAGCAGAAATAACACGCCAAACCACGACACGGTTTCCAGCATGACATGCTGCACCTGATCTGGCGGAAATAAGGTAGTCAGCGCGGCGGGGGCAACTCGACCGAGGATTGTTGGCCCCAACACAATCCCCACCACAATCTCACCGACCAACGGGGGGTACCCCCAACGTCTCAACACCTCCCCTGAGGCCCGGGCCAGGCTCAGCAACAGCAGCACTTGGAAGAGAAACAACAACAGATGTTCTTCGCCCACAATCACCCTTTTCTCTGACCCACGCCGGATCCGGTCGGCGAACTGTTCTTCTCCCCTTCAGTCCTCGTAAAGTGCCGGCCCTGCGCATGACCGCGGGATGCGACTGACTCGTTATTTGACCAGTTGCGCCCGACGGCGCAATGTTTCTTCCATGTCAACAGTCAGTGTCACAGGATCAATCACGACACCATACTGCTGTTCGGCGTGTGGAATGCTGATGTATTCATCGAGCACGTCGGCCAGGACTTTCTCCGGGTCGCGTTCGTACGGATCGCCCCAACCACCCCCGCCACCCTTGAACGTTGCGATAATCGACCCCGCGGGCGAGGGTCGGTTCGCTGCGGACTCCAGCACTTCTTCTGCGTGCTCGGTTCCCCAGTTCAGAACATAACGGCTGCTGGCACCGTCCTTACCGCCAGCGAAACCTGGAGAAGTGTGACGCACGCCAGTGAGCGCAACATTGATAACCGCATCATCACGAACACTTTCGCGCTTCATGGCAAAGCCCGGCACTCCCCGCCACTGTCCGGGCGCGGCCGTATCCTGAACATATTCATACTGGTGATAGAAAAAAGGAAATTGAATCTCGCTCATCTCGACCGTGGAATAGATCAGGCCGCACATCGGTGCTGGCCAGCCGCCCCACCCATCACTGCCTTTGGTGCCACTTGCCGCCACCAGCGTATTGCCGTATTCGATGGTGACAAACATAGAGTTATAGCGCGAGTCATGACCGTAGGTTGTGCACAGACAATAATTGAGAGACACCGCTCCCGCCTTATCCGGGACGGCTTGCTCAAGCGCACGCATGGTCGCTGTCCCGATATCCCCGCCAATAACCACGGTACTGAACATACACGGCGCGGGTGGCAAAGGATTGACTACCGTCCCCTCGGGTGCGGTTATCCTTACCGCACGAAACACTCCCGAGTTGACGGGAATGTCTTCCGGCAGCACGGAGCATAAGGCCGTGTACACCCACGAGGCCGTATTCCCAAAAGGACTGTTCACAAACCCCGGGGTCTCGGGGCTCGACCCAGCAAAATCGATACTTACGTCAGACCCGTCAATTCTCACCGTTGCCTTCACGGCCACGTCATGGGTGCCCATGCTATCGTGGTCAAGAAGTGCGGTGCCCACGTATTCGCCATCCGGCCATTTCGCCACCTCCGCCCGGAAGCGTTTCTCGGCGTAATCAAGCGTGTACTCGATACTTTCGTTCACTACTTCCCCGCCGTATTTCTCGAATAGTGCCTGTATACGTTGCTCAGCCAGATTGCATGCTCCAAACATGGCAGCAAGATCGCCTCTGAGAACATGAGGGATGCGCGAGTTGGCGAGAATCCAGTCCAGCACATCCTGTCGCAATACGCCTTGCTCAAACAACTTGATCGGGGGAATGCGTAGCGCTTCTTGCCAAATATCTGTGGCCTCAGGATTATAGCCGCCCGCTACCGGGCCGCCGAAATCGGCCATGTGTCCCCGTACAGAGGGGAACAGCACCGGCTTCCCAGCAAAAAACACCGGCTTCATGATCGTCCAGTCCGCGTGATGGGTGCCGCCATAATAGGGGTCGTTCAGCATTACGATGTCCCCCTCGTGCAGATCATCGCGAAACGTCTGCATCAGGGCCTCAACCGAAAGAATCGAAGCAAAGATGTGCACCGGAATAGCCGTGGCCCGGGCCACAAGGCGTACTTCGCTGCCATCATAGAAGAAGACGCCGGTGGAATAGTCATGGGTCTCGTTGAACAGGGGGTGGACCGCTGTCCGCTCCACCGTCTTGCTCATTTCCTGAGATATCGCCTCCAAGGAATCTTTCACGACTAAGGCGGTAATACGATCAACCATGGCACCTGCTCCTTTGTTTAGCGCGACACCGCAGGGAACGGGCAGCCAGGATGCCCACAACCGGTGACTACAAATGCCAGTGCTGGCGGGATAAAGGCGTTTTCTACGGGCTTCAACGGTACCTGCGCTGTCTGGCTCTGTGATAGTACACTCGCCACTGTCTGCGCAACAGTCAAGCTGGGCTCGTACGGTGACCAACCGACCGAGGTCGGTAGCTTGGCGTGCAAGAAGCTGTCCTCGGGAATTAGTAGCGAGAACGCACGACAAAACCCGTCGTTGACGGGAATGGCTGGCCAGGCACTGAAGAACGGCATCAGTGCCGCCGCCGTAGTCGCTGCGGCAGTACTATTGATAAACCCGGGGGCCGCAGCTGAACTCCCAGCGAAATCCAGTTGCACGGCACCGTCAGTCACGGACAGCTGAACTGCAACCCGATACTCGACCTCATCCGCAGGTGTCTGGCAACTATGTACGGCCCCGCTCTTACTTGACCATCCTCCCCGGGCGAGACTGTTTATCTTGGTGCGAACCTGGAGGTCGGTATCGGCCAAGATGTCGAGCTGCACCTGCTCATAGCCCGCGTGAGTGCCCTGGCCAACCACCACCGCAACTTCCGTCTGGCAGAACTCTAGTGCACCACGCATCACTTCAAGGTCTGTGTCGACAAGATGAGGTAAACGACTATTCAGTCGCAACATCGTCAGTGCATCCGTTTGCAAGGCTCCACCCCGGTACAACTTCGTCGGCGTGATCCGGATACCTTCCGCCCACACTTCGTGTGCGAGAGGATAATAACTACCAAGTGCCATCCCACCGATATCTGCCAGTGGGACCTGGACAACTCCGTACCCCACGAACTCACTCCCCGCGAATAACGGTTTCACCAATGATAGATCTTGCACATGGACCCCACCAGAGAACGGATCGTTGGTAAATATAACATCACCTGGGGCAAAGTTTCCATTAAAATAGTCTAACACCGCGCGGACAACGGCACGGACAATACCCAAGCGCGCGGGAGTATCGATCGTCACGATCTGGCCAGTCTTCGTCGTGATAGCACAAGCGATATGGCGTCGATCAATCAGCGCGAGAGACGCCAGCTGGCGCAGCAGCCGCAGCCGCAGCCGCTGGGGAATCGCCACCAGCCCCTGAGTAAGAGAGTGTCGTTCGTCTGTCGCTCTCATCTCACAGCACCTCGATGACATAGGTCAGATGTTCGTCGAGGACGGCCCGTTGGCCGGGGAAAAGTACAATCGAGGTTTGTCGTTCCTCAATTACTGCGGGTCCATCGACGCAATGACCTGCTTTCATGCGGTCACCATCATAAATATTCGTTTCAACAAAGTCCCGGCTGAGCAAAGAATACACCGGGCGCGTTCCTATATACGCCGTCTGCGGATCGGCCTCACCCCGTGGTGAAGTCTGCAGCGTCGGTTTCACTCGCACGCCGACCAGGTCAAGGTGGACGTTGAGAATCTCCACATCATCGTGTGGTTTATTAAAAGTGTAGAGTTGCTTATGCAGGTCATGGAAGCCGTCAATCGTTGCTACCAAATCGTCCTCATCGATAGTGCCCGTTTGCCGCGGGATGCCAACAGTGACCTCGTGCGTCTGGCCGATATAGCGCATTTCCAGCGAAAACTGTGTCCGGACACCTTGCAGGTGCGGTTGCTGCTTCCCAAGCGCGTTCTCGGCCTCCTCCCGCATCCGTCGTAACAGCTCATTCAATCGCGCCACCTCGACCTCCCTGCCGCGCGCATAGAAACTCCGTACGCGGCTCACGCGTAAGTCAGACAGTAAATCTCCTAACGCACACAACACCGGAGCCGTACTTTTGGGCACCAGAATGGTGCGAATGCCCAACTCTTCAACCAAGGCACCGGCATGGATGGCACCCGCACCACCAAAGGCGGTCAGCGCAAAGTCACGCGGATCATACCCCTTCGATAGCGATACCTGACGCACACTGTTACTCATGCCGTTATTGACGAGGCGAAAGATACCGCTCGCGGCCTCAAGCACATCCATTCCTAAGGGTTCAGCAACCTTGCGAGAGATCGCCAGACGGGCAGCCTCGATGTTCAGTTGCATCTCCCCACCAAGAAAAGACCCGGGGTTAATGTAACCTAACACCACATCAGCATCTGTCACTGTCGGTTCCTGTCCACCGAAACCATAACAAGCCGGACCTGGCTGGGCCCCCGCGCTCTGCGGCCCGACGCGGAGCGCCCCCCCTTCATCAACCCAGGCAATACTTCCCCCACCAGCACCGATCGTGTGGATATCGATGAAAGGGACTGCAACCCGATAGCGACTCATCCACTGCTCCGTACCAATCTTGGGTCGACCATCCTGGACAAGACAGACATCAAAACTCGTCCCACCCATATCGACCGTGATGACGTTACGAAACCCGGAACTCGCGCCCAGGTGAGCACCGGCGACAACGCCACTGGCCGGCCCGGACAATAAGGCGTGAACCCCATGTTCACTCGCCTGTTCCAAACCCACAACCCCGCCGTTGCCGTGCATAATAAAGATTGCACCGGGAAATCCCCGGTGGCGCAGTTCAGCCTCTAGGCGCTGTAAATAGCGACGCAGCCGTGGGGTCACATAGGCATCGACCAGGGTCGTACTCAAGCGCTCAAACTCGCGCACTTGTGGCAGGATCTCACACGACAACGAAATATACACATCGGGGAGCGTTTCACGAATGATGTCCCGCGTCCGCAACTCGTGCACCGGGTTAAGAAACGAGAACAGATAGCACACCGCGATTGCCTCGACTTGCAGCTGGGCTAGGCGGCGCACAGCTTCGCGGACTTCGTCTTCCGCCAGAGGCTTGACGATCGAGCCCGCGGCGTCAATGCGTTCGGTGACGCCCAGCCGCGCTCGACGAGGAGCAATTTGCTGGGGGGCCGGCAAACGAATATCAAAGGCCGCTTCTTTATAGTTGCGGCGAATCTCGATGATATCGCGAAAGCCGGCAGTCGTGATTAAGCCAGTGTTCGCGCCGTTATATTCCAGCATCGTGTTAGTCGCTACGGTTGTCCCATGGACAATAACCGCGATCTGGCTGAGAAAGTCTGCACCCGCGACACCATACTTCATCGCGAGTTTGTCGATTCCGCCGAGCACTCCCACTGCTTGATTCTCCGCAGTACTGAGCACCTTTTCCGTTTCAATGTGACCGGCTTCGTCCGCGCACACCAAGTCGGTAAACGTTCCACCGACATCAATACCGAGGTTATAGGGTGCCATGCATTGCCCACCAATCGTTAGATTCGGCTCTTCCCGTTGCGTCACCAGGGGTCATCAGCAACCGCCGAGGTCTTATAACGATCGAGCACGCGATACAAGGATCGTCGGGCACTGGCGAGGAATTAAGCGGCACGGGACCTGTTCCCTGGCACAACATCGACGACGTCACGCAAGACTCGATACGTAACCGCGTCAACGACCCCGTTTCTGTTGCCCACGGCACGAACATAATGGTCCACTAACAAAAAGGCCACACTCTCTGAACTAACCTGCCCCAGTGATCGCTCCCTTTCCTGGTCGACCGTGTCGAACTACGGAGATTCACTGAGGATGGGATCGTGGATGATCGGTCCCACGTACACCGCATTATGGACGTCCTTCGCGCATTGTCACGCGGCGTACTCGCGGTGTTCTTCTTTGCCAGGTAAGCGAATTCACCTCGCCCCACCCACCGCACAAGGTCGGCAATCTTTTTTATTCCGATACGACCAGTGGCATTAATTCCCAGGGCTCGATCTATGTTGACGCGACAAACGTAGGGACAGCGGATTATTCTTTTGTTCTCGAGACAGCTTTGTCCGAGTTGGCGGCATGTGGTCGTGACACATACAGCAGCACCTGCACCTGCGTCGTCACCGCGCTCTCGTCCACATACCCAATGGCTCCAGGCGTCGAGAGTACGAACTGGATTACCGCTTCTTCCGAGTCCAACACGTATGGGGGAAAGACCCCATGGAAGTACTGTTCGTTCCAGTAGCGCTCCTGGGCCTCAGGCAGAGACCCCAGAACCAGTCGGGAGAAGGCGAGGCGTAACGGATGCGTTGCCGGCAGATTGACTGGGACGACGCGGGTGCCATCTGCCCAGAACCGCTTCTTGCGCAGATACACTCGCTCTAGCTCGTCAATACTCAGGGTTTCTGGCGCCGAGCCGCGCGCAGCAATCACGGCAATACGCCCCGCTGCCTGCACTGATGGGACCAGGCACAACCACACACACACAAGAAACACGTAGCAAAGCAGAAAGATATTCACGGTTCAAAACAGCACAGCCGCAGAGGCCGCAAATCCTTCCGAGATCTCAGGAGACGTGTGATGCCCGACACGGTATTCCGCCTTGAGCGTGACAGCCGGGAGCGGGCGGAACGCAATCCCAACCACCCAGAGGTGCAACGGACGTGCAGGGCCCGACGCCGCAAAATATTCGTAGCGACCGATGCCAAAGAGATGACCCACGAGAGGCAGCGCCCCTTGCACGAACAGCCCCCACTCTGTGTCATCGCTGTGCTGAGGGCCAAACCGATATGTCCATTCCCCGCTCACTTCGACCTGTCGGCACGGCCACAAAAAATCGACACCAAAGAGATTTTCCCGGTGTTCCCGCTCTGCTTTGCGTTCAAAGTTGACGTACGAAACGCCCAGTTCCGTGGTCTGGGAGAAATGGTACAAGAGACGACCGCCTGCGGCTTCCGCAAAGGGTTGTTCGCGGTCGTCAGGGTCAAGTTCCTCACCAAATTCTCCATATAGCATAAAGTCCAGATTCGGACTCACCGACGGAAGCGTGCCCTGTAACATCAGACCAGTGGCATTGACTGAAAATGGCCGAAATGTCACCAAAGGACGCGAGGTGGTCCAGACAAGGGGATCTGCGTGCAGCAAATTCCAGCGGCCAACTGGCGTAAGAAATTTACCGACGCGTACGCTAAGCGCGTCAGAAACCGCCAGGTCTGCATATAATCGTTCGACCTCAAACGGATTCCCGCGTGAGCCGAACTCGCGGCCTTCGCGCACCACCGCGAAATCTTCTAACTCCAACTCGCTAAAGAGACTGAGCCGCGCAGCCACGTCCCACGAGATGAACGCGCTTAAGGCACTCGCGGCCACTTCGCGGGGGCCCGACCGCGGTTCTTCATACCGCAGGCTTCCGTAACCACCGATAGTGACTCCGGTGTCCCCAACTCGCCACCCTTGCCCGAGGTGATAATCCCAGAGCGAACGCGACGGATTCCCCTGTTGCGCCGAGCATGGGAGCAGCCAGAGGATAAGCACAACTCCGACCATACACAGGCACGGAACCACTCTGGCGGGAAAAGAAAGACCTCTCACGTGCAAGCTAGCTCCACCATCAGTGCAGTGTTATGGTTCGCTTGGACAGCTTCATGGCTGCCGATGTTGTAACTGAAGGAGACCCGAAAGTCGAATCGAAACCGAGGGAGGCACCAGCCCGGTTGGCCGCGACGGCCTGAACGCTCATGACCATTCGTAGGACGCTCCTTGTCGCTTTCTTGGTCAGCAGTTTGCTGCCAGCCGTTGTCCTCACCTTTCTTGCGTTTGTCCAAGCCCGCGCAGCCCTGGAACGCGAGCTCGCACGCAACCTGGCGACGGAAGCCGCCACCGCCATGACGCAAATCGATGCGATGCTCTTCGAGCGGCTGGAGAATATTCGAACCTGGACACGCTTAGAAGTGATGCAGGATATTCGGGTGGGTGATATTGATAAACGTCTGTCGCGAGTCCTCGCAGATTTGCGCGTTGGGCACGATGGCTATGTGCTGCTCTTTTGTACGCCGACAGGGAGCGACAGCATCGTTGCGGCGAGTGATTTGAACGTTATTGGCCAGCAGCGCCACTTCCCTCCCCCCTGGCAATACCTATCTTTTGCTGGTGACACTATTGCCGTTGATCCACTCCCTGTGCCTGTTCGCCGTGACGAGGCCTATCTGGGGTTGCATGCCTTGATCCCAGATACCTTCGTTCCGGGAAAAACGGTTGGCAGGCTCCATGTCATGTTCGATTGGGGACAAATCTCTCGCATCCTGGACCAAGTGGAGCGTGGTGCCGATGTCGGGACGCAAGGCCGCATGGCCGTGCTGCTTGATCACGATCGACACATCATCGCCGCCTCTTCTGCCCTGCGCCACAATGGGTTCCCTCGGTCGTCGGCTCTCTTGACGTGGCTGCCGTCACCTGCAAAGTCGAGTGCGGTGATCCGCGCCGATGGTCGTCCTTTTGGGACCTCGGAAGTACTCGTCGGGTACACGCCATCTCACGGATACCAGCACTTTACCGGCCTTGGCTGGTCCACGCTCGTCGTCCAGGCAACACCGCAAGCCTTTCAGCCGATTCGACAGATGGGCGCGTCGTTTCTCGTATTACTCGCCATCGCCGGACTGATGGCAACGGTCGCGTCTCTTGGGATCGCCTCCCGTCTGTCTAATCCGATTCGTACGCTCGCAGACTTCACACGGCACGTCGGCCAACAACGAGTCGACTTGCGGCCTCCCGTACCGGGACCAGGAGAAGTTGGTGAGCTGACCCGCGCGTTCATACAGATGCTCGACGATCTGGAGCGTTCACGCGGGGATCTGGTCCGTGCCGCCAAACTTGCCGTCGTTGGCGAACTCGCTGCTGCCATGGCGCATGAAGTACGTACCCCACTGGGGATTCTGCGCACATCGGCGCAAATGCTGCAACGTGAACAGCATCTCAGTCCCGAGGGACAAGAGATGGCCGGGTTTGTCGTCAGTGAAACAGACAGACTCAATCACCTGGTCTCAACCTTATTAGATCTTGCGAGACCACGACCACCGCTGTTTCAAGCCGAAGACATCCACGCGATTATCCGACGAGCGGTTGAGTTATTGACGCCACGGGCGGCAAGACGCGAGGTCAAGATTGACCAAGATTTGCAAGCGGAAGTGTCCGTACTCCCATGTGACCGTGAGCAACTGATGCAAGTATTCCTGAATCTTCTGCTCAATGCCTTGCAGGTCCTGCCACACGGTGGCGTGGTTGCCGTGCAAACAACCACTATTCTTGGTCGCCTGGTCATCGAGGTCAGTGACAGCGGACCAGGCATTCCCCAGGAACATCGACGGCGGATTTTCGAATCATTTTTTACAACTCGCGAAGATGGTATTGGCCTGGGACTTGCAATTGTGCACCAGATTATTCGCGCGCACGGAGGCGACATCACGGTGGACAGTAGCCCGTTGGGTGGTGCGTGCTTTCGCTTTTTCCTACCGCAGACGAGGAACCATACTGATGACGATACAACGCGTGTTAGTAGTTGACGACGAACCAAAAATGTCTCGTGTCCTTGAGATTATGCTGAAAAAGATGGGATACGAGGTGACGGTTGCGGGTGATGGCCGTGCCGCGCTTACGCTCATGGACACTGCCCCTGTCGATCTCGTCATCACCGACCTACGCATGCCTGGTATGGACGGTCTGCAGTTACTCACCGCGCTACGCGAACATGGACTTGATGTCCCGGTGATCATCATGACCGCCTATGGAACCGTTGAGAGCGCAGTGCAGGCGATGAAACAAGGAGCGTTCGACTATATCGTCAGACCCTTTGACGTTGACGCGGTCGAGTTGATAGTCACACGCGCCTTATCAGTACGACGGGTGCAACGCGAGAATCTGTTCTTGCGCGAAGAACTCGACAAAGGTTGGGATGAGTTCGTCGGGCGCGGACCCGCGATAACTGATGTCTACGAACAAATTCGCCAGGTCGCCCCAGGCCAAACCAGCGTCCTGATTACCGGAGAGAGCGGTACTGGCAAAGAGTTGGCCGCTCACGCAATTCACCGGGCCTCGCCGCGCCGAGAATCCCTATTTGTTTCGATCAACTGTGCCGCCATCCCTGCCGATATGTTAGAAAGCGAGCTGTTTGGTCATACCAAGGGCGCATTTACCGGAGCATATGCGGAACGCGTTGGTAAGTTTGAACTGGCCGATGGAGGCACGCTTTTTCTCGACGAAGTTGCGGAAATGCCGACGGCATTGCAAGCGAAGCTCCTGCGCGCGCTGCAGGAGCACACCATCGAGCGCCTGGGAAGCAACCGACCCATCAGTGTCGATTTGCGGGTCATTGCCGCTACCAATCAGGATGTCCACCAAGCTTTGCAAAGAGGAAACTTGCGTGAGGACCTTTATTATCGTCTCAACGTGTTTCGTATCGACATGCCCCCTTTACGACGCCGTCGTGAGGACATTCCGTTATTGGTTGAGCATTTTCTGGATAAGCACGGTCGTAAACTGGGCCTGACTTCGGGGGGTCTCTCGCATACAGCGCTTACTCGTCTGCAAGAGTATTCCTGGCCAGGCAACGTCCGCGAATTGGCGAACATTGTGGAACGCGCGATCGTGCTTTGCCACGGAGGGCGGATCGAGGTTTCTCACCTCCCCAAAGAAATTGCCGGAGCAACGCCCAGCGTGGCTCCCCCAGAGCAAGTCGGTCCAGCGTCGATACCATCCACTCTACATTCCTTTACTCACGCTGTCGAAGAGTTCGAGAAAGGGCTGCTTGCCGACGCGTTAGCACGGGTTGGCGGCAATAAAGCCAAAGCCGCCCGCCTGCTGGACATCAGCGAGCGCACCCTTTGGTACAAAGTAAAAAAATACGGGCTTACGTAAAACAGACAAAACATCCAACGCCACAAACGGGGAAAGCGGAAGTCGGATAATTGCTCTGCAAGTATTCCCGAATGGAGCAGTAAAAGTCCTGCCTCAAAGGAGAGATAAAGATCATCTTTCTCTTTTTTCCACTGCAAACAATTGCAGGCTCACGCAATGTTTGTCGGCAAAAACTGGGACGTTTCACTGTTGAAAACTCTCATCACCCAGGCAAATAGGAGGGGAGTGCCCCGATCGGCCCGGCATCTCTTTTGCTGCTGATAATCTCTCGTTGTGAGAGACCTCGCCGGTTGGGCTATGGCCCTTATCGTCATTTTCGCGTCTATCAGCGCGCTGTTTGCAGTGTGGTTGTTGTTCCAGGGCAGTAAAAACCACGGGCAACCAGCTGCGTCATGCACCAGTCAAGGACCACAATCCTCCGATTACGACAAATCCTGTCTGTAAAGCCACGCATATGATTGAACATAACATCACTATAGAGAACACCACTGAAACCGAGATCAAGTTCCCCGTGGTGTCTCCATTTTTTGGACCAAGTTTGGTACGCCTGCGGCGAGGTGGAGTACAAGTCGGTCGAGTTTTGTTCGCCGTCCGCAACTACCTCTTTCCTTCGTTGTTTGTGGCCCTCCTGTTTACCACACGGCCACACTTGTTGTTCAACAGCGAACGGGCGGATTGGTGGATGGATGGTCTCGGCTTTATAGTTGCGTGCCTGGGTGAGGGATGCCGCCTGCTGGCAGTTGGTTCAGTAAGCAATATCCGCCGTGGCGGACGCCATAAACGGGTCGCGGCTGAAGAGTTGATTTGTACTGGCGCGTTCTCTCTCTGTCGCAATCCGTTGTATGTTGGCAATCTCTTGATCTTTACGGGCCTGACGTTCATCGCTAACAGCTACGGCTGGTATCTGTTGGCGCTCCCACTCGTTTTTGTTTTCTACTGGACCATTATTTTGGCCGAGGAGGATTTTCTTGCCGTGAAGTTTGGCGAGCATTTTACAAACTACCGGCAGACCGTATGTCGGCTGTTACCTCCGCGAAAAGGCTTGGTATTGAAGACGAGACAGATCCGTCTCGACTGCCGACGCGCACTACGCAAGGAGTACGGCGTTGCCTGCTCGTGGATCTCGATGGCCATCGGCCTCTTGATGTGGGAACGGTGGGCAGCCTTCGGTTATACCGCACGAAGGTTACAGATCGAACAACTCGCGCTGTCCCTGGGTCTCCTGTTTTTCTCGTACCTGGCAACCGCCTGCTTCGCCCGGCTCCAGCGCCGGTAACCCAGGGCGGTTTCCTCAATTTATCCACGCGTCTTACTCATTTGCTTAATCGTTACCGTTCTCTCGCCAGGGCTCTATCGTCGGGCGTATGAATTTGCTACACACGCCCAAGGACTGGAGGCGGGGACGTGCATTGTCTCTTGCTATCAAAGATGCCTCACAATCATCTCGCGAGTAAGATCAGCGTCCGGTGATAACCCCCGCTACGAAACAGCGCTTGCTGCACGGTCTCGGTCCACTGCTCGGACTTCTGGCCTTCATCGTCGTGTTGGCAGTCCTCCATAACCAACTGCGGGACTATCGGTACCGAGATATTTGGCACCATATTGCAGAGATCCCCTGGCCGGATTTGCTGCTCGCCCTCGTGTTAACGTCACTGAACTATGGCGTGCTCACTGGCCACGACGCCTTGGCGTTTCGTTACTTGCGCTATCCTCTTAGTTACGGGAAGATTGCTTTAGCCGCCTTTCTTGGCTACGCTTTCAGTCATAATCTGGGCTTTGCGTTTTTCAGTGGCGCCCCCATTCGCTATCGCCTCTATTCGGCCTGGGAGCTGTCGGCAACTCAGATTGCGACGATTATTGCCTTCAACAGTGTGACGTTTTGGTTTGGCGTGCTCGCTTTAGGCGGTCTCGCCTTTATCTGGGAGCCACTTCCCCTTCCACCTGTTCTTCACTTGCCGATTCCGTCGTTGCCACTGTTAGGGATCATTTTTTTGCTGCTCGTCGCCAGCTACTTGAGCATCTGCGGCTGCCGTACAACTCCGCTTCGGTTACGGGATTGGGAACTCCCAGTCCCGCCCTTGTCGTTGGCCTGTGCTCAGGTCGCGCTTTCGTCGCTCGACTGGGCGTTGGCCGCTGGCGTCCTCTACGTCCTTCTTCCGGCTACGGCCGGGCTTTCCTATCCCATGTTTCTCGGTATTTTTGTGCTTGCCCAGCTTGCCGGGGTGAGCAGCCAAGTCCCAGGTGGTCTCGGCGTCTTCGAGACCATCGTCATTATGCTCCTGAGTCCACAGATCCCCACCCCCGCTTTGTTCGGCGCGCTTGCGGCCTATCGCGCAGTGTACTACCTATTGCCCTTAATCATTGCAGCCGTCCTGCTCGGTGGTCACGAAGTGCTGCAACGCCAGGAAACGTTCGGTCACTGGACCCAAGTCGTTCGCCGTTGGGTGCCGGATATCACTCCGCAACTTTTGTCGGTCAGTACGTTCATCAGTGGCGCGGTCCTGCTTATTTCCGGAGCGACACCGTCCATGCACAGTCGCATGGCGTGGCTGCATACGTTACTGCCCTTACCAATCATCGAACTCTCACATTTTTTGGGGAGTATCGTCGGGGTTGGCCTGTTAGTATTGGCGCGCGGCTTACAGCAACGCTTGGATGTCGCATGGCAGCTCGCCATGGGTCTGCTCTCCAGCGGTATCGTGTTTTCCTTGCTCAAGGGGTTCGACTACGAGGAAGCACTCATCCTCAGTATCATGCTCCTCGTGCTTTGGCCGTGCCGCGCGTCTTTTTATCGCACGGCGTCGCTCGTGAGCGAACGGTTTAGTCCGGGGTGGATCACTGCTATCGCCATCGTGCTGCTCGGATCCACATGGCTAGGCGTATTTGCCCATAAGCATACCGAATACGCCAGTGAATTGTGGTGGCACTTTGCTCTCAGCGCGGATGCACCGCGGTCCATGCGAGCGACCGTCGGGGCGCTCAGTGGCGCATTGATCTTGGCGGCGTTGCACCTTCTACGGCCGGCGCCGCCAAGCCCCACCGTTCCAGATCGAGCGACGCTCGATCGAGCCCGGCAAGTGATTGCACATTCGCGCGCTACTGAGGCTAACCTGGCGCTGGCGGGCGATAAATCCCTCTTATTCAGCGATACGGGGAACACTTTTATCATGTATGGCGTCGAAGGCCGCAGTTGGGTCGCCCTCGGCGACCCTATAGGTCCGAAGGAAGAGCAACGCGAACTCGCCTGGCAGTTTCAGGAACTGTGCGATTACCATAACGGCTGGGCAGTATTCTATGAGGTAGGAACGAAGAATCTCCCACTGTACCTGGAACTGGGGCTCACTCTGCTCAAGATCGGAGAAGGGGCGCGAGTGCGCTTGGACACATTCTCTATCAAAGGCGACAGCGGCAGGAAGCATCGCCACGCGCTCAACCGCGTTGAGAAAACGGGAGTGCGTTTCTCTATCGTTCCCGTTTCTCAGGTGCAACCGCTGCTTCCGCAACTCCGCGCCGTGTCCGACGCCTGGTTAACCGAAAAAAATACCCGCGAAAAAGGCTTCTCGCTGGGATTCTTCGACGAATCCTATCTCTGCGAGTTTCCCTTAGCTGTGATCTACCAGGAGAGCCAACTCATCGCTTTTGCCAACGTATGGCTTGGCGCAGAAAAAGAAGAACTTTCCGTGGACCTTATGCGCCACCTCCCGGAAGCCCCCCCAGGAGTTATGGACTATTTATTCCTGCAGCTTATGCTGTGGGGCCAAAAAGAAGGGTACGGCTGGTTTAATTTAGGCATGGCACCATTCTCCGGTTTTGAGAGCCGTGCCCTCGCGCCGTTATGGACGCGCTTGGGGGCCCTGCTCTTTCGCCATGGAGAGCACTTCTACAACTTTCAAGGACTACGCCAATACAAGGAAAAGTTTGACCCGGAGTGGGAACCAAGGTACCTTGCCTCTCCCGGCGGCCTCGCGCTGCCGCGAATTCTGACCAACCTCGCCACGCTTATCTCAGGTGGGTTCCGTGGCCTGCTGACGAAATGAACAGTTGGAACACTCTACACCGGCAGGCCAACACCGCCACGGGCGTTGCGCCCGCTTCGCAGTCATCCCGCAGCTGTTGAGCGAGCGATGCACGTCGGTCGTTTCGGGCAGGTGCGACTGTATGCCAGCATCCCTCGACCTGGCACGCATTCTGCAATACTATCTCGCTGTGTGGCACAAGGATGACATCGTACTTGTTGGTTATTCGTTAGGGGCGGATGTGGTGCCCGCGTTGGCGAATCGCCTTCCGCACGAGCTGTTAAATAGAGTTCGTGTCATCGCCCTGCTCACTCCGGCTCTTGCTGCCCAATTTGAATTCCACTTGAGCGATTGGCTGCGAGCCCACACCCGAGATCTTTCCGCACAACCGATCTTCCCAGAATTGCTGAAACTCAGGAGCCGTCAGATCTTGTGTTTCTATGGGAAAGAAGAGGAAAATGCGTCAGTGTGTCCCCTTATTCCCCCCAACGTAGGCACTACGATAGCTCTGCAAGGCGGGTATCATTTCGACGGGGCCTATGACGTTTTAGCGCGGCGCCTCCTTGCAGAAATTACCACTGCCCGAGGAAGCGACCATGAAAAACCACCTTCGTCGCGTGGTATGCCAAATCTGTAAGCAAAGTAAACCTCTCAGTGAAGCTGTCCCCGCTGAACTGGTGCGGCAGCCCATCGTCGAACTCATCACGAAAACGTACCCCGATTGGGCTCCGGAAAGCTTTATCTGCCTGACAGACCTCCACCGTTTACGGGCCGACTATTTTGAAGATCTCGTCCAAGCAGACAAGGGTGAGCTTTCCACTTTGGAAGCTGAGGTCATCCGTAGTCTACAAGCAGAAGAAGATTTGCTCTCGGAGAATATCAACGTCGAATTCGACCGCCGCCTGACCGTGGGCGAGCACGTAGCCGATAAAGTCGCAGAGTTCGGTGGTAGTTGGCGCTTTATTCTAGGCTTCACCACAGTTCTCGCCGTCTGGATTGTCCTCAACACCGTGCGTCTCTGGCAGCAGCCGTTCGATCCGTACCCCTATATCTTATTAAATCTTTTGCTGTCTTGTCTTGCGGCCGTGCAAGCACCGATTATTATGATGAGTCAGAACCGTCAGGAGGCCAAGGATCGGTTGCGAGCCGAACATGACTATCGCGTTAATCTCAAAGCCGAGTTGGAAATCCGGCACATCATTGCCAAACTCGACCAATTAGTCACGCACCAGTGGCAACGGTTACTGGAGGTTCAACGTTTACAACTTGAACTCCTGCACGAACGAGAGGAAAAAGCTGGACGAGGTAACATGTCGCGTCCCCAAAGAGCCGCTAAAGCACGCGACACCGTCAAGGGAATGGACTGATAGTGACCCTCTTTTGTAAGATCTGCACTCTCGCAACCCTCGTGACGCTAGCGGTGCTCAGCGCCGCGTGCATCCACACCGCCGGACCTGCCGTCGAGCAGGAGAGAGCAGCTACGCCCCTGTCTTCACAGCGGGGGCTGGTGCAACCGCACATCGCACCGCCGCAGTCGCCCGTCGCCCTCAAAGTACTCACCTACAACGTGCAATTTCGTCCGGCATTAGCCGACATGCTGGCACCAGGCTGGCCCAATACCCAGGCACGAGCGGAAGCTATCGGCAGAGCAATCGCCTGTTACGACATCATCGCCCTCCAGGAAGTGTTTCGTGCGGATCGCCTCGCCGAGATTGTCCGGGCAGCCGAGCGTGCCGGGGCCCAGTGTGGGAACCGTTCGCGCTTACCGTCCGGCAAGATCTTCGCGGTTGCGACAGGACCACGAGTGCACCCTACGGTCAATTCGTTCCCTTTCACCATCGTCGAGTGGACTCTGAAGAGCCTCTACAACCTCGTGGATAAGTGGCTAACCAACAACCAACAAGCGACCCCGGTTGCGAACAGCGGGCTGGTGTTGTTGAGCCGGTACCCCATTGTCAGTGTCGAGAGCCAAGCCTTTCGCTCCCGTCGAGGTTTTGATGCCTGGGCGCGCAAAGGCGTACTCCATGCCGTGCTACAAGTGGAACCCGAGGGAACCGGACGAGAGCTGGATGTCTTTATCACTCACCTGCAAGCAGCCCACCATCGACACACCCGCCTTGCGCAGGTACGGGAGCTGGCTCGTTTTATTGGGAGAAAGCGTGTCCCACCCTCTCCCAATCCCGTCCTGGTCTTGGGAGATTTTAATATCGACGGCGCGGTCCGTCATTGGCAACATACGCAGTCGGAATACTCGCTCCTCCACACCACGTTGCGGAACGTCGCGCCGCAGCTGGTTGACGTGTGGTCCGTAGAGCAAGAAACTACCCCAGGCTTTACAAATGCCCGGCGCGACCGCCGCATAGATTATATCTTTGCCTCCCAAGGGCGGGGTCTCGCAATCCGGCGGGTACGGATACAAGAGTTTGGTACAGCTGCCGCTGTACCACCATCCTACGATTCTCTCCCGCTTGGACAAACTTCCCCAGTGTCTCCCTATACCACACTGTCAGATCACGCCGGCGTGGAAGCCGTATTCCGGTGGCGACCCTGATTGACCGTCACGCGGGCAATGTGGGAATTTCTGTCGCACGCCTCCCGATCGATCCGCGTGATGATAAACGGAAGAGCACAACAGGCGAAAGTCTCCCACAAAAATGTCACACGGCGCACACATTTCTTGCGCGGCATTAAGCGAGTTCTTCATCTCATAAGATTCGCGGGAGTGACGAAGCTGACCGTATGTGGAGATTACGTCACTGCGCTCGCACTGATCGTCGGCGTTGTCATTGCGAGGAGCGGAGCGGCGAAGCAATCTCCGTCCTTCAAAGTTATTGAGATGGACTACTCGCATTCGCGCCGCTGAAGTGTCAGGCGCGAAATTCGGTCCCATGTTGACCGGGCACTTATGCTCGACCGACACACCAGCTCGGCACGTCATTTGCGGGTAAGCACGACTGCACTGGCATGGGATGGAGGAACAGTGTTTAAAATCGTTTGTAGCTTTGACGCGATGATTGCTGAAACAGACGTCGTCGAGGCGCTCCTAACTGAATTCGCGTTACCGCAATGGCGCGACATCGAAAGAGAGTGGCTTGAGGGACGCATTGACAACTCAGAGCGACGCTCTCGTCAGACGGCGTTAGTCCGCGCACAGCGACATCAACTGACGCGGCTTATCCACAGCGTCGTCATCGATAGCACGTTTCCCAGCTTCGCAGCGTTCTGTACCGCTCGCAACCTGGAAATTGTCGTGGTCAGTGGTGGCTTCGACATCCTCATTCGCCAAGTCTTGACTCGTCACTGTGTCGGGCATCTGTCCGTTATCGCCAATCGGCTCCGACAGATAACAGCAGATCGCTGGCAAATGGGATTTCCCTACCAATCGCAATACTGTGAGACCGACAGCGGGCTCTGTACCTGTAAGGCCATACATCGCGGAGACAAACCCGTACTGTTCATCGGTAGTGGGTTGTCGGAGATCTGTTTTGCTCGACGGGCAGACTTGGTCTTTGCCAAAGGACACTTGGCCGACTATTGCCGCACCCGGCGTCTTCCTCATCTCGAAATCCATAGTTTTGCTGACGCCTTGCTCATTCTCGAACAATTGCTTGCACCTGAACTTGACGATGCACTGCAGTACCACTAACCAAGGCGCAGAGAAGACCCGTGATCGTCGCCAGGTCCACACGAATGAATTTTCTGAGCGCTTGATCGTCTGACTAGATACCTCCAAACCCCCAATCCCTTCCCCAACGATCCCCCTACGCTTGGGGAAGGGCCCCCTCTTCTTAAGTAGACGTCATTTCTGCCAACGCGGGAATCCAGAACAGAGCCCCACAGTCAAAGTCCTGCGCCGGCAGGTAGTCTCTCCCGTACCGCAATGCCTGCAGCTTGCCGGATTACAGATGGCCGCCCAGTCTACCCGAGCGCGACGAGAAACGCATTTTTCGGAAGATAACGCACACGCCCACCCGCTCACTAAAGCTACTGGTCTATCTCAATGATCTTGAAGGACAGAGATTGCGTTGTCACTCAGCCTGTCCTGAGCAGAGTCGAAGGGCTCCTCGCACTGACCTTCGGTATTGTCAGTGCGAGGGGAGCGACGCAATCGCTGCCGAAAGTCACGTTCGTCACTCCCTCCAGTCTTACGAGATGAGGTCCTACGTACATTCGCTTACAGTTACGGTCGCTTTGCGGTCGAGCTTCCCCCAGCCGACCATCGTTCCCCGTATCGCCGTTAGCATCGATTTAATCGCCACGTAATACATCAACTGACGATAAAGGAAGCGCTGGAGAAAGAGCCACACCACCAGACTCCACTGCTCTGTACGTTCCAAGCTGAACGCGATAACCGCTGCCAGCCCATCGAGAACGACGAAAAGCGCATAGTAGAAAAGTACCCGTTGCAGCGCATCCGTGGAGTAGTCGAGGGGATGCTGGTAGCGCTGCCAGAGGGTCGCAATACCTGACCACAGTAGGAGCAGGTCCATCACTGGTGACAGAAGGGGGAATATAATCTGAAAAACAAAAGTATTGGGCAAACCGAGCATCCCTAACGCCCCCGCCTGGCGGTGAAACAGAGCGCTTCGATGTTTCCACGCGGCCTGAAGCGTCCCGTACATCCAGCGGAACCGCTGCTTAACAAACGCCGGCACAGTATCTGGGGCTTCCGTGAATGCCACGGCGGTATCTTCATACGTAATAGTATACCCGCGACGAAGAATCGCTAACGTCAGATCAGCATCCTCAGCCAAGGTGTCGCTCGTAAAGCCACCGGCCTCAACAACTGCCTGCCGACGCCAGGCTCCGACGGCTCCGGGAACCACCGAGATACAATTCAACGCGGCAAACGCCCGCCGATCAAGATTCTGACTGGTGATGTACTCTAACGCTTGCCACTTTGTCAGCAAATTGAGACGGTTCCCTACTTTAGCGTTACCGGCGACAGCACCAACTTGCGGGGCAGAAAAATCGCGAACAAGGGCACTAATGGTAGTACGACTGAAGACCGTGTCCGCATCCAGGGTCACGAGGATCTCGGCGTTGGTTTTGCTTAGTCCATAGTTTAAGGCTCGGGCTTTGCCGCCGTTGGTGACGCTAAACAGGCGTACCTGAGGATGGGCCCCGTACACGCTCCGGACTCTCGCAGCGGTATCATCGAGTGACCCATCATCGACAATAACAATGTCAAAGGCCGGGTAGGCAGATCGCAAAAGAGACTCAATCGTTTCAGTGATGACTTTCTCTTCGTTGTATGCGGGAACAATCACACTGACGAAGGGAGCGTTTTGTGGTCGGGTCACGTCGCGGGGCCAGTGCCAACGAGTGCGCAGAGCCAGAATGACGATGAACCCGATCCGTAGTGTCCCGAGAATAATTCCGCACAGAAACACATAGTGCATGCTCACGCTGGTCCAGTTAATGAGGAGAAAACCAGCGTCAGTTATCCGCGCACCAAGCTGCGCCTCCTGCGGTAACGGCGGCATGACATCAGTGCAAGATAACCCTAAC
The DNA here is from genome assembly GCA_050187625.1 of Binatia bacterium. GTDB lineage: Bacteria > Desulfobacterota > Binatia > Bin18 > Bin18 > JBFWXH01. Next base: position 30,537 of record JBFWXH010000049.1, read on the forward strand.
AGCGTTGACACCGGGACGAGCGTAAAGCCTCGCTCCCGCAGGCCCTCGATAATCTTGGGCAAGGCCGCAACGGTTTGTGAGCGATCACCCCCACTATCATGCAGCAGAACGATAGCCCCATCGCCATTTACGGCACCAGCAATCGTGGCTTGCACGATCTCCTCGACTCCTGGATTGCGCCAATCGTTAGGATCAATCTGCATGCCAATGGTGTAATATCCCTCGGCACTCGTCTGTAACAGGGGACGAACATGGTCTGGCGTTTCTGGCTCCACGTCCTCCGCGTAGGGCGGACGAAACAGGACCGAACGCAGACCGAGACGACTCTCAAACAGTCGTTCCGTCGCGTTAATCTCGAGACGCAACTGCTGTTGACTAATCGCTCCAATGTCAGGGTGGCTAAAGGTATGATTACCAATTTCATGCCCCTCGTCGACAGTGCGCTGCAGGAGTTTGCTGTTGAGATCACCATTGAGCCCGACGATAAAGAAGGTCGCTGGCACTTGATACTGCCGAAGAATATCCAAAATCTGCGGCGTATATTGCGCATCCGGTCCATCATCAAACGTCAAGGCCACCTGTTTGTTTTGCTGTCTACCCCACCGCGTAATCACGTACGGCGACGGATAGCCGTGCAACTGTTCGGCAGTGATGAGCCCGCTCGCCCCATCATACGTCACCTCGCGCTGGCCATCATGGGGCGTAGCCGTCACCCGGAGGACCTCACCCGCGCCTTCATAGTCAAGGTCGTACCCGTAGTGCAAAGTTTTCAACGTCTCGGCGGTCGCGCGGTTGACCTGCCCCCGTTCTGCCAAGATCGGCCAGACAGACGGATCTTCCGATCCCAAGCGCCACAATGCAAACCCGCGCGGGTGGTAGTGTTGCCCTTCGGCGATCTGGTTAAACAACGTTACGCCATCAAGAAACCACACATGGTGCAACACGTCGTGTTCATCGTAATAATCAAAGAAGGGATTCAAACTCCGCGGGTCGAGCGTAATCTGACCTTCTGATTCCTGCGCGGTCGTCAACGCCTCTTGAAAAGAGATTTCATTTGCATCCTTGCGGTGTGGTTGCCAATCATAGCCGTAGTTCCCCAGAGCCACGACGTATTTGTCGGCAGGCAGTTCCGCAAAGCGGCGGTGTAAGGCTGCGGCGTACCAGGACTGCGATGCGACAGGGCCGGTCTTACTGCTACTCCAGTGCTCATCGTACGCCATCAAGACCAGGTAGTCGTTCCAGCGTGCAAACCTGCGATAGTCGAAGCTGGGATCATCCAGCGGGACTGATTGCGAAACTTCGAGACCCTGGGCATGAAACTGGGTGAACAGCTCCTGCATAAACGTCTGTAAGTCTTGCTGGGCTCTCGGAGGAATGTTCTCGAAATCCACATTAATCCCAGCCCCCTGGATTTCCCGTACGAACTGCAACAGCGTGCGAATAGTCCGTGCACGGGCCGCTGGATGCTTCAGCATTACGGCCAGGCCAGTAGCATCCCACTCCATCCGCGCATCATCGAAGTTATTGATCAGTGGCATCACAGGCAACTGGGGACGATGCGCACGAAGGTACGCAAGCACGCGTGCCTGCTTGCCCGGATCATCGCGCACCACGGTACCGTCACCACTCTTGAGGTGCAACCACTCAGGAACCAGTTTGTCAACCTGCGGGAGATTGTGTTTCAGTGACGTAAAACTGGTATCGTCCCAGTTGACATAGAAAGCGATGAGCGTTCCAGGATGACGGGTCCTCGCTTCCGTTACGGTTGCAGCCGGTCCGAGCTGCGCGAGGGCCGTTCCGAGTCTTCGCTTGGCATGTTGGAAACGACGCTCTGAGCGGGACAGCACCGGAGTTGGCCGAGGGGGTGCCAAATGATGGCGTTGTGGCAGATTGCCCGCCGGTACAAGCCCGATACTGGGAAGCACCGGATTTATAATGACGCGTACAACAAAAATGGTCAGGATAGTAGAAACCAGGGCAGCAACGGCTTGCACTGCGTGCTTAAAACGCGCCCAGCGACGGGCGGACGGGTCGTAAAAGACCGGTGTGGTTGTCACAACTGTATCCTCGCGAGCGGCTCTGGCTCTGTCCTCAATCATTGCAGATGAGATGCGTACGGCGGAACGTCCCGAGACCTCCTCCCTGTCCCTCTTGTGTTAAAGGAGGGGCCCACCTGCCCCGGCCGTGCAACCTACGGGGCGCTTTTGCCCAGGGGCTGCGCCACTGTCGCGTGCTGCAATTTAGTCCGACACTGCCACTGGCGCTCCATAGTCAGCTCCATCACTGACATTAGAGCTACTGGCCGTACTCCCCGGTAACTGCTCTGGACCAGGACGGCGACGGTGCAGAGCCCCTTCTTCAAAGAGCAAATACAGTGCCGGAAGAACAATGAGCGTGAGTACCGTCGCCGAAATGAGCCCACCGATGATGACAATAGCGAGCGGTTTCTGCACCTCTGCACCTCGGCAACCGCTTTGCCGAGCGTGGCGGTAGCCAGACGCAGTTGTCATTTGCCTCCCCGTTTCTATGGGGATATCGACACGCCCGGAAAACTCGGGCGGACCTGCATTGATGCTCTCCTTTGCCTTGATCGGCATTGTGTGTAGCTTCACTGCGCTCTGCTACGCCGAGTTCGCGTCGATGGTGCCGGTTTCCGGTTTCGCCTATACCTATGCCTATGCGTCGCTCGGGGAGTTGACCGTGTGGATCATTGGCTGGGATCTCATTATCGAGTATGCGATGAGCAACGTCGCTGCCGCCCTCAATTGGGGGAACTACTGCAAGACCTTACTGGCAGGATTTGGTGTCCAGATTCCTACGTGGCTCTCGACCGCTTACCGTACAGCAAGCCACATGGTTGACACGGCAGGCGTCTATACGGTCTACCGCGAGGCTCCTCATCTCTTTGGTGTTCCGATCGTTTTCAACGCGCTTGCCGTGTGTATTATCGCTCTCATTACCCTCATCCTCGTGTGGGGTATTCGTCTATACCAGGCGTATCTATCAGAGTCGCCTCTGGGCCACCCTTCTCGGTGCCACGGTCGCCGGCTACCTCCTCGTCGTAGGAGGTCAGAGGTTTCTGACTCTTCACTGATCAGAAGGTATACTCGGCACCGGCCGTGGGAATAAAGTCGGAGCGAAATCCGTCGTCGTTCAGTGGAATCACGCCCCCAAAATATACGGAGCCGGCTTCGCCAAACCCATAACGAAAGCCGAAGGCAAAATTTACTGTGTCGTTGCGACGAGCAAAGTTCTCCGGGAAAATCGGCACTTTGCGGCTTTGGCCGCCACACGGCTGCGCTGCCGTACAGGTGTCGAGCGCTCGGTCCAGAAAGAAGCCATCAGCGGCAAGGGCATTCCTATTGACGCGTAATCCTTTAAATTCACTACGGCCCAGGACATCAACGGTCATCACCAGCAATCGCCACACTTGCACCGTGGCCCCGACATCATAGATAACACTGCTCCGATCAACATCGTTCGCATTCAGATCGACCCCGACGGCCAGATGGGGCTCCAGCCGGTCATACATCGCCCGCGAGACAATCACCGATGGCGTGACATGGGTTTCTCCAGTTCCTTGCAGTTGGTCCTCGTCTCCAGTCGGTACCAGCAATTCCAATTCAAATGCTGCCGCACTGGTGTCATCGCGCCAGAAGTTGTATTTCGAGCGCAAGATAATATCCCCGAGTCCGGTCGCACTTTCCGACGAACGTATCGGCTGCCCGACAACGCGCGGATCTGTCCGCACGTAGCGCAGGTTACCGAAATTGTTGGACAGATTGTTAAAGTCAGACAGGTCTCCCAGGTTCGGGGTCACCTGGTTTGCCACGGCGACTGTCGTGTTCTGAATGCGCAGGGAGGTGTTCAGGATGGGGAAAATCAGGCTCAAGTCGAGATAATCCGTAATGCCATAGCGAAACGTCGGCGCAATGACTTGGGTCTGGACGCTCAGGCTCGTACGTAACTGTGCGGCATCTCCGAGATTCGTAAAGAATACGCCCGGACCGGTCCGGAGTCGGCTGAGGCCTTCTCCGTTGATGTCGTCAAACTCAACGTGAGAATACCCCATGTTGAAGTTTAACCTACCCTTACCGATCGTGAGCGCACGCTCGGCAAACATCGGTCCCAGAATGTTGGCTGAACGCTCAAAGACGCTCAACGCTGGGTTATAGCGATAGCTAAATGCGGGAGCGACCGAGGCGACAGGGACATTTTGGGTAATCGTCTGACTCGTCGCCGATCCCAGTGCACTCGATAAGCTTTGCGCAAAAGCACAGGGGCAGAATGTCCCTCCAGAATAGAAAGGCGCCAGTCCGACATACCCTTTCACCAACGCATCAGTCAGCTCTCGCGCCTGGCTGGACGTCGTAACGGCCAATGTCCCGAACAATATGACAGGAAGCGTTATAAAGCACCCTATTTTCGATCGCTTCACTCACCTACCCTCCTTTGCTCTCATTACAAAACCGCTCTGATTGTGGCAGCAAAATACCATAAAACAAGACCATCACGGAGAGCATCATCCCCAATTATTGTCTCACGAGCGGTAGTCTCCCGCACCTCTCGCTCATGCAGAGAACCCAAAGGAGGCGAATTATAAGATATCGATCGCAAAGTCAGAACCGGCACCATGACCTCGACAGGAGGCTCCCATTCGGGCCGCCGGCATCCACGATCAACCTTCACTCAACGCCTTCACCAGTTTCACACCGTCTGGCGTTCCCAAACCGGTACACGCATCCCAACCGCTCTGCGCGCTGTACGCACCGTTACTGCCGGTCTTGATGTCATGAAACACGCTCGCTGCCCTTGGCAGACCATAGAGAAGAGGATTGATATACCCGACAGGACGTCCCAACTGCTGGTTCATCAGAGTAATGAGGCCTGCCCATAGTGGAGCGACGGCACTGGTACCGCCAATCACCAACTGCTTCCCATCGACCAATACTTGATAACCCGTCAACGGATCAGCATCACCAGCCACGTCGGGAACTCCCCGCCCGACCCGACCACCAGCGTTGACTGACGGTGGCACCTTGGCTCCCACCTGCCAAGCCGGCGGGGCGAACACTTCGCTGACGCCACCTCCGGTGGCTCCGTGCCCATCCTCATGCCACACACTCTCTCGGAAGATTGTGGTCCCTTGCCCTTCCAAGCGGGTCCCACCGCACCCCAAGGCATAGGGACTCGAAGCAGGGAAGTCGACGTGCGCCCGACCGTCGGCGACATTGTCGGTGGAGCCGTCATCACCTGAAGCGCAGCAGACCGTGATCCCAAGGGCAGCCGCATCCTGGAATGCCTGGTCCATCGCCTGCATCGCCTGGAGTGTCCATTGAGACTCGGCGGCCCCCCAGCTAATGGAAATAACCGACGGTTTATAATGGGGATCGTGGATGGCCGTTGTCACAGCATTCAAGAAGCCGGCATCGGTATTGGGCGCGAAGTAGACCACCAGTTTCGCCCCCGGAGCAACCGCACCAGCCACTTCCACGTCCAGCAGCACTTCGCCATCAGCTCCGTCAGGATTTCCTTCTGGACGATTGTGGCCGCCGTCGACGGAACGACTCCGTACCCTGGGAAGCGGCAAGTCGAGGTCGGCAAAATATGCTTCCAGGTCTTTGCGACGATATCCACCACCTAATTCGATGATGGCGATACAGTGGCCACTGCCGGTTCGTCCTTCCGGGAAATTATACAAACTGGCAATTTGTGGTGGAGCGTAGGACATCCGCTGTGCTTGTGGGCTTCGCGGTCCGCTGTGACCATTCAGAATCCGAAAATGCGGTCGTGCTTGCGGCCGATTATCAAGGCCAAAGACTCCCTGAATAATAGGGCCGAGCACCGTAGGGATATGAATAGGTCCAGTACGACCACGATACGTCCCTCCCGCATACGCATAGTGCGAGAGGGAGACCCCAAAGGCACTCCTCATCGCCGCGGCTGTGCCTGAAAGCACAATCCGCCGTTGGGCCGGCTGAACCTCCACCACTTCCAGGTCATGGTCATGCGCAAAGGTCTCTACTTTTTCGATATCTCGCGAGTCGGCCCCATACGTGCGGGCGAACGTCTCTTGCTCGAGAGATTGACGCATATGAGGCAAACGCGCCCCCATCTCTTCAATCACGGTCGGAAGCTCACGAGTTGCGGTCCGGCGACGAAGCACCACGGTCACGAACATACTTTCGTTGGGATCAGCGGCGTGGAGTAAGCGCGCTCCCGGAAGGACAGCACGGTCACTGCCCACGATGGGCTGACGATCTGTTGTTGCCATAAGATTCTCCTTTTCTTTCTCTAGCGTCGATCACGTCCTCTCTGGCCGCCCACCCGGCCCACGCGGAAACTGAGGCATTCTGCACCGTCCACGTACTCAGCCGAGGGTGACAGGGAGTAGCGACGGCCTGGGCGCCGTCGCGGTTTTTGAGAACACAAGGGATGTTCAAATCGCGCCGCAACGGTCTCCAGGCGGGGCCCGGTCACGGACCGAAGTCAGAAAGGGAAAACACTGCTGGGCGGAGAAGCTACCCGGCGTAGCCATCCACCAGGCTGTGGGGGCCCGAAGGAAAGAAGACTGAGTCAGCAAACCCCAGAGCGGTTGGCTCGCGGAGCTTGCCCGGTCGTCGTTGTCGAGTGTGTTACTGACCGCTTGCTCGTACCACTGTCCGGCGCTCGGCTGCGCCTGGGTGATCCACGCCCCATGCGGAAACCCCTGATCGGCAGAGACGATGAGGCCGGAGACCAGCAGTGCAGCGAGACTACGTACGATCCCCTCGTGGGTTCCCCGAATCTCGCGTCTTGACGAACAGGATCTTGCCACACTTCCTCCATCTCGTGCGTTCCCACAACGAGACATTACCAAGCTGGATCGCGATAAAACCGTGACACGCAAGACACGACTCGTGTTCAACCATCAGACCAGACGCATGGACTACGCTAGCAAGTCCGAAGCCAATACTTTCGACAACTCACTCGGGTGCGGAGATCTCGGTCTGCTCCTCACCAGACTTCACCAGCGACCCAACAAATTCAGCTGTTTGCCATCAGTCTTCTCTACACCAACCGCACCAGACCAAAGCAACGCTCCGCCACAAAACAACCTCACACCGCAAACAGGTGTGCGCAGTGTGACAGTGTTGCACCGGCAGCCCAGGGGGGCTCGTCAGCCACAGCAGCGAGTGATTGCGAGCCCTTCCACTTCACAGTTCGCGAGCGGATAAGGCCTCTGTGGACTGCAGCGGCTGTGACGCAGCTTTGGCTGGGTGTGGGGCGCCGGGTGGGACTCTCAGCGTGCTTTCACCGAAAGCGCTGTCGTTGCTCCGCTCTACCGACGCACTCCATAACGGACGCGCGCTACTCCATTGTCCTGCCAATGAACTTCCGAGACGCGGGACTAGGAGTCGTTCGGGTACCCTGGGTTCCGTGTTTTGGTCTTTGTGCTGCCCGTGCTCCGGCTCTCACATTTAGTACATGCGCACTGCAGGGACACTTCGCTCATCAAGCGGCGGGGTTCCCCACTCATCGCTCGCGTACCCGTAGAGCAACAGGGCGAGGAGCAACACAGTCCCTCCCAAAGCTACAACCCCGGTCGCACGCCAAAATAGCTTTTCGCCAGTCTTCATGCTGTGTCCTCCAGTATCTTTTACGGCTAGTACTCTAGCAAATCCTATACCAAAATTATCACTTAAAGTGATATATCAACAAAACTGCACTGCCACAGTTACAATCCCGACGCGACCTGCCATGTTCTCACGGCTGATGAATGCGGCAATCGGCCACTCTTTCACGTCATCACCTGTCGGACCTCCTGGCGAGGCCTGCAACCAAGCACCGTTGGTATGAAATATGCAACGGTCTTTAAACTGTTATGCATTCGTCGTCGCCCTTGGTTGGTGAATGGAAAGAGAAACCAAAGAGGTAACGCCAGTTTCCCCGGTCGCTTACGAGTGAAAACGTAGGTGTATGTACAGACGAGCATTCTTAAAAGTGAGAAGCACATTCGCACTCATGGGAACCACCGCGGAGGGGAACATCAGCCTTCCCGGCTCTTGTACAACTGGCAGATGGGACGCCTGGCCAACACCAGCACAAGTGGGCCGTACACTATTATTTCCGGTGCCTTTGTACGAGACCAGCAGGCACCGTCGAAGGAGGTTTTCTCATGGTCGTTTTCATACTTATGTGTGTTCTTGCCCTTTTCCCTGTACCAGCGTTTGCCGCACCCCCAGACGTGATGACGATCGTGAAACAGATGAAGGAGGTATTTGAATCGCCACGCCCCAGCACCCGGAAAGTCGAGATTTCCTTACGCTCCAAAGGCGAAGAGGTTCATTGGGTAGCCAGACAAGCGCGCAAGGAGTTCCCAGACGGCAAACGTATACTGATGGTCATGCTGGCCCCCGACGACGTCAAGGGGACCGCCTATATGATTGCTGAACCGAAGACACGGCCAACCCGTATGTGGGTCTACATGCCGGCGATTCGGCGGGTACGCGAATTAGCGCCGGTCGATGTCTATGAGCATTTTCTTGGGACCGATTTCACGTATGCAGATCTAGGCTTTGTCCGCATGCACGAAAACTATCGGTTCCTCGGTGAGGAACAACATGCCGGGGTCCGGGCCTACAAAATAGAAGAACAAGTCCCGAAAGAGCGCCTCTACTACTCTCGGATTATCACCTGGGTCGCTGCCGATTCCAAGCTCCCATTGGAGCGTGATTATTATGATCCAGCGGGCATGTTATGGAAACGGGAACTCTTTGAGGAGGTCACAGTTATTGACGGCGTGCCGACCCCATTACGCATCAAGATGGAGGATCTGGAGAGTAAGAGCTCTACCGAACTCAACGTGAGCGAGGTGCGTTACGATCAGGATATTCCGGATACGCTCTTTGAGCCGGAACGCCTACCGCAGAGCGCGTCACATTCATTATGGCACACGCTCAATGCTGCTACTACGACAAAGCAATAGAGAGGATGTGGTTACGGCACGGTAGAGAGGGGCTGGTGATCCGCGCTATGCTTCCCCTCACCAGCCGCGACACGTAGTTCCCCTATCTTCCGTCCGCTGGCAGCGCCCCTGTCGCAGGATATCTTCTCTTCTACGGACAACGGCTCTGTCTGCATGGAGTTCCACTAACCAACGGCGACCCCTATTAGGATTCACGTCGCTCAAGTACCCGACCAGGGAACGGCACGTGTTCGTCGCTTGCGGTAAGGAAGGCATCCTGGCCGAATGCAAAACCAACCACGCAAACTGTCCGTTCGTTTGACCGCGCTGCCCCTGGGCACCACACCCTCAACGGCAAGATCTCCACGTGCCACTAGCGCGAACGTGGCACCCTTTGTGCTACGCTTCTGACCACAAGGAATTAGACATGCGCCCGTCTTGTTGAGGACGATGCCGACACCTCGCTCAGCACCCCTCAGGCGCGAAATGGCAGCCCCTCACGGTCACGAGAAAGGAAAGAGAGTATGCACCCGCACAAGGCCCCGCGTCACCCATGGCTCATCACCGGCGTCCTGTTGATAAACCTGCTGCTGTGGCGGACGTCGCCGCTGTTAGCGCGAGACTGGTTCGGCGCCGAGAAAGCCGACACGCCGTCCCCAGCGCTCACCGGTGGTGGAAATCAGCTCCCCTCGTTTGCAGGAATCGCGCAAAAGGCTTCACCCGCGGTTATCAATATTGCTACCGCGCAGAAGGCGATAAAGCGACGGCGCCAGCCTCCGTTCCACCCACCAGGACGCAGTCCGTTTGGCGAAGATGATCCATTTGAAGAATTCTTCCGTCATTTTTTTGGTGACCGGCCCCCGCGGGGCCAACAGCGGAGTCTGGGATCAGGCTTTCTTATCAGTACCGACGGGTACATTATGACCAATACCCACGTGATTGGCGATGCCGACAAAATTACCGTGCGTCTCTCGAACAACGAGGAGTATACCGCTAAGGTCATCGGTGCCGATGACAAGACTGACATCGCCTTGATCAAAATCAACCCTCAACACCCCGTACCAATCCTGGCGCTCGGCTCCTCGGCCACGCTGCAGGTTGGCGATTGGGTCGTAGCCATTGGCAACCCGTTCGGGTTAGAGCAAACTGTCACCGCGGGGATCGTCAGCGCCAAAGGACGTGTCATCGGTGCTGGGCCCTACGATGACTTTATCCAGACTGATGCCTCGATTAACCCGGGCAACTCCGGCGGCCCTCTCCTTAACCTCAACGGCGAAGTGGTAGGTATTAACAGTGCCATCTTTAGCCAAAGCGGCGGCAACATCGGAATCGGCTTTGCCATTCCCATTGATCTGGCGAAATCGATCGTCACCCAACTCAAAGCCTCAGGTAAGGTGACACGTGGCTGGCTTGGCGTTGCCATTCAGGACGTGACGCCTGAACTCGCCACGTCGTTTGGACTCACAGAACCGACTGGTGCTCTCGTTGCCGACGTCACCAAAGACGGACCAGCCGACAAAGCAGGGTTGAAACGCGGGGATGTCATCACCGCGTTTCTTGGCACACCGATCACAGCTGCACATGATTTGCCCGCGTTGGTCGCACAGAGTCCGGTCGGTGAGAAAGCGGAGGTCACCGTTCTCCGTGACGGTAAAGAAAAAACCTTGACCGTCACGCTCGGGGAATTAACCGACCAGCGAGCAAGCGCCGAAGGAGGAGCAGAAAGCGGCGCTAATTGGGGACTCACCGTCGCTAATCTTACCCCTGAAACGACCCGGCGGTTCGATCTTGACCCCGATGAGCCCGGAGTCGTCATCACTGATGTCGACTCCGGGAGCCCGGCCGATGACGCCGGTCTTCAGCCTGGCGACGTGATTCAGGAGGTCAACCGGCGGGCAATCACCTCGGTGGACGACTTTACTACAGCCGTTAAAGCCACAACTCCGAAGGATACGTTGTTACTGTTGGTCCGACGACAGGAAGGCGTCTTATTCTTTGCGCTCCACCAAGCTGGTTAAATCGCGCCCTTCCACGTCCCGCCAGCTCCTCTGGCGGGACGCTTTTTCGGGTAAGAGCAACCAGAGAAACGCCGTCGGTAACAGGCAGGAGCCATCAGGACCGACGGCCCAGCGAGGCGACGCGATGGCATCCCCTGGTGTGGCGCATGCTCAGCCAAAAGGACCCTGGTACGAGGGAACAAAGCCTATGACACGCAACGCCTCCACGCATGTTTCCCCCCGCCCTGGACAACAACCCCAGGCCGGGGGGTGGCTGTTCATGATCCGCGCGTTGCGGCATCGAAATTTTCGCCTCTACTTCATCGGGCAGAGCATCTCGCTGGTTGGTACGTGGATGACGCGCATCGCCACCAGCTGGCTGGTGTACCGTTTGACCGGCTCAGCCCTGCTGCTGGGGATAGTGGGGTTTGCTGGGCAAATCCCCTCGTTTCTCCTTGGACCTATCGCCGGCGTTTTTGTCGATCGCTGGGATCGACACCGGCTGTTAGTAGTAACGCAGGCTCTCGCGATGGTACAATCTCTCACTCTCGCTGTGTTGACACTACCCGCGCGCATTACCGTACGAGAGGTGCTACTACTCAGTGTCGTGCAAGGGGTGATCAACGCCTTCGATATGCCCGCACGGCAGACCTTCATGGTAGAGCTGGTCGAGAAACAGGACGACTTGGCGAACGCCATTGCCATGAACTCGTCAATGGTAAATGTTGCGCGCCTTCTCGGTCCCTCCCTCGGTGGCGTGTTGATCGCAGCCGTGGGTGAAGGGTGGTGTTTTCTCTTGGACGGTATCAGCTACCTTGCCGTCATTGCCTCGCTTCGGCTCATGACGGTCAGCTCAAACAGGCAACAGGGCAAAACCGTCGGCCACCTCGGCCAACAGTTGTCTGAAGGCTGGACCTATATCTCCTGCTTTCTCCCGATTCGAAACATTTTGTTGCTGCTAGCGGTAGTGAGCATCGTGGGGATGCCGTATACCGTGCTCATGCCGCTGGTTGCCGACGACATTCTCCACGGCGGGCCACAAACATTGGGACTGCTGATGGCGGCTGTCGGTATCGGAGCCCTCGGGGGAGCAGGGATACTTGCCGTGCGCAAGTCCGTGCTCGGTTTGGGGAAACTCCTTCCTTTAGCCACCATCACCTTCGGTCTTGGCTTGATCGCTTTTTCTTTTTCTCGTCAGCTATGGCTCTCTTGGATGTGTCTGGTGATTACGGGATTAGGATTCATGATCCAGATGACCAGCAGCAATACCCTCCTACAGACGATCGTCGACAGTGATAAACGTGGCCGTGTGATGAGCTTTTACACCATGGCGGTTATGGGGCTGGCGCCTTTCGGCAGCTTGTTAGCTGGAGGGGTCGCGCATACGCTCGGCGTGGAGGCCACGCTCCGCTACGGGGGAATCGGCTGCATTATAGCGGCATGCTGGTTTGCCCGGACGTTACCGCTGTTACGACTCATAGTCCGACCAATCTATGTCAAGATTGGCATTCTTTCCGAGCCCGCCCCAGACAATCCTCACACGGCAGAGCCAAGCTCGACCCGGTAACGACAGCGAAGCAGCGGACGGGCGCAGGCCATGCGCTCGACGTGCGGCCGACCAGGGACCAGCGACGGAGGCCGGCTCAGCGGACCAAACGTCGACCAACACGCTGTGCGCAGTGTGACAAAGTTGCACTCTTCTTTGCCGTGGTTCTTCGATCGTGGGCGCGCGGGTCGACATGTGTACCGTCGCGGGCCATACAGCCGGAGAGCATCACCAGTCCGCGCGCCTAAGGCACGAAGTTTGCACTATTTCGGCTACGTGAAAGGAGTTACCTCATGAAACGTATACCAAAACTTGTTGCGTACAGTCTCGTAGCTCTGGGACTGGTGGTGTACGGCAGCACGAGCAGCTTGGCCGTTCCGGGGGGTGGTCCTGGTCCCATCGGCGGAGAACTCCGTGGGATCATGCAGTTCACTGGGAAAGTCGTCTGTGTCGATTGCCGTCTCAGCGACGTGCAGCAGGCCCACCCGGAGCTTGCCAACCTGTATCTCTTGACGCATGTCGGTGACGACCAGCAACAAGCGGTGATGGAGATCACCGGTGTGAGTGAACCGCAGCGGTGGAACGCCATCGTCTTTCCCGCCGAAGTTTTGATCCGCAGCACCAACGAGGTCTTTCATAAACTGACGGCAGAGCAAAATCTCTATAAAACCGTGCAAGTCACCGGATTGCTCCGAACCGACCGTGTCATGGATGTGTCGGATGTAACCGTGAGCGAATAATGACACCTCGGTTGACATCCTTCCTCCCGCAAAATGAAAAATCCCTCTTCTCTGCTTCAGGCTCGTATGCACCCCCTCTTCCGGCATCTTTCTCGTTTCCTGTGGAGCCTGAGGACAGGATTGGTCTTCACCGTCGTTTGTCTGCTCGCGCCGGGCGCGAGCTTCGCCCAAGCGCGGCTTTCCCCACAAGTCACGGTCGACCAAGCCGTGCAGGAAGCCATTGACCAGAACCTGCGCCTGCTGGCGGAACGCTACAACCTGGCGGTCGCCGACGCTCGGCTTATCACTGCTCGCTTACGACCCAATCCCGTGCTCACCGTAAGCAGCGCTCTCCCGGATCACGCGGTCTTTCACTCCGGCACCAACCCCTACGCTGAAACGGTGCATGTTGATGTGCCGTTCGAGCGGGGCAGTAAACGCACGTATCGTATGCAGGTGGCAGCAAATGCCCGCGGCGTCGCGCAACTGCAACTGCTCGATACGATTCGTACGTTGACGCTCGATGTGCAAAATACTGCGGTTGATGTCCTGCTCGCCAAAGCCAATGTCGCGTTGGCACAGGAAAACCTGCACGCATTTAACGATATCGTGCAAGTCAACGCCAATCGCGTGCGCGCCGGTGACCTGGCGCAGGTGGAATTGGAGCGGACCCGTTTGGCGGCGTTGCAATTCCAGAACGACGTACAGCAGAGTCAGTCGAGCCTGCGCGTCGCCCGCAATAAACTACAGGGCTTACTAGGTCGCACCCACCGCTCGCCACTGTTCGATGTTATCGGCGAGTTGCGACACGAGGAACAACTCCTCACTCAGGATCAGATTCGCGAGCAGGCGATCCCAGCGCGTCCCGACCTCCTCGCGCTGCGGCGTGACCTCGCGCGCTCGGCTGCCGACCTTCGCTTACAGATCGCCCAAGGAAAAGTGGATTATCTCATTGGCGCGGAGGTCGCGCCGCAACAAGGCAATGTGGCTAGCGGGGTACAGTTTGGCGTCTCCTTCAGCGTGCCGCTGCCCTTGTTCAACCGCAATCAGGGCGAAATCGAACGCGCCCAACAAGAGCAAGACCAGATTGTCGCCAAGATCCGCGCCCTGGAGGCCGATATCGACACGGCCGTTGAAAATGCCTATCAGCAATATTCCACCGCCCAGACGCTCCTCCAGCGTATCGAGACCGAGATGCTGGACCAATCACGTGATGTCCGACAAACTATCGAATACTCCTATCGACGCGGGCAAGCGAATTTTGTTGAATTTCTCGATGCGCAACGCGCCTTCAACGAGATCAGGCAAAGTTATAATGACGCACGGGCCGATTACGCCCGCAGTTTATATCTGATCGATTCTGTTTCTGGAAAGGCCGCTCATCAATGAGATCTCGAATTCTTATCCTCCTCGCGTGGAGTGGACTATTGTGGGTGGGGTGCGAGTGGAAGGACCCTCCGCCGTCTAGTGGACAATCACGCCTGATAGCACCCGCGATGGAACCCGGCGTAGTGACCATCTCCGCCAATTCCCCGATGCTCGCCCAGCTGAAAATCGCAACGGTCCGGACAGCAGACGTCCCCGTGGAAGAAGTAGACTCCCCCGGAAAAGTTGAGGTGAATCCCAATCGCGTCTCCCATGTCGTCTTGCCAGTGGTTGGTCGCATCACCTCCGTACTGGTCAAGCTCGGCGATGCCGTGATGGAAGGGCAGCCGCTGCTGACGGTGCAAAGCCCCGACGCCGATGCCGCGCAGGCCACGGCCCTGCAGACCCAAGCCACCGTAACCCAAGCGCAGGCGACGTTAGGGAAAGCCCAGGCCGACTATGAGCGCTTGCAGGACCTCTACGCCCACAACGCGGTCGCCAAGAAGGACGTACTCGATGCCAAGAACGGTCTGGCGCAGGCGACCGCTGCCCTTACCCAAGCTAACGCCCTGCACGAACAGGCGGTGCGGCGGCTCACGTTGCTCGGCCTCAAACCGGGAGATTTTCAACAGCAAGTGGTGGTTCGCGCACCGATTGCCGGAAAGGTCCTTGACCTCAGCGTCGTCCCTGGAGAATTCCGTAATGATACCAGTGCCTCAGTCATGACTATCGCCGATCTGAGCACGGTCTGGGTCGTGTCGGACGTCCCCGAAATTTATATTCGCTTTATCGAGATCGGGGAGCGGGTAGAGATGAGCCTCGTTGCCTATCCTGGGGAAACATTTGAAGGCCGGGTCATGCGTATCGCCGATACCGTGGACCCGCAAACCCGAACCGTTCAGGTGAGCGCCGAGGTACAGAACCCGCACGGCCGTTTTCGTCCGCAGATGTTCGGCAGTATTCATCACATCGAATCGACACAAACACTGCCCGTCGTGCCGGCGAGCGCGATCATCCAGGATGAGAGTCACACTGTTCTGTTTGTCGAGCAGGTCCCGGGGCGTTTTCGGCAAACCGAGGTGACGGTAGGAAAGCGCCGCGGTACGCAACTACCGATCCTCACAGGTGTCCGGGCTGGCGCCCGCATCGTGGTCGACGGGGAGATGCTCCTGAAAGGCCTCGTCCCCCAATCGTCGACACCCACCGCAGAGACGCAAATCGCCGAAGAGCGGCCAGTACAGGAATAGCCAGAACGCGGGAGGAGCGATATGGATGCGCCCATTAAACTACTCGTCATCTTTGTCGACGAAACCGACAGATGGAATAACATCCCCCTCTACGAGGCGATCGTCAGGCGGCTGCTCCAACACAACATCGCCGGGGCCACGGTGCATACGGGTATCATGGGCTATGGCAGCCATCTCCACGTACATCATAAGGGCTTGTTCGGCCTTTCGGACGATCGTCCCGTCACCATCAGCGTCGTCGATAGCGAAGTAAAATTGCGGCAGATTCTGCCCGAGATTCGTCCGATGGTCCGCGAGGGCTTGGTGATTTTGCTCGATGCCGAGTTGATTCCGTAGTCGCGGGCCCTCCCGTTCTCCTCAATCCCTTACATCCTTGACATAGCTTATCGTAGGAGAGTTCAATGATTGCGCAGATGCTGCGCTTTGCCTTGCAGCAACGGTTTATCACTGTCTTGTTGGGTCTGGTGCTTATCGGTTTAGGCCTGTGGGCCTTTTCCCAACTGAAACTCGAAGCCTATCCCGATATTTCCGATACCCAAGTCGTCGTGGTGTCGTTGTATCCAGGGCATGCAGCGGAGGAAGTCGAACAACAAGTCACGGTTCCGATCGAGCGCGCCCTCAATAGCGTCCCGAATGTCATCGCCCGGCGCTCGCGGACGATCTTCGGGCTCTCGGTTGTCGAATTAACCTTTGATTACGGCACCGACGATTACTTTGCGCGCCAGGTCGCGCTGGAAAAACTACGAGATGCGACGCTGCCGGATGGAGTCACCCCGACGTTGGGTCCCCTCTCGACACCTATTGGTGAATTGTATCGCTACACCTTAGTTGGCGAGGGTTTCGACGCCATGCAACTGCGGGAACTGGAAGATTGGGTCGTCGAACCGCGCTTCCTGCAGGTCCCCGGAGTAGCCGACGTCACCCCCTTCGGCGGATTGATCAAACAGTACCAGATTGAAATCGACCCGCTAGCCCTTACCAAGTACAACCTGACTATCAGCCAGATTGCTCAGGCCGTTGATGCCAACAACCGGAATACCGGGGGCGCGCAGCTCGACAATCAACAACAAGCCATGGTGGTACGGGGCGTCGGTCTGATCCAGTCGGTGGCGGACATCGAAACCGTGGTCGTCACCGAGGCAGCTGGCGTTCCGATATTCGTTCGCGACCTCGGGACCGTGCATATCGGAGCGGCGCCACAAACCGGAATTTTTGGCCTGGGGAAAACCTCTGGCGGAGTGGAAGGAATCGTGCTCATGCGCCGGGGCGAAAACCCCAGTGAAGTTCTAGAGGGCATCAAAGATACCGTGGAAGAGCTCAATACGACCCGGTTACCGCAGGGGGTACGCATCGAGCCGATCTACGATCGTTCTGACTTAGTCGCCAACACGCTGCACACAGTGGTCCACACGCTGATCGAAGGCTTGGTTATCGTAGTGACCGTTCTCTTCCTGTTTTTGGGCAGTGTCCGGGCTGCGCTACTCACTGCGGTGACGATTCCCTTATCCTTGCTGTTCGCGTTCGTGTGTATGCATTTCTCCGGTATCCCGGCCAATCTGCTCAGCCTGGGCGCCCTTGATTCTGGTATTATTGTCGATGGCACCCTGGTCATGGTCGAGCGCATTGTCCATGCCCTGGCTCACCGTCCACCACGAGACGAACACCAGCGCATGCTGGACACCATTCGTGATGCAGCACTGGAGGTCGAGCGACCGATCTTCTTTTCTCTGGTCATTATCATTTTCGCCTATATTCCCTTGTTTACCCTACAACGCGTGGAGCGCCGCCTCTTTACCCCGATGGCGTTTACCGTGTGTTATGCGCTTTTGGGGTCGCTGATTATCGCGCTCACTCTCATTCCTGTCCTGGCCACGTATGTCTTCCGACAGGGGGCACCAGGATGGGAGAATCCCGTACTGACATGGCTTGCCGACGTCTATGGGCAAGTGTTACGGGTCAGCATGTGTCGTGCGCGCTGGGTGGTGATGATAGCGACCAGTATCGTGATCGCCGCCTTCGGTCTCGCGACGCTTCTCGGCTCCGAGTTCTTGCCCAAGCTCGACGAGGGGGTCATCTGGGTACGCGCAAATTTGCCACCGGGGATTTCTCTGGCCAAATCAGCCGAGGTGGCGACCAGCATCCGCGGGTTACTTGCCCACTCCCCGGAGGTTAAGTTGGTCAGCTCACAAAGCGGACGCAATGATGCGGGAACTGACCCGTACGGACCCAACCGTAATGAACTGTTTGTCGCCCTCAACCCCTATGACACCTGGAAAGCTGGGAAAACCAAAGCCGATCTGGTGGAGGAATTCGCTCATACATTACGTGCATCCATTCCGGGGGCGTTTTTTAGTTTTACCCAGCCCATTGTCGATAACGTGACTGAGGCAGTGACGGGGTCCCCAGCGGATCTCGCCGTGATTATCAGCGGACCTGACCTGACAGCATTACGACGTCTGGCGAATCAAACTCTGGAGGTGCTGCAGGACGTCCCGGGCGCGGCCGATCTGGCGATCGAACAAGAAGGAGACCAGGCCCAGTTGCGCATTCACATCGATCGGCAGGAGGTCGCCCGTTACGGCATCAACGTGCGTGATGTGCAAGATGTGATTGAGCTGGCGATTGGCGGACGGAGCGTTAGTACGCTCTTTGAGGGTGAGCGGCGCTTTGACATCACGGTCCGCTATCTTCCCGAGGCACGAGTCGACCCGTCGGCAATCGGCGACATCTTGATTACCACGCACGACGGTGCTCGAGTACCGCTGTCGGAGCTGGCAACAATTGAGGTGATCAACGGTGCCACCATCATCGCGCGACGCGAGAACCGGCGCCAGATTTCGGTGCGCACCAATATCCGTGGTCGAGACCAGGGCAGTTTCGTCGCCGATGCGCAAGCGCGCTTCGCTACCGCGGTCACGCTCCCTCCTGGGTACCAGGTTAGTTGGGGCGGGCAGTTTGAGAATCTCCAACGTGCGCGCAAACGCTTGACGATTATCCTGCCCATTACGATCGGGATTATTTTTACCCTCCTTTTTTTCGCCTTCGGATCCCCGCGAGACGCCGGTTTGGTATTGATGAATGTTCCCTTCTCCCTGGTTGGCGGCATTGTCGCGCTCTACCTCCGGGGAATCAACCTGAGTGTGTCGGCAGCCGTTGGGTTTATTTCCTTGTTTGGAGTCGCCGTGATGAGCGGGGTTCTGGTCATCGCCGAGATTAACCGTCGGCGACGGGATGAAGGTGAACCATTGACAGAAGCCGTGGTGCACGGAGCATTAGCGCAGATGCGACCGGTTCTGATGATGGTGGTGGTCGCGCTGCTCGGTATGGTTCCAGCGGCCCGCGCGACTGGGATCGGCTCGGATGTCCAACGCCCACTGGCCACCGTGCTGGTTGGTGGATTGCTGTCCACTCTCTTCCTCACCCTGTTAGCCTTGCCGAGCCTGTCTTATGTCGTGGCGGGACGGCGGACGAAAGCGTAAACTGTGGGCGGGGTTTTGCCCGCGGGCCTTGCGGTTACGATTCGTTTCGGTACCGTGCTGTGTGCGCGGACGTCGTACGCACCGCAATAGACGGTTGGATTCGCCTATGAAACACATTGTTTTTATCTCTCTTTTTCTCATTGCCTGCTCCTCGCCCCTCGCCCGGAGCGCGGCGGCCGAGACCCTTACGTTCGGTCGTTTCGGTTCAGTGACACTGTATCACCAGGTCTCACACCCCAGCCATGTGGTCCTTTTTGTCTCGGGCGATGGGGGATGGAATCAGGGCGTCGTCGATATGGCGACGGCGCTCGCCGGATGGGATGCGTTGGTCGTGGGTATCGACATCACTCACTATCTCCGCGCACTCCAGAGCGGCACAGACGCCTGTTCGTATCCCGCAGCGGATTTCGAAGCGCTCAGTCAGTTCGTGCAACAACACTTAGCGTTTCCCCATTATATTCCGCCAGTGTTGGTCGGGTATTCATCAGGGGCCACGTTGGTGTACGCCATCCTCGTACAAGCCCCTCCGGGCACCTTTCGCGGGGGGCTGAGCCTCGGGTTCTGCCCAGACCTATCGCTGACGAAACCCCTATGTCGCGGTCACGGCTTGGCAGCGCAGCGGGGCCCACACGGCAAAGGCTACAGTTTTCTGCCCTCCACGACCCTCGACACCCCGTGGGTGGCCTTGCAAGGGATGGTCGACCAGGTCTGTGACCCAACCGCAACCGACGCCTATGTTAAACAGGTCCGGGGTGCAAAACTGGTGTCCCTCCCCAAGGTGGGACATGGCTTCTCGGTTCCGCGCAATTGGCTGCCGCAGTTCCAAAAGGCGTTTATGGATCTCGTCCAAAGCGAGGAAATCTCCACCAATACGCGTACGCCCTCCCATGCCAGCCTGACCGATTTGCCCCTGGTGGAGGTTCCCCCTCGGGAGGAACGGACGACCACCATGTCAGTCATTCTTTCGGGCGACGGCGGCTGGGCCAGCATCGACCGTGATCTTGGCAATGCGCTTGCTGCTGACGGTATTGCCGTTGTTGGAGTCAATTCGCTGCAATACTTTTGGACACGGCGCACTCCGGAAGGAGCAGCTACGGGCCTGGAGCGTATTCTGCGTCACTATTTCGCGGCCTGGAAAAAGGACAAGGCCGTGTTGATCGGCTATTCATTAGGGGCTGATGTTCTCCCGTTTATGGTCAATCGTCTGCCGCAGGATCTCCGCGCCCGCGTGCCAGTAGTGGCGCTCCTCAACCCGGCG
This sequence comes from Binatia bacterium, assembly GCA_050187625.1. Lineage (GTDB taxonomy): Bacteria > Desulfobacterota > Binatia > Bin18 > Bin18 > JBFWXH01. The sequence continues at coordinate 51,095 of JBFWXH010000049.1, forward strand.
CGTACCGTGGACTTCGAGTTTCATGTCATCGATTGGCTTGTCAGTGCATCTCACCCCGGTTCCTATGCCCTTCTGCCAGAACTGCAACGCTTACAGGGCCCGAAACTGCTGTGTTTTTATGGCGCCGACGAGACTGATAGCCTCTGCAAAGACCTTCCGCCTCAGCACGGCATCGCCATCCGCTTACAGGGAGGACATCACTTTAACGGGAAGTACGAGGTCCTCGCGAGCAGAATTATGCGCGAAGCCCAGGTCGCAACGGACGCAGCACGCACCGAATGAGGACCGCCTAGGAACAGACTCGGCGACGGGTTACCTAAATCACAGCTCCGTATCGCCGACAATTCGTGCTCGGTGCTCTCTTGGTAGAAGCGTAGCGTCGGCCTGCCCTGAGATCCGCGATCATCTCTCTTGCAACCTGGCGGACGAGGTGACCAACTGTTTGGCCTCAAGCTTCAGCAACGCCTCAACGCCTAATCAGACCAGCAACCATACAACTTCAAGCGCCACTCCGGTTATTCAGCCTTGTCCTGTTGAGTCGCTGTTTCAGCAACTGCAGAAATTTAGTGTGCCGCTGGCCGCTCATTTCCAAATGCTTGAGAACCGTCAATTTGGCAAAGTCACCCATGAAAACCCACACGATACAGTACACCCAGATGATCCCGACGGCTCGCCAATGGATAGGGGTAATGAGGCCAAAGGGGTACACGACGAAGAGGGTAGCCAGAATCTTGGTGATGATCGTCGACCACAGCAGGATGGGCGCGGGATACGGCGGTTTCAGGAACATCCGGGGGGTGCGAGTTACAAATAGGGTGAGGTGTCCTGCCACTGCCATTTTCAAAAAAACAAAGGTCTGGATTTGGGCAATATCGAGCTTGAGCCAGTTCTTGGCGACGATCAGCATGAGGAAACTGCCCGCCACGCCCGTCAGGCCCAACACCGTCGACAGGGTCAACACACGATGCATGTTCCACTTCACCGGATTGGGATCGACTCTGGTGTTGTCAAAAGCAATAGCCATGATGGGCACGTCATTGAAAAACGCCAGGAGAATAATCATGATGGCAGTGATCGGATAGAAGTTGAAAAAGACCATGGCCAGGACAACAAAGAACATGATGCGGATAGTCTCGACGATGCGGTAGATGGCATAACTGTTCATCCGCTCGAAAATCTTCCGTGCTTCCTCCACTGCCTGGACGATTACTGACAGGCCGGGAGCGGTGAGAACCAAGTCTGCGGCGGCTCGCGCCGCGTCAGTGGCGCCGCTCACGGCAATACCGACATCGGCTTGTCTGATGGCTGGCGCATCGTTCACTCCGTCCCCCGTCATGCCCACGATGTGACCTCGGGATTGCAAAGCCCGGACTATGCCATATTTGTGTTCGGGAAAAACTCGGGCATAGCCCCCGGCTTTTTCGATCTGGGAAATAGCCTCTGCGCTCAAGTGGTCTATATCCGTATCCTTTTTGAAAAGCTGAGTGGCGGGCTGAATGTCCTCGTCCAAGCCGATGTTCCGCGAGATCTCCCGGCCAATGGCCACATCGTCACCCGTCACCATTTTAATCTTGATGCCGTGTTTCTTTGCCTCAGCAATTGTCTCCGCGGAGTCTTCTCTAGGAGGGTCGGACAGGGGCAAGAGACCAAGAAATTCCCAGGACCCAGTGTTTTGCGAACGGGCCACGCCAAGCGTGCGATATCCTTTGGCCGCTAATGCATCCACCGCCTCTTGCGCCCTTTGCGCCGTGCCCGCATCAAGATGGCAGAGTTCCATAATCACCTGGGGAGCACCCTTGGCGGCCTGCGAGGTTTGATTCTCTGCATTCTTAAGAGTGCTTTCCGTCTTCTTATGGACCGGATCGAACGGCACAAAATTGACCTGGGTGAATCCACTGAGCGAACTCCTATCTTTGAGCCCGGCCAAGACCGCCAGATCAATCGGGTCTTGATTCTCTTCCTTCGACGCAAGCGCCCCGTAGAGAATCAGCTCTTGCGCGTCTCGAGCGGCAAAGGGGACGGGAGCGCCTAATGTCAGTTTGTTCTGTGTGAGGGTGCCGGTTTTATCGGAACACAAAATGTCAATGCCGGCCATCTCTTCGATTGACTCAAGGTGAGTGACAATGGCCTTCATCTTTGACAGCGCCAGGGCACCTACCGCCATGGTCACGGACAAGACCGCAGGCAAGGCCACGGGGATGGAGGCTACGGTGAGAATCAGCGCGAACTGTATCAGGGTCAGAATACGGTCGCCGCGCTCCAATTGCACCAGGACCAAGATAATGACCAAGCCCACGCTCAAGTAAATCAAGTAGTCCCCAATTTGCAAAACCGCCTTCTGGAAGTGTGACGCTGCCCCGGCAGTCTGCACCAATTTGGCGGTGCGACCAAAGTAGGTCTCCGCTCCTGTCCCGGTTACCAGCGCGACCATTTCTCCCTGTTTGGCCACCGAGCCGGAATAGGCAATGTCACCGGTTTTCTTGCTTACGGGTAGAGATTCTCCGGTCAGGGCGGATTGATCGACACTCAGAAAGTCTCCCTCGAACAGCTTGACGTCCGCCGGAATGATGTCGCCCAGGCGCAGACGGACAATATCCCCCGGCACCAGTTGATCGGCGGGAATTTCCTGCCACTTGCCGTCGCGAAGCACTCGCGCTCTCAGAGCCAACTGCTTTTTCAAAGCCGCGAGGGCATTCGCAGCCTTGTATTCCTGCCAGAACCCGACCAGGGCGTTAAACAACAGGAGGATCACAATGATGATGAAATCATCCCAGCGCCGAACCAGGGCGGAAAGGATCGCCGCGATTTCAATCATCCAGGGAATGGGTCCCCAAAAATAGTTCAGGAACTTCAGGAAAGGGTTCACCGTTTTTTCTTCGAGGGCGTTCGGACCACACTGCGCAAGGCGCTTCTGAGCTTCGCTACTACTCAATCCTGTGGGGCTACTGTTAAGCTGGGGAAAAAGCTCCTCGGCACTTTTTTCCGTGGCTTCCTCACCAGTAATGGTGGCTAGTGCAGCCATTGTTTATCTCCTCCTCTCCCATCGAAGTCACTGCGGCAACAGCCAGCGTCGGCAGGGTTGGCAAATCCTTGTCGCGCTCGGCCGTGATAGTAGACGTTGGCATACTGGTGCTTCTCCAGTCGCGCAATCTGTCTTGGTGAGTTCTCGAGCGCAAAATCCGGACCAACGGGAAAACCGCAAGAAATGGTAGACCAGACTTCTAGGGTGTTCCAGTGCACAGGTGAAAAGCCCATGCAAGCGCGAGCAAAATTCAGCGCGCTCGTGTGCTCATGGATTTTGCCGTTTGCGCGGGGCACTCCCACCTTCGCTGTTCCTGATCAGACAGCAACGATCGCGCACAAAAGCCACACAGCGCACACCATGCGGCCAGAACTGCGACCGCTGGTGGGGGGTCCGTCCTGGGTGTCCTGTGCTGGTCCCGCCTGGCACGAGCTTCGTTCACCTCTGGGTATATGATACATGCCAACTCTACTTAGAAAGCAGAGAAGACCCAAATGATCCTTCGCAATCCGCCTATGCTGCACACGCGCTCAGAATGTATTAGAGGGTAAGGACGCACATCATCTTGGCGGCTGACGTGCGGGACGGCGTCAGGCCGGAGTAGTTCGGTTAGGCCTACGAAGCCGGGCGTCACAAGAACGAGAAACTGTGAAGTACAATTGCGGCAAACCGGGCGCAGGGAGAACGGAGTAGCCTGGGCAGCATGGCTCTCGTGGGGAAAAAAGCCATAGTACCAACGGAATTCACCTTGCAATGGCGTTCCCATCATCAGCGAGGTCGGCCTACAAGCTGGCACCTGGGGCGCTGGTTGATGGTCGGCTTAGTGGTGCTGCTGGTCACTGTCGCTAGCGCTCAAGCCCAAATCCAAAACGATGAGGTTGGTAGGCAACAACAACGTCTGAAATCGATCAAATATGAACTGGACTGGCTCACCTATAGAGAAAACACACCAAGATATGGGGTGGAAGTTTCACACAGTTTGAGGGATCGGCTCAATAAGGCCGTCCACCCAGCGATAGCCAAACTGCTGTAAGAAGTTCACCACATGCTTTTTCCCT
>JBFWXH010000050.1:0-53151 GCA_050187625.1 Binatia bacterium
GTGAGCATCTTTCTCCGCGCGAAATCGGTGTTGCAGCTCCTCAGGGCTTTCGCTAATCCTCGGTAGTGCTTTGTACATTCCCCGATGCTGCCGCTTCGTATGGATAGTTGTCAACCAGAAACCGTATAAAACCTTTCCGCCGTTGCGCAAGGGGTGACCGTGTTTCTCTACTTCCACGTCTCTAGATCTGCGCGGAAGATGCGGACACGCTGCAGAATGGCCTTACGTTGCGCATTGAACCAGATCATCGCCCCAGCCAACACCGCCGCTAGGGTCAGCAGGATAATGGCCTGGCCGAAGCGTTGTTCAGGAAACAGCATGAGGAGTTGCCAGCCGATGTTGATCACCAGGCTCGCGATACCGCTATAAAGGAACGCCCGGATACGGTAGGCAATGCCCAGCCCGACGCCAACCAGGCTCAACAGCAACGCGACGACAAAAATGGTGAGTCCTGGCCGGAGAAAGACGTCCGAGGTTGCACTGACATAGAGGACGCTCATTGCGGCCAGCCGCACACTGTTGAGGACTTTGGGTGATACGTCATTACGATGCACATGCGCGAGCAGCAACACGCTAAGAGCAAGCGGGGTCACATACAATTGTACGATGTGATAGTGCGTTGCCCACAAAGGCACCCATAAATATACGGCAGCATTCAATGCGAGCAGGGCCAGATAGATTGGTGCTCGCCGTTCGGTACCGTATGCTGTCCACAAATACAGAACTGCTGCGGAAAGAAACGTCGCCCCTGTCTGAGATGAGGCGAGCTGTAACGGAACCGTCAACAACGTGAGAAACGGTACCACCATTACGGCACGGAAAATAGGTTCTAACGGTACGAGGCGATAGAGGATGAACAATGCATACGTGGTTGCTATCAAGGCGGCGGTATCCCACATCGTAGCTGGAGCGAGACCGTTGATTAGCAGACGGATGTAGACACCAGCGAGCCCAGCGAGGATGAGAACCCCGTAGGTCCACCACTCACTCTGCGAGATCCGCACCTGACGCGTACCTAATACCACCAAGAACGAGACCGCCGCTAATGCGGCGCACGCGTCATAGGGAGGAATGAGCCATTGGAATTGGCTGGTGCTGGCCAGGGTGGAGACCACTACCCACCCATGTCCACACCACTCGACCACGGCGACGCCCGCAGTGAGTGGCCATGCCCACCACAGCAACGAGTGTCCCGCGTCAGTAGGAAGTGCCTCTGACGACGGGTTCTTTGTTGCGGTTGGCGGCTGCTGTGTAAGGAGATGACGTTCCCACCATAAAAGCGCCCAGGCGAAAACAGTGAGCTGCAACGCATACCACGGCAGTAACAATGAGGCTTGAGACATTGGTACCCATAGCAATGGCCAATCATGCAACAGCACCAGGAGCATCCCCCAGGTTACAACCAGCCAGCGCTGTTGTTGTCGTTGCCACCCTAATACGGCAGCCGTGTCGATCAAGATGGCGAGCGTGAGCAGCCGTTCACTACGGGGAGTGTCAAACAGCAAGAAGAAGATAGCAATGGCAACCACCAAACTTGGTTCAAGCCATAACGACAACGCTTGCCGAAGGGGGCGGAACGTCTCGCCACCCCATTGGTGTTGCTCCCATACAGCGGACGAAAATCGCAATCCCGCACTCCACAAGGCAAAGAATAGCGGCAGGTAAAAGAATGGCGTTCCATACGCCAACCACAACGACATGAGCGCATATAACAATGCGACAAGAAGAGCGTGCGGTTCCCACGGGGCGCGGTGCCACCACCACACATGCAAGAAGGAAAAGATGAGAAGAACGCTCACCAGTCCTGTAGCCAGCCAGGTTGTGGCAGTTGGAGAAGCAACGCCTAATCCACCGTAGGTTAATATGGCAATACCCACTTGACTGAGTAACCATAGCAAGAAGAAAGCGGGAACAAGAAGAAAGGGTGGGGTCGGATCTGATGTCCGCCAGCGCAGCCACTTTGCCCACAGGTCTCCCTCCGCACGCCACCAGGGGACGACCAGGATCATGAGATTCAACCACAAAAGAACACCAAGCTGGCGGAGGAGAGGGCGGTACGCCGCCACGCGTTCATTGTCGGCAATGCGTGGATGCTGTATCCCCCATGAATTTAATGCAGAGCCAACTTGAGTGAAGAGGAGAGCTGCAATCCACGGAAAGCCAAACCACGCACTGTTGCGCGACATGAGAAGTGCATACAGGGCTCCGACCGTAAGATATCCCGCATGGGCGAGAAGCGCTGATCGTGAGAAATGAGGAGCCGACAAGAATGAAGTGAGCACGCAACTGCCGATCGCAAGCAGGCCGAACCACGGCCAGGTCTCTGCCGCAATTGTCCATTGCGGCTGTCGTTCGTTCCAACGTGGCACGATAAAGTTGCCAACCATCCAGAGCAAGACACCCCAGGTGAGCGTGAAATTGAGCAGGTGGGCTGAGAGTTCGGCAAGACCCAAAAGGTTGTAGAGTACCGCACTTGCGAACAAGGGTAGGATAGCGCCGCGTAATTGAGCTGCCCGTGATAGTGGCTGGACCAGCGGGAAAAGACAGAACGCTAACACCACAATTGCAAGCGCGAGGCCGAGGTTCCCTCGCAGTGGAGCATCGAGGAAAAGGACTGCTACACCAGCCAGAGCCCAGGCATAGGTAAGTGCTGCAGCGCAACGGACCGGCGGTGCATAGGGTTGCGCTTCCGAGTGACCATGGCGAAGTCGGTGTGCACCAACGGCGAATCCTAGCGCAAGCAAACTCAGGGTGAACCATTGATCAGCTGTACTCGCTCCGCCCGGCCACAAGGTCACGGTACTTGTTGGATGGACGAGGGCCCCCTCCGCCCACACGACAGCCAAGCTGACAAAAAGCAAGGAGGCAACTTGAACACTGAGCAGGTCAAAGGTTGAACTGCCGAGAAAGAGTACTGCACTGGCGAACAACAACGTGACGATAGTGAGAGGCGCGATTGCTTGGGACGACGCCCAACCGAGAATCAGTTGTTGGGTGATGGCAAAGACCGCTACCACAAGTGTAACCGTACATAATGGCTCGTAGTACAGGTCCCGAGAGGTGATGAGCCAGGTTTGTGGTTGCTGATTCGTGCGGCTTTTAACTTCCCACGCCAGGAGCCAAAAGACGAGCCCGGCTGTTGCCGCAATGAATCCCAAGGCGGAAGCGTGCAGCAGCGCGTGAAGACTGTCATGGGGCGAGGGGAACGTTTGCCATGCATAAAGCAGAAATACGCCAAGCAGAGTGGTTGCCAGCAGGAGATAGCTGTGAAGCTGTGTCTGATGATGCCAGCCTGCTCGCGCGAAAAAGATCAAGCTTGTTGTTAGCGTGATCAGGAGGAATAACGAGGGTGCAAACACTCCGGCGTCAACCAGAGGGGCTACGATACAGGCGAGGGTAACCGTGAGACTCGTTCGATGCACCCAATTTTCTTTGAAGGCTTGACTGCCACCGAGACGTAGTTGTCGCGCAAGAAGTGCCACCTGCGGCTGCGCGCGCAGCAGAATAAATGTTTGCCAGACGACAAGCGCGTACACGGCTCCGGCACAGCTGAGTGCCGGGAGAGTAGAGAGACCGACCTGGGAGAGGCTCACCTGCCATGCACCGAGGCCGAGCACCAGAGCGAGGGGAAAGAGGGATGACACCCGGAAATAGCCAGTCGCTACGGTTGCTACCAGTGCTCCGAGTCCAGCCGAGGCGACCCACGCCCAGCTCAACGCGCCGGAAAAGAGCCGGAGGCTGAGTTGCAAAAGACCAAGCATCCCGAGTGCGATCATACTCTGCTGGAGTGGCAAGCGTAGAAGATCGGCGTACGTTCGCTCGCTGTGAACTGGGAAAACCCACAGCAGTGTGAACGGTGGCTGTTGCGCTGCTTGTAGCGCAAGTTGTTCTCGGCGGAGCGTCGCCACGTCGTCCGGCTCATTTTCCAGCCACCAGAGCAACCCCCAGGCGGCGAGGGACAGAATCATCACGACGAGTCCGCTACTAGGCTGGGGAAAATAGAGAAGCTTCAACAGTAGCCCAGCGGCCCCCCATAAGCCGAGTGCACCGTACAATAACCACCGAACTCGTAAATTTAGCCCCATTCGCAAGACCGCCCCGCCCATGGCGATAAGCAGCAACGGTTGCGCTCGATGTAAAGCCGCGTGTGATAACCCATGCGCTAGGATGAGGAAGAGTGCAACCGCTAGATTCACGAGGGCACTGTTCAGGAGGATCGGTATCCAGGCTGTCGCTGGTGTTGTAGCGGTACGGTGCAGTCGAGTGGCGAGCGTAATCCACAGCCAGGTTAGCAATACGATCCCGCCAGCGCACTGCAGAAGCCAGGACTGTCCAAGCCAGAGCGGTGCGTATACGACCGCGACGCTCGCCATGATCAGAGGAACATATGCCCAGGGGGTGTGTGAAAGGTTGCCAGGCGTCTCTGTCGGTCCTATCTTTGCGAATACCTGTGGGGGAACGACAAAGAGCGCCGCGAGCGTGATGACCATCGTGATGAGGGCAGTGCTCACGGCGAGCATGCTCGGGTGTGTGTGGCCCAGACTCCATCCAGCCAATGCCAGTGCGGTAACAAGGCCAACACGATATCCATGTACGGCCAGGGTCATAGACGAACGACGTTGGGCCCAGTGACTGGCAGCGAAAAGTCCAGCTAAGCCTGGGACGCTAGCCAGCATGTCCCATTGATACGGGAGGTAGTGCAAAATCAGTAGCCCATAGAGCCAGCCTGCACAGAGCAATAAGAGATACAGCGGTGGCAGTGTCAGGTACTGCCACACAACTGAGCTGTAGACTCCGAGCGCAAGGATAAGTGTGACTATACGCGCATAGGGGGCAAAAGCACCGGTCAGCAGCGCAAGAATGGAGACCCCATAGACAACGAAACTCAGACGCGAGAGGAATGCGTATTGTTTAGCCCACTGCTTGAGCTGTGCATCAACGTAAAAGAGTAAGCCGCTGACGATCATGAGGAACGGACCATAATAACCAGCGGGCAGGGGCGTGGGAGCCTGATAGCTCCAGGTCAAATGAATGAACGATACGATAGCGGCATAGACCAATGTCCCTGCGGCATAATAAGCAATTTTACGTCGGTCGACAAAAATGGACTGGAGCCAGTCCCGGACAAACACGTGAAGTCCATACGCCAACAGTCCTAATAACACAGCGTGCGTAGTCGCTACTGCATACCACGAGGGCGCCCAGGAGAGAAACGGAGCGGCGACCTGGACACCAGTCAGACCGAAGAATAGGTGTGGATGTTGACGTTGTAGAGAACGGTCGATTACACCGGAGACAAGCATGGTGGCGTAGAACAACACCACGAAATCGACAAGCGTGGTGAGACTGCCAATGACCAACCAAAGAGACGACGGCGCACCAGCAATCAGGCGTACGGTCGACGCGATGTTCAGTGGGGCTAACAAGACGCCGAGCGCCAGCAAGACACTGCTAGAGGTTTCGAGGTCTGCTCGCGCGCGCCGTAACTGATACCCCCCCCACATTAGAAACAAGGTGTATGTCAATAAGACCCCAGAAACGGCGAGAGTGTTGAGTGGCCCGCTGGTTGATGACACTAAGAACGTTGATCCAGCGACGAAACACAACCCGACAATAAACCAGATGATATTCTGGACCAAAAAGGGCACTAGGAGTGCAGGCCAGCCAGAGACGGTTTGGAGCACTCGTTCTAAGGCACTGGGTCCGGTTGGTTGCCACGCCTCATCACGAGACTTCTGAAAGCTCGGTGTGACAACTGGGGCAGCCTCGGCGAGCCGAGAAGATGCCGCTGTTGGCGATGCCATGGGTACAGGTGGGATAAGTGTCGTATCAGGAATTTTCGGTGCTTTGTGGACAAGGGCAGCGATCTCGTCTGACATCGGTGGCAGAGGAACAGCCGGAGAAATCGAGACTAACGAAGAGGGCTCGCCACTTGCCTCAGGTGAATCCTTTGTCGGAGCCGTTATGATAGGATGAGGTTGCAACGGTAAGACGAGCTGCTGCGTTGCCGTTGCGGATTGCTTTTGTGCAGCAGGAAGAGTAGCCCACGGTGGTACCCCTGGGGGAATCAAGCCAAGGTGAATCAATAGACCCCACGCATTGCCGCGTCTGTCTCGTACAGAAGTCCCAGCAGTAGACGGCAAGGGGTGATTGAGAACGTCCTGCGCCAGGGTGTCGATGGCGATTAGGGCCTGTTCATACACCATTTGATCAATGGCACCACTCTCACGTTGTTGCTTGAGGGCAACACGCAGGATCAGTAAATCGGCGAGTTCTCGGTCGGTAATCATACGTGTGGCTTAGGGTATAAAATCACCGCCTCGTGCGTCGCTTCCTAACTCCCCACCTGCGCGGGAACCATGGAACCTTACGGTTTGGTCATTCCCTCGAAAAGTCGGAGTGAACGGCTGTTCGCTCCGACAGACCTTTTATCGTCAAGTGTGCATCACGGATGCATGACCATTCTGGGCAAGCGACACGCGGCCCGGAATCCACGAGTCTTCTGTTTTTGCTTCTCCGCTATGGGAAACTTGTGAGGATAAGGTCTCATATTCAAGTGGGGACAGAATGCGAGCACTCGGTGACTGCATCGCGTGGAGGAGATTTTACGGAATTGCCTCGCCCTTTATTTTTTTCCTCAGAGCTGCAAGTTCGTCTTCGACCTCCTTTTCTGTCGCCAGCTCTTGGAATTCTTTCTCTAAACGGTCAGCAGCGCTGTTAACCTCGGCCATCGCTTCAACTCGGGCTTCCATGTCCGTGACTTTGTCTTCCATACGGGCAAAGTTGGCTTGCGCATCCAGTCCCGCCTCAAACGCTGTCAGTGTTTTGTCCATGTGTACTCGAGCCTGGGCGGCGCGTTGCCGGGCTACGAGGGTACTGCGTTTGCGGCGTGCTTCTTCCAATTTTGCTTCTAGCGCCTGGAGCTGTCTCTTGAGCCGCTCACTCGTCGCTTTGGCTGCTTCCCACGAGGGTTCAAGTGACGTAACAATCCGGTCGTATTCCTTTTTACGCACGAGCGCGGCACGGGCGAGGTCTTCGTTGTCTGCCTGGAGCGCTTGGGTCGCTTTGTACTGCCATTCCTCCGCGAGACGCTGGTGATGTTCCAAATCTTTATATAACCGCTTTTCGCTGGCAATGGCCTCGATGACCCCTTCCTTCGCTCGCGACACGTTCTCTTCCATTTCCCGGATTAGCTGTTTGATCATGCGTTCCGGGTCCTCGACACGGTCGATCAGGTCATTAATGTTGGCCGTGATAATATCGTTAATCCGCTTAAAAATACTTGCCATACTGGCTCCTTTCTCGCCTGGAAAGCAAAAAGTGTAATACAAATGACACGGAGAGTTGTACTCTATAGTTAGGTGCCGTGCTGGGCGTTTTCGTGATGATTACCTGGTCAATACAGTTGAAGAACGGAGGTGTTGGTGGTTTGTTTCAGCGGCTAGCGACATGGCTGTGGCTTGCGCAGCCTGAAGGTCGACTTTGCCCGTTGCCAATACAGGAATCGTGTCGACCATGTACAAGCGTTCTCGCTTTGGTACCCATAATCTGGGCAAGTCAGTTTGATTGAGACGCTGCCACAGCATTTCGGCCGTTATTTCGTGGTGAGTATACAGAACAATCAATTGCTCGCCCTTGTGTGGATCAGGGATTGCCATTACAACACTGAGCCGACCACCAAGGATCTGGTTAACCTCTTCTTCAATGCGCACATGTGGAACCATCTCTCCGCCGATCTTGCTAAACCGGGATACTCGGTCGGTAATCTTAATGAATCCATCCTCATCGAGAGTAGCGATATCCCCGGTGACGTACCAGCCGTCACGAAGAACTTCAACAGTCTTCTCCGGCTGTCCAACGTAGCCGAGCATGCGGTTTGGTCCTTTCACTAAGAGCAGTCCTTCCTGCCCGGTGGGAAGCGGGGTGCCAGTTTCCGGGTCGACGATCTTCACTACAACACCTGGGAGCGGGTGCCCGACAGTACCGGGCTTCAATCCTGATTGACGGAACTTACCATACTCGACGTCTGGAACATTGACGGAAATGACCGGGGACATCTCGGTACACCCATAGCCTTCTAGCAAGTCAATCCCATACTTGTCCTTAAAGTCATGAGCGAGGGCCGGGCGTAGTCTTTCGGCTCCGGCGATGGCGTAGCGTAGTGAGGCAAAGTCGGCAGCGCTGCACTTGCGCAGATATGCATTATAGAAGGTGGGAGTGCTGATGAGTATGGTTGCTTTGTGGGTCTGAACCATTTCCCCAATTGTCTTGGCATCGAGTGGATTTGGGTGATAAGCGACTCGCCATCCGGCGAGGAGGGGGAGCCACAATGTTCCGGTGATACCGAATGAATGGAAGAACGGCAGGACACCCATTACACAATCCTCATGGGTAGTCGAAAACACTTGTTGGATCGATTCGACATTAGAGAGAAGGTTATGGTGCGAGAGCATTGCGCCTTTGGGAACGGCTGTGCTGCCACTGGAGAAGATAATAGTCGCCAACGTTTCAGGAGTCTTCCGAGGACGATTGTACAATGCCTGCAAAAGTCGACGTGGAGACAGAAACGCCAGGCTCGCCATCAAGATGCGTTGCCAGGAGGAGATGGCTTGCAGTGCATCCTCAATAAACACCGCTCCTTCAGGTTCTGGGAGGTTAGCTTTACTGAGAAAGGTTCGTGACGTCAGGACCGTGGTGATTTGACACTGCTGGCGAGCGATGGCCATGAACTCGGCACCAGCAGTGAAGTTGAGGTTCACTGGCACCTTCCCCGCGAGCAGGGTTGCGATGTTGGCTAACGCACCAGCGACCGACGCGGGAAGGATGAGACCGAGAGTGTCTGTGTGCGGATGGTGCTGTCGTAACCAGCGGGCCAGGAGCAGGCTGCTGATCAGCGTTTTGCCATACGTGAGTGTTCTCCCACTGGAGTCTGCCATGCAGAATGAGAACCAGCGACGTTTCGCCTCGGCAATAAAACGGAGATGGAGAAGGTCATGTTTAGTACGGCGATAGTCGACTGCTTGACTGCTTAGTTCCGCGATGGTGGTGCGGATGGCATCAGCTGTGACAGATGAAGGGAGCGGAGTACCGAAGGTCACGGTTACAGGATAAGGAAAACGTTGGGGACGTTTCCAGAAAAAGCGCCCTTTATGATAACTGAAAATGCTTCCCCAAAGGCGGTCGAGGTGGACAGGAATAACTGGCACGTTATCAAGTCCTTGCATAATCTTCTGGAAGCCACGCCTAAACGGGAGCAGATTGCCGGTCCGGCTGATCGCCCCTTCCGCGAAGATACAGACGACGTGCCCCTGGCGTAATTCTTCACGCGCGCGGTCGAGCGATTCCAGCACAGCTTTGGGGTTGCCCCCTTCAACGGGAATCGCTTTCATTAACCGCATGAACCAGTTCAGCACTTTTCGTTCGTAGATCGGGCGATAGACAAGAAAGCGGATGAAACGTTGAACGCAGCCGCCGATCAGTAAGCCATCGACAAAAGAGATATGGTTACACACTAACAGCGCCGGGCCATGAAGAGGGACGTGCTCGTGTCCGACGATCCGTATGCGATAGACCGTATGCGTGAGGAGCCAGAGGACGAAGCGCGCGAGAAAATCTGGGAGAATACGCAAGACGTAGACGGTGGCAGTTAAGGTGACGAGCCCAGCGATGACAACAATACGATCCGCCGCCACCTGAAGGTTGTCACGTAACAGCCACAGCACCGCTGAGGCCAGAAGAATGCCAACAGTACTCAGGAAATTGACCGTGGCCAGCAACCGACCCTTTTCCGCGGGTTCGGCACGCTGTTGAAGAGAGGCATTGAGCGGTACGATGAAAAGTCCAGCTGAGAGACCGAGGAGAGCGAGAGAGCAAGACGTTTGGAGAAACGAACCCGTAGAGTGAGCAATTAGCAATGAGAAAATTCCCATCCCAATGGAACCGAGCGGCACTAGGCCTAACTCGACTTTGTTGCCGGAGAGACGGCCCGCTAACACGCTGCCTGCGCCGATACCCGCGGCGAGAAACGTTCCCAAAAGTCCTATGCGTTGATCGGAGAGCTGCATGACTTCTTTCCCCAGCAAAAGAATATCCATCTGCAGCAAGGCTCCGACACACCAGAAATATGCGATCCCTATGGTCGTCAACCACAGACTTGTGTCACGTCGGAGTCGCACCATGCCGCTAGTAATCTCCGCCCAGGGGTTGAGTTGAAAGGTCTTGGTTGCTCCAGACGCGGGTACCATGGGAATGAGAAGACTGGCACCTGTACCCACCCCCGCCAAACCTAACAGAATGACCCCGATAATAGAGAGCTGCTCTTTCCAGGCGGCAAACATGAAACCGCCGAGAGAGGTGCCGAGAATAATGGCGAGAAACCCACTCATCTCTAAGAGACCGTTCGCCCGCGAGAGATCTTTATCGGCGACTAACTCAGGCAGAATGCCGTATTTGGCCGGGCTGAAGAACGTTGACTGTGCCGCGAGAAGAAACAGCACCGTGATCATCAACGGTAATTGGCTGGATACAAGCGCGAGCAATCCGGCAGCCATAACTAGGATTTCGAATAGTTTTGTGCCAACCACTACCGAGCGCTTACTGCAGACGTCGGTAATATGTCCGGCGTAGCCGGAGAACACGAGAAATGGGAGAACAAATACGGCACCGATGAGCGAGACCTCGCTGCTGCCGCCACCATGACTGCCTGCTAGGTTCACCGCGAGGAGCGAAATGACCATTTTGTACACGTTGTCATTAAACGCACCGAGAAAATAGGCAATGAGCAGCCCCCGGGTTGAGGAAAGTGGACGTGGGGGCACTCGTTCACTTGGCGCGGCGACCGAGGTTTTGCCGGTAGCACACAGGGTTTTACCCCTTGTTTGTTCGTGTTCCATCTGACCTATTCTCCTATTGTTGGCTGAGCGAATTACCCTGATTCGAAGCGCAACCCCCTATGCCAGGGTACTCCTGTTCATATTGTCTTGGCAAATCGCTACCCTACGAGATTACGCGGTTTTTTCTTCAACCATCACTTGAGGTGCATGATGGGAGTTACGATAAGAACGGCTGAACAATGAGTTACGTCGAACGGGGGTCGATCTTGGTGAGTACTGAAGTCGGTCTCTAGTCACTTCAGGTGTCTTGAGTGCCTCTACGTGCTGCTGCGGATGGCGTGGTCGTAGGTCCAAAGCCGCACCAAGAAAACCAATTGCCATGATCTTATTATCCAACATTGAGAGCGTCCTCCGTGTGTAGAATCTATTGTGATCCAAAAGCAGGTTCTGTGCCGTCCGCCTGTTCTCTCTTTTCTTTTTTCTTCTTTTCCTCTTTTTTGCCGTAAAACGAACAGAGTGGGCGACCCCTACGTTATAAAGCGGACGGAGTGAATGAGTCATAAAGCGCAGCGAGTAGTTCGCAGAAGTGGACATTTTTTGCCGAGGGCCGTACATTTATCGTTTGTTTAAGGAGATCGTATGGCTTTCCTGACCAATGACGAACGTTCCATCCTTCAGACAGTTTCCCAGCTTGGGTACTGTAACCCCTTCCTGCCCGACCGTGTCGAGTATGAGAGAGCGATTTTGCAGGACCAGTTTGTACCTGGCGAGCCAGTGTGGAGTCTTCAGGTTGGTGACCCTGATCTCCCGCGGATCAACAACACGAAAATAGCCAAACAAGTTGAGGCGTTGGTTGTCTTACTGCGTGACCGTCTTGCCGGTGGAATAAAGGCAAACGCAGCTGACCTGGAATTGTATGAAGACGCCGTCCTGTTTCATTTGTTCAATCGGGTGCAGAACCACTTCTACTCGACGATTATTGAGACAACGGAAAAAAAACAGCGACAAAACGGTTCCCATTCTATACTGGATTTCTGCGTGATTGGGAGTACTTTCTGGTGCTTCCGGGAGTTACGGTACCGACTGAATATGAGGCTCCACATTTGTTTGCTTGTTTCTTCCAACTGCGCCGAGCATTTCATCATATTATCGAATCTATTGTTGGCAGCTCGATGGCTGCCGCACGACTGCGCGCTGCGGTGTGGCAATCGCTCTTTACCTACGATATTCGCCGTTATCGTCGCACGTTGTTTGATCGTATGGGCGACTTCACGACCCTTATTCGTGGTCCCTCGGGAACAGGAAAGGAATTGGTTGCGCGCGCGATCGGGCTTTCACGGTATATCCCCTTTGAGCCCAAAGCATTGACGTTTAATGAAGACTTCGCGAGTGCATTCTATGCCATCAATCTGTCTGCGCTCCCCTCGACATTGATTGAGTCGGAACTTTTTGGCCATCGCCGTGGCGCGTTTACCGGAGCGCTGCAGGACCGCCGCGGGTGGCTAGAGGTGTGCCCATCTCGTGGCACTGTCTTCTTAGATGAAGTCGGTGACCTGGATGCGGCGATTCAGGTGAAGTTGCTACGAGTGTTGCAAACACGGATCTTTCAACCGTTAGGAGAAACGACATCTCGTCATTTTCAAGGCAAGCTGATTGCCGCCACCAATCGCGATCTGACCAAGGCCATGCGCGGGGGAGCGTTTCGGGAAGATTTTTACTACCGCCTCTGTTCGGATGTCATTGTCACGCCGTCACTGCACGAACAGGTCCAGGAGTCCCCAGAGGTCCTGCGTGAACTCCTCTTGTTTATTTCTCGACGTATTACCGGCGCTGAAGCCGAAGCAATAGCAGAAGAAGTGGAAATATGGATTGCCCAGCACCTTGGACGTGATTATCCCTGGCCAGGAAATATTCGTGAATTAGAGCAATGTGTACGTAACGTACTGGTGCGCCGAGAGTATCGCCCTTCGCAGACACCCGAGCGAGCAGTACCCGATGAGCTTTCAGCTGTGTTAGCGAGTACCTCAGTAACTGCTGAAGAGCTGTTGCAGCGCTATTGTACCATCGTCTACGCGCAGACCGGGAGTTACGAAGAGACTGCCCGCCGTTTGCAACTCGACCGTCGTACGGTGAAGAGTAAAATCCTGCCCGAGCTACTCGACGAACTTCGTCAGTCTTTGTAGGGAAGAGTCCCCGCCAATAAAAAACTTTTGCCTCTTGCCGATAACCTGACTGAAATTCCGTATGACTGAGAGGCTCGCCGCATGCTTGTCTATAAACCGGTCCGGCGATTCCGCTGTGATGGCGAAACGGAGGATCTCTTCAGAATTTTTCTTCCCAATGTCCTGTTGAATATTTTGACGTTGGGACTCTATCGCTTTTGGGGAAAAACGCGCATTCGGCAGTACATGTGGAGCCAATCCAGCTTTGACCGCGAGCAATTTGAATATACTGGCAGGGGAAGTGAGCTGTTTCGCGGATTCTTGTGGGCGTTAGCCGTGACTGGCGGCTTAATCGCCGTTGCACGCGGCTCGTCATTTTGGTTGTTCGTCGTGGATCCTCAACTTGAACGGATGATTCGTGTCGTTGTGACCTACATATTATATATTCTCATCGGTGTCGGTACGTATAGTGCCCGTCGTTACCTTCTTAGTCGCACGCGGTGGCGTGGTATCCGCTTTGCCCAAACTGGCTCGGCCTTTGGCTATGCGAAAGCGAAGGTCAGTCTCCAGGGAATGAGTGCTCTCACTCTTGGATTGTATATTCCGTTCATGCGCCACCATCTGGCAAGTTATAAATTAAACAACACCTGGTTCGGGAGTGAACAGCTCGTATACGATGGCGAAGGCAGGGACCTCTTGAAGCCCTTTCTGTGGGCGTATCTGCTGTTCTTGCCAACGTTAGGGCTGAGCTGGTTTTGGTACCGTGCAACGGAGTATCGCTATATTGCCGAGCATATCCGACTCCAGGATGTACGTTTTTGTACGACGATCTCAGGTAGCGAACTTCTCCGTCTAACGTTGGGCAACTGGGTGTTGCTTATCGCAACGTTGGGGTTGGCCTATCCTCTGACACTGATGCGCAAAGCACGAGTTCTCTCCCAACATCTGAGGATCGACGGAGAGTTCAATTATGCGTTGATTACCCAAAATGCCTATGAAGCTCCAGTAACGGGTGAGGGGCTCGTCGGGGTCTTTGGCTTGGGGAGCATCTAACTGCATATGGTGTTCCCTGGCTATTTCACTGATGGATGTACGGCGGAACGGCATACCGTCAACGTGATGCTGGAAGCGCACCAGTTGCATATTCTCGACGAGCGGGGCGTGTTGCGTGATGAATGGTCGCTGAGTGGGCTACAACTCGCAAACTCTGCTCACCGAGCACAGACAACTCGAGTGATACATCGAGAGCGACCGTCGGCGTGCTTGATCCTTGCTGACCCGCGGGCCCTGACTCTCTTGATTGCCGCGGTGCCGCACCTCTGTCGACGTCGGACCGCGCGGCGCAGTACCGCGACGCTGTTGGCGGTGTGGGGGGCAGCCATTGTCATAATCGTGGCTGTTGTGTGCCTTGGCGTTCCGCGCCTGGCGGACCCGTTAGCACGAAGTATTCCGCTGCAATGGGAAGCTTCGTTAGGGCGACACGTCACCTCAACGTTTACGCACCACACGAACGTCTGCCGGAACCAACCTGGAGAGGCAGCGCTGCGTACGTTAACTGAACGGCTAGCGGCAACCCTACCGGCTCCCTTTCCCGTTACCGTCCATGTTAGTCGGATCCCTGCTGTCAACGCCTTTGCGCTACCCGGTGGACATGTGGTCGTGTTTCAGGAGCTCATCGAATCTGCCCAGTCGCCGGAAGAAGTTGCTGGGGTGCTCGCCCATGAAATGGCACATCAGGTGCAACGCCATCCCCTCCGTGGAGTGATTCGTTCGATGGGCTTGCATGTGGTCAGTGCCGCAGTGGTCGGCGGCTTTTCTCTGGCGGCGTTTTCCGGGGCGTATGTGGGAGAAACCATGCTCGGGCTTTCTTTTAGTCGTGAGGATGAGAGCGAGGCTGATCGTATTGGTGTGGGGATGCTGAATAGGGCGAACATTCGTGCCGACGGACTCATTGCGTTTTTTCAGCGCTATCAGGTTACTAATCGGAGCGCCGCCTCCGGTCCTGAGAGCACTGAAGATCACTTGCTGACTTTTCTCTCGACCCATCCCCCTGGCCAGACCCGCATCGCGGCCATTCGTGCCATGATGCAGGGAGAGGGGGATGCCATGACCGCGGACCAGTGGCGAGCATTACAGAAGATTTGTGGGACTGAGCCCCCACAAAAATGGTGAGGTCTTCGGAACGCGAATCGACGAATGGGTTGGGTGGTGTTTTTCACCGTTTCTTCGATTCCCCAATTCGTTACCGTGCTTCCCCGTTCGCAATAATATTAGATTAACCCCCCGCCACTCATATTGAGAATTTGTCCAGTCACATAAGTGGCCTGGTCCGAAGCGAAATACGCACAAGCCTCGGCGATTTCCTCGGGTTTCCCAATCCGACCGACCGGGATTTTTTTTGTATACATTGCGATTTCCGCTTCGGTCATATTGACAAGGATGGGAGTATCAACCAATCCTGGGGCGATTACATTTACGGTCACGCCATGTGGTGCGACCTCCGGGGCTAGGGCTTTAACAAAGCCGTGGGTGCCGGTTTTGGCGGCAGCGATATGGGTCATGTTAGGATACCCGGTCAGCCCTGAAATTGCCGTCACGCAAATGATACGCCCCCAGTTCTGGGCTATCATCGGTTCGATAACCGCGCGGCAACAATTGAATGTCCCCTTCAGGTCGACCGTCAGCACCTCGTCCCACTTTTCCTCGGTCATCTCCAGAAAGGTTTTATGATGAAACACGCCGGCGTTACTGACCAAGATGTCCAGATGGCCAAACTCTTTGAGCGTCCTCTCGACCATCCCTTGGACGGCGGAAAAACTGCCAACGTTGGCCGCAACACCGAGAGCCCGACGACCGAGAGCCTCTACCTCTTTCACCACGGCTGCTATTTTTTTCTCATCACGGCCATTGATTACAACATCTGCGCCTTCACGGGCAAACAAGAGAGCCGCGGCACGACCAATACCTGAACTTGAACCCGTAATGAGTGCGGTTTTTCCGTCGAAACGCATAGTGCGGTTCCCCCTTTTGCTCTCTGTGGTTAGGCTGGCGCAACGATAGCGCAATCCAGACAAATGGGAAATGGCGACCTCAAGAAACAGTTCAGGGAGTAACGGGGAAATCGGGAAAACAAGAAAAGAAGAGTTCGGAACTTATTCAGACAAAATACGATTAAAACCGGCAAACAATGAGGCTGCTGATGAATCACCACCGACTCTTTAGGCATCGCGTTCGACATTTTACGTTGTTTGCCCTTAGTGCGATACTGCTTATGGCATTTCTATGTACACCGCCGAGTCAGGCGGCAGTCGACCACAGTGTGTGGGACGCGCTCCTGCGGCGCTACGTGGACGCGGAGGGGCGGGTCGCATATCGCGATCTCCAAACGAAAGACGCGACGGCCTTTGCGCAGTATTTACAAACGTTGGCCGCGGCGCAGGTTGACAACCTCTCGGAGGCAGAAGAAAAAGCGCTATGGCTCAATGCCTATAATGCGGTGATCGTGAAAGGAGTCTTGGACGGTTATACGGCAGAGGGATGGTTGTCGCGGAAACGTTTATTTAGTTGGTACTCGATCCCTGTGGCTGGTCAAGCACGAACCCCGGACGAAATTGAACATGAGATCTTGCGGAAGAAATTTCGCGACCCTCGCATTCATTTTGCCATCGTTTGCGCCTCGACAAGTTGCCCCAAACTCCGTCCAGAAGCGTATGTGCCCGAGCGACTCGATCAACAACTGGATGACGCAGCCCGGGCGTTTGTTAACGATCCCCAGCGCAATCGTGTGGTGGCCGGCAATGTTGCCGTGTCAATGATTTTCAAATGGTTTGCACAGGATTTTATTGATGACGCAGGTTCAGTCTGGCAATTTGTCCAACGGTTTGTTGCTGAAGATAAAAAAGACGTGTTGAAAGGCGACGCCGGACAATTACAGTATCTTGAGTATGACTGGACACTCAACGCTCAGAAAGGGCAGCGAGTGTCATAGCAGCGGGAGAGAGTACTGATGCGAAATTGGAAGTCCTTTTGGGGATTGATGGTATTTCTCGGACTGGTTACCGCCTCCTGTCCGGGTGATGTATCTGCCAAAGACGAGGCAAAGAAAAAAGCTGTTGACAAAAGTGGCACGGCAAGTGATCAGGGAACCGGAGAAAGAGGTGGAGTCACATACAAGGCTGAAACGAATGCTCCAGCCGCAGAGGGCAGCGATAGTATGGAGCTTGAGGGAAGTGGTAGCCACCAACATGAAGGGAGTCATGCTGCGGAAGAGATGGAAGAAGGTTCCCATTAATTTGCCTCCGTAGACTGAATGCTGGCACTATCTCAGGTGCTTGCGGTGGCTATGTCCTCATCTCTTTTCTATACTTCTCTCCAACGGTTTTCTTCGCTAGTGTATGCCTGGCAATGAAGGGATTTCTGTCAGACGTTAGCACAGCCGACATTCAGCGGGAGAAGAATCGTGCACGAGAGTTGCGTCGTTCGGAGTGGTGGAAGCGAAAACGGTCGTCGGGGTTTTGCCATTACTGTCAGCGATCGTTTCCACCGACGGAACTGACCATGGACCACTTGGTGCCCCTCGCACGGGGTGGAAAATCCACTAAAGGCAACCTCGTTCCTTGCTGTAAGGAGTGCAACACAAAAAAGAAGTATGCCTTACCGTGGGAAACTGATCTTGCGGGTGCTGTTATCGAGGAAGATGATACGCAACAGCATTAGCCCTCGGTAGACGTTTGACCCAGGTGTGCCAGACCGAAGCGCTGGCGAAATTGGTCTTGTGGCAGGTGCGTGATCAACACACAAAAGTGGTCAGAAAACTGGGAAAACAGCATCGTATAATTGGCCTGTGAATAAAGGTATTTCTGCCGCGTGCCGCTCGCGTGTGGCGGCGGAGGTGGCGCGGTTCCCCGTTGACGCAGGCACACGAGTGGCCCATCGGGGCTCTCGTAGAGGACAAGAGCTGTTGGACGGCCATGACTGTTGAGAATTTGGCCCCCTTTTAGTTGATAGCCTAACTCGTGCAAATCGAGGACGTGAGTGACAAAATCCAGGCGTCCTGACTGATTGAAGGCGTTTTCTATGCTTTGGGGGGAGTCTCCAGCATGGGCTAACGCAAGCTGGCCGGTGGCCACGGCTTCGTACTGCTGCATAGCTAAGGCGAACTGATCCACCTGTTCAGAAGACGAGAAAAACTGTGTGACGAGCAAGAGACCGAGAAGGCTAATTGCCACGGCTCCTATAGCAAAGCGAGGAACGGTGAAGAGTTGCCCGAAGCGTTCTCTCCACGACACTGTAGGGGAACGCTCGGCAGCAAGCGCGCGTAATAAGCGGTGTTCGACATCCGCGGGCAGCGAAATAAGGAGCTGGTGGCTGGCCAGCCCGGTCTGGAAACGTGTCTCTGAGGTGAACAGTTCTGCGCACGAGGTACAGGATTGGAGATGTTCGTCAACGGCCTGCTGCTCTTCTGGTATCAGCAGCCCATCGATATGAGGGGCAAGCAAGTCGTGATACGCCTCACACGTCATAGGTCTGTCCCTGCTTTCGCTGAGGAAGAAGGTCCCTTTATGTATCCCCATTTTTGGGCGTAGCCGGAAAGTGTCTTATGAAGAAACCGGCGTGCGCGTGACAAGCGGGAACGGATGGTGCCGATCGGGCACCCCAGTACGTCTGCGGCTTCCTCGTAGGTGAGTTCTTCCACATCGACGAGCAAGAACGTCGACCGATATTCTTCTGGTAACGAGCGGATCGCTTCGGTAATTTCGTCGGCGACCATATGCGTGAGGAGCACCTCTTCAGGATCTCCGCGATGTGCTTCCCCGGTACTGAAAAGGGTTTTCTCGTACTCGCGTTCGGCGTCAGAAAATTCTAGCGTGCGTGCTGCTCGCTGTTGCTGAGGATAGCGATTTCTATAGGCGTTATGCATGATCGTGAGTAACCAGGCTCGGCAGTTGGTGCCTGGAGTAAATTGGTGAAAGAAACGGAACGCACGCAAGTAGGTTTCCTGAAACAAATCCTCAGCATCGTCCTTGTTGCGCGTTAAATACAAACACGCGGAATACAGATGATCCTTGTGCGGCAGTGCCCATTGCTCGAATGACGCGTGCTTATCCCGCTCCTGAACGTCCTTCGCTGCCATGCAGGGACTAGTACCATGAACCATGCGCAGTGCATATCCCTACAAAAGACAAACAGAAGAAAGTCAGGAATAGTTCCCTAGAGGCACGGGAGTGGGAGAGAGAACAGGAAAGGGCATTACCGAAATGACAAGGCCGTAAGGCGGGCAAAGCCCGCCTTCAGGATACCGAGCGACGTTACTGCCGCTTATGCTGGCGGAAAGCCGTACAGCCTCGCGCAGTTATCATGGACAATCTTCCGGGTATCAGTTTCCGGGATCGAGGCGAAGTTGTGAGCGACCTTCTTACGAGAAAACGGCCACACACCTTCAGTATGGGGATAATCCGAGCCCCACATGAGGTTCTCGACACCCATCAGTTCGCGGGTGAGCACCCCAGCCCGATCATCTTCAAAGGTGGCGTAGAACTGGCGATGAAAGTAGGTACTGGGCGTTTCTGGTAAGCGCGGTTCCATCCAGCCTTTATGGTCATCCCACCAATGATCCATAAACTCTAACGTCGCGCCGATCCAGCCAATACCGCTTTCAACCAACGCCCACTTGAGTTTGGGAAATCGCACCGGCGCGCCACCCCAAATGAGACGTTGCAAGGTGTCATTCATCTCGAACTTGACAATACCAATGATGATGCCACCGGCCCCTGGTCCATGCGCGCGACCAAACGGATCACGTCCCCCAATATGCATACTGGCAACGACACCCATGTCTTGCATCGCCGCCCATAGTGGGTCCCAGTCCGGAAGGTTGTATGGACGGTCATCAACCCACGCGGGGAGCATGACACTCACTAACCCCAACTTCGCGCAGCGTTCAGTTTCAGCGACTGCCCATTCAATAGGCCCACGGCACGGGAGCATGCCCACCCCTTTCAAACGATCAGGGTACGGTTGGCAAAACTCGGCTAACCAGTCGTTATAGGTGCGGCAGCAGGCATACAGATACTCAGCATCAGGTGCCCGCACCAAGGTCAAACCGACACCAGGGTAGATCACCTCTCCAGAAACGCCATCTATGTCCTGATCTTTCAGACGCTCATGCGGATCCCAGGTGCCTGGGCGATTGTCCGCGTAGCGATAGCCCTTGGGCGCAGGAATTTCCACACCCTGGGCTTTCAAGTCTTGCATAGGCCCTTCAAAAGCTAACGGACGCGGACGAAGACCGTCGATAACGATATAGTCGCCAGTTTCGTCGAGAGCTTCAATGCGCGGAGCCTTGTCCCGCCATTTCTTATCCATACGGGTAAGCCAGAGATCAGCCGGCTCGACAATATGAGAATCTGACGATAACAAACGGCCCGTGTATTGGTCGGCCATGAATCCTCCCTATAAAAAAATGCAGAAGTCAGAATGGTGAATGGAAAATTGTCAATGTAGCCACCATAACTGAGTATTCATCATTCCGCGTTTGTCGTCTCCTTCTTATCCGTTACGCATTTCTGCCGAACCCATCGAAATTTTGTTGCATGTACACGAGCCGATCTGATGCAGTTCGATCACGTTGCCGAAGGGGTCTTGAACAAACACCTGGTCTGAATTAGGGCCGACCAGCCCTTTTATTTGCCAGTGCCAAATGCCACGATCTTCTAATTCTTTCTTGGCTTCTTGGATGTTCTCTACAGCTAACGCGACATGCGGCAAAGTCGGGTCTTCTTTATCGCTGCGAGCCATAGGTGAGCGTCCTTGCGCTCCCATCAGATGGATTTGGGTTGTCCGTTCGTCTTGGCCGACGTACATCCAGAACCCTGGGATAGAGGGAATATTGGGTCGGTGTGAATCGGTATGGAGGCCGAGGACATCAGTGTAGAATGTCCGGGCCTTCTCAACGTCTTCTGACGATGTCCCGATGCGGATACCATGATGATGGAGTTCAACAACTTTTATAGGCATACGTCCTCCTTATTACAGAGTTGGATTCTCGCTGAACGTTCTTTGCTATAGCACAGGAGTCCCCATACGGAGAAGGGTCGTGCAAAGCATTATCAGGTTGTGCCGTAACCGTATCCGTGGTAGAGGCGAAGGCGTCTCGACTCATTCTTTTCAGGAGAGATACGATGAGCGGCGCAGAAACAAGTAGCGGCCCCCAAGATTTGTTGGTCCGATGTAAAGAACTCCCCTGGCACCAGCTTGGTCCAGGAACGTACTTTAAACTCCTCCGCGTCAGCGAAGAAACGGGAGTATGGACCTCGTTGGTGAAAATGGAAGCGGGCTCACGCTTTGCCCCCCATAAGCATCTCGGTGCCGCAGAATTTTTTGTCGTGAAAGGTGCGTTTGAGTATCGCGGCGGTGCGGCACGAGCTGGGGACTACGGCTACGAGCCGTTGGGTGCAGTACATGGCGCGACCACGTGTACCGAAGAGTCTGAGTATATCATTACAACGTACGGGCCGATTGCGTTCCTGAATGAAGATGGCTCGATCCAGATGGTGTACGACTTTGCCGCGGCCAAGCAGTTATGGGATGAGCAGCAAGCCGGACGCTCCGGCAGCCTAAAATTGAGCGTCGAAGTGCAACCTGGACGGCAGGGGTACTGAGGAGAGAAAGGATCAAAGGGGAAAAGGATAACCAGGTAAAAGGGAAAGGGCAGGCTTTCTCGACTCGCCCGCTTTTCACGTTCGCTTGATGGCCCGCTGCGCTTTATAGCCCGCGTCCCGCGGTCACTCTATCGGCAGAAAGGCTTGTCATGCCCGATCAGCTATCCGCGCCCCAGAGCGAATGAAACGAGCGCGCCAGAGGCTATATATGGCAGGAGGGGCCATGTGGGGACCGGTTCGTTATCGTATCGTTGGTTTGATCTTTTTACTGGCGCTGATCAATCACGTTGACCGAGCGAATATCTCGATTGCCGCGCCCGTCATGATGCGCGAGTTGGGATGGCAAGAAGATCAATTCGGTATCATCTTTGCCGCGTTCTTATGGGGTTATATGGCCCTGCAGTTACCTGGGGGATATGTGGCCGACCGATTTGGCGGCAAGCTTATCCCCTGGCTCTGTTTCGGATGGTCACTCGCCACGCTGTTCACTCCACTTGGGGCTGTGGCTTTTTCATTCATGTTGGTGTTGCGGTTTTTCGTTGGTGCCTTTGAAGCCCCTATCGTTCCTGCCATGAGCAGTACCAATGCCGCATGGATTCCGCGGCATGAATTAGCCCGGGCCCAGACGATCATTCCGGCTGCGCTCAATGCCGGCATTATGGTTGGCTATCCGCTCGTGACATCGATTACCTTACTGCTCGGTTGGCGCTGGGTATTTTATCTCTGCGGTGGGATCGGCATCGTCTGGGCGTTTATCTGGTTATGGTTGGGCAGCAGCCGTCCCGAAGAGCATTCCCAGGTGTCGCTGCAGGAACTGGCCTATATTCAGGAGAACCGTGCGCGATCACAGTCTGAACATGTGGGGTGGGCGCCGGTATTACGCTCTCCACGTGTGTGGGCTCTGACTGTGTCTTACACCCTCTGGGTCTACAACATGTGGTTGATGGCAGCCTGGCTCCCGACGTACCTGGTGAGGGGCCGTGACTTCTCGGTTGGCGAAATGGGTATGCTGGGCGCCATAGTCACCGGTGCGGCCCTGGTTGGTACGATAGGAGGAGGGTGGTTGTCCGACTCGCTGGTTCGCCGTGGATATAATGTGAACATTGCCCGAAAGGGGCTATCGTTAGTAGCGATGCTCCTGGGGGTTCCGTTCCTGGTTGCCGGGGTTGCGGTGGACTCCAAGTGGCTGTGTGTCGGATTGCTGACGTGCAGTCGCCTTTTTAATGACACGGCGTTGGCAGGATACATGAGCCTGCCGACCGAAATGAGTCCACGGCATCTGGGAGCGATTTGGGGCTGTATGAGTACCTTTGGCACCCTCGGGGGTGTGGCAGCGTCCATGTTTGCGGGTTACCAGGTCACCGCAACCGAAAATTGGGCATTGCCGTTTTATACCGCAGCGGGAGGGATTGTCGTTGCCGCTGCGGTGATGGCCTTTGGCGTCTCGGCGCAACCGTTAGTGATCAAACAGAAATCGGCGCCTATTCCTGCCCAGCCTGAGACGGTACAAGGGTGACAGAGGGAGAAGCTTTTAGCTGCCGAGTGGGACGAGGCGGCGCACGTGTTGAAAAAGGAGCCGAGATGAAGATCAGCCTGGTTACCCCAATCCCGTGGACAACCGGAACCACCTATGCGCAGGTGTATCGAGAAGCCATCGAGCAAGTTCGCTATGCCGAAGAGTTGGGGTTTGACTGTGTGTGGTTCACCGAACATCATTTCGCGACTCACGGCATTAATCCCTCTGTTTTCTCCTTTCTCGGCTATGTCGCAGGCATCACCAAACGTATCCGCTTGGGAACCGCCGTGGCAGTTGTCCCCTTGTATCATCCTCTGCGGTTAGCCGAGGATGTGGCCACCATAGATATCGTGAGTAACGGACGCTTAGAGCTCGGGATTGGCAGTGGGTATCGGCAAGATGAATTCAAGGGGTTTACGGTTCGGCAAGAAGAGAGTCGCGCGATGCTGCTCGAAGGGGTTGAGATTCTTTTGCGAGCCTGGACAGGAGAGCCGTTTTTCTATCAGGGGAAGTATCACACAGTACCCGAGGGAACCGTTGTTCGCCCGGTACCGTTGCAGAAACCCCACCCACCTATTTGGGTCGCTGGGGTCAGTTCGCAGACGCTCGACTGGATTGCGCAACACGGCTACCGCTGGATGGGAGCGACAACGACGGCCTCATTTCAGCAGCTCGGTCGTTTGCGTACCCACTTTGACCAGGCCCTCTGTCGAGCAGGGCGTACCCCAGCCGAGGGAGAGTCCTATGTCCACTTCCCCATTTACCTCTCGGACAAGTCATATGCTGAGATCAAGCGCGAACTCGAACCTGCGTTATCGTGGCTTGCCAAGGCGGTGAGTACCGGCGGCACCATCTACCAGCAGAATCCCACCTCAGCCCAGGGACCACGCATACCGTTGCAGCAGTTCAATTTTGATGCCTACCAAGAGCATTCTGCCGTTGTCGGGGCTCCAGATTTTTGTCTGCAAAAGATCATAGAGTGTTGGCAGCAGTTGCGCTTTGCGCACATGACCTGTGCGTTTGGCTTGGGTCTCCCGCATGCGGCGACCATGAAGAACATGGAGCAGTTTGCCCGTTATCTGATGCCGAGCCTCAGGGATATAGACGCTAAAACGTAAGGCTCAGTCTCCACAGGATGAGGCCGAGACGGATTTTGGTCTCTCGACGACGAGACTTTGCCTTGACGAAGTTCATCACCTCGCGTTAGCATCCCGGGTGATGGCAACACAAAAGTTGCTCTGTTTCCTCCAACTCGCGTCGTTGATCAAAACCGATCCGATCCAAACACCAGCGCAACTGTGGAAGAACCTGGGTATCAAGAAAGCGCAGTTCAACCGCGACAAAAAAGAACTGGAAAAGATCGGCTTTGTCTTCCAGTACGACCGCAAGCAGAAGCGATACAAGATTCTCAAAGCCCCGTTTCTGCCGGTGCATGACCTTACATTATTGACCGAGACCTTTGCCCTCACGATGGCCGTGCGGCAGCTTTCGGCAGCCGGAGATCATCTCCTGACCTTCAGCGCGCTTGATGCCATTAAGAAAATTATTGCCAACGTCCTTGGCCCCCAGCGAGAGATGTTAAGCGAAAGCCTCCGCGAGTTTGTCTTACAATAGGGCTTTGGTTGCCAGGAGCGGGTCCTCCAAGACCTGCAAAAGGCGGTATTGGAACAGCGTCGCGTTGTCATCTGCTATCAATCGCCAGCGGCAGACGCGGCCAACGAGCATATGCTTGATCCTTATCAACTCTTTTTTAAGCGCCGGGCGTTGTACCTCGATGCCTACTGTCCGGACGCGCAAGATTACCGCGTCTTTCGCCTCAATCGCGTCTCCGCGGTCCGAATGACGGGAATCGGGTTCCCGTGTCATACGGAGTACAACTTTACCGAGCGCCACAAGCATTCGTTTGGCGTCTTCGTCGGCGACATACTTCCACTCATTACGAGCCACAGTGATGGTAGTTTCAATGGCACGATTGAGATCGGTCGGGGTTTTATCGGCAGTGCCAGGATGGGAAAACTCTTTCATCGCTCGCACGATATTGGTCACTCGTTCGATGCCCTGCTGGGACTGCTGCAATGCGTAGGGAATTTCCTGGGTGAGAAATGCTACGTCGGTCGCGGCAGCAGTTGCGTCTACCTCTGCGACTAACTCGTGCGATGTGGTTCCCGCTTTGTCCGCCGCGAGCAGGTAATGATACTTTTGCAGTAACTTGTCTAAGTCAGCGAATGCTTCATGAAGAAAGCGCATATTGTCGCCAACATACTGCATGGGCGAGTTGATTTCATGGGCGATACCAGCGGCAAGATGTCCAATTGCCTCTAACTTTTGCGCAAGAACGAGTTGATCCTCCAGTCGTTTACGCTCAGCGACTTCTGCCTGCAGTAACAGATTGGCCTTGACGAGTTCTGCTGTCCGTTGTTGTACTCGCGCTTCGAGTTCGTCGCGGGCTTTCCGCGGATCATCCGCCGCGCGCTTCCGTTCGATCGAGTGCAGAATTGCCCGCGCCAAGTAGCTTTCGTGTCCTTTAACATGGGTCGATACGCAGTACCTGCGTGAGCGAACTACGGCGATTTCTGACGAAGCGATGTTAGCGCAAGTCCACCGTCACCTTCCTCGCTTGGTGACTCAGTAGAAACGTGTAGTCAGAGAGAGCTTTTTTTCTTTAGAATTCGCCCTAAAGAAATGAGTTTTCCCTCCGATCATACTCAATGGAGGACAAATATCATGCGAAAACTTTTGAGATCTCTCTCTGCCTTCGGCCTAGTCACTATGTTGTCACTAGGCAGCTTTCAGGTGCCCGCAGCGCAGGCCCAGTCTCAGCCTCAATCGCCAACAGTCCTTGCCAGTATCGAGAGAACTTCGGTGAATATTGACAGGATACCAGAAACCAAGAAAGTCAAGAAAGCACGGAAAAAACTGGAAAAAGCAGAACGTTGGGCAGCAAAGCTTCGCGCGGACTTAGCGACGGTGGAGCAGAAATTCCAAAATGGTGAGATCTCACAGTCCGAGTATGAGAAACAACTGGCGAAACTCCAGAAAAGGATCGCCAACGCCGACAAAAAAGTACAGATCAAAGAGGCCAAACTCCAGCTTGCTGAAGCAAAGGCCGTGGAAAAAGCAGCAAAAAAAGAACTAAAACAAGCGCAGAAAGCTTTTAATAAAGGTCAAATAACGCAGGCGGATCTCGATGCAAAACAGCAAGCCTTCAATAAAGCGAACGAAGGGGTGCAGTTTGCCAAACAAAACGTGATAAATACGCAGAACCAACAACCGACGTTTAGCCCGAGCGCATAACGCTTAACTGAAAGAGGGTGGGGGAAAAGCTATGCGACTCACAGACTATTCTGTTGTGTTGGTGTGTACTTCTGGAGTCCTGCTGGGATGCGCGCCTGCTGCGCGTACGCCAGCAGGATCGAGTGTGGCGCAACCGATGGCACAGAGTATGATTGCGTCTCCTCTCGCGCAGGCTGGTAGTAGTACTCCTACCGCGGCTGACCTCGGGAGGTTACTGCCTACAGGTATCTCTACCGCGAGTGACGATGATGCGCTCACAAAACTCTGGCATACGCGTACACAGAGCGAAACCCTGGACGATTATCCTCTTGGAGCGGGGGACGTTCTGCAAATCTCAGTGCCCAATCTTGACGAAATTCAGACTTTCGGTGCCAGGATTAGTGGCGAGGGCACGATTACCCTTCCGCTAGTGGGTCTGATTCACGCCGCGAATTTGACCGAAGAGCAGCTGCGCCAAGAGATTCGTCAGCGGCTCGAAGCAAAATACATGCGTGACCCGCAGGTCAATGTGTTCGTCCAGGAGTATCGGAGCCGCCAGGTGGCTGTTATCGGTGTGGTACAAAAACCAGGGTTGTACAATCTTACCAGCGGGAGCAATACGATCCTGGATTTGATTGGCTTGGCGGGCGGCATGGGTCAGGATGCTGCTTCACGAGTGCTCCTCTTTCCCGCAAGCGTAACCCAGCAGGGAGCTGGGAAAACAATGCCCTCTCCGGCAACACTTGCCGCGTTCGGTACTGGTCCGCAGTCGTCTGTGGTGGCGAAACCCGAACCTGTTGTGATTAATCTGCAAAATGTGTCCCAAGGTGGCAACCAGATTCATCTGACGCTTCCAGTGCGGCCTGGCGACGTGATTATGGTGCCAGCCAGCGGTGAAGTATTGGTTGAAGGCTGGGTTGAACGTCCTGGTTCTTACAAGATTACGCCTGGACTGACGTTACTCGGATCGATCACCGCAGCAGGTGGTCCACATTTTGCCGCGGATACGTCAACAGTTGAGCTGATTCGCACGACCAGGGAAGGCGGGAAGGTATCGTTTGTTGCCAACCTAGAGAAGATTAAGCGCGGAGAGACTCCGGATGTACCGGTCCAAGAGGGAGATATCGTCGCGATGCCATCTTCTCCGGTGAAGTTAGCCCCGTACGGAATCTACTCGTTCATCTCCGGAATGGTTCGTGTTGGAGCATCCATTTACTAACGACACACTTCATTCTTTGTCCATCTCTTTATTGCTTGATTCGGAGTGAGTCTCTGCGGTGTCACGCTATACGGGTGACGCTGGGGCAGGGTGGAATATAAGCGCTTTGCAAGTTGCCGCTGGGGGATATCTTCTTTGTCTTCAAGAACAAAAGCGGGAGACCAACTCAAGGAAGAATTCTGCGGCTATTCAAAGAAAAAAACAGGATATTACAATGCGTGAACTGTCTCCTTACGTTCTCCAACCGGCGCAATCCCCGATGCCAGACATTCCTACCGGATTTCACGAGCCGATCGTCGAAGAGGGAACCCACCTGCGTGACTACTGGCGAGTTCTGAGAAAGCACCAGCGGTTGATTCTGTCCTGTGCTGTCGGTGTTGTGGCACTGACCGCCGCTGTTGTCTTCATAATGACACCTCAGTATACCGCAGAAACGACCATTCTGATTGAGCGTAAAGCCCCGCAAGCACTGAAGATTGAAGGTGCCCAGGCGGAGGCGGTCGGTCCGGACGAATATGACTATTATAAAACGCAATATGAGATTTTGCGGAGCAAGGAACTTGCTTCTCGTGTCATCTTGGAACAGAAACTTGACCAGCATCCTTTGTTTCGTGACGAGGAAAAACCTGGAGTATTGCAGAGAATGCTCATTCCCATTGAGTCGCGGTTTGGGCATGCAGCGCAAACCACGAGTACGCGTACGGGGAAGAAATCCGTAATATCTACTGAAGTCTTGAATGCCTACATTGAGAGCTTAGCGATTCGACCATTCCCCCGTACTCGGCTAGTGAAGGTGGCGTTCACCTCGCCTGACCCCACGCTCTCCGCTCGGATTGTGAGTGCACACGCGGCATTTTATGCGAGGTATGGTGTGGAACTTCGTACGCAGGCGAATGTCGAAGCTCAGCATTTTCTCGAAGAAAAACTGATCGAGCTCAAGGAGCGGGTTGAGCAGTCAGAAATGGTCTTGAACACCTACCGGCGCGATAAAGGTATTTTGTCGCTCGATGAGAAAGAGAACATCGTTGTTGACCGGTTGTCGGACTTAAACAAACGATTAACTGAAGCTGAAGCCGAACGGATTGGTCTGGAGGCGCAGGTTCGCCTCATTCGCAAACGAGCCTATACCTCTCTTCCCGCTGTGATCGATAACCCACTCATTCAGACGTTGAAAGAGCAACTTGCCCCGATGGAAGCAGAGCAATCCCAGCTCGCCGTACGCTTCAAGGACGATTATCCAAAACTTGTACAGCTTAAGGCGCAGATTGCTGGAACTAAAGAGCGTATCAACGCAGAGATCGCTCGGGTTGTCGCAGGTATTGAAACCGCCTACTTAGCTGCTGACGGGAAAGAACAAAGCCTCCGCGAGAAGATGGAAGAACAAAAAGCGGCGACCCTTGGGCTAAAAGACGCTTCCGTGAATTACGCAATCTTGGCCCGTGAGGTGGATACCAACCGTCAGCTCTACGACAGTGTCTTACAGCGAATGAAAGAAATGGGTGTCGCCGCGGAATTACGTGCTTCGAATGTTTCTGTCGTCGATAAAGCTGTGCCACCAGAATTCCCTTCCTATCCGCGCAGAGGTCTGGCGCTCACGCTGAGTGTGCTCGTTGGTCTGGGCGGAGGGCTTGGGGTAGCTTTTTTCCTTGAGTATATGGACAATACCGTCAAGACGCCAGAAGAAGTGCAACAGTACCTTGGTTTGCCCAGCCTTGGGGTTGTCCCCGAGTTTGCCAGTTTGGTCCATGCGCCAGGAGTTGATGGAAAACCTGACTCTGAGGAGAGAGACACGAAAAGTCAGGTAGGTAGTACCCAGTCTGTTTCCCGTGCTTTAGCGTTATCGTCGCGGATGGAACTTGTCCTCTCGCATCACCCCTTGTCGGTTATTGCAGAAGCCTATCGAACTCTACGAACTGCACTTTTCCTCTCTCGTGCGGGGGAAGCACCGAGAACCTTGCTGTTTACCAGTGCAACCGAAGGAGAAGGTAAGACGCTGACGACAGTCAATACGGCTGTGATTTTCGCCCAGATGGGTTTGCGGGTGCTAGTTATCGACGCAGATTTACGTCGTCCCCGTTGTCACAAGGTCCTTGGGGTAAGAAATTGGGCTGGGCTCACAGAGGCACTGACTGGACATCGTGATGTCCGAGAGGTCATTAAGGCGACTACGACGGAAAACCTTTTCCTCCTGCCTAGTGGAGCAATTCCGCCAAACCCCGCAGAGTTAGTAGGGTCTCGCAAGATGCAGGAACTAGTGGCAACCTTACTCCAACGATTCGACTGTTTAATTGTCGATACCCCGCCAATTATGCCAGTGAGCGACGCCTTGTTGATGTCACGTTTGGTAGATGGTGTTGTGCTCGTTGTCAACGGGCAAAAAACCCCACGACATATTGTGAAAGAAGCACGTTCGCGACTAGTCTACGCGCGAGCGAAGATTCTTGGCGTTGTGTTGAACCGGGTCGATATGGTGCAGGGTGACTACGCTTATTACTACGGCCACTATTCTTCCTACTATCGACAGTCGGAACCTGAGGACGATCGTGGTAGTGGGCGAAACGATGATCACCCTGAAGATCAGGGAGAGAAACTGTCCGCATAACCAAGGAATGGCCACTACATCTTGTGAATGAGAGGCGAGGACTCCGCCTCTCGGCGCCGTGCCAAAATTCTGTCAGGATAGCGTGTGTTATTTGTTTGTTGAATCCTTCGATGCTGTTTAGACTAAAGTCCACACAACGTCTCTCCCTATCACCTCTCCGAATAGTGAAGCGCTATAGTGATAAACTAAATCTTCTGCACCTGTGCGATATGCTCGCGATTGGGGGGCTCTGTTTGCTGCTTGTCGCGACGCCACTTGCCTTCGGCTCGGTCCACCCCTGGGCGTTTTCGCTGATGGAAGCCCTGATCTTTTTGCTGGTTGTCGTATGGATGATCAAGGTCATATTTCTATCACGACGCGACGACGCGTCAGTGGGACACGGGAAGGCGATACTCCCTTGCGTGTATAAATTGAGTCTGCCTTTGTGGTCGTTTGTCGCGTTGAGTGCGTTGCAGTTGTTGCCACTATCGCCGGGAACGCTTTCACGACTTTCTCCCGCGACGTATACAGTGTATTCCAAGAGTCTCCCAGGGTGGCCAGAGCAGCGTCCCTATCACCTGTGGGTAACGCAGGATGCGGCTGACCAGCAAAACAGCGAGAACGAAGGCGGCATAGAAGAGAGAGGAGAGAGTGACGCTACTGTCCTACCTCAATCTCTTACGCAAGCACCGGTGCCGACAGGTGAATGGTTGCCGCTATCACTTACGCCAGGCCAGACGTACCTCGCTGGGCTAAAGTTTGTCGCGTATGTCGCACTCTTTTGTTTCGTGTTGTCCTACCCCGTTGGCCGACAGCATAACAACGACACCAACCGACGGTTTCTGCGCAAACTAATAACGGTCATAGTAGGTAACGGTTTACTCATTGCCTTGATCGGTATTGCTCAGCGATTTTTCTGGAACGGGAAAATTTTGTGGTTCTTTGTACCGAAAGGATGGGGGAGTCCAATGCTGGTCGAGATCCCACGTGCAAGTGGACCTTTTGTTAATGGTGACCATTTTGCCAATTATCTCGCTCTTATCCTTCCGCTGACCCTTGGAGGAATGCTCTCCCAAGGAGTATTTCGAGATCGACGACAAGCGCGTCGCTGGCTAGCTCTGTGCTCCGTAACGTTTGGGATTGTGTCGATCGGAATTCTACTCAGTCTCTCTCGTGGAGCATGGCTCGCTATCGGTATTGGCGGTCTCCCATTTTTATGGTGCGGGAGAGTATTGTTTGCGCTGCGTCGTTCTCAGGTCTTGTTGTGTCGTCTTCTTCTGCTCGGAAGCGTCGTTCTCTTGTTGTGTTTCGTGCTCGGTGGAACCTCTCTCGATGATCAGGTCAGCTCGAGAATAAAATACACCCTGACCGAAGACGCGGGATTACATGAACGAGTAGCTGTCTGGCAGGCTTCACTGGCGATGATTCGTGACTTTCCACTGTTTGGCGTTGGTTTGGGAGCGTGGGCTGACGTGTTTCCTCACTATCAAAAACCGCCGTGGAATGTGCGGATATGGCAGCAGGCACACAATGATTATATTCAATGTCTTACTGAAGCTGGCCTCATTGGAGCGGTATTGCTCGGATGGTTCTTCTTGCTTGCTGCTATGCAACTCCATCGGGGATTACGGTCCAGTCCTCCGGAGCTGTTACCAATAGGAGTTGGGATGATTTCTTCTCTTATTGTGATGGCGGTTCACAGTGGCGTGGATTTTAGTCTGCAGATCCCTGCGAATGCTGTTCTTTTCATTGTTCTGCTCGCGATTGTATTACGACTCAGTCATCACCCTGCGCAGGCACGGCAACATTCAGGACAGGCAAGGATTTGGTCTCGCTCGCTTGTCGCAGTTGGGGCAGGAACTGTGGCCATGGCGTGTTGCGTATTGGCGCTGACACAAAAAGAGCTACGTCTGGTGACGGATCCTGAGGTATTGACCTCAGTTGCCGAGGCACGATCAGAGCTTCTCGCTTCTCCATCGCGGGCGGTCGGACATCGCGCGCTGTTCGAGCTTCTGGAAGAGGACATGGCTCTCGCCGAACGAATACGAGAATTAGAAATTGCCCTATGGCTTGAGCCGTTGCAGCCAGAAGTCCGTGACCAATATGCTTTCGCTTTACGTGAGCAGGGGGACCGTCAGGCTGCATTGGACGAAATCCGGACGTCAGTCTTTTTCTCCCCCGTGCTGGCAACGCATACCTACCTTGAAACGGACGAGATTGCTTCCCTAGATGCTGCTGAACTGGCTGCGGTTGACGAGGGATTGCAGCGAGCGGTAGTGGCTGGACATGAAGGCGCTGTTGAGGGTCTCGCAGAATGGTACGGTGAGCTTCAGCGTCCGCTTGAACAGGCAGCTGTGTACGCACAGGCAGCGGGGCAAGAGCCGATTCGACTGAGACGTGCCTACTATTTGCGAGAGGCGGGCTTAGGGTATGTCCGGGCCAATGCAAAAGACAAAGCCGAGCCACTTCTCCGGCAGGCGATTACGTTGGTTCCTCAACATCCCACGGCATACCGGGTCCTCATCGTCGAGATCTTGGCGGCTAGGGGGGATTTCACTGAAGCACGAATGCTCATTGCCCAGGGCATCGCGCATGGGGTAAAGCCGACGCTTCTGTGGTTGGCTCTGGTTGATGGAGCTTTGAAAGCGGGAGATCAGAAACAAGCGAAAGTGATTTTGCAAGAGGTCACTCAGCAGTATCCGTATTCGTTTGACGCAGCGTACCGGCTAGGCGCCCTGAATTTTCGAGAGAAGGCATTTGACCAAGCGGTGCTGTGGTTACGGAAAGCCACGGAGCTGCGGCCAGATTCCGTAGAGGCGCTGAGTTTACTGGGGCTTACAGAAGAACAGCTGTCGGCTTTTGAGAAGGCACAAGACGCCTATAGTCAGGCACTAGCGGTGAAGCCTGGGGATAAAACGCTGCAAAAACATGAGGCGGCACTCGCAGAAAAGACTACCGCTCTGTCTCAGTAAAGGTTCTCCGTAGTGCTGTTGCGGGCTGATCGTATCGGCTCACGCGGCAACCAGCAGTCGCAACGCAAATCTCATGGCTAAAGTTTTCTCGTCTTTTGCCGAATACCCTTGTGTGAGGGAGATGCGGGTCTGACGACTACAGAACGCTTCAGTCTTACAGGGTAAAGACAGTTAGTATACGATGCCCGTAAACCTATTGTAGCGTGCTTACGCATCACTGGGGGAGTCGCCTATCTCGTCATCCTCTGCAATGCCTCCGGGGACGACGCGAGATGGGAAAATTCAACAGCCTCACCCATAAAGAATCAAGAAGATCCTTATGATGGAGTCACTATGAATGAGGTTCCAGGGATTGCCATTGTTGGTGCTGGGTATTGGGGCATGAATCTCGTCCGCAACTTTCACGCACTTGGGGTGTTACGAGTCGTTTGTGATAGTAATGAGAAACTTCTTGTTACTACTCAGAAAAAATATTCCGGGGTGCAGACGACAACTGCATATGCTGACATTTTGCGTGACCCCCTGATCAAGGGGGTTGCTATTGCAGTCCCAGCCGCTCAGCATGCAACGTTAGTCCGGCACGCACTTCTTGCCGATAAAGACGTCTTTGTCGAAAAACCGTTGGCCTTGACCGCAACTGATGGTCGCGAGCTTATTGATCTTGCCAAACAACGAAAGCGAGTGTTAATGGTTGGGCATTTGCTCTGGTACCACCCGGCAGTGTTAAAGTTGAAAACGTTGGTCGATAGCGGAGAGCTTGGCCGTTTACAGTATATTTACTCGCAACGGCTCAATTTAGGGCGTATCCGTCGTGAGGAAAATATCCTGTGGTCATTTGCGCCACATGACATCTCTGTCATGCTCGGATTAGTCGGGGAAGAACCGCAGCACGTGCAGGCGCAAGGTGGCTACTATCTGCACCAGCAAATCGCCGACGTCACGGTGACCTGCCTCAACTTCCCCAGCGGTGTCTGTGGGCACATTTTTGTGTCATGGCTACATCCCTATAAAGAGCAGCGGTTGGTCGTGGTAGGAGACCGCAAAATGGCTGTCTTCAACGATCTTGAGTTGGAAGACAAGCTCATGCTCTACCCGCACACCATCGACTGGAGGGGAAACTTGCCGATTCCGAGCCGTAAGGAAGCGGAGTGCGTTCCGGTTGAATCGCACGAGCCACTTCACTCGGAGTGTTCCCACTTCCTTGACTGTGTTGTCACACGAGCAACGCCACGTACGGACGGGCAGGAAGCCCTCAAAGTGCTCACCGTATTACAGCGGTGTCAAGATGCATTGGAAGGGGAGCGACAACCGCGGACAAAAGAAGCGATTGTTGAAATACCTACACCGGCACCCTCGACTGCGAACGTTTTTATCCACCCCACCGCAACTGTGGATGACGGGGCACGCATCGGGGAAGGAACGCGTGTGTGGCACTATTGTCACATCATGCCAGAGGCACAGATCGGCCAGGGCTGCAGTGTTGGCCAGAACGTTTTTGTCGCTCGCGGTGTATCAATTGGGAACCATGTGAAATTACAAAATAACGTCTCGGTCTTTGAAGGGGTGACCCTTGAGGATGGGGTATTTTGTGGACCCTCGATGGTTTTCACCAATGTCATTAATCCACGCAGTGAGATAGAACGAAAAAACGAGTATCGACTAACTCTCGTCAAACGAGGTGCCTCTTTAGGGGCGAATTGCACGATTCTGTGTGGAACCACCATCGGCCAGTATGCTTTTGTTGGAGCGGGTGCGGTTGTCCTCAAGGATGTCCCTGATTATGCGTTAGTTGTCGGTAATCCAGGGCACATTATCGGGTGGATGTGCCAATGCGGCAATCGTATCGATTTCACGGCGGAAGAAGGGCTCGGGCAATGTCGGTCCTGTGGCAAAACCTATCACAAGGTAGGGCAGGAGGTTGTGGCTCGATGAAAGTTGCATTACTCGATCTTAAAGCACAGTACGCAACTATTTGTGAAGAAATCCGCGAGGCGATTGATCGTGTCTGTCAGTCTCAACACTTTATTCTTGGGCCTGAAGTTGCTGCGTTAGAGGAAGAGATTGCCGCTTTTTGTGGTGCACGATTTGCTGTGGGGGTTTCGTCTGGTACCGATGCCCTATTGATTAGTTTGATGGCAGCTGGCGTAAGTGCCGGAGACGAGGTCATCACGACACCATACACTTTCTTTGCTACAGCGGGGGCGATTGCGCGGCTTGGTGCACGCCCGGTGTTTGTTGATATCGATCCGTGCACCTTTAACATCGATAGCACTGCCGTCACGGCAAAAGTGACTTCACGGACAAAAGCGATTATCCCTGTCCACTTGTTTGGGTACTGCGCAAATCTCGACCCGCTCCTTGACATCGCACGGTTTCGAAACATTGTCGTCATTGAAGATGCTGCCCAGGCGATTGGCGCGTGGGATGAGCAGGGGAGACAAGCTGGTACGATGGGTTCGATGGGCGGTTTTTCCTTTTTCCCAAGCAAGAATCTCGGAGCCTTCGGTGATGGTGGCATGGTGATCACCAACGACGAACGCATTGCCGAGACACTCCGGTTATTGCGCATTCACGGGGGGAAACCAAAATATTACCATCGTATCGTTGGTGGCAATTTTCGCCTTGATGCACTTCAAGCAGCGGTACTGCGAGTGAAGTTACGCCATCTTCCAACCTGGACAGCGACGCGACGGCATAACGCGGAACAGTATCGAAAGCTGTTTATTAATGCAGGCTTGTCCGAGATCGTGCAATTGCCTGCTGATGTACCGGGGCACATCTATAACCAGTTTGTAATCCGTCTTCCAGAACGTAACCGCGTTCAGATGTACTTGAAAGAGCAGGACGTGGAGACAGAAATTTATTATCCACTGCCGTTGCACATGCAGGAGTGTTTCTCGGCCCTGGGGTATCGGTTAGGAGATTTTCCTTATGCTGAAGCAGCTGCACGTGAAACCTTGGCCCTTCCAATTTACCCAGAACTCAGGGCCGTGCAGCAGCAATACGTCGTTCGTACATTGAAAGAGTTCTATTCACGTGGAGTTAGAGACGAGGCCGCGTAACCTGCCATGCGTAAGGTTTTTGCTCCAAGCCCTTTCCTTCGAGACTTGTTTGTTACCGCAGGGACGTCATTGGTCACTGCGGGATCTCTCATTCTCGTGACCCGAGCTCTCGCGCAAGGGCTTGGGCCAGACGGGTTTGGATTGTATGCCCTCTCACGTCGTATGCTTGCGGTAATTACTCCTTGTCTTTCTCTCGGTATGGGAGCCGCAGTTGCACGGTACATTGCGACCGAACGCGGAGAGAACAAGCAACTGCAAATTCTGACCAGCGGCGTAATGCTGGTGGTGCTCACCAGCATTACGCTCTTGAGTGGTGGACTGGTCGTATTTCGGGTGGTTCCTCTTTCATCCTTCGTCCAGACTGACGTGCAGTCCATTCTCCCGGTCACGGTATTTATGGCGATTGGATATGCTTTTTATCTCCTCTTGTATGGCTTTTACCGAGGAGTAGGGCGGATGTATACGGCGAATCTATGGCAATTGGCCATTGTGGCCTTCGGCCCGGTCGTCATTGTTCAGTTGTTTGCCGGGGTCGCGTCAATTTCGCAGATCCTCGCGCTCATGGGAGGACTCTATCTCCTTGCACTCATCCCGCTTGGGTCATTGCTGTGGCATGGCCAACACCTTAGTCTTCGCCCGCAATCAGCACTTGCAAGTATGAAAACCCTTCTGCGCTATGGGGTGCCGCGGGTTCCTGGAACCTCTGCCTTAGCAGCAATCTTTGCTTCGGGTCCTTTTCTGGCCCCTTACGTCTTGTCACTCAAAGCAGTCGGCGAACTCTCTATCGGTCAGTTATTTCTGACTATGACCGAGGCGTGCTTAGCCGCACTCGGAGTTGTTCTGCTCCCAAAAGCGGCTCAGCTCTTTGCCGATCACAAGACAGCATTTCTTCGCCAACGCATTGGTGACCTTCTCGTTTTTGTCCTGCACACTGGGACGTTTGTTTCGCTTCAGCTCATGTTGTGGGCTGATACCCTCATTCATATTTGGTTAGGAGCTGATTATTACGACGCGATTCTTCTCTCGCGTATTATGTTTCTGGGTTTTGTCCCGTATTTTCTGTATGTCACCTTTCGGTCGATTATCGACGCTATCGAAGAGCGCGCTATTAATACTTGCAATATCTACGTTGCTCTGGCGGTAACCATCGTGACTTCGCTAACAGGGGTTATCGTCGGCTTTGGTAGTGTTGGGCTCGCTTTAGGGCTTACTTTAGGAATGAGTAGTCTTGGGATAACGACGATCGGCTACCTGTACAAGGCAGGGTGGGTTCATGTTTCACGATATCATTTTTTTGAATTTTGCACCCTCAATTTTGGTGCTGTAGGTGTGGGGTGGAGTATCAGGAAATTCTACGGAATGGATATGGTCCCTATAGTCATGCTGGGATGTATTGGCATGCTCGAGACACTATTGTTTGCCGCTTACTTTATGGTGTTACGCTGGTTGAATGTGGCATGGACGATCGAAGTTGAGAACCGGATCCTCAAGAGGCAGGCACAATGAAAGCCTTCGATTCTTCCGGATCACGGATTGCTGTGTTTGGTGGTGTGGCGGTCTTTGTCGGCAGCATCGGAGCGCTGATCGCATCGGTAACCTCGACACCGGTAGGATCTGTCCTGCTGATTGGATCGCTGCTCGGACTGCTGTGTTTAGCAATATGTCGATGGCCTGAAATCGGCCTGGCGCTGTTTCTTACTGCAGGTACATACAAGGGAGACGCGCGATTAAGTAGTGTTCTCTCCGGCTCCTTCGATTTGACGGTACTGCTTGGTTTTATTGTTCTCTTTAGTATCGGGTATCAGTATCTGGCGAGAAACGTCCGGGCGACGCATATGTCATTGCCTATCGTTATTCCCTATCTCGTGTTGTGTTTGCTGATGGTGTTGAGTCTCGGGTATACCTCAGCTCCAACTTACGGCATGGCAAAGGCTTCGCGGTTTCTTGTTTTGGTCTCAATTGCTTTTTTTGCCCCGTGGTTTTTTCTTCACCAGCAGGCGGCAATAGGAAGATTTTTGGCCGTGTTTGTCTGCTTAGCCCTCTTCATGTTTGCTGACGTTCTTTCGAGCGGAATTGGTCTTGGCGAGAGAGGATTCCGTTCGGCGTTCGGGTCAAATTATCTTGCCTTAGGAAGAGTCACCGGACTCGCGTTGCTCAGTGTTATTTTTTATTTTCTCCTCCAAGGCCGCCGATTCATAGGCACGTGTCTCTGTGTGGCGATACTAATTGCCCTGCTACTGAGCCTGTTTATGGGGGGAGGGCGAGGCCCGGTCATCGCGCTGATCGTAAGCATTTTCATAGTCCTATCGTTAGCATTGCTCGTCCGAAGAAAGAAAAAACAGCACGCGGCGAAGCGTAAGGTAGGGATAAAAGGGCGTCTCCTGGCTACCATTGTCGCGTGCTTCATAATCGGCATAAATATTGTGTATCACTTTTCCGGCTACTTCGAGACGTTCTTTTGGCGTATTCAGCTACTGCAGGAAGGTGACATAGGAGAGCGGACCGGGAGGTGGGAGGCAGCCCTGGAGTCGATGAGTGGGGTGCGTGGTGTTTTCCTCGGGCAGGGTGTTGGTGGCTTTAGCAGTGTGTATGGAAGTGTTGACGACAAACGCGGCGATTATCCGCATAACATTTTTCTCGAGGCGGGAGCCGAGCTCGGAATACTGGGGATGGGGGCTCTCCTGTATCTCACCGTTGTGGTTTGGGGGAAGTTGCGAGCAATTCTTAACGAACAAAATAACGAGAGGCTTCCTTATGTGGGGTTCACGTTGGCAGCAGTCTACGTATTCTTGTTGATTAATGCATGTGTATCAGGTGATTTGACTGACAATCGTTTGTTGTTTGCCTGTATGGGGGTGATTCATGCCTATGAACAAGGACAAAAATGGAGTGCCGGTATCAATCGTGCGGACGGATGGGAGCCGGGGCCTGGTATGCCATCTTACTACGGTGCACTTCCCCTTGGACGTGCGTATTTTCGTTAAAGAGTGTATCGCGCTGGCACGGGCAGGGTATGATGTGACGCTCCTTGCACAACATGGCCATGATGAGGCGATTGACGGTGTAACTGTTCGAACACATCCCCAAGCGAAGAATCGTTTCGGTCGTGTCCTGCGATCGACCTGGCATGTGTATAGCCAAGCCCGTCGACTTAATGCTTCCGTATACCATTTTCACGATCCGGAACTGATCCCCGTAGGATTGTTGCTGGGCTGTGGTGGGAAAAGGGTTGTATACGATATTCACGAAGATGTTCCCGAAACGGTGTTGTCGAAGTACTATCTGCCGAGGTGGTTTCGACGACCTGTAGCTCGTCTTGTCGAAGCGGTAGAGTGTTCTGCCGCCCGCTGGTTTTCCGCACTTGTCCCAGCAACACCGGCGATTGCGAGGCGGTTTGCCCCTTACAATAACAAGGTGACGATGGTACAAAACTTTCCTCGGCTTGAAGAACTCTCAGTGACTTCAGGGAAAGAATGGCAACAGCGTGAACCCGCGGTCGCCTACGTGGGAGGCATTGCTCCCGAACGTGGAATTTATGAGATGGTTGACGCGATCCATAGGGTTCCTGCAACCCTTCGTCCTCGACTCAAATTGGGAGGGACATTTAATCCGGTCACTGTTCGTGATCAAGTTGTCCGGTTGCCAGGGTGGACCCGCGTCGAAGAACTCGGCTGGATAGATCGACCTCAAGTCTGCGACGTATTGGGGAAGGTGCAGGCCGGACTG
The DNA here is from genome assembly GCA_050187625.1 of Binatia bacterium. Lineage (GTDB taxonomy): Bacteria > Desulfobacterota > Binatia > Bin18 > Bin18 > JBFWXH01. Next base: position 40,004 of record JBFWXH010000050.1, read on the forward strand.
ATTTTGCTTCGCCCTGAACCACGGTTTCAGGTGTCGTATCCCGTCAAAATGTTTGAATACATGGCGGCTGGTATCCCTGTGATCGCGTCGAATTTTCCTCTCTGGCGGCAGATTATTGAGGACGCTAGGTGCGGTTTGTTGGTAGACCCCCTTGAGCCGTCGACCCTTGCTGACGCCATCACATACATCATGACTCACCCCCAGGAAGCTGAAGCCATGGGGCGCCGGGGAAAAGAAGCTGTCGTGCAGCGTTATAACTGGGCGCGAGAAGAGCAGAAGTTGCTGGCGTTGTACGAAGATCTCATGCCCTCTTCTCCTACGTTCTCTGTTTCGTGCCAACCTGTGACTCGTGGAGACGGAGTAGCCGTCTCAAGTGGCTCTCATGACCGCCACTGTGACGTGAGGTAACCCAGCGTGGCCAAACGTGACGGTCATTGCGAACCTGCATCTGCCCTGCGATATGTTCCTGTCACACGTCGATCTTTTCTGAAACTGACTGCTGGTGCGACGTTGCAGTTCGCCTTTCTGAATACCGTGTGGGGGGAGGGATGTGAAACTCCATCCGTCATGCTCTTTGACAAGGGAGAGTGGCGCGCAATTGTGTGCTGTAGTGCGCCGAAGAATTCACCAGTACGGACGGCAGCAGAACTGCTTGTGCAATACTGTCAACGAGTGACGGGGGTTGCCATATCACTTGAAGAAAAACCCCAGAAGGGCACGGCCTGCATTCAAATCGGTTCAGATGAGCAAGTGCCTTCGCGAGGTGAACTCATCTCTTCAGTATCAGGGGATGGTTTTGTCATTGATTTTCCAGATGTACAGAGCATTCTCATCCAAGGGGCGACTGAGTGGGGGACCGAGTTCGGTGTGTACGATTTCCTTGAACGTTATCTTGGTATCCGTTGGCTTTTTCCTGGGCCTGAAGGAGAGTATGTGCCACAGTCCCAGACTCTTGCGGTTCCGATGATCCCTGTCCGCCAGCAGCCACTGTTCTTTTCGCGCTGGTGTAGTGGCCTGCGCGGAAAAATGCAGCAAACGTGGCTACGACGACAGCGTCAACACCTTCATCTCGATTTTCACCACAATTTGTTTCGATTGTTTCCTCCCGAGCAATATACGAAAACCCATCCGCATTTCTTTCCCGTGTTGAATGGCGAACGCTACCTGCCGGCAGAGAACAAGACGCAGGGGTGGCAACCGTGTTTCTCGGCTCCAGATTTAGTAGCGGAGGCGGTGAAAAACATTTGCCAGTATTTCGCTGAACATCCCGAGGCGACCTCCTATTCTCTCGGGGTCAATGATGGCAAAGGCTACTGTGAGTGCCATCTCTGTGGAGGACCGGAGGGAGTCCGCAAAAACTTCATCGGCTTTCGCGATTCCTCTGATGTTTATTTTACGTGGGCGAATGCCGTAGTGGCGCGGGTCCTGCAGCGTTACCCAGACAAATGGTTTGGTTGCCTGGCATACCGCGAGGTTGCGCAACCTCCAAAGGACGGGACGGTTCATACCCGTATTGTGCCTTTTTTGACGTACGATCGGCTGAAGTGGAGCGATCCGACTATCAGAACACAAGGACAACGAATTTCTGACCGATGGCAGCGTGCTTCTACTCAGTTTGGCTGGTATGATTACATTTATGGGACTCCGTACTGCGTTCCTCGCGTCTACTTTCACACGATGGCAGATTATTATCGTTATGGTGCCGCGCACGGTGTCCGCGCGATGTACGCTGAAGCGTATCCCAACTGGGGAGAAGGGCCGAAACTGTATATTGCGATTAAGCTTCAGTGGGACCCGACGCTCGATGTTGATGCTCTACTGCGTGAATGGTGTGAGAAGGCCGTTGGGGTCGATGCTGCCGGAGATTTACTGGCCTATTATCAGCTTTGGGAACACTTCTGGACAGTAATCATGCCACAATCGCCGTGGTTCACGATGCAGCCGCGTGAATATCTTCCTTTTACGCGGCCTGAATATCTTGGGCTCATCACTGACCAAGTCTGGAAGAGCCAACGCTTACTTGATGCAGTGGTTGCAAAAGCTAGGCTCCCGGAGCAGCGGGCACGTGCAGTGCTTCTGTCGCAGGCATTTTCCTATTATGAAGCCTCGGCCCTGTCATATATTGGGTTAAAGCACGGCGGTGCGAGATCGATGACTGGGTGTCAGACTGATGCCATAGAGACAACACAGGGCCAGGACTCTTATGAATCCCTAGCAGGAAAGCGTCGCGTGTTGATCGATAAATTTCAATCACATCCTGTTTTGCTCCACCCTTTGCGCTTTGAAGGCTACGAGACTTTACGTTGGTAAAAGATGCTGAAAGAGCAGCAGCTTTTCTTTCCAGGAGTAACCAGCGGGAAGGGAGCTAAAATTAGGCTATGCGTGTTCTGTTAATTCATCAAGCTTTTGTCGGTGCTAATGAACCTGGGGGGACACGGCATTACGAATTCGCTCAGTATGCCATACGGGCTGGGCATGAATTTTCTATTGTTGCCAGTGACGTGAGTTATCTCACTGGACAAGCCGCGGCGCAGAACGCCAGGCTGGTAACTGAACAGAACAATAACGGGATGAGGGTGTTGCGGGCGTACACCTATCCTGCATTGCACCATAGTTTTGTGTGGCGGGTTATTTCATTCGTCAGTTTTATGTGCACTGCTGTATGGACAGGACTTCGCGCTGGGCCGGTCGATCTGGTTATGGGAACCTCCCCGCCGATTTTTCAGGCAGTATCAGCGTGGCTCGTGGCGCTGCTCCGGCGGCGACCCTTCCTACTGGAGATTCGCGATTTGTGGCCAGAGTTTGCCGTAGAGATGGGAGTACTGAAAAATCCGCTGCTGATCTGGTTATCTCGTCGGTTGGAATCTTTTCTTTATTCCCAAGCGACGCATCTTCTCGTCAACTCGCCAGCCTATCGAAACTATCTCATTGTGAAGAATGTCCCAGCAGAAAAAGTGAGCCTTATTGCCAATGGCGTTGATCCCCGCATGTTTGCCCCCGAGGCGACCGGAGCGGAGGTTCGCGCACGCTGGAACCTCAATGATGCCTTTGTGGTGACCTACGCAGGGGCTTTGGGGGTAGCGAATGATCTCCTGGTCTTGCTGCAAGCCGCGGAACAGTTGCGGCAACACGAGCACATCCGCTTTTTTCTCGTCGGTGATGGTAAGGAACGCGCCGCGCTCGAAGCGTACGCCCGGGAGCGACAACTGACGAATGTTGTCTTTACCGGGGCTCAGCCGAAATCGACCATGCCGGTGATGCTTGCCGCATCGGATCTCTGTGTTGCTATTCTGCAGAATATTCCTCTGTTTCGGACGACCTATCCCAACAAAGTCTTTGATTACATGGCAGCGGGACGACCAACGGTGTTGGCAATCGATGGTGTCATTCGTGAGGTTATAGAAGAGGCGAGTGCCGGCGTGTTTGTTCCACCTGGCAACGCGACAGCTTTGGCCGAGGCGGTGCTTACCTTAAGTCGCGACCGCGAACGGGCGAGGTGTATGGGAAAAAATGCACGGGCGTATGTCGTGGAACACTTTAACCGCCAATGCCAGTCACAACAGTTTGTTACCTTACTCCAAGAGGTTGGGCAATGCAAACTCCAGACTTGTAGGTCTGTGACGGGGTGGAAGCACGTCTTTGACCTCGCCCTGACTATCCCGGCGGCGCTTCTGTTGGCACCGTTGTTTGTGCTTATTGCTGTTCTGGTGCGAGTGAAACTCGGGGCGCCGATTTTTTTCCGCCAGCAACGCCCAGGCCTGTATGGTGCCCCCTTTATGCTCTACAAATTCCGCACCATGACCGATGCTTGTGATTCTCAGGGGGAGTGGTTGCCAGATGCCGAGCGTTTGCCGCCTGTTGGCCGATTCTTGCGGAGCACCAGCTTGGACGAATTGCCGGAACTATGGAACGTACTGAAAGGAGACATGAGTTTGGTCGGTCCACGGCCATTACTTATGCAGTATCTTGAACGTTATTCGCCCGAGCAGATGAGGCGCCACGATGTGCGACCTGGTATCACGGGTTGGGCCCAAGTGAACGGACGGAATGCGGTGACCTGGGAGCAAAAATTTATCATGGATGTCTGGTATGTGGACAATAGATCGATATGGCTCGATGTAAAAATATTACTCATGACTATCGGAAAGATCTTTCGTCGGGAAGGGATTAACCAGCCTGGGCATGTTACAGCGCAAGAATTTATGGGGAATCAATCGGGCTCTTCAAGCAATCAATCTACAGAGTCTGCAAAAATAATCCAGAAAAAACCTAAAATCTGTATGGGATCGGTCGATAACCCTCAAGAGCCCATTTTTTTGTGAACTAACCTTACTGCAGGTCGGGGGAAAATCTTACAAAAGGAGCGCGATATGCGCGTTGTTATTATTGGTGCCGGGGGGCATGCCCAGGTTGTGGCTGACATATTATTGCACCGGCAAGGGCGAGGTGAGGCATTTCAACCGTTGGGGTATGTTGATGATCGGTTGAGCCTGCAAGGCCGAGTCGTATTGGGATTGCCAGTGTTAGGGACTCTGCGTGATCTGCCAAATATCGCGCATGACGGTGCTATCATTGCTATTGGCGACAATGCTATTCGTGCGCGCGTTTTTGCTTTGCTCCAGGAGAGCGGAGAAACGCTTGTCAATGCGATTCACCCGACGGCTGTCGTTGCTCCCGATGTGAGTCTTGGTGTCGGCGTGATGGTGTGTGCCGGAGCGGTTATTAATACCGGAACCTGTGTCGGCGACAATGTTATTCTCAACACGAGTTGTAGCATAGATCATCATAATACCATTGGCTCGCATGCCCATATTGCCCCAGGCGTCCATCTTGGTGGCAATGTTCAGGTGGGTATCGGAGCCTTTCTTGGCATTGGTGCCGCGATTATCCCTGAACGTGTTGTCGGTCACTGGGCTATCGTCGGAGCCGGGGCAGTGGTGATTTCAGATATCCCTGCCTGGACAACCTGGGTGGGAAATCCAGCCCAGGCTATTCAGCAAACGAAAAGCCGTGGCGAGACCCCTCGCCTCAACATCGTCCGCAACGAGCAGCTCAAGAAGAGCGCCTAACAACCTGGGTAGAAGTCTATGGCAAACCAAGAAAAACTCTCTCAACCGCTCTCTATCATTTATCCAACGCTTCCTTCGTTGGTCGCGGTTGAAGAACTCCTACGAGAAAGTTGGGAATCAGGCATCGTCACCGTTGGTGCGACCGTCCGGACCTTTGAGGAAGAAGTGTGTCGCTGGTCTGGTACTCGTCATGCTGTTGCCCTGTCTTCATGCACGGCGGCGCTGATGTTGGTGCCACGAGCATTGAACTTACCACCGGGGAGCGAAGTGATTGTTCCGTCGTTCACGTTTGCCGCCACGGCGCAGGCGCTGGTGTGGAACCATTTGATTCCTGTCTTTTGTGACTGTCTACCTGGAACCTGTACGCTTGATCCGGAAGATGTTGAACGAAACATCACTCCGAAAACGGCAGCAATCTGCCCAGTGTATATCTATGGCTTGCCACCGGATGTGGAACCCTTGCTGGACCTAGGTCGGCGTAAGGGCATTCCCGTATATTTTGACAGCGCACAGGGGCTGGGCGCGACCTATCGTGGTGTCCCCGCTGGTGGCTTTGGCACGTGTGAAGTGTTTTCGTTAAGCCCGACAAAGGTAGTGACTGCTATAGAAGGAGGAATCGTTACGACGAATGACGATACTCTCGCTGCGCGGTTACGGTCGATGCGCGACTATGGCAAAGATCCTGCTACTGGCGAAGATATGCTGTATTGTGGCCTGTCTGCCCGGATGGGAGAATTCAATGCCGCGGTTGGGCTCAGCTCTTTTCGTAATATCAACGCCTTAATTAGCTCCCGTCTCGAGTGGATCACCGCGTACCGCGAGCGACTGGGGAATCTGCCCGGATGTTGGCTGCAGGAATTTCCTGCTGACCGAACGACGAGCGGCAATTACTTTGTGCTTTTTATTTCAGAGCAAGCCCAGCGGACGCGCGATGAAATGCATTACGCGCTCAAAGAAGTAGGCATCCAGACAAAACGGTACTTTTATCCACCAGTACACATGCAAACCGCTTTTCAGCGGGTTCCATTGCGGGTCAGTTCACCGCTGACCAACACTATGAAGGCGAGTCATGAAGGTTTAGCTCTACCCTTATATTCGCACATGACGGCAGAGCAGTTTGAGCGGGTTTGTTGCCAGATAGAAGAAATTTTTGGGGTTGAGTCTCGCATACGCACCATGCAAAATGGTCGCCTTGCGGCATAAATAGCCGTGTATGGTCTCTTATCGTCGAGCATCTCGCTATTTTTTTCTGATTACGATTCAACTCGTGCTGGTGTTGATTGCGCACGGTTTGGCCTTTGCTGTCCGCTTTGATGGTGAGGTCCCCGTGCGATACATTGCACTGTTTGAGCAGGGACTCCTCTGGCTCATGATCATTCGAGGAGGAATTTTCTTTCTCTTTCGTCTGTATGGAAGTCTCTGGCGTTACTCTGGAACCTGGGAACTGCAAAATATTATTGCGGCGGTTGTGGTTAGCACGGTCGGTTTCGCTACTTTCATGGAAGCAGGCTCGTCAGGATTGTCATATCCTCGCTCGGTGTTGATTATCGATGCTGTATTTCTGATTTGCTTGCTGGGTGGCGTGCGCTTGGTGCTGTGCCTGATTGCTGAATGGCGTGCGAGTGGGCAGCGGAAACGGGTGTTAGTGTATGGTGCCGGGGATGCGGGTGAACGCATTGTGTCCGATATGAAAAGGCGGCGTTTGCAAGCTTACCTACCGATAGGATTCATCGATGACAATCCGGTAAAAACGGGCATGTGGATTCATGGGATTCCGGTTCTCGGTACGGATAAGGATCTGTCGCATATTCTTGCGCAAGAGAAACCCGATGAGATTTTGGTGGCGATGCCGAGCGAGACGCCTATACGTCTGCGCGCTGTGGTTAAGACACTGGAACCCTTTAAAATACCTATAAAAACCCTGCCCAATCTGGCAGATATCATCGATGGGACAGTGACGGTCAACCAAATTCGCGATCTGGCGTTGGAGGACTTGTTGGCGCGGCCTCCCATACAAACCGATTTCGAACCGGTACGGCGTTTTGTGCATAGGAAGCGGGTGCTTGTGACCGGAGCCGGGGGCTCTATTGGTTCGGAACTGTGCCGACAACTTGCACGGTGTGAGCCTGAGGCATTGCTTATGTTGGATAAAGCCGAGAGCGCACTATACGATATTGAAATGGAGCTGCAACGGAAGGTACCTGGGCGTTCCCGAACAACGTTGTTAGTCGACATTACTAACGCTGGGCGATTACATGATGTCTTTATGCGGCATACTCCTGAGATCGTTTTTCATGCTGCGGCGTACAAACATGTACCGATGATGGAGCGACATCCAGGCGAAGCGGTATTAAATAACATTATCGGCACCCGTCGTTTGTGTGAATTGTCCGTCCAGCACGGCGTCGAAACGTTTGTGCAGATTTCGACTGACAAGGCGGTGAATCCCACGAATGTCATGGGTGCGAGTAAACGGGTAGGCGAGTTGTTCGTGCAAGCGATAGCGCACGACCCGGCCGCATGCGGACAGACCACATTCTGCGCTGTGCGTTTCGGCAATGTCCTGGGCAGTAATGGGAGTGTGGTTCCTCTGTTCCTGGAGCAGATCCGCCAAGGTGGGCCGGTAACGGTCACTCACCCCGATATCACCCGGTATTTCATGACGATTCCTGAAGCATCACAACTTGTACTACAAGCGGCAACGCTGGCAACTGGTGGAGAGATTTTTGTCCTGGACATGGGCGAACAAATTCGCGTGCTTGATATGGCACGTCATCTGATTCGCCTCTCTGGTTTTGTTCCGGAAGACATTCCGATCTCTTTCACCGGCCTCCGACCAGGAGAAAAGTTGTATGAAGAATTGGTCGGCGCGGACGAGAAAATTGAACCCTCAGGGGTACAAAAGATCAATCGGGTGCAGTTGCTATGGGAGCCGGTACTGGCCTTGTTAGCTACAGAGCTGACCGAATTAGAATGGCTCGCGACCCAAGGGCGCACGAAAGCGCTCCGCGCGTTGTTACAAGAAATCGTACCGACCTTCTGTTCTTCCGAGGCCGAGGAAAAGGCTGCATACCCGCGCCTGACTCATAATCCGCCGACAGAGACGTTTTCTGCCGCTGCCTGATCTGCTCCGCGCTTTGCGGCCTATGCTTGTCGACGTGGCAAAGGAAACCGCTGGCAATCTCCTCTCCTGCGGTTCATTCTTCTCCTTCTTCTCCTGGCCTTTGCTTTTCCCCTAATTGCGTTGATAATAGAACAAATATCGATGTAGGAGTGGGGTATGTCTCGGCGTGTTATTCTCGCATTAGTTCTCTCACTTTTAGCGCTGGTCTTTGCGCTCCAAAACACCTCAGAAATCGAAGTGCACTTTCTGACATGGAATTTGACTACAAAGGTTGCCTATGCGGTAGGCATTCCTTTCCTTTTGGGCGTGTTTGTTGGAGGGTTAGTAGCGTGGCGCGAGCAGCGTAAGGCCCATAAGCTGCAACAGCAGCCAGAACCGGGTTCTCCAGCTGCTTTATTAGCGACTGCCGACGTAGCGAAAAAAAAGAAGAAGAGTTGGTGGTGGTAAGGCTCTGGACCGGATGGTAAAAATGAAGGCAAGAACTCAGGGTTTTGTTCACGGTGTCGGCCTGATCCTACCGTTTTGGAGCTGCCAAGTTAGTTCCTCCTCTTATAGTCTTACAGGTAGGAGGAAGGAGTGAACCAGCGGTTGCGTATTCTCTTTGTGACAGCCGAAGTTACGCCGTTTGCTCGCACTGGAGGTCTGGGAGATGTTTGTGGAGCACTGTCGCATACGTTAGCCTCCTTGGGGCATGATGTCCGGATCGTGATGCCGTTGTATAAAGCGATTCGTGATCGCAACATTGCCATGCAGGTCGTTGTTGAGGATGTCGAGATGCCCTTGGTCTTCGGTACGCGCAAAACACGAGTGTGGCAGGGGTACCTTGGGGAAAAAAGAGAGAGCGAGGACCAGCCTGCTGGCGTCCGCGTGCCGGTCTACTTCATTGAGCAGGATGAGTATTTTGCGCGCCCTGGACTGTATGGTGGAGAAGCGGGGGATTATTCCGATAATGCGCTCCGCTTTATTTTTTTGTGTCGAGCAGTGCTGGCATTGCCGGAACATATCGCATGGTTCCCTCACATTTTCCATTGTCATGATTGGCACACTGCGTTACTTCCAGCATATCTCCGTTCTCTCCCGGACCTTGACGACCGACTGACTGCCGCTGGCACGGTCTTTACGATTCACAATCTCGCGTACCAGGGTCGTTTTCCCTCGTGGGTTTTTGATATTACCGGCCTTCCGCACACATTGTTTCAGACGAAGGGGATCGAGTTTCACGGTGAGGTCAACTTTATGAAGGCTGGGCTCTATTACGCAGATCATCTGACGACGGTGAGTCCAACCTATGCCTGGGAAATCTGTACTCCCGAGGGTGGCTTTGGACTTGATGGAGTTCTGCGTGAGCGTCGCCAGGTGCTGACCGGGATCTTAAACGGTGTGGATTACAAAGGCTGGAATCCGGCTACCGATCCGCTGATCTCTGCGCGCTATACGGTGTCTGACTTGCGCGGGAAAGCCGCATGTAAAAGAGAACTGTTGCGGCGATTCGAACTGCCGCATGATCCGTCGACGCCAGTGGCCGCGGTGATTTCACGACTCACCGAACAAAAAGGAATAGATCTCGTGGCTGCAGCTTTGCCCCAGTTGCTTGCTTTGCCCATACGACTGGTGATTCTGGCCTCAGGGGAACCTTACTATGAGCGCTTGTGTCTCGAGTGGACGCGGCGATATCCCGAACTCGTAGGAGTTCAACTCGGGTTTGACGATGTGCTGGCGCACCAAATCCAAGCAGGCGCTGACCTACTGCTGATGCCGTCCCGCTATGAGCCGTGTGGACTGACGCAACTCTATAGTCAGCGGTATGGAACGATTCCGGTGGTGCGGGCCGTAGGAGGGCTGAGAGATACGGTGATCCCGTTTGATCGGACGAGCGGTCAGGGAACTGGGTTCACGTTTACTGAACCGACGGCCGCGGCTTTGGTAGAATCGGTTCGTGAAGCGACAACTGTCTTTAGTGATCAGCCGGTGTGGTCACGGCTCATACAGAACGCGATGCAACAGGAGTTCTCGTGGACTCGGTCGGCTGGGCTGTATGTGGGACTCTATCGTCACGTTTCTACGCAGCGGGGAGAAGAGGTGCCTGGGCCCATTTCCTTTGATACTGCCGGGTGGCGCGGGCTCGTTGCGGAAGATTTTACCCACGAACGAGTAGCCGCTGTAGCACGGGCGATTGCCGATCACGTTGCTGACGAGGACGGAAATCGCCCTCATTTCCTGATCGCGCATGATACGCGTTTTCTAGGGCGTGAATTCGCGGAGACTGCAGCTCAAGCATGTGCGACTGCCGGCGTCCACATGAGCTTTGCAACTATACCACTGCCAACTCCTGTGGTCGCGTTTGAGATTCTGCGGCGACGCCTGTCCGGTGCCATCAACGTTACGGCCAGCCGCAATCCGTATCGTTGGAATGGCATTAAGTTCTCACCAGCGTGGGGCGGACCTGTGTTGCTGGAGACGACACAAGATATTGCTCGCCGTGCGAATGCCTGGCTCGCCAATGGGTATGTCGAGCGGATGTCGCTTGAACAGGCGCGGCGCGCTGGCCATGTTGTCGATGAGAACATCGGCGAGGAATATCGAAATGCTATTGAGCAACTCATCGACGTGGAATGTATTCGACAGTCTGAGGTGACTATTGCCGTTGACTTGCTATGGGGAACGGCGAGCGGTTTCCTTGATTGCTTACTTAAACGATGGGGGGTTCTTGGCCCAGTGTTCCATCAAGGGCATGATCCGTACTTTGGCTATGGTCGACCAGAACCTGCCCCGGAAGCGATGGAAGAGCTGATCACACGTTTACAGCGAGGGGGAGTGACTTTGGGAGTCAGCTGCGATTGTGATGCTGGTCGCTTTGGTATCTGTGATACTGACGGCACTTTTTTCACTCCAAATTTGATGCTGCCGTTGCTCGCGGATTACTTGGTGACCTACCGGCAATTGACCGGCAAGATTGGTCGCAGTATCGCGACGAGCCATCTCGTAGACGCAGTAGCCCAACATCACGGTTTAGACGTTGTCGAGACCCCAGTCGGCTTCACATACTTAGGAGAGCTGATCAGACGCGGGGAACTGTTGCTTGGTGGCGAAGAGAGTGGTGGGTTGTCGATTCGTGGCCATATTCCGGAGAAGGATGGTATTCTTGCGTGTTTGTTGGTAGTCGAGATGGTGGCGCGCACAGGAAAGACGTTGGCGGTATTACTGCACGAACTCTTCGAACGGGTTGGCGCACGCTTTCCGCTGCGGAACGATGTGCCGGTGTCTGCTGCGCAGCAGGCCCATCTGCAGGCGGCGCTGGCGGCTCCACCGTCGGAACTCGCCGGTCTTCGCGTTGAGCATGTGGAGTCTCATGATGGAGTGAAACTCTACCTCAACGGAGGACGCTGGCTCCTGGTCCGTGTCTCTAGTACAGAGCCGGTGGTTCGTCTGTACGCGGAAGCCGAACGCGAAGAGACAACGGTCCGACTCCTAACCGATGCTAAACAGGTATTTCTGGCGTGATGGGGGATGGTTATGAACCGACTACGTATTCTGGCGATGATTATGGCAGGTGGCAAAGGCGATCGGTTGTTCCCACTCACCAAGGCACGCAGCAAACCTGCGGTGCCGTTTGCAGGAAAACATCGCATCATCGACTTTGTCCTGTCGAATTTCATTAATTCTGGCATCTATGCTGTCTACCTGCTCGTGCAGTATAAGTCCCAGTCCCTCATCGAACATCTGCGGTCAACCTGGCGCTGGCGGATTGGTGGCGGATTACGCGATACCTTCATTACTGTGGTGCCTCCACAGATGCGCCAAGGCGAAACCTGGTATCAAGGGACAGCCGATGCCGTGTATCAAAATATCAATGTGATCCGCGATTTTCGCCCCGACTTGATTGCCGTGTTTGGGGCGGATCATATCTACCGCATGGATCTTGGGCAGATGGTGAAGTTTCACCGTGAACAACGTGCGGATGTGACTATTGCGGCATTGCCTGTGCCGCTGGCCGCCGCCACCAGTTTTGGGGTAATTGAGGTTGATACTACCCAGCGCATCGTGGGCTTTGAGGAAAAACCGCAACGCCCTCGTCCAATTCCTAAGGATCCGGCGCGTGCCTATGCCTCGATGGGAAACTATTTGTTTGAGACAGAGCTGTTGGTCGAAGCTTTACAAGAAGACGCCCGACGTACATCCAATCATGACTTTGGGCGCGCAATTATTCCCGAACTGTTTCCGAAACGGAAAGTGTTTGCCTACGACTTCTTAAGTAACGAAGTCCCGGGCGTGAAGGCCTATGAGGAGCGGGGGTATTGGCGTGATGTTGGGACCTTGTCTGCGTACTGGCAAGCCCATATGGATTTGCTTGGTGACGCACCAGCCTTTGATCTCGAGAACAACCAGTGGCCAATCTTGGGAACGATCTATGATGGTCCACCAACACGTCTTTTTGTTGGTGATGTGACCGATAGCTTGATTGGTGAAGGCTGCCGCATTGAAGGAGGGAATGTTCGCCGTTCCGTGCTAGGGCACGGGGTCCGTATTGGGAAGGGAGCCGAAATCGAGGAATCGGTAATCATGGATTACTCGGAGATTGGTCCTGGCGTGAAACTGAAAGGTGTGATTGTCGACCGTTTTAATGCCATTGCCGAAGGCGTGGAGATAGGGACAGGATCTGGGGCGGGAGAGGACAAATTTTTTCGAGAATCTTCCGGGTTATTTGTCTTGGAACGAGGGGAGACCGGCTCGCACTCATAAACTAGGAGAAGGAGAAAGTTAAAAATCAAGAGTCAAAAAGCCCTGAAGGAAGAGAAGTTTTGCGCTTCTTGAGTTTTTCCTTGTTCCTTTTCACTCTTCACTCGTCACTTTTCCTTCATGAAGTACCTTTGTATCCACGGTCACTTTTATCAACCGCCGCGCGAGAATCCCTGGCTTGACGTTGTCGAGATCCAAGATTCGGCTTCCCCATACCA
>JBFWXH010000051.1:0-52952 GCA_050187625.1 Binatia bacterium
ACGTGTTGGACTACTTAACTGCGGCTTGCTCGGCAGCCATCTGCAAAAGCCCAGCCCCCTCGCTCCTGCCCCTAACTGCTCCTCCGCTCGTAGCACGGTAGCCTGCACCCCACGTGTGCGGTTACGTAAGAACAACACTCTTTCACCATGGAACCCTCCATCGCTGAAAGCATAGCGTTTTTTCCTGTATGTATCACCCGGTACAGTTTTTTCATTTCGTGTCGATACTTTTAACAAACATGAGAAAGTCTCACTATAATAGTGCCCGGACCCTGCTCTCGTAAGAAGGCATGCCCTTTAATAGAGATTCGTCCCATACGTTTTTCTCAGTGTCCTTCGTCCCTCGCTCTACCGCACCTCTAGTGCCTTCCGGGGACGTACCTGGTCAACGGGTATGAGCCCCGGAAGAGAGTGATCTCCTGTTACTTCCTGTGTGAGCACTCGCCTCTGCCTCCCATCTCGCGCGATGATTTAAGACTCTTTACCAGATGCCGATCTCTCGGTGCGTAGAAAAATCCTGATGTGAAGGCATGAGGTGAAGACTATGTTCGGGAGAAAGTCTTTTGCGCATTTCGTCAATGCTCGTTTCGCATCCATAGGGCTAGTCCTGGTTGGTGTTGCTACTGCATTTGTGCTCAGTACAGAATACGCCGAGGCGCAGAGTAAGATTTATATGTGGACAGACAAAAACGGCGTCGTGCATTTCTCGGACTCTGTCGTTTCATCGAAAGATTTTGAGAATGCAAAGACCATTGCAGTGAACAAAGCAAAGAAGGAGACCGCGAAAGAAAGCGAAATTCCGTTGCTGACCTTTGATGATCGACCAGCACAAAAATTTGTTCGTGCGCAGCTTGAGAGTGACGGGGCGATGCGTGATGTCCTGATGTTGGTGGACACCGGAGCGCAAATCTCTCTGGTTGACCAAGCGCTTGCTGAAGAGTTGGCATTAGAAAAAGTAGAAGAAGCCACTTTGCGTGGTGTGAATGGTATCACAAAAAGTTGGATCGGACGGCTGCCGGCCTTTCGCTTAGGCGACGAAGAAATTCGCGATCTCCGAGTTTTGGTGGGACCGCAACCAGGCCTTGTGTTGCTGGGGATGGATGTCTTGGACCATCTGAATTTATCAGTTGGCCCGAAAAGTCTTCATCGTCGATAAGCAGAGGAACTGGCGAGAAGAGACCGGAGATTCCATAATGTTACCGGCGTCTACGAGAGATCAAAGTTTTTCCTATTCGTGGCGATAATAATAACAACCTGAGAGCGGGTAGCACCCCCCCCCCCCCACCACCCCCACAGCTGCTCGCTCTCAGGGCTCAGATTCATTCCTCCCCAATTTTTCTCACAACAAGCAATTGCCCTCATGTCATGTCTATTGAGCGTTCGGTACCTTGACTCTTGATGAGAGCGCTTCGACAAACGAAGACGCGGTGGGTCTTGCCAGACGGCCATGCTTGCCGGTAATATGCCGCCCACTTCCCTATATGCCGGGATGGCGGAATTGGCAGACGCAGTGGACTCAAAATCCACCGCCCCACAAAGGCGTGCGAGTTCGAGTCTCGCTCCCGGCACTGATTCTCCGCGTTGGATTTGATGCGCTCGCGAGCCCAAGGGGCTGGTGTGCTATAGTCCACGGTATGAACCGTGGATAAGTTGCGCATCATCTTCGGTCAATGAACACCCGCTCTTTGCCGATCCATATCGCGGATCGCGGAAAATCGATAAACTTCGCCTCGTCCTCAACCGCCAGTTCCATTGCGCGTTTGCCTTCTGGCGTATTCGCAAGAGTAGCGAAATCAGCGCGGTCGAACCAGGCTTCGGCATGGCCAGTGTAGGGGGCCACTGTCGTTCCACG
The DNA here is from genome assembly GCA_050187625.1 of Binatia bacterium. Lineage (GTDB taxonomy): Bacteria > Desulfobacterota > Binatia > Bin18 > Bin18 > JBFWXH01. Next base: position 1,853 of record JBFWXH010000051.1, read on the forward strand.
AACAGAACGTAACTGTTGCGCCGCTCCTTCCTCGTAGTAATGGACTTGCAAGTACCGTTTCATTCGCATCCCTTGCGAAATGCCACGAATGAGTGGGCCATGATTGGTGCGCCAGTACAACTGCGCTTCGTCGAGGCTTTGCTGTGGATGATGTCGAAGGCAAAAGAAGAGCTTCACTAGCGCACTGTGTTCTCGGGCGACAATATCTTCTGAGGGATTAACCTGCGGATATTCATACGCGAACCAGAGCGGGGAGTTTGGCAGGTCGATGAAGTTCTTTTCATCCTCTAACAGCTCTTTTGCTGCTGCTTGCCCTGCCGCGTTGGTTGTCGAGGCAAGTACCTCGCGGTTGGTCCACCAGAGTTCGGCAACGCCATCGTAGGGTGGCTCCATCGTGCCACGAGCCCCAGCAAGCTGGTCATTGATAGGATCAGCTAAGGTGTGGAGTTGTACATAGCGGTGGATGTTGAGGGTCGTCGAATGTTTTGCCACTAAAGGACCATGTACGTCGCGCCAGTATCGCTGGAAGTCCGCGCGTGACATGCCGGGTTTGCGCCGCAGAACGAATTCTAAACGGATCATGGGCTCCTCCTTTTGGCCGTCAAGCTTTGCATTCTCTTTGGTAAAAGTGACGCTGTCATAGGGCAAATATGCGTGGGTTGCAAGGCATAGTGAAGCTTAACGTTGGTGTTGTATAACAACAGGCTTGCATTAACGCAGCTGTGTTTTCGAGACCTATTAAAGTTTTCTTTTGTTCGTCCGATATCTCCCTATGAGTCCTTTAACGTGGTGGAAAATTTGAAGAACTTTGTTTGAGAGGGGGTTGTCGTGCACGCAACAACGTCGACGTTGTCTCGTTGGCCATCCTGGCTTGCTGGCGGGTGGGGTGTCGCTGTCGCCTTTTTCCTCTGGTGGGAGTTGGGTATTCAGGAACAGGCGCACATCCAACAGATCGTTGCGGCAGAAGCGGCAAGCATAAAAAATGACATTGCTTCGCAGATGCAGGCCCGTGTTCTTGCGTTGGTAGATATTGCCCGCCGCTGGGAAAAGGCTGGTCGGCTGTCGCAAGCTGAATGGGAGTTTGAAGCTGAACTGAACCGGAGTCACTTTCCTGGGTACCACGCGATTGCGTGGGCCGATCAGTGGCTATCCCTTCGCTGGGCGGTCCCAGCCGTTGATGATCGTTCAGCATTAGAACTCAACTGGCTCTTTGCGGAACAGCGGCGGAAGGCATGGGATGCGGTGAATCTCCGCCGGGAAGTGGTTTTTACTCCGGCTGTCGAGCTGTCTCCGCACGAACAGGGTGGTCTGGTTTTTGTTCCTATTTTTCAGGGAGAAGTAGGCGCGGGAGTCATTGTTGGTATCTTTCGCCTGCGGGAACTGCTTGACGCGATTCTGCATGATCGGGTTACCCCAGAATACGGAGTTGCCGTCTTCAATGACCGAACCCCAATTTATCAGACCCCAGATGTTGCGTCGTCATACGCAGATCAGATGGCATACGAGACGCACATTGATTTGTATGGCACCGCCTGGCGGTTACGTGTTTGGCCACAACAAAAACTTGTGACCAGCATCTCGTCTTCCTTACCCGAAGCCGTCCTGGTCGGGGGGCTCGGCATTGCCTTGTTACTCGGACTAGCGATGGCATTTGCTCAGAGTGCACGAAGACATGAGGTAATGGTGACCGAGGTGAATGCTGAACTCGAACGGGAGATTACCGAACGTTTGCGAGCCGAGCATGAAGTGCGCACCTTAAATGAGCAACTAGAACAACGTGTGGTTGAACGGACTGCACAACTAGCGGAAGCGAACAGTGATCTGGAAAACGAAATTGCCGCCCGTGCACGTACTGAACAGGCGCTACGCGAGAGTGAGAAACGCTATCGAGGACTGTTTGAAAATGTCAGTGACGGAATTTTGTCCTGTACGCTTGATGGTATCGTGACTGACGTAAACTGGGGATTGGAAGTGCTGTTAGGCTGGTCACGGCATGACTTAGTGGGCGGCCATTACCGTAGAGTCTGTACGCCAGCGGCAGTGGCGCTCAGCGAGGAGCGGACCCGCCAGGCGTTGGCTGGAGAGTCATTATCGGCGCTGTTTGAAACTGAAGTTCTTCATCGCAACGGGAATGTCATACCAGTGGAAATCCAAGCGCGTCTGCGCTGCGATCCAGACGGAACCCCGATCGGTGTGCTTGCGACAATGCGAGACATCTCCGCCAGAAAAGCGCTTGAGCGCCAGCGGCAGGAGTTTTTGACGATGCTGACCCATGACATTAAGAGTCCACTTGCGGTAGTGTTAGGTTACGCGGACCTTCTGCTTGAGCAGGGAAAGCAGCAATCCTCTGAACAGCGCAGTAAAGATCTGCGGCAATTGCGACAAAACGTGCAGACCGTTTTCTCGTTGGTTGAGAATTATTTGAATCTCTCCCTCTTTGAAGAAGGTCATCTTAAATTGGAGAGAACTCCGATTGAGATGAACGAGTTGTTGATGCACGTTGGTCAACGCTATGAATCCGAAGCCCGCCAACGACAGGTCATGCTGCAGTTTGAACTGCAACCGGATCTGCCGACGATTGATGGTGATCCGTTAGCGTTGTCCCGTGTGATGGGGAATCTGGTCTCGAATGCACTCAAATTCACCCCGCAGGAGGGGCGTATTACGGTCAGTTCGCTATGGCGGAACGGCGAAGTGGTAGCCACCGTTACCGACACGGGGCCGGGTATTGCTGCTGAAGAGGTGCCCTTGTTGTTCGATAAATATCACCGTGGCACGACGAGTCGCGAAGCTGAGGGAACGGGCTTAGGGCTCTTTATCGCCAAAGCGTTGGTCGAGGCACATGGCGGGCGCATTGAAGTCCAGAGCGTCCTGAACCAAGGAGCAAATTTTTCGGTTATTTTCCCGGTACCGCATTAGGGCTCTCCGTAGGACTGCGGGCAGGTACCGAAGGTCTCATGTCGAATTGCGTGCGTTTAAGCTGGGTTGTCTCCCTTCCAGATTTACGGTAGGCAGAGAACTGTAAATTTCTTGGGCAATAAAGGTTGAGAACGGACATGAGCGATAGCCGCGATATGGCAAAGGGATATCAAGAGTGGGACGAAAAGGTCGTACAGAAAACCCTAGCGCGTTCTCCTGAACGGAAGAAACGCTTCGAAACCACCTCAGGCATTGAGATCAAACGTGCCTACACTCCAGCCGATACCGCAACTCTCGATTATCCGAGTGCGCTGAACTTTCCTGGACAGTACCCATTTACGCGCGGGGTGCAACCGACGATGTACCGTGGTCGCTTCTGGACCATGCGTCAGTATGCCGGCTTTGGCACTGCGGAAGAGTCGAACAAACGCTACCGCTATCTTCTTGAACAAGGGCAAACTGGGTTATCGGTTGCGTTTGATTTACCCACGCAAATGGGGCGCGATTCCGACCATCAACTTGCTTCAGGGGAAGTCGGACGGGCTGGAGTGGCAATCGACTCACTCGCCGATATGGAAACCCTGTTGAACGGGATTCCGCTCGATAAAGTCAGCACCTCAATGACGATTAATGCAACGGCTTCGATTCTGTTGGCTTTGTATCTGGTTGTCGCTGATAAACAAGGAGTGACATGGAATAAGGTCAACGGGACCATTCAGAATGACTTGCTGAAAGAATACATCGCGCGCGGAACGTATATCTATCCGCCGACCCCGTCACTCCGAATCATTACCGACATCTTTGCTTTCTGTGCTGAGCAGGTCCCAAACTGGAACACGATTTCGATATCTGGGTATCATATCCGCGAGGCGGGCTCGAGCGCGGCGCAGGAAATTGCGTTCACGCTGGCAGATGGTATTGCGTACGTTGAGGCCGCGGTATCGACCGGCCTCAACGTTGACAATTTCGCCTCCCGGTTGTCGTTCTTTTTCAACGTGCACAACAACTTCTTTGAAGAGGTCGCGAAGTTTCGTGCTGCCCGCCGCTTGTGGGCCAAAATCATGAAAGAGCGCTTCAAGGCGAAAGATCCGCGTTCGTGGATGTTGCGGACGCACGCGCAGACGGCGGGTTCGACCCTTACCGCGCAACAGCCGGACAACAATATCATGCGGGTAACCCTTCAGGCTCTTGCCGCTGTGCTGGGTGGCACGAACTCGTTGCACACGAACTCGAAGGATGAGGCCCTCGCATTGCCCACCGAGGATGCGGTGCGGATTGCATTACGAACACAACAAGTGATCGCTTACGAATCAGGAGTAGCAGACACCATCGACCCCCTGGCAGGGTCGTATTTTATTGAGTCGTTGACGGATCAGCTTGAAGCGAAAGCGGTTGAATATATCGAGCGGATTGACAAGCTGGGTGGGGCAGTCAAAGGAATTGAGGCTGGCTATCAACAGCGCGAGATCCATGAAGCAGCCTTTCGCTACCAGCAGGCCGTTGAGAATAAAGAGCAAATCATTGTCGGCGTAAATGACTTCACCGTTGAGGAAGATGACCAGGGTGAGCTGTTAAAGATTGACCGTGCACTGGAAGAACAACAGAAGAGGAAACTCGCTGCCGTGCGGGCTGAACGGAATCAAGCCGCGGCAAAAGCCGCGCTTGATAAAGTTGAGGCAACCGCGCGTGATGGCGGCAACCTCATGCCGGTCATTATTGATGCTGTCCGCGTGTATGCCTCGCTCGGTGAAATTTCTGACGCTATGCGGAAGGTATTTGGTGAGTATAAGGCGCCATCGTTTCTATAGTCTGCCATCGTATTTTTGAGCGCGAATGTTGTAGGGGCGCGGTAATGCCGTGCCCCTACGCTTTTCAGTTTGATCGGAGGGTGCCATGAGCGAAGCTGTCGAGTTCAACCCGTTCCTGCCCGAATTTCGTATGGACCCATACCCCTTTTACCATCGATTGCGCGAGTCTGACCCCGTACACTGGAGCGAGTTTGCCGGGCGTTGGGTGATCACGCGTTATGCCGATTGTGTCGCCGTGTTGCGCGATGCCGCGCGATTTAGTGCCGACCCGTACACATGGACAGGATTCGAGGAGTTTGTCCAGGCACAAGGTGGGCCAGGCCCGCTGTTACAAATGCAGACGAATTGGATGCTGATGAAAGACCCGCCAGATCATACACGGTTACGTACGCTGGTGACAAAAGCCTTTACTCCTCGCGTCGCTGAGGGGATGCGTCCTCGCGTGCAAGCGATAGTCGACAGCGTGCTCGACGAAGTCCAGCCTCGTGGACAAATGGATGTGATTGCCACCTTAGCGTTTCCGCTCCCGACGATTGTGATTTGTGAAATGTTGGGGGTCCCAGTGGAAGATCGCGGACGATTCAAAGGCTGGACCAGGGATCTGGCGCGAAGTCTTGATCCGATCGTTACACCGGAGATTATCGAGGCTGCAAATCAAGCAACGTTGGGGTTCCTTGACTATTTTCGTGCTCTGGTCGCCAAGCGAAGGAGTGACCCGCAGAACGACCTGCTCAGTGGCCTGATTGCGGCAGAAGAGCAAGGCGACCGGCTCAGCGAAGATGAACTGCTGGCCACGGCTGTCTTGTTGCTCGGAGCTGGCCATGAGACCACCATGAATCTCATTGGGAATGGATTGCTGGCGTTGCTTCGTTATCCTGAGCAACTGCAGCGGTTGAGGAACGAGCCGAACTTGATCCAGAGTGCGATTGAAGAGTTGTTACGATATGATGGGTCGGTCCAGATGACGGCGCGGACGCCACTAGTAGATGTGGAAATCGATGGCCATCCCATCGCGAAAGGGGTGCAGATTATCATCGTCCTGGGCGCAGCGAACCGTGACCCGGAACAGTTCCCCGACCCGGATCGGCTCGACATCACACGCAATGAGAATCGCCATATCACGTTTGGCTATGGTATTCACCACTGTTTAGGTGCTCCCCTTGCGCGTGTCGAAGGTCAGATTGCTATCAATACCCTGTTGCGACGCCTACCTAATCTCCGACTTACCACCGAGGAATTGGAATGGCGCGAGACGGTGACGTTGCGCGGAGTGAAAGCGCTTCCTGTCGCTTTCTAGGCGAATGAAAAATGAAGAGCGAAGAATAAAAATCAGGGGAAGAACACTCTTCCTTCTTAACTCTTAACTCTTAACTCTTCACTTCCTCCGTGCTACTGTCCCTGCTCATCCAAAGAGCTGGAGGGATAGCATGAAAGGGAAAGTTGCATACATTCCGCAAGCGCGGACCCTGGAATTCCACGAATTTGATCTCCCCGATGTCGAGCCGGGGGCAATTCTTGCTCAAGTGTCGCGCACGAATATCTGTGGGTCAGAAGTCCATATGTGGCGTGGCGAGTTTGGGAAACGCGGCGTGATGCCGGGCCATGAAATGGTCGGGCGCGTGTACAAACTAGGCGAGGGCGTGACGACCGATACGGCCGGACAACCGTTGAAAGAAGGTGACCGTATCGCTCCGGTGTATTACCGTACATGTGGGCTGTGTGTGAACTGTCGCGAGGCGAACGCTGCAGCATGCGTAACCCTGGGTATTCGTGCGAAGCGCAGTCTCCCCCAAGAACCGCCGCATTTCCATACGCCATTTGGGACGCATTATTACATTGAGGCCGGACAGCACGTATATAAAGTGCCGGATAACGTCCCGGACCATGCCGCCTCATCAGCCAACTGTGCGCTGTCGCAAGTCTTCTTTGGGTTGGACCGTGGGAACTTGCGTTATGACGAAACCCTCGTCGTCCAGGGAGCTGGCGGACTCGGGTTGCATGCGATGGCAGTCGCCAAAGCTCGTGGCGCACGGGTTATTGCTATTGATGGGGTCGACCTGCGGCTCAAACGAGCGAAAGCCTTCGGCGCCGATGAACTCATCGACTTGCGGGAGTATTCAACCCCACAAGCACGGACTGGTCGCGTCAAAGAACTCACTAATGGCCTTGGAGCGGACGTTGTCCTGGAAGTTGCCGGGATTCCCGAAGCATTCCTGGAAGCGATTCATCTCGTGCGCAATGGCGGCCGCGTCTTGGAACTTGGCAATATTTCCGCCGGACTGACGGTGACCATTCCTCCCTCGTTTATCACCTTCAAGTCGATTTCGATTATTGGTGTTGCGACCTACAATCCGCATTATCTGCACAAGGCACTGAACTTCTTATCTGAGCATATCGACAAGTATCCGTATCACGAGATGGTTGACGCCGTGTTTCCGCTGGAACGGGCGGCAGAGGCGATGGACAAATCGGATCGCAAGGAAATCACGCGGGCGGCGATTGAGCCGTAAGAAAGCTATCAGCGCTCAGCTTTCAGTTGTCAGCTTAAATGTAGGGTGCGCTCTGCGCACCAATATAAAAGTTCGCACCTGGAGGAAACAATGAAAGACACTCTCAAACCAGGCATGTCATACGAAAAGATCATCACTACGACCCCGGATATGGGAATTTCCCACATGGGGCCGGGAGTTCCGAGCATGTATTCGACACCATCCATGATCGGACTTATGGAAGGAACGTGCGTTGAGTTCCTCACGCCGCACATGGACGCAGGGGAGCAAACAGTCGGCTTCCACGTAGACGTGAAGCATATTGCACCGACAAAAATCGGACAAAAGGTGAGAGGGAAGGTCACCCTCAGCGAAATCAAAGGTCGGCGGCTACTGTTTACGGTTGAGGCTTTTAACGAAGACGGAACGAAGGTCGGTGACGGAACGCACGAGCGCGCAATCGTGAATATCAGTAAGTTTGCAGGGCAGTGACGAGAACAGCGTGTAGCACGAGCCAATGAATAGCTAGCCAATGTTGCGCGCACCCACGCTCATGATAACTGATCGATCCGCCAGATCGAAGTTGCTATTTTTGCCATGCCGTTTTGGCGAGCAACGATGCGATCAGAATTCCATTCTGCGTTCTCTTCAGCCAGTTTTCGTGTGGTGGCAAACTCGCTAGTCCGGTAAGCTGTTCGTTTATCAGCAAAGTCGCTGTTACCGACTCCACGGTTGGTGGCAGCGGCTAACAATGTAAGGTTGCCGAGGCGATACGTAAAATTTTCGACTGCCTCATCCGTGAATTGCTCCCAATCCGTTGTTGGATTTTCTGGCAACACATGTTCAACCGAATAACTCTCACTTTCGAAGTCGTACTCTTGCCCGCTTATTTGGCGTTCTAGTTGGAACAGAATATATCGAACGATCCGCTTATTGCGCGATTGAATTGTCCTGAACACCTTCTCGGCAAAAGCGTAGCGAAAACGATCATCGTTGGGATACACCGACCGCAACCCCTGAATAATCTCTCCATCTCGTGTTAGATCTCCGGTACCAATTTTTGCAGCCACTGTGTTGTATACACGCTCCTGTTCATTTGCTGCCAGTCCGCTAATTACATTGTAACGAAAGGAAATAATGCTACAGGCTCGCAAGACGCGTGCAAAGCCGTCATCGTCCAAGGCTCGTCGGGCAGCGAGCAGTAAGGAATACGGCTGCCGCACATTGAACATGCGTAGCTCGCGAATATGATCGCGTTGAGTCGCCTTCCAGAACGGGTCGGCTGGGTTGGACAATGCTGCGTAGATATCCGCGTCTTCTTCCATGTCTCGTAATAATTGGAAGACCGCCCCGCGATCTGGCACTTTAGCGCGGATCGTTTTGAACAGGTCGGCTTCGCGGACAAAACTATGGCGGCTATTCCAATGAGTGCGGAGGAAATCAGGAAAACTGTCGCTTCCCAATTTACCAACAATGGCTTCCCAGCGGCGTTCTAATGTGTCCATCTCGGTCTCATGACCACCACTGCGATGTACGACCGAGAACAAATAGTTCTTCAGCAGGTCCGTTGGCGACAGGCGCACGCCACGAGCGTTGAGCGTTTCAAATACCTTATATGCGTTGAGTTCATCGTTGACCGTGATGACCGTGAAGAATAGCCGATCAGATAACGTATCGACGAAGCGGGCGAGTTCCGCGCCGTCTTGAGTCCCTGCATACCTTTTTCGCACCGCATCTACGAACCACTCGAACGCTTTACGTAACAAATGCTCAGAGGCTTTTAGGCCGCGTTGCGGGGGTTTCACCAGTGGCACGAGGAAATTCTGGTAGTAGGCATCATTGTTGCGGTTGAGTGTCAGTTTAGACTGAGGCACCAAACTGACCGGGTCGAGAAAGCCAATATATGTCTGCCGTAATTGCTCGATACGTCGCCGATTGTTTTCTGCTTCTGCTCCGCTCTCAGCTAAGGTCTGGAGGTTCTTGAGAATTGCGAGAACCAAGAGACTCAACGTTGTCAGGCGTTGTTGCCCGTCAATAACATCAAAGGTTCGGTTGTCTGCTGTCTGCAGCACGAGATATCCCATGTAGTGTGCAGGCTCACCACCAGGAGACACGGTGCCAAGAATGTCTTGCCACAAGTCGTCCCAGTGATCCTCCTCCCAACTGTAATCGCGTTGGAAGCGGGGCACCCGGTAGGCCAACCCATTGCCGAGTAACTGCCGGAATGTTTGATTGGCGGTGTTAAAATTGATCGTTGCCATGAGGAAAATTCTCTGGACGATACCGTAGCAGGCAGACGCAGCCGAATACAAGGTAATGATTTCGGGGAAGGACCAAAGGAGTAAGCTTTGGGCGCTGCCCACCTCGTCCTCACAGCATTCTCCCAGGCAAAACTTGAGCTGCTACAACTTCAGCGGAAGGATAGCCACGCCAAAAGCGCTAGGACTACATAAAGTATCCCTCGTTGCCTATCTACAGTAGCTCTTAATTGGCTTATGGCGACTTCCAGCTGTCTCATGCCTTCAGATGTTTTCTCCTGATGTGTAACTGTCTGTGTTACGAACTTACGGAAGGCACTCATTCGAGATGCCTCATTTTCATCGCCACTGCTTGATATAGACGCAAGTATTTGTGCGACCTTCTTTTTGATTCGTTCAGCGGTATTTTCACTGATATCAATGTCATAGGCCAACTCTTCAACAATATCGTCCTTGTCGATTTCACTGATGCGAGGCAAAAAATTCTCGAGTCTTTCGGTACCCGAACCTCTAGTTGCCCATTCGCTCGAATAATTCATAAAGGTGGTCCAGGTATCTTCTTTAACTGATAAGTTTACGAGAAATTCCAACTCATCTCTTGGTGGACATCCGCCCTGGGCCGCCCTCCTCCATGGAACTGCTTGTTTTGCAAGACGGTAGAGTCGGAGTTCTCTCAGTTGCTTTGTCCGTTGCCAACCCGTTAGGTCTCGAGTTTTTCGCTCGAATGTTATCTTTGCCATTTCAGCCTCTCTCCAGGCTCCGCTTGCCGACGTATCGACGTCTGAAAGGATGTCGTGGATAGCTTCATAGAAGACAAGACTTAAATCTCCTGCCATTACTGCAAGGTCGCGCAAGGTATCTATTCTTTCTTTGCTAGGCTTAGCTAAGATTTCCGAGAAATCGTCATAAGAAAGATCAAAGTTAGATGAGATTGCTGCACAACGTACCCCATCCAATCGTTCTGCTGGTTGTGCGAAGATCTCATGCCGAAGCGCCTTAAGCTCTATGTCCCTTCGGTAGAGCAACGTTTCAAGTTGCTTCGGTGTAAGTTGCTCAAGGATCTCTTGGGGTATTCCTGGACTCAGGCCCGCCTGTTCTGGCAGATGTTCAATGAGGACATAAGAAATACTTTCTGGCACCTTTATAACCAGTGCCCATAATGCTTCAATCTCCTTCGCCGTCATGTATTCGCCGAAGCCATCGTCCAAGTTTCGCCGGTGAGCCTCTACATAGTGTTCACGGAATGATGGTTTATTAAGGTAATCTGCTAAAATCTATAGCTCAATCTCTGAGACTCGCCCTTGTTCAAGATAGTTATCTGTCGCATATGAGATGAGTGAAGCTATTGCTTCTCCACTGCCGCTAAGCTGTCGAATCTTTGCTAATCTCGCTTCATGAGGAAGATTGAAGAATAACTCTGGATTCTTAATGTTCTCATCGAGGAAATTAAATTCATTCTCAAGCAAGCAATATTTCACGAGTGGGTCGGGATCCACCGTGATTCGATTTTTCAGAGTTTTCTCTTCCTCGCCATCGTTGTAACTGAAACGCAATTCTCTCGCCGCCAAGTATCGGATATAGGCATTTGGACTGTCCAATGCCTTGCGCCGGACTTTTTGCTCAAGGTATATAGGGAACCCGGCCTCATCCAGTGAGATCAGGACTTGTATCTGTGTTTCCACATCTAAGTCTTCCCACACTGCAAGTAGCTTCGTGACACCGCTCGGTGTAGGGGATAGCAGATCCATCAAATACGGTGACAAGGTGCTCTTGGTCTCTTTACGCATTTCCAATCGCCTTCCTAGGCTGTATAGTGGCCCCTTCGAGGCACGAAGCTAAATTGAACCACGCGACATTCGTACACTCAGGCGGCAAGTTGTGAGAGCTCAGGAGGTGAGCTGTCCGCACCCTGGAGGGCGGCGACCGCTTCTGTCACCTCCGGCGTGTAGTAGATCTCAGAGAGGGCATAGCGCCACGGGCCATTGAGGCGCAAATGTTGGCGGACGTCCTGGACCAGGTGCCACCTCCGTTTCCGGGTGTGATTGCGGGTACACTTGTCATGGACATCGCCAAAGGCTCGCTCGATCGGATTGGCGCGAGGACAGTAGGTCGGGAAGTAGAGCATCTCGAAGCGGGGATGCGCTGCGAGCCACTGCGGCACTTTCTGAGCGTGGTGAATCTTGGCATTGTCGACCACCACGGTGAGGCGGGAGAAGAGCGACGCGGGGTGCATGCGATCGAGCGTGTCGAGCAAGTCGAGAAACAACCCGGTTTGTTTGCGAGACCACACACAAGAGGTCATGCTCCCTGTGGTCAGGTCGAGCGCGCCCGCTAGGTATCGCTTCTCATTGGTGCCGGGGGGCATCCCCTCGACTTGTTCGCCCCTGGGCGTCCATTGATAGCCGACCTTGGGCCACAGATGGATATCCAACTCGTCGGCAAAGAACAGCGCGGCTCCCGCCCGCAGTTGTTCGTAGGCCAGGCGAATGCGCGCTAATTTCGTCACGCGTTCGGAATCATCATCTTTGGCGGCGACCTTGGCCCGCTTCCATTCCCACCCGAGTTCATGGAACCAGTGGCGCAGGGTTTCCGCAGACACTTCAAGCCCGCGGTGCATCTGCAACTCCACCGCTAACGTGGCGCAGCTCCACCGCGTGCGACACCAGCCCACCGCGCGGGGAGGAAGTTTGAGCAGCGCGCGGACCGAGCGTTTGAGCGCTGGCGTCAGCAGCCGCAGCCGTCTTTGCCGCGTTCCGCGCTCGCTTCCCTCCGTGAAGGGCAGCGTTCCTGCCCGGTACGCGCGGATGATCCGATACACGCTGGAGCGCGAACAAAAAAGTACGCTGGCCACTTCGCTCGGCGTCCGCCCGGCGGCGCACAGGAGCAGCAGATGGAGCGCTAACAGGTAGCCATACCGGGCCCGGCGTAATTCCGCTCGCATACGGGCTTGCTCCTCCAGGGGAATCTCTACTATCGTGGATTTCGGCACAGGAACTCCTCGCTGATCGTTGCAATGGTCTCACAACTCTTGATCTATCAGCGTGTGCGTCGCTGTGCCAATCTCTCTTGGTTCGATTTAGACCATCAAGCGTTTCTGTTGAAGCAGGGTTATGCCTCGACCTCGAGTTCGCTAACCGTGCCATCATAAGACACCACGAAAATTCGTTCAAAGCAGTGAGTAAACTCAAGCTGCCGATAGGCGGCAGCGTAATCGTCAGCGTCAGCTAGCCAATAGTCGTTCAGTACAGCTAGCCAGATTGGTTTTGACAACTTTGCGCAGATTTCACTTTTGGCGCGAATACGGTCCTCTAAAATTAGACGAGCATTCAAAACAATATCCGTGGAGGAGTTTGTATTCGCCACGATTCCTACAATCTTCTTTCCTGTTGAGCGCTTGGGGACAACAGAGATTCTCACTTTAGAACCTTCGATTCTTCGTTCGTACTGTGCTCCGATCTTTGGGGTTATAGCGATTTCAGTTCCCCAGTCTGTTAATTTCTTTCGAAATCGGGCCGCGTTTGAAACCGGTACTTGTAAGATCACGAGGAGACTCATGTCTTCAGGAAGTGATGGCCCGATTTTAACGTCAAGTTCGTCGAGTAAACGTAAGCCGAAGGAATCCTGCGTCGTGCGATTACCAAAGGTTCTCCCTGGCTCAAAAGTAAACGGTGAGAGGTGTGTAACCTCTACCCCAATACGAGAGTCGGCAATAGTGAGATAGAAATCTGGCGGGTCTTCATCATCGAAGGCTGACACTATCGAAGGTCCGCCAAGGAACTGCACAAGGGCATGAGCTACGAATGCCTCGTCAGGACGCATAGCTTACCTCATATCGACTAGAGCATAAATTTCGATATGTTTGGTGGAGGTAAAAGAGTAGAAGTAGAGCGTGCGGTGCGCATGACCCCTACAGCTTCAATTATCGTTAACGAACTTTTGCCCCGGGCGCGATCGGTTTTTCTGGACTCAAGACGATGACCTGCTCACCATCGGACGCTGCCAGTAACATTCCCTGACTTTCAACTCCTCGCAGCACTGCTGGCTGTAAGTTTGCCACCACGACAATTTGTTTGCCGATCAGTTCTTCGGGGGTGTAGTGCGCGCGGATACCGGCGACGAGCTGACGTTCTTCGGTTCCCAAGTCAATTTTTAGGACCAGTAGACGATCGGCCTTCGGATGCGGTTCGACTGCTTTAATCGTCGCCACGCGCAGTTCGACCTTGGCAAATTCATCGATAGAGATTTTTGTTGCTCCTTCGGTTGTCTCCATGTAGCTAGCTCCTCTTTTAGTTTCGTGTCACTATAACTGCCACGTGGAAAGTAGTCAGCAGTCAACAGTCAGTAGGAGAAGCACATATGCCCGAACCGTTAAAGGCTGAAATGCCCCTCTTGATGGAAATTCTTGGCGGGTTTGAACGCTCGGCGGTTATTTTAGGAGCGGCGCAACTGGACCTTTTTTCACCCCTGGGAAATGGTCCGGCAACTGCGGCGGACGTGGCGGCCCAAGCAGGACTACCCGTACGTGGCGTTGAGCGGGTTCTCAATGCCTGCGTGGCCCTCGGATTCGTGTCGAAAGAAGGTGATCGCTATCGGAATTCCCCCCTGGCCGATGCCTTTCTCGTGAAAGGAAAACCCGCCTATGTCGGCAACATGATCAAACAGACGAATGATCGTTTCTCGGCGTGGATCCGAATGCCGGAAGCGATCAGGACCGATAAACCGGTGTTGCCACTCACCGGTGCAGAACTGTTCAATGCGTCACCAGAAGTGCTTGATAACTATGTGCATGGGCTCTTCGACCTGGGGAAAGGACTGGCCCAACGCATTGCCAGTCTGGTTGATCTGCACGCGTGCCGAACCCTGCTCGATGTTGCTGGCGGGTCCGGTGTGTACTCTATCTTTTTCTGTCGCCAATTCCCGCAGCTGAAATCCGTTGTGTTCGATCTCCCGCCGATCTTGGAGCGTACAAAGAACATTATTGAACGTGAGGGAATGACTGAACGCGTAAGCGTACAGGAAGGGAACTATTTCAAGGACGATTTTGCTCCAGACGTAGATGCGATTCTCCTCTCAAATATGCTGCAAACCGAGGGCCGACAGACCTGTCGCATGGTGCTGAAGAAAGCGCTTGCCGCCCTTAATCCTGGTGGACAAATTTTCGTGCATGGCATCATGCCGGAGGCGGACCGTACGTGGCCTGTGCAGCAAACGATCTTTTCGGTGTTCATGATGCTGGTGTTCCCTGAAGGTGAAGCCTACCCAGGGGAAGAGATTATCGACTGGCTGCACGAAACGGGCTTCGTGGAAGGAAAGAAACACCTTTTGCCGCCGCCAGCATTTTCGTCTCTGGTTGTGGCTCGCAAGCCAGGCTAGAAGGAAGCTCTTCGCTGGCGACGGTTTGCTATCAAAGTCTTGCAGAGGACCCCGGGCGTCGGCCCGGGGGTGAATGCCAAATGCCGATAAACTGTAACCCTTCGCAAGTGCCACGGGCGTAAGCCCGTAGGTATCTAGGACTAGTCGAGACGGAATCTTGGCGCATGCGTACGGTTAACCAGCCGTTGCCTAACGTCACATGTTACGAGCCGACTGTTACTAGTGCACCTTATGCCAGTTCGTACGCTTTTTTCTTCTTTTCGACTTCTTTCTCTTCGTCGTTTGCGTTGGTGGCACTGGTTGTTGCTGATGGCGATCAGCCTTGCTTTGGTTATTCGCTTTTGGTTGCCGAGCTATCTGCATCAACAGATTGTTGCTGCACTGGTCTCGGCAACTCCGGCTCGGGTTGATGTTGGGGATGTTGATCTTAACCTCCTCCTTGGTCATCTCAGCCTGCAGAAACTCGCCTTTACCGTGGATGGGGACGAGCAGCCGGTCCTGAGGATCGGCAACGTTACCGTCAATTTTAGCGTGCGAGAGTTGCTCCTCCGCCGTCAGATTGCGCTCCAAGATATCTCCTTTACCGACACCCATGTTGAGATAACGCGGCTCGCCGATGGTCAGGTCTCGTTAAGCCGATTGCTGCCGCCATCACCAACGACCGAGGAATTACCACCTGTAGATTTACCCATTATAGATGTTCAGAAAGTCGCGATTGTGGACAGTCAGGTTCTGTATCGTGACCTGACCTGTACTCCGACGCCGCAATTCACTGTGAAGATTGCCGAGCTGACCACTGGGAAAGTCGAGTTGCAAGCCGAGGGATTGGCTCAACCGGTGCCAATCTACATCGATGCGACAGTAGAGAACGGTCCAGTGCAAGGGACCGTCGACCTGTTTTGGCAACACACACGAACAGTGATTGATGCCGATATGAAAGCGGCGTCACTTCCACTGGTCACATTGGCTCCCTATTTTGCTGATGTTCTGGCTGTACGGGATATCTCGGGTGAGATTGGGGGAACCGTACAGTATCAGTATCAGGATGGCGACTTGCCTGCGCAGCACCTCTTGAGTGGAATCCTCAGACTTAACCATGTACGCTTTGCGGATCCCAACAGTAGTCAGGCTACACCTGAATTTACCGAAGTTGAGATTCCTGTTGAGCAGCTCGACCTCCTGCGCCGTCGTCTTCGTCTTGGATCGATTCTTCTGACGAACCCTAAAGTTTTTCTTTTACGAACCCCCAACGGGTTCAATGTGGCCTCGTGGGTAAAGACCGCCGAACCCGCAAAGGTTCCTCCAACAACCGCGGAACAGCCGGGGGCTTCTTGGACATTTGCCGCTGCTGTAGTTAAGTGGAAAGGTGGAGAGTTGTCGTATCGCGACAGTGCGTGGCCTAGGGATGAGATGGTCTCGGTGCAGCCAGAGGAAATTCTCCTTGAACAATTGAGCCACGATATGACTGTCCTCCCTTTTCATTTTCGTACCCGTGTGAAAACCGGAAAATTGGCAGGTGAGGGGAGCTTACAGTTCTCACCTCTTCGCCTCCAGGCGACACTGCGCCCTGGCAATCTTGATACGCTCGCGCTGCGTCCGTTGCTGACCCCTCTTCTAGAGAACAAGACAGTGCGCGGTACTGTTACCGGGACTGTCCAGACTGAGATTGTCGATAGCAAAGACGGGAAGACGGTAACCGCACACGGTATGGTAGAGACTTCGCAAATCACTCTTGTCGATCTCCTTGAGCAGGGGAATTCTGCGAGGTGGGAGCGTGGGCGAATAGAGATTCTGCGTGATAGCTCCCTTGTTCCGCTCGCGCTTCATGTGAAACCAGAGTTGTCTCAGGTCGCCCTTCATCGTCCAGGGCTTGGTGATCTTGCGATTGAAACACTGGCTGGGGAACTGCGCTTGGAAGCTCCACCCTCTGTCGGGAGACAACGTGCGACAACCATTGCTGGGACGTTGGACACAAGAAACCTGACGGTACGAGGGCTGCTGGCTACAGGGGATGTGCTGCAATGGACGAGTGGACAGCTCGAGATTCAAGACGGGAGTACCTTTGCCCCGCTTGCGCTCGGCCTGAAACCGGAACTCGCAGGATTGAGTCTCCAGCGGCAAGACCAAACCCACTTCACCTTGGAACAGTTGAAAGGAGAAATCCGACTTGAGCAACCGGTTTCCCAACGTTCTCAACAAACGGTAACTCTTTTTGGTGATCTGAACACGCAGAAATTTACTATGACAGGGGTGCCCGATGTATCAAATGTCCTGGCCTGGGAAAGTGGACAGGTCTCTATTCGCAAAGGCAGTACCCTTACGCCACTTGCATTGCGGATGAAGACGCGGCTTTCTCAGTTGTCACTGCAACAGTTGTCCCCCGGTGATGTGACGATTGACAAAATAGAAGGAGACTTGCGACTTGCTCAAAAGATGGACGCACAAAAAGAACCGACTTTGCAAGTGCGCGGGCCGATGGAGGTGTCGGTCTTTACGTTACGAGACAGAACCGAGCAACAGATTCTGCTCGCGTGTCACCATGCAACCGCACGTATCAGCGAGGGGAGTCAGCTGGTTCCGCTTGATGTGCGTTTCGATAGGGTTGTTCTCGAGTACCCGTATGCGCAAGGCCTACGCACTCCCGATGAGCAGTTCCAGCTTTTTATTCCTTCACTGAAAAAGACGAGGAAGAGTTCATCGGAGATAACTGCCGAGCAGCCAATACCGTCTGCACAACGTACGGCCCAGAATGCGGACACAGCGGAGTCTGTTGCGCTCCGCATTGAACGGCTGAAAACTATCGGGGGGCAGTTGTATTTTGATGATCGAACGGTTTCTCCACCACAAATCATCCACTGGCAAGATGTGCGGATGGACCTCTCGCAGGTGAGCTATCCTCTCACAGTTCCGGCAGCATTTTCTGTTCATGCTTACAATGACGATGGTGCGCCTGTCGAGTTTCAAGGGACTGCCGAACAGGAGAAGGGAAAACGGCTGCTCCGTGTGGACGGCAGCGTTGCTCGGGTGTCGCTCCCGCGTTTTAACTCGTACCTCAGGCCGAGTCTCGGATATGGAGTGAAAACTGGCACCGCATCTTTGACCTGGACTCTTGTCGTGCCTGGGGATCAGGTCCAGGCGAATATGCAGGTTACCTTGCACGACTTGGGCCTTGGCGGCAAACAGAGCGATTCGGTGCTGGAAGAACAGGTCGGGTTACCGCTGACATTAGTAATCGGTCTCCTCAAAGATCTTGACGGCGATATCGATCTTGAAATTCCGATCGAAGGACGATTGGACGAACCGGGATTTCAATGGCAGGGGACGATTCTCCGTGCAGTACGTGACGTACTTATTGGCGCGGTGACATCTCCTCTCAAAGTTCTTGGCGCTCTCTTCAGAGGAAAAGATAAATTAGAAGGTTTTACTCTCGCTCCGATACGCTTCGGTCCCGGAACGAGCGACGTGACCGAACAAGGACAGAAGCAGCTCGCCCAACTGGCGTATTTTTTAACCCAACGTCCGCAGCTTGATCTCCGCCTGCGCGGTGAGATCGGTCCCGAAGATCAAGAGGCGTTACGAGATCAAATGATGCTTGAGCAATTAACCGCGACGAAGGACGGCAGCGTGGACTCACCGATTCCACCAGGCGACGATGGGAGCGAAAACATCCCGCCGTCCGTGCGTGACGAAGTACGTCAGTTTCTGAATACCCCGCTCGCTGTTCGTGACACGCCGTCGGGTCCGTCTTTATCCGCACCTGCACAGGCAATACTTGCCCAACTCCGAAAAGCTGTGGTTCTGCCAGCTGATCGCGAAACAACCTTGATTTACGAACGTATACAAGAGGTGACTAACATGTTGATGACTCGCTATGAGATTGCGGCATCGCGCCTCCAAATTACGCCGGTCATGGGACGGAGACCTCCTGGTGATGCCGAAGTCCGCTATACGATACAGACGCGAGAAGAGGAAGAACGTAAACGGTAGGCAGAATTTGGTAGTTTGCAGAGCAAAGGATGATAAAGGGAAAACCGGGCTCTTTTTTTGATTCGTCATTCTGCATTCATACCTCATCGTTTGCGAAAGGGAGAATGTATGATCCATCTATCAGCGCAGACCTGGGATGCAATTTGTCGGCATGCAACCGAGACATTTCCTGAAGAATGCTGCGGAGTGATCCTTGTCGACAACGGGAACGAAACAGTACGACAAATCACCAATATGCAAAATGCGATGCATGCAAAGGACCCGCAGCAGTTTCCTCGAGATGCAACCATTGCCTATTTCATGGAACCGAAAGAATTGCTCGCCGTGATGAACGAGGTCGATCGAGGACGCGCAGGACTCAAAGCCTTCTATCATTCGCACCCAGATCACGATGCGTATTTTTCTGCTGAGGACAAACGACAAGCGATGTTCGGTGACGACCCCTCATACCCGGATACGGTATATCTGGTGATTTCTATTTATAGTCGCCAGGTGCGCACTATCAAAGCCTACCAGTGGGACGAGACCGCGAAGGATTTTATTGAAACTGAACTGCAGACGAGTGTATAGCGAAACGAACGCAGCTCTCGTCGGTTATCGCATGAACGTGGTGTCCTAACTTTGCGGAGAGAACACTGACCACGTCTGCAGGTCGTATAAGTCTTCCGTCTTGTAGCCGAGAAAGTGTTTCACCAATTGTTTGGCACTCGTGATGACCCCGCCAGTGACACCAGGGTCACGCCGTAGGGGATGGTCCCATTTTTTTATTGCGACCATAAGTTCGCGATGTACGTTAGTCGTGATTTTATGCTGCTGTGGGTAGCGAAAAATTCCACCAGAGCCGACGAAGAGAATTTCATTACCGTATGGTGTGGTGAGGCTCCTACGCAAGTAAGACAAGCGTGTGGTGTAAACGAGGTCATAATCCCCCTCATTGAGAGGTTCGTCCGTGACGGTTGTGACGAGAATCTGAGGTCCTTTTTTGGTGACTTTGATGGCTTCAACCGCATCACGGAGTTCGATCAGACACGAATAATCACCGGGAAATGTCCTGAGGTAGGAGGCATGGCGAACGGTATTCGCTGCAATGAGTGCTGCGACTTCTCGTACCGATGTCCCATCGACGCGGCTCACACGGTTGACTCGCCGAATCGAGTCTCCCAAGGACGTGCGCAATTCGTTGCTCGACACAGGCGTCCATAAACGTGGAGAAATGACCGCTCCGTTCTCGATGACAAATCCAGGGGCGATATCAATTGCGTGTGTGAACGCCTCGGGATGGGCGTGAGAGAAAACGGTCGTTGGTCGTTCACTATTATGGACAGGTTCGTTTGCCCAGAAGAGGTCGTCTTCAAGAAATACCACATTTGCGGCAAACGGGAATGCAAATCGTGGGGATAACTCATGTACGATATTTGCCCACACGTGATTGAAATGGCTTTGTCGCTTTGCGGCAGTTTTCTCACGATCTTTTCCCGGAACAACGTAACAATTAGGGAAATGGGACGCCGTTCCATATCCACAAAAAACGTAGTCGATCTGGGGATACAGGTTGCGCAGAAGTTGGGTAAAGCCGGTGCGTTGCTTCTTTGGCAGTGCATGCACCGCATCGTTCAGATTGAGGCAGACTTCTCGCCCATCTGAGATGGTCATGAGGGTATCGTCGTTGTGTGTATAGAGAATACGGCATGTCAGTGGCTGTGAGGCACTCCCGAGGTTAACGTCTTGATTGTCGGGGACTTCAATGACTTCAAATCCTAATTGTCGGATCGGCTCACAAAAGTCTAATCCTTCGCGGATGAGGACTTTGGTTGTTCTGGCAAAAGTTTTCAAGGTTGCTGGATGAAAGTGGTCATGATGGCCGTGTGAGATGTAAATGTAGTCAATCTTTTGTCCAGTTATGGGTTCCAAGTAGGGGGATGGATACAACCACCACTGTGCCCCAAAACACGGGCCGTGCCACCAGGGATCGGAAAGAATACTGATACCATGGGCTTCAACAAGGATACTGGCATGCGCGATAAAGGAGATTTTCATCGTCTTCGTTTTTCCTGAAAAACACAAGATTGAGGGAACGATGTTCGTTTTGTGAGCTACCGTTGCTGCGTTTGCGACGCGATTTTCTCAGCATAGCAAAACCCGCAACGCGAGCAAAAAAAAGAGGTCCAGTGTAGAGATCTTCTGAAAAGTAATAAGGTGTTCTTTTGGGGGAACACTCGATGCATTGGGAAAAGTCTGAATTGAAGCAGGGAGACAGGGTGGTGTCGTGGCTGTACCTGAGGTGATTTGCTGATGCGCGAGTGAGCGCGCACTAGTTTTTCCCATTCGGGAGAAAGAAGTTATAAGCCAGCTTTTGCGAACGTATCGCAATGATCAAGGTTGCCACTTTCGAGTCCGGTGCGGAACCACTGCACTCGCTGCTCGGAAGAGCCGTGAGTAAAGGCATCGGGATTAACCCGGCGTCCTGCCATGCGCTGCATTCGATCATCGCCAATTGAGGCGGCGGCGTTCAGCCCTTCTTCAATGTCTCCTTGTTCGAGAATCTGTCGTTGATTATGGGCATGATTCGCCCACACGCCTGCATAACAATCGGCTTGGAGTTCCATTAAGACTGATAAGGCATTCACCTGTTCTTGACTGCGTGCGCGACTTTGTAATTGTCGCAATTGTCGTTCAGTACCAACTATATTTTGGATATGGTGGCCAACTTCATGAGCAATAACATAGGCGACGGCGAAGTCGCCTGACACGCCTATCCGTTGCAACTCGCGGAGGAAACTGAGATCCAGGTACACCCGTTGGTCACCAGGACAATAAAAAGGGCCTGTAGCGGAAGAGTTCATACCACAAGCCGACTCCACTGCATCAGAGAACAAAACGAGTTTAGGCGGAGGATATTGCTGTCTGGAGGACGAGAATATCTGCCCCCACACATCCTCGGTACTAGCAAGAATCACGGAAACAAATTCTGCCGCTTCGTCGTTTCCAGCTGGTCGTTGGGGAGCAGGTGGAGTCCCCACGTTGGTTTGCGTCAGTACCTGCAGGAATTGCGTGGGATCCTGTCCAAGCAACAGGCTAATCACTAGCAGCAATAGTGCGGTTCCCCCTCCTACTTTCATGCCGGTTGGTACGCGGCGTCTGCCACCGGCATAGCGGATGTCTTCAACGTTTTCGCTTCGTCGTTCGCCTTTCCAGCGCATCGGTGTTTTCTCCTAGGGAAATTTCTGGTTTCTATTCTCACACTGAAGAAAAGCTGGCAAGATGCAAGTGCTGGTCAGGAACCAGGTGAGGATGAGAAGGTTTCTGAGAGAAAAGGTAGAAGAGGAGGGCGAAAATGACAACGATACTCGGGATCTCTGGAAGTCTCACGAAAGGCGGAAGCACGCGTGCGGTCGTTGATGCGGCGTTGGCAGCAGCGAAAGCCCATGTCCCAGCCGTCACTATCGATGTGATCGACTTACGTAACGTGCAACTGTCTTTTTGCGATGGTCGCCCTGTAAACGAGTATCCCGATGATACACCGCAGGTAGTTGCTCGTATTCAAGCGGCAGACGCGTACGTTATTGGTACGCCGATCTACCGTGGGTCGTACACTGGGTCGCTGAAGAATCTGCTTGACCATGTACCAGTCGAAGCAATGATGGGAAAAGTGGCAGGATTGGTCGTGACTGCTGCGACTGATCATCATTATCTCAGTATTGATCAGGAACTCCGCCCCGTGCTGATGTGGTTCAACCTTCATTTGGTTCCGGGTAGTGTGTACGTGCGGAGTAACCAACTACAAGGGACCGAGATTATCGATGACCAGGTCCAGGACCATTTACGTTTGTTGGGAGAAGCGGTCGTTGACCTTCAGCAGAGTCTTGGTAATCTCTCTCAAGGGCCGCCGCCGCTGAGTTTGTGGGGACGACGGCGAAGTTAACTCTTGCCGAGACATTCCCTGCGTTCTGGTTGCGATGACCGATATGACGTGATGAAGTTGCACGTGGTTCCTACCGCTTGCCAAATGCAGGGGAGTCGGATAGGAGCGGTTGCCAATTTCATCGTTCGTAAAGGGGAAACTGGAATGAAGAACTGGAGATGGTGGGGAGTCAGCTGCTCTGTCACGCTGTTTCTTCTCTGCGGCGGGTCGGTGATCCATGCAGAAGACGTCCTTCCAAAAGCAGGAACTTGGGAGGTCGGTGTGCGGACCGGCTACATTTGGGGGCTACGAAAGCATGCGGAGATGATTCCTGTCCACTTACGTATCGGGTACACAGCGTTTCAAGGCAAGTGGTGGATTATTCCTGAGGGAGCACTGGAGATCAGCGCAGAACCGTTTGGATCGGCAATCCACTCGATTCGTCCAGGGAGAAGCGGATCGATGGAATTAGGTCTCGGACTTCCGGTTCTGACCTATTATTTTGATACAGGAACACGTTTGACTCCGTATATCGAAGGAGGACTGGGACTGTTGTATACTGACTTGCGTGGCTACAGTTTAGGTGGTCACTTTAGTTTTATGGAAAATATTGGCGTTGGCGCGAATTATTTTCTGAGCAAAAATATCGCTTTCAATGCCTCGTGGCGTTACCGGCATATCTCGAATGCGAATTTGTATGATGATAATGCAGGTCTCGACTCTGGAGTTTTTCTGGCCGGGTTCTCGTATTTTCTGCCGCAGCACTAAATCTCTATGCGTATGATCCTGCCGCCCCTGCGGGAGCGGCGGGCCATTGACCGACTGCTCTCGGCTTTTTTTCATGGCCACAAGATGAGCGATTTTCGTCAGGCCATCGCTCGCCTCTGCACATTTTACCGATTGAAGCGACCACGGTTTGAGTGGTATGCCTATATTGATTGGGGAAAAACCGCTGGGAAGACCTACGAGGATGGAACCATCCATCTTATGCACCCGGAATATTGGAAGCGTGGCCGCAAATACAATTCCGAACGTCAGTGGGTCAATATGGTGTACCACGAGATGGGGCATTACGTGTACTGGGTCGATGCTGAACGCAAAGCCAACGCGTTTGCGCAAAATATGGTTCGTGGAATCAATAATCACAAACGGTAGAGAACAGTATGGCAAAAGATGAGACCGTAAAGGATAACAGTGTCGAACAGAGTTCCGATGTGAACTGGTGGGTCGAGCGGCTCAGGAGCCGTGAGCGCTTGAAGCCGGAAGATCGGGAGGTCTTAGTCGGAGCCACCTTCTTCCGTAGTGTCGAAGGGTATGACCAGGAACAGGCGACCAGAAACCTGACTGATCTGAATCTGAAATTATTGACCGACGCGAATCCTGCACCTGGGGAATGGGGGTATGTCGCGCTTGTCGATGAGCGGTCGCCGGAAGCAGAGATTGAGCGAGTGAAACGTGCGCTTCCTCTTCCCCCCGAAGCACACGCAGTTCTGGTTGATTCTGGCCTGTCGTTGCGTGCTATTGTGTCAGGGACGCCTGTAGGGGAACGCTTGCTCGAGTTCAACTTTATTGACGAAGCCTCTTTCGATTGTTGGATTCGAGGAGAATGGATTCGTGAGGAAGTGTATCGCGGGAAACGTGAGTTGTTGCGGCGGGCTGCTGGGTTATTGCGTAAGTATATGGCGAAAGATTTAGTGCGAGAAAAAGAATTTTTCTCTGCTCCCCGTGCGCAGGGTTCTCTTCCTCCAGCGCGGACGGAGTGGTAACCCAACGAATACATCATTTGTCTGAGATAATACTTTAGGAGCGGGGCGGTTTATCAACTGCCCCGCTGTTTTTCAACCGTGTTCTTACCCCACGCTTGTATGATCGTCTGGCTGTGAACAGGGAACGGGGAGTCTAAGAATTTTCATCAGGAGGGAAACGTATGCCAACGATTACCGTTAATAATTACGAGATGTATTACGAGATCGATGACTTTACTGATCCGTGGAGGTCAGCAGAACCTCTGTGGATTCAGCATGGGTTCGGACGCAGTTTGCGCTTCTGGTATCATTGGGTTCCTCCATTGGCGGGAGAATACCGGGTTATTCGTCGCGACATGCGTGGACACGGACAATCGGCGGATCCTGGGGCAGATTATGTGTGGTCAGTGGACGATTTGCTCAATGACATGAAAGGTTTCCTCGACGGGCTTGGTATTGACAAAATTCACTATATTGGTGAGTCGGTTGGGGGAATTTTAGGTGTGGCCTTTGCCGTACGTTGGCCCGAACGACTGAAAAGTCTCACCCTTTGTGCGTCGCCGACGGCAATTCATCCTCATATTCAAGAACAGTTTGCCGTCGGGCATAAGGATTGGTACACTGCGCTTGGGACGTTAGGTGCAGCTGGTTGGGTCAAGGCACTGATGGAACGTGGGGGTGGAGTGGCGGTTGGCGAATCTGGATCACCACGACTGCAATGGATTCTGCAAGAATGGGGCAAAACTCGTACCCATGTCTTGCAAGGACTCTGTCGTCTGGTGCCGAGCGTGAATATCACTCCGTTCTTGCCGCAGGTCAAAGTCCCGACCTTGGTCCTCGCACCGGAAAGCAGTCCGCTCACACCGTTGACGGAGCAGGTGATGATTCGCGACTCGATTCCTGGTGCGCGTATTGCCGTGATTTCCGGCCGTGGGCATGAAATTTATCTCGACAATGCTGCAGGTTGTATCGCTGCCCTGCAGACATTTCTGCGTTCGCTGCAGTGAGGTTTTGCCCTTCTTCCCGAGATTGTGTCCAAACTGTTGTCCCGATAGGGGTATGGAGGAAAATATGACACACGCTGCTCAACAGTTACGCATGATGCTCAATGGCCCGGAAATGGTTGTTGCCCCGTTTGTCTTTGATGCCTTTCAAGCGTGCATTGCACAAGACGCGGGCTTTCGCGCTATCTATATGACCGGCTTTGGGACTGCTGCTGCCCGCGGATTTCCCGATGTCGGTCTGTTGACAATGGCTGAGATGGTTGACAATGTACGCTACATTGCCGGGGCGGTAAACATTCCGCTGATTTGCGATGCGGATACTGGATACGGCAATCCTGTGAATGTCTACCGCACTGTGCGTGAATATGAGGCAGCGGGTGCGGCGGCGCTCCATATCGAGGATCAGGTGTGGCCAAAACGGTGCGGCTTTCTTGCTGGCAAACAAGTGATTCCGCTTGCTGAGATGGTTCCGAAGGTGAAGGCCGCCTGTGACGCTCGTCATGACGCGAACTTTGTGATCATTGCTCGGACCGATGCGCTGGCGGTGAACGGGTGGGGGGATGTCGAGAAGCGCGCCCGTGCATACTATGCCGCTGGTGCTGACCTGATCTTTGTGGATGGGATTCGCACGCTTGACGACGTGAAGTCCTACACAGAGCGGATTGGGGATTTACCATTGCTCTACAACGGACAGCTCCTGTCGGTGCCAGAGATTGCTAAACTTGGGTTTAAGCTCACCATTTATTCAGCGACGTTGATGGCATTTTATCTGCGCATGCGTGATGTCATGCGGGAACTTAAGGTGACAGGTGCGGTCGCGCAGAGTTCTGGCCCTGGCCTATTCGACGAAATGACGACGTTGCTCGGTGTCAAGGATGCCCTAGAACTGGGAAAGCAATACGAGCATGAATGAGAGGACGCCGGTGGCGGTGGGGACGATCTCAGTATCCTTCACACGCTTGCAAAGCCGGGGGGCTGTAGGAATAATACCACCGTCAATTCACGCGGACCTGTCCTGGAAAAAGAGGGAATCTTTATGTCAACTGAGAAAAGTGTGACCGAAAAAATTTTGCACGTGCTGCGCCCCTATGCCGCGCATTGGGGAGGAACTCTGGGTCGTGGCGACTTAGTGATTCCCCAACGTGAAATTCCCCGGGTGATCCATGAGATCATTGACGTTATGCGCGAAGCCTCGGAAGGCCGACGCGAAGCCTCGGACCTCGATGTCTTTCACGTGCTCAAAGAGAGCCGTCATCTCTCCTCTATTCAAGATCAAGTCGAACGAGTGAAGGAACATTTTGTTGTTTTTAAACGCCAGCCATAGCTATGGGGAGGGTGCGAACCTTTTTCTCTGTACCTTCGTCATTCTATCCACACGCTGTTTGCTGCCTGGATACCGAGATACATGAAAGCTGCCTTTCTTGCTCGCCTTGTGAATGGACCGTTTGGTGACCCTGGGTTGCATATTGACCTGCGCTGGGAAGGGCGTGCGCTGCTCTTTGATCTTGGTCACAATGATGCGTTGCCGGTTGCCGACATCTTGCGGGTCACTCATGTGTTTGTTTCGCACTGCCATATAGACCATTTCATTGGCTTTGATCGTCTCCTGCGTGTGTTCCTGGCACGCGACCGAAAATTGTACCTGTTTGGTCCTCCAGGTATCATTGACTGTGTAGCGGGGAAACTTAGCGGATACACGTGGAATCTTGTCGACAATTATGGCTTTGCGATTGAAGTCGCAGAAATCGGTACTGAAAAAACCCGTCGGGCCGTATTCCCTGCAGTGACTGGCTTTACCGCGCAAGAACTTCCTGCACTACCATTCACTGGTGTTGTCCTGGATGATCTCGCGTTTCGCATCCGCGTAGCGCACCTCGATCATCGGATCTACTCATTAGGATTTGCGCTGGAAGAGAAGACTCATCTGAATGTTGATACAACCGTGCTTGCGCAGATGCAGCTCCGCCCAGGGCCATGGCTGTCCGAAGTGAAGAATGCGATACGACGGGGGGAGGACGATGAATTCCGTATCGTGGCACGTTGCCGAGAGCGACATCTCTCGGAAAGTGCGCGCGAGTTACGCCTCGGAGAATTACGTAATTCCTTAGTCAGGGAAACCCGTGGACAGAAAATTGCCTATGTAGTTGATACGATCTTTACTCCTGAGAATGCCGCCCGCATTGCTGGGCTGGCTGAGGGGGCGGATTTCTTTTTTTGTGAGTCTCCCTTTTTGAATCAAGATGAAGACCAGGCAACACGACGGTATCATCTCACCGCGCGCCAAGCTGGACTGCTTGGGAGAATGGCAAACGTAAGGAAATTAATCGTCTTTCACTTTTCGCCTCGGTATGCGGGCAAAGGTGAACTACTCTATCAAGAAGCCCTGACTACCTTTCGTGGCGAGGATCTCTCTCTCGTCGCTACAGCTGAGCCTGAAATACCTGGAGACCTGGAGAATGTTGGCTGAAATTGCGGAGCCAGTGCAGCGCTTTATTCGTGCGCACTTCGTGGCGCGTCTGGCGACGGCCGACAAGAGTGGGCAGCCTCACGTTATTCCCTTTTGCTACGCATTTGATAGTGGAGCTTTTTACTTTGTGGTCGATGAAAAACCGAAACGGCATACCAGTAAACCGCTCAAGCGTATCCGCAATATGTTGGAGAATCCGCACGTCGCCCTGGTGATTGATGACTACAGTGACGACTGGACACAGCTTGCCTATGTCTTGGTGATCGGGAACGCGGCTCTTGTTGAACAGTATGAAGAATATGACCGTGTCCTTGGCGTACTCAGAGATCGGTATCCACAATATCACACAATGAGGCTGGAGTTTCCCCAGAATACGATGGTACGGATTACTCCGACGAAGGTGCTTGCTTGGGGAAAGGTCGGCTAATGCTGGCCTGAGTTGCCCGAGGTGTGGATGTACACAATGGGAACAAGACGGTGGCTAGCCAGGCGATTCAGGCTCGCATGCTGCATAGGGTTGTGGTGGCTGGTCAGTCCTGCTGGGGGACAAACCGCAAGTTTGCCTGAAGTACGCCCTGGGCTGTGGGAGTATACGCGAACTGTACAACGGTCGGATCAAAACTGGGACGCCCGCGACATTGTAATGCGTGAGTGTGGAGATCCTGTTGCCATACAGAAAAAGCAACAGGAGACCTTTGAGAAACGTGGCTGCGTCATCTCCACTACGCAGGTGAGCGAGGTCACCTACCGGGTGGTAGCCGAGTGCCCCGCGAAGAATGGGGAGAAATTTGCGTCACGCAGTGTGACGACGTTTGACGGGGACAGTGCCTACACGAGCATCATTGACTCCGAAGGGGTTGTCGCCGGCAAGCCGGTGCAGTTTGTCGAACGGGTTACGGCGGAACGTGTGGGCGAGTGTGAAGAAAAGTAAGGAGGAAAGATGGCGCGCAACATTGCGGTTGGGATTAATTGGCAGGGGGCGCTTGATTACAAAGCGCTCATTGAGCGAGTCCAGATTGCTGACGCAGTTGGGGTGCATTCTGCGTGGGTACCCGAAGCCTGGGGCCGGGATGCGTTTACTATTCTCGCGGTACTGGCCGATCGGACTCAGAAAATTCAACTCGGTACGGCAATTGTGAACACGTACTCGCGGACGCCGGCTGCCTTAACACAACACTTTGCGACGTTGGATGAGTTGTCTGGGGGACGCATGATCATTGGCTTGGGAACGAGTGGCCCGCAGGTCATTGAGCATTTCCACGGAATCAAATTCAACCCGCCGCTGACGCGTATGAAGGAATACATTGAGATCATTAATACCCTCATGCGTAATGAACCGCTCAAATACAGTGGTAAGGTTTTCAATCTGCAACGTGGCTTTACCCTGCGTTTTACGCCAGTACGTAATCACATTCCGATTTATCTGGCGACCTTGAACGCTAAGAGTGTGAAGATGACGGCGGAGCTCGCCGACGGGTGGTTGCCGATTATGATTCCGCTACCAAAGCTCAAAGGTGAAATCGACGCGTTACGACAAATGAGCGTTGTCGCGGGACGTGCTGCCAATGCCGTGGCTGTGCGTTCTCCGAGTACGACAACTGTTACGAAGAATATGGACAAAGCCGGGGCGGAATCTGCCGGGACGTTGGCGTTCTACATTGGACGTATGGGGACATTTTATGCTGAGCAGCTGACGCGTCACGGTTATGGGGATGCGGTGCAAGCGGTGAAGAAAGGGTGGGAGGCCAGCTCGCGTGCGGCAACCGATGCCGTCCCAGCAAACTTGATCGATGCTACCAGCCGTGCAGGATCGGTCGAGGCCTGTATCGATCGCTTACAAGAACAAGAAGCGAGCGGTGTCGATGTACATTTCGTTTCGGTTGATACACACGATAACCGCGAGTATGAGCAGTCCTTAGCGAGGCTGGTGGGATAGTGCAGAGGGGCGCAGGTAGAACGTCCCTTGTTCTTTGCTTCTTGGAGAGCAATCCCCTCTTATCCTGTCCTCGTTCGGTTACCCTACCGTGACACGCAGACACGAAGGGACTTTCTCTGCCAAGACACGCCTCGCTTACTTGCGAACGATGGCAGCGGAAACCGTTGACATGTTGGTCATCGGTGGTGGTATTACTGGCGCGGGGATTGCCCGTGATGCTGCGTTACGAGGACTCCGTGTTGCTTTGGTGGAAAAGGGCGACTTTGCCTCTGGGACCAGTAGCCGCTCGACCAAACTGATCCACGGTGGTCTGCGGTATCTCCGTCAAGGAGAATTCAGCCTCGTTCGTGAAGCTGCGCGTGAACGGGCAGTCCTGTATCGTATCGCTCCACAGCTCACGCTGCCGACGCCATTGCTAGTGCCGGTGTACGACAGTCCACTACTAGGATTACTGACCTTACGCCTCGGCTTATGGTTGTACGAAAAACTGGGGGCAGTTACCGCCGCAGATCGTCATCGCCTATTGAGTGCTGACGAGACGCATCGACGTGAACCGTTGTTACGACAGCACGGCCTGAATGGTGCAGGCGTCTACATTGAATATCTGACTGACGATGCGCGATTGGTGATAGACACCGTCAAGTCTGCGGCACGGGCAGGAGCGCTAGTTGCGAGTTACACCGAAGCGCGAAGTCTGTTGCGTCGCAACGAAAAGATCTCCGGCGCGATTGTTCGTGAGGCCTGGAACCACGATGAACTGTCTGTGCAGGCACGAGTCGTAGTGAACGCGGCTGGTCCGTGGGTTGATACCGTACGTGCACTTGACGGCGTAGTTCACGGAAAACGTCTCCATCTGACCAAAGGCATCCATCTTGTCATTCCACGCCAACGCTTGCCGTTATCGATGATGGTGCTGATGGTCGCTCAGGATCAACGCCTGGTGTTTGCAGTTCCGCGTGGCGAGATGGTGTATATCGGAACCACGGACACGAGTTCCCCGCACCCGATGGAGAGGCCTGAGATCTCACGTAGCGAAGTGGCATATCTGCTGACGACGGTAAATCAGGCTTTTCCTGACGTACACGTGCAAGTGGCGGACATTGGGGCAGCATGGGCTGGCCTCCGTCCATTGGTACATCAGGAAGGCAAGAGTCCATCGGAGATTTCTCGTCGTGATGAAATCCTGGTTAGCCACTCGGGGCTCATTTCAATTGCTGGGGGGAAGCTCACAACCTATCGGTGCATGGCGGAACGGGTTGTTGATCTGGTGGGAAAAATCTTGCACGAGCAATGGGGAACAACGCCCCTTGGTCGCAGTGTGACAGCAGAGCACCCCTTAACCGATAATCAAGAGTTCTCACCTCGCTCCGACTTCCGTGCTCAACCGCATACATTTACCGAGTCAGAGATTCAGTACGCGCTCGACGAAGAGATGGTCATGACCGTAGAAGATTTTCTTGATCGTCGCACCTCGGTGAGTTTGTTCACCCCCGATAACGGTCTGGGCCATCTTGAGTACGTTGTCCAGACCATGGCGGCATCGTGCGATTGGGATACCGCACGAATGCAGCAGGAGATGGCAGCATATCGCAGTTTTATTCGTGAGATGAAAGCGTTTGCCGATGCGTCAGCATAAGCTTGATGCAACACAGCAAAAGTGAAAGTGCTCCGCTTGCTTCGCTGCGTATGCCGCAAGTCCCTTTACGACTGTACCCCCAACACCCGGTCAAGCAACTGTTGGGTTAACGCTGCACCTGGGAGAGGGACATTTAAGTCGTGCCCAAGTTCGAGTGCTAAGCGGAGATCTTTGTGCATCAATTGCAGTAACCCTTGCGGCCCAGATGTGTAGGTGTCTTTGAGTTTGCGTTGCACCGCCCAGTTGTCGGCAATGCGACTCTGCGCTGCACCAGCGTGTACAACCTGTTGCATTGCTTCGAGGTCAAGCCCCGCTGTTTCGGCCAGGCGCATCCCTTCCGATGCCGCCAGCATGTTGACGTACACGATCAGGTTATGCGCCAGCTTTGCGACGGCACCGGCACCAAGGTCGCCGAGATGAAAAATATTTGCACCGGAGGTAGCAAAGACTGGCTGGCATTTTTCAAAGGCAGATTTGGCGCCACCAACCATGTAACACAGTGTCTGGGCATAGGCACCACGCTCCCCACCACTCACCTCAGCGTCGATGACGGTGACGTTCTTGGCTTTGGCTAGTTCGGCGAGTTTGCGAATCGTTTTGGGATGGACCGTGCTGTGTACCGCGATGACACTTCCGGGCTTTGCACCATTGAGCACCCCACCTTCTCCTAAGGTAACAGCTTCGACTTGCGCATCGTCAACGACCACTAGCTCGATAATGTCTCCGTGCGCCCCGATTTCCTGGGCCGAACGAGCGACTTTTGCACCAACCGCTACTAGCTCTTGCCGCGGCTCTTCGCGGAGGTCGTAGACCATAAGGTTGAACCCCGCCTTGGCGACGTTGATCGCCATCGGTTTACCAATGTTTCCCAAGCCAATGAACCCGACTCGTGTTGTCATAATTCCTCCCCTTTTGTGTAGCTCCAAACGTAGCAGATGATATGTTCCACATTCCACGTAACACGCGTCACGTTCCTCCCCTACGGCACGTGGAACGCGGTCACCGACTCATTATGAAAACCCTTCAATTCGAGATGCTCGTTCCACAGGTGGAATTGCGCTGCGAGGGTAGGTGCTTCCTGGCGGAGGCGTTCGACAAACCCGGCGGTGGCAATAATCCCACCGGGGGGAATTTGTTTAAGTAATCGGGCTGCTTGATTGATGCTGGGACCGATCAGGGCGACAGAACGACGGAGCGTGGTCCCTATAACCCCGATCACCACATCGCCGACATTCAGACTAAACCTGGCCTGGAGGGTGTCGGGCTTTCCCACTTGCGCACGTGCTAACGCCTCACGCATGGCGAATGCTGCCTGGGTGGCTTCGGTGATTGACTCGAAATACAACAACGCGCCATCTCCCTCATAATCTTTCACGTCGCCACAATAGGCCAGCGCAATATCGGTGACAATTTGCATAAAGCTTTGCACCTGAGCCAATGCTGTTTCTGGAGCTTGATTAACGACTGCCACTGTGGAATCGGCGATATCGACAAACAGCACCGCGAGTTCCCGCCGGACCGGTGGTCCTTGCTGGGTTGCATAGCTCCCTACTAGCCCGGAAAGAAAGGTATGTGCGTGCGCTGTTTGCGGAACGTGCGCCGAGCCGTTCGTGGGTGAGACTCCAGCATCAATATCCGCGGTCGGGACTTGGTCGGGCTGTAATTGGACGGTGGGATAGCCCGCTTCTTTCCAGGCCAAGAGTCCACCTCGCAAGGCATAAACTGACGCGAACCCCTCTGCTTGTAGCCACAGCACCGCCCGGGCACTGCTTGCGTCCTCATGTCACGTGCAATAGCAGACAATCGCGCGGTGCCGGGGGAGTGTCTGCGCTTGCGCAGCAATCGATGCCAGGGGAATCCATCGGGTGCCTGGAATCTGTTCGGGGTGGACAATCAAAGCATCTTCCGTGCGCACGTCGACGACAATGATGCGTTCCCCCTGCGCGAGACGATCATGCAGTTCTTGCGGACTCATCCGTAAAGCCTCTTGTGTAGCCATAGGGGACTCCTTTGCGTCTCGGTACTCTGCCTGTTCGCTGAGCTTGATGCAAGGTGAGTTTCTTAGCGAGTGTCATTGTCAGAACCAACTTCTTCAATCTCTCCAAATGCTCATGGCGACCCATCATTCCGAGCGAGCAACGCGAGAGCCGAAAGCCAGCAAACAAAACAGGATTCCCGCCTGCGCGGTAGCGTATCCGGGCGGATGGGAATCCCACGACAATTGCGAGGTGGACAAAAACCCACCCCTATGAGGACAGTACTACTCCGACCGAATTTCGGTGAGTCGTTGGTTGGTAAATGTGAGCGTCCCGAGCGGACGCATGGCGCCACGATAGGTCCACAATTCGCGGCTGTCATCGTCGCTTGTCGAGAGTATTTGCCGTGACGCCGGTGCCCCGACGGCTCTCAACACTTCGTCTTGGGACATGCCGAGACGTAGCGAAGTGAACTGTTGAATACGGTCCTCTTCACGTGCAGCAAAATCGGTTGCCAGGTCTTGCAGGTCCTGTGCCGCGCGCACCAACGGATCTTGCCGTTGGTAACAGCCGGTGCTAGCAACAAAGAAAAGAAACAACACTGTTGAGTATTTCATTGTGCAAAGGTCTCGATCAAACGGTAAAAGTTGTCTTTCCCTAAGCGGCTGGTTGGTGGTGCGGCAATGACCGGAAGCTGTAACCCTGCCTGGCAGAATCGGTCGACATGCGCGCGGCATTCGTCGGCTGTGCCCATGATATACAGTTCTTCGACCATGCTTTCGGGAATCGCTGCTTCCGCCTTTGTCCGATCCCCGGCTCGCCAGTAACCATGCACTTCATCCAAGATGTCACTGTAGCCAAACTGACGAAAACCCTGGATATAGGTATTGGCCTGACAATAGCCGACCAACACGCGGCGTAACTGTTGCAAGGTGTGTTCACGGTCTTCAGTAACTGCGGTGTGAATATAACAACCGATGTCGATATCCGACAGCGAACGTCCGGCGCGAGTTGCCCCCTTGGCGATCTCGGCGATAGACAACGGTACCTGTCGCGCCGGTAACCAGGCCAGCAATA
The DNA here is from genome assembly GCA_050187625.1 of Binatia bacterium. Lineage (GTDB taxonomy): Bacteria > Desulfobacterota > Binatia > Bin18 > Bin18 > JBFWXH01. The sequence goes on from JBFWXH010000051.1 coordinate 36,429, forward strand.
CACCGTCAGCCAGCTCGCCCGCAAGTTGTAGCATCTGCGGATTCACTGCCGCGAGGTAGATCGGAATCCGCCCTGTTGGTTTCATACTGAGTTGGAATCCGCGTGGTTGGTAAAACTTGCCGTCATAGGTGACGCGCTCGCCCGCCAAGACTCGTCGCAGAATGGTGACGTATTCTCGCGTGCGTGACACAGGGTAATCCCACGGTACCCCATGAAAGGTGTTAATGTTGCGTGTACTGACGCCTAACCCGAGACGTACGCGATTGGGAGCAACCAGATCCAAGGTTCCTGCTTGCATAGCAGTGAGGGTCGGGGGACGGAGATAAATCGAGATAATACCCGTACCGACATGAATCCGTTCGGTACGCGCGAGGAGAGCGCTGGCCAGCGTACACGTCTCCGTGCCCCAGGCTTCACCGACAGAAATCATTTCAAATCCCCGTGCTTCTGCCTGACGGACAAGATCAGTGCAGAAGTCCATGGGAAGTCCGATTGGTGGGATACCAAGTCCGATGCGCATATTTTCCCTTCTGTTGGGTAAATTTGTAAGGCATAAAGCGTAATACGTAAAACGTACGGCGTAAACTCTCTGAAGCCGAGGTTCCTCGTGTCCCCCCGCGTTACGTCTTACGCGTTCTCCATTTCTTCTGCGATTTGCGACCAGGCCGCGTATTGTTTCTCCAGAGCATTCTTAAGCGAATCGTATTCCTCGGTCAGGGTGCGCGCCTGTTGGGGATCGCTAAATGCTGATCCATCGGCCATGGTTGCTTCCAGTACTGTCTTACGCTCTTCGAGCGTTGCAATCTTGCGTTCGAGTTCGGCTAGACGCCGTTCGCGTTTTTGTTGTTCCGCTCGTAGAGCTTTCTGTTGTTCATAGGTTTGTTTGCCGCGTTTCGCTTCGTTGATCGCCGCCAGAACGCCGGCAGTTCCAGCCTGGGATAACTGTGCCGCGCGGGGTGCCTCAAGCCCGTTACTTTGAACTTTAGACTTTAGATTTTGGACTTTGGTTCCTGGGCTTTGACCTCCGAACGTCTCTTCTTTCCACTGGAGAAACTCCTCGAAGGTTCCTGGATAGACCACGAGTTGCCCATTCCGCATTTCCAACACTTTGGTGACCAAGCCTTTGAGGAAGTAGCGATCATGCGAGACGATGATGAAGGTTCCACCATATTGCAGTAACGCCTCACGCAGTACATCTTTGGTGCGAATATCGAGGTGATTGGTCGGTTCGTCCAAAATCAAGCAATTCGAGGGCTGGAGGAGCATCTTGGCGAGGGCGAGGCGACTTTTCTCACCACCACTCAAGACCGCAACTTTCTTATTGATCGTATCGCCTGAGAAGAGAAATGCTCCAAGCAGGGTGCGCAGTTCCGAGACCATGGCGAGTGGGGCATTGCCAGACACGGCTTCATACACGGTATCCTCGCCGCTCAGACGATCGGCCTGCTGCTGGGCATAATAATCAAGGATGACGTGGTGCCCGAGTCGTCGCTCGCCGATCGTCGGCTCTTCTACGCCCGAGAGAATGCGGCTCAACGTCGATTTGCCAGCTCCATTCACCCCAACCAAGGCGATACGGTCTCCTCGTTCGATAACCAGACCCAGATTGTTGAAGACTTGGAGCGGACCATAGTGTTGGCTGACCGCCGCGAGTTCCAAGACGACGCGTCCGCTCCGTGGTGCGGTGGGGAAATGGAACCGTACCCCTTTCGGGACCCCTTGTGGTGGTTCCAAGCGTTCGAGTTTATCGAGTTGCTTTACGCGACTTTGCACCTGTGACGCCTTGCGCGCGTTATAGCGGAAGGTATCGATAAACCGTTGAATACGAGCGATTTCTTCTTGTTGTTCTTCGTAGGCTTTGCGATAAGCTTCGAGTTCCTGTTCAAACTGTCGCTCAAACGTCGAGTAGTTCCCTGTGTATTCGGTAATTGCGTGGTTGTGGACCGCAGCGATATGGGTGACGAGACGATCGAGGAATTCACGATCGTGCGAGATAATGACCACACTACCAGTATAGGCACGCAGGTAGCTCTCCAACCAGAACAACGAGTCGAGGTCGAGATGATTGGTAGGCTCGTCCAGTAGTAAGATGTCGGGTTGTTGCAGCAGCAACTTGGCGAGGGCGATACGCATCTGCCAGCCGCCACTAAACGTTTCGGTTGGCCGGGAGAACTGATCTTCTGAGAAGCCCAAGCCAGTCAAGACTTTGGCTACTTCAGCATCAGCGCGAAACCCGCCCAGTGCCTCAAAACGATGCTGCAAATCTCCATACCGTGCCAGTAATTCATCGTGATCTTCTCCACCGCCAGGCTCTTCTTCCAGTATTCGATGAATGCTGGTGAGTTCCTGTTGGATATCGGTGAGCTGCGGTAAGGCGGCGCGCGCCTCGGCAAACAGCGTATGGCCAGTGATGGAGATCCCTTCCTGCGGCAGATACCCGACTGTTGCCTCGCGCTGGCGACGTACCGCGCCGCTGTCCGGTTCGATTTGCCCCATGATTAGACGGAAGAGCGTGGTTTTGCCGGCACCATTGGGGCCGACCAGGCCGATCCGGTCTTTGGCGCGTACGTGCCAGTTCAGATGACGAAAGAGTTCTTGCCCGCCAAAGGAGAGCGAGAGATTAATTAGTTGCAGCATGAAATCCTAACTAGCAAAAATAGTGTTGCACCAAATCTTACCAAGGACAGAGCGCGCGAGCTAGCCAAGGCGGGGTGCCCTTGGCGTCTTGCGTCAACGGTAGTGATCTTCTAGAGTGCGTCGCGATGATGACGTTCATCCAGTATCGTGATCGCTATTATATGGAACTCGCCCGGCTTGAGGAGACGTTTGCACAATTGTCACCACAAGAGAAAAGCCGACGCGTGCTCGGACGTGACAATCCACTCCTCTATTCTTCACATGAAGTTGGTCGATCGCTCGGAGGACAGGGGCTCTCTCAACACGCACTCTCCCGGGGCCTTGGCCGTCAGACTGAACAATTTGAGAAGATTGCCTATCATACGCTCGTACGTGCGCCGCTTCGCCGTTTATCACTGCCGGACGCGCAATGGATATTTCTCGACTTTACTGGACAAACTGGCGGGTGGCGCTATCAGCGAGCCGAGGCGGTAGAGAAATTCCGCGCAAGCATAGCGGGAAAATCGGCAGAGACCGTCTGTCGCTTCTTAAGCGGTGGCGTTGTCACGTCAGAGCTGCTTGATCGCTTGTTAGCAGAAGAGTTTACGCGCCCTGGTGCTGCGTATCGGACCTCGGCAAAGTACGTGCGCTGTCGTTTCTCTCTGTGGGTGGCACGCTCCCGTCCTGATATCCCGGACGGTGATTGTTTGCGCATTGATTAACATCGGCAAAACTCAAAAAGAAACAGGCCCTAGGAAGGGCCTGTTCGTATCATCTCTTCGCCTCGTTGATTGATGTTGTAACTACTTCTTCGCTGGGGCTTTCTTTGCGGCGACCTTTTTTGCTGGAGCTTTCTTCTTTGCGACCGCAGCTTTCTTCGCTGGGGCTTTCTTTGCCGCGGCCTTTTTCGCCGGGGCTGCCTTCGCAGCGACCTTTTTCGCCGGAGCGGCTTTCTTTGCTGGGGCTTTCTTTGCTGTTGCCATAGAGACCTCCTCTGTGAGTGATATTAATGAGTGAGTTGTGGGAACCCCTCGTGAAATTTTTCGCAACGAGGCGAAGACTCATACGTTGCCCTTTGTAGCAGATCACTCCCCGTCCCGCAATAAAATATCGTCGCAAGGCGAAAAAATTTTAACGATGTTTCGCAAACGCTTTTGCTCCAAGGTACTGTGCACGCGCGCCGAGTTGTTCTTCGATTCTTAACAGTTGGTTATATTTTGCTGTGCGCTCACCACGGCAGACACTACCAGTTTTGATCTGGCCTGCGTTAAGGGCAACGGCAAGATCGGCAATCGTTGTATCCTCAGTTTCGCCAGACCGGTGCGAAATTACTGACGTGTAGCCATGTTTCTGCGCAAGGGCAACGGTTTCCAGGGTTTCGGTCAAGGTACCGATTTGGTTGACTTTGACGAGGATGGAGTTAGCAACCTGTTCCTTGATACCGCGTGCGAGCCGCGTAGGATTTGTCACAAAGAGATCGTCTCCGACAAGTTGTACCATGGAACCGAGTTCTTTGGTGAGAAGTTGCCAGCCTTCCCAGTCATCTTCAGCGAGACCGTCTTCAATCGAGACGATAGGATATTGGCGAAGCCATTGGCGGTATAACGCAATCAGTTCTTCTGCGCTGCGAGTGAGGCCGCCCGATTTCTGGAAGACGTAGGTCCCATTATCGTATAGTTCGGTCGACGCCACATCCAACGCAAGGGCAACCTGTTTTCCTGGCGTGTACCCAGCGCCGCTAATCGCGTCGAGTAACACGTCGAGCGCTTCTTCATTCGAACGAAGATCTGGGGCGACACCGCCTTCATCGCCGACAGCTGTTGTGAGGCCTTTATCATGGAGGAGACGTTTCAGAGTGGCAAAGACCTCTGCACCGATTCTGAGGGCCTCACGAAACGATCGTGCGCCGATGGGGACGATCATAAACTCTTGAATATCGATATTATTGCTTGCATGGGCCCCGCCATTGAGGACATTGAGGAGGGGAACGGGCAAGGTGCAGGCCTTGCGACCTCCGAGGGAACGGTACAAAGGAACTCCGGCGGCTGCGGCTGCGGCTTTCGCGATGGCAAGGGAGGTTGCAATCAACGCATTGGCACCGAGGCGTTTCTTATTGACTGTGCCATCAAGATCGAGGAGGAGCTGATCTAACATTTTCTGCTCGCCAACCTCTTTGCCGGTCAGGCGAGGTCCAATGATCGTGTTGACATTAGCGACCGCTTTTTGGACGCCTTTGCCGCCATATCGTTTATTGCTGCGATCGCGAAGTTCCCAGGCTTCATGGGCACCGGTGGACGCACCAGAAGGGGCGGCTGCACGACCAGCTGCGCCGTTTGTGAGAACAATATCAACCTCGACAGTCGGATTGCCGCGGCTATCGATGACCTCTCGACCTATGACCTTCTTGATTTTCATTCCGGTTCCTTTCTGTTGGCGTCTTGGGAGGATTTGTTGCTCTGGTTTATATATCTCGATAATATGCCTTTATTCATGATGCGCTATCTTAAACAATTGTGGCTGCCTGCCCTGTTCGTCATTTACGTTTTCGTTACCGTCGCAACGATAATGGGGCAACATGGGGTGGTCCATTTATGGAATTTACGCGAGGAACAACAATCGCTTGAAGCCGAGGTTGTGGCACTTCTCCGCGAAAACGAAGATCTGCGCGAGCGTATTTCTCGGTTGCAGAAAGACGACGAGTTTCTGGAAAAAGTTGTTCGAGAAGAGTTGAAATTCGTCAAAGAGAGAGAGTACGTTTATCTTTTTCGTGGTTCGTCTGACGCGTCACAATAACCCTTACGCACCCGGTTAGCCGCAGCCCTACGGCTGCTGGCCTTTTGATCACAATTCTCTTGAATGAGGAGAGGACGAATGTTTGCATCATTCGTCCTCGGCCCCTCCTTCAGTAAAATCCTCATATTCATCACGATCCATCAAGTCATCGAGTTCTGACTTATCGCTAAGCTCGATCTCGAGCAGCCAACCTTCATGATAAGGATCTTCGTTGATGAGGGCTGGCTGGTCTTCCAACTCAGTATTCGTTGCGGAAACGGTCCCGCTGAGCGGGGCGATCAAATCTGATACTGTTTTGACGGATTCCACTTCGCCGAAACTTTCTCCACGTTCGAGTGCATCGCCAATGTCGGGTAATTCGACGGCGATGACTTCACCAAGTTCATCCTGCAAATATTCAGAGAGACCAACCTGTGCACGTTTGCCCGAGACCCGGACCCAAAGATGGTCTTCGGTAAACTTGAGATTCTCTGCCATGATTCCTGCTTTGCCTCCTGGGGTGAGTTGTTAGCGGGCTCGTTCTCTTCTGTCAAGAAAAGTTCTTATGATACTGAGAAGTGGCGAACGAGACGTGGAGTAGGTGCTTGTGAGAGAGTGCCGCGTTCCATTTCGCTGACGATCTGTCGAGCGGCGGCACGCGGGTCTTTGGCATCACGGATTGGCTTGCCTACGACGAGATAGTCGGCCCCTGCGCGTATCGCTTCTTCCGGGGTTAAGACGCGCTTTTGATCATCCCATGCGTCACCGGCAGAGCGAACACCTGGAACTACGAGCGCGAATTTTTTTCCACAGACCTGACGAATACGGAAAATTTCCAACGGCGAAGCGACGACACCATCCACGCCCGACTCTTGGGCAAGCTGCGCGAGTCGTGCGACCTGATTTTCGACGGTTGACCGAATGCCAATGCGTTTCAGATCGTCGCTATTTAAGCTTGTGAGCACGGTGACCGCGAGAATGATAGGGCGGCGCAAGTTCTCAGCTTTGCTCACTTTGTCGACTGCATCCACGGTGTGCTGCATCATCGCAAAACTTCCCGATGCATGGAGATTAAACATTCGCACTCCCAGCCGTGCAGCTTCGATACCAGTGTTGGCGACGGTGCGAGGAATATCGTGGAATTTGAGATCAAGAAAGACCTCTCCACCTTTTCTCTGAATGAAACGCACAACGTCCGGGCCACCGTGTACAAAGAGTTGCTTCCCGACCTTGAAAAGTCCAACCTCGCTTTTCAGGAGTGTTACATACTCTTTGACCTCTGCCAGGGAGGCAACGTCGAGAGCGAATATCAGACGTTGCTTGATCTCGGTAGGTCGTCCTATGGCATGAGCGGGTCGGGACGCGGTCACGCAGATGTTCCTTCTTTGTTCAAGGCGGTGAGTGTATCGACCACGTGCTCTAAGGCCACTTCCGTGTTCTGCTTTTCGGTCCGACGCTTGAGCTCAACCATCCCACGCGCGAGCGACTTCGCGCCGATTGTGACTCGGAACGGAATTCCGAGCAGGTCAGCATCTTTGAACTTTACGCCTGGCCGTTCATCTCGATCATCGAGGAGGGTCTCTACACCAGCCGTGCGGAGTTTGCCGTAGATGTCTTCCGCAGTCGTCCGGCTTTGCTCATCATTCCAATTGACCGGAACAACCAGGACTGCGGCTGGGGCAAGGGGGAGCGGCCACCGAATCCCGTCCGCGTCATGATGTTGCTCAATGGCCGCCGCTACTGTGCGGGTAACCCCAATACCATAGCAGCCCATTTCCATTGGATGATCTTCTCCTTGGGCATCTTGATAGGTCGCATTCAAGGCTTTGCTATATTTTGTTCCGAGGTAAAATGTTTGTCCGACTTCAATGCCACGATGCGTTGTGAAGGTACCGTCGGGGCAGCGAGGGCAACGGTCCCCGTGCTTGGCCTGACGCAGGTCAGCGAAACGTACATTGGATAAATCACGTTCGAAATCTAAGCCCGTGAGATGATAATCACGCTCGTTGGCTCCACAGACCATCCCGGCCGTGCCGCGCAATGTCTCATCACTCACAACCAAAGCTCTAATGTTAACGGGGCCAGCGAAACCCACCGGAGCACCAGTAGCCTGCTCAACCGTCCCTTCATCGGCTAGCGCTACCCACTGACAGCCCAGTGCATTTTTGAGCTTCGGCTCGCTGAGATCATGATCGCCGCGAATAAGCGCCGCCACTACGGCACCGGTGTCGGTCACATAGACGAGAGTCTTCACAAACCGTTCTGGTGATTCCTGGAGAAAAGAGGAGACTTGCTCAATCGTACGCTGCTCCGGTGTATGGACTTTCTCGAGGAATTTGGAGACGTGGCCCGTTGGTTGTGAGCCTGACGCGGGGAGTTCGGCTTTTTCGACGTTTGCGGCATAGCCGCAGGCGTTGCAACTGACTATCGCATCCTCACCAGAGTCGGCTAGCACTTGGAACTCGTGGGACATAGTCCCGCCGATGGCCCCGGTATCAGCTTCAACCGGACGATATATCAAGCCACACCGGTCGAAGATGCGTCGATATGTGTCGTACATGTTTTGGTATTCGCGCTGACAGTCGGTAAAATCTGCATGAAAGGAATAGGCATCTTTCATGATGAATTCGCGACCACGCATCAGCCCGAAGCGAGGACGCACTTCATCACGAAATTTGGTTTGAATTTGATAGAGATTTAACGGAAGATCGCGGTACGAGCGGATCTCCCGACGAACAATGTCGGTAACCACCTCTTCATGCGTTGGGCCAAAGCAAAAATCTCGGTCATGCCGGTCTTTGATACGCAGCAACTCTTTGCCATAGTGGTCCCAGCGCCCACTTTCCTGCCACAGTTCGGCGGGACAGATAGCGGGCATGAGAATTTCTTGCGCACCGGCACGGTTCATTTCCTCCCGGACGATGGCTTCGACTTTTCGTACAACTTTTAGGCCAAGGGGAAGAAAATCATAGATGCCGCGAGCGACTTGCCGAATCATTCCGGCGCGCATGAGGAGTTTGTGACTAATAACTTCCGCTTCGGCAGGGTCCTGGCGAAGCGTGGGAATTAATGAATGACGATAGCGCATGAACGTAGTGTGTGACGAACAATAATAATTTTCGGGCAGATTAGACAACGCAAGGGAAAAGTGTCAAGCCGGGCATAGGAAAGAAAACATGCGGGTGGACATGCTGATAGTATCGTAGGTGCCGAAGTGGAATCGATAAAAATGCTGCGGTTTGAGCCGATACGAACCAAGGTGCACTGACGTGAACGAATGAAACACGTGGGACCTCGAGCGACATACATGACTGCTGGAATGTGGAAAAAACTTTTTTTGACCGGGCTCCTGATTGTAACTATCGGCTGTGGAGCGATTGGCGTTCTGTATAGGCTCCATGCTGATGCGGCAATCGTTGCCGCCATACTGATGGTGTATGGTGTACTGTTCTGGATGAAGCGGAAGCTGGATGAGGGTCGCACAAAAAGTGGCTATCCAATTATTCGCTATCGCGGTCATCGATCGAGAACGCCGACATTCAGTGCTCCGCAAAAACAAAGACCTTCCCTGCCGCCCAAACCGCATGAGTCCGAAAAACCGACCGTGCGCTCAGTCGCAGCGAACACCACTCGGCTGAGCACCGAAGCCTTGTTTCCAGAAACGGTGCAAGACCCTGTTTCCAGCGAGACCGCAGATGAGAGCACGGTCGGTCGAGACACGCTATAGCTATCTATCCTACCGAAAGACTGTTCTCTTATTTGTGCTCCATTGCGTGCAGAGCAACTGTACTGTGAGCAAAAGAGCCACCTGCCCGTAAGGCCATAGCCACAAAGATGCTTTCGGCCACTTCGATTTCCGTCGCGCCTGCGGCGATCGCGCGTTTGGTATGCACGTCTATGCAGTAAGGACACTGGGTGATATGACCGACGGCGACCGCAATTAGTTCTTTCATTTTCACACTTAGTGCACCTTCTTCAAAAACTTTGGTATCGAACTCGACAAAAGATTTGAACAGATCCGGTTTAAGGTCGCGGAGTTTCTTCAAGCCTTTCATGCCATCGGTGGGGTAAAAATGGTCAGCCACGGTTTTCTCCTTTCTGTGCCTCATGGAAAGTGCATTGAGCAGTAAAGCGTAAAATACGGAGTTGTCAAAGGGGAAAAGGCGATGGATCGGAGAGGCAGTTCTTTTGCTGTTGTTTCTCGGATGGCTTATGTCTAGCCCCTAGCCTCGCGGCTCTGCATTTCCTATAATCCGCCCGCCACGACAGGAGGGGGATTGTATGGATTTTGATTATTCACCCCAAGAAGAAGGGTTTCGCCGAGAGTTACGATCATGGCTCACGGTGAATATGCCTCCCGAGTACAAACCGGAAACATTCGACCAACTTGCGGAAGACGAACGTTTCAAAATTCAATTAGCCTGGCAAAAAAAACTGCATGTCGCGGGGTGGGTCGGTATTCATTGGCCCAAGGAGTATGGTGGACGCGGAGCGACGGTCGTCGAGCAGACGATTTATCAACAAGAAATGGTGCGGGCGCGGGCCCCGGGGATTGCTAATCCGTTGGGAATTTCTATTGTTGGTCCGACGCTGATGCACTGGGGAACCGAAGAGCAAAAACAGCGGTACATCCCGAAAATGCTCAGTGCTGAAGAAATTTGGTGTCAGGGGTATTCTGAACCTGGGGCGGGATCAGATTTTGCCTCACTGCAAACCCGTGCGGTTGAGGAGGGAGATTACTTTGTCATTAATGGGCAAAAGGTATGGACGAGCTACGCTCACAAAGCTCATCGTTGCATCCTGGTCGTACGGACTGATCCTGACGCACCGAAACATAAAGGCCTATCGTATCTGTTAGTCGATATGAAAACGCCGGGTATTACTGTCCGACCCTTGGTGCAGATCACTGGTGACGCTGAGTTTAACGAAGTGTTCTTTGAAGATGTCCGTGTGCCCAAGGCGAACCTTGTCGGTGAAAAAAATCAAGGATGGCAGGTGGCAGTGACGACCCTGATGTTCGAACGGGCGAATTTCAATACGGTGTATCAACTTGAAGCCGTATTACGTCAACTGCAAAGTCTTGCCCAGCGCCTACAAATAGATAACCATACGGCGGCAAAAGATCCGGCGATTCGGCAGAAAGTGGCGCAATTTTATATCGAGGCCCAGGCAATTAAACTGAATGGATTTCGTCAGTTGACGAAACAATTGCGTGGTGATCCGCCGGGACCAGAAGGATCGATTGGGAAACTTGCTGGTAGTGAGTTGAACCTGCGGGTTGCCCATTTTGCGACGGAAATGCTGGGGCCGTACAGTCAGATGGCATTGGGAGAACACAGCGCATTTGATAACGGATATTGGTCTCGTCGTGCACTGGCCTCACGGCTCTATACAATCGCTGGCGGAACGTCGGAAATTATGCGAGGTATTATTGGTGATCGGGTGCTGACGCTGCCGAAAGGATAAAGACGTGAACCATAATGCGTAAAACGTCAGAAAGAAGTGGCGGAGTTGCGCTTTACGTTCTGTCTTCATGTTGCTTTTACCTTGTAATTGGGAGGGAGCGATGAATTTTGGTTTCACGGAAGAACAAGAGGCATTGAGAGAAGCAACGCGGAAATTTCTCGATAACGAATGTCCGACCACGTTTGTTCGCAAGATGATGGCGGATGACACTGCTCATGCCACAGAACTCTGGAGGAAGTTGGCCGAGCTAGGATGGTTAGGGATTATCGTGCCTGAAGATTTTAGTGGGAGTGGCGGGAGTTTCCTTGATCTCGTGGTCATTCTTGAAGAAGCGGGGAAATCGTTGTTGCCCGGACCATTTTTCGCGACGGCACTCTTGGGGACCCCAGCTATTTTGGCGGGAGGCTCAGCAGAACAAAAGTCTGCGCTGCTGCCAAAGATTGTGGAGGGTACGCATATTGTGACCCTTGCCTTAGCGGAGAAGAGTGGCCGCTATGATGCTGGAGGCATCACGCTGGCAGCTCAGGCGAAGGGAAATGATTTTGTCTTGTCCGGCGAGAAAATGTTTGTTCCCGATGCGCATGTGGCTGATCAGATCATTGTCGCTGCACGTACCGGTGGGAGCGGCGAAGATGGCGTGACCCTCTTCCTGGTTGATGCGAAAGCGCCGGGGGTAAAAGTTGAGCAACTCAAAACTGTTGATATGACCCGTCGGCAGTGTCATGTGGCATTGCAAGATGTGGCAATTGCTCGCACGCAGGTGCTTGGTGACGCGGGAAAAGGTTGGCCAGTGTTGCGCCGGGTCCTTGACCAGGCAATGGCTGGATTGTGTGCTGAGGCTGTTGGTACTGGGCAGCAAGCACTTGATATGGCGGTGGCGTACGCGAAAGAGCGGGTACAGTTCGGCAAGCCAATCGGCAGTTTCCAAGCCGTCAAGCATAAATGTGTGGACATGATGGTCCAAGTCGAAAACGCGCGGTCGCTGACGTACTATGCAGCATGGACAGTTGATGAAAATGTTCCCGAAGCACGACAGGCGGTACCGATGGCAAAAGCCTACTGCAGCGACATGTGCAAGACAGTCACTAGTGAGGCAATTCAAGTCCATGGTGGCATCGGCTTCACTTGGGAGCATGACATGCACCTGTTCTATCGACGAGGGTTGGCTTCAGAAGCAGCCTTCGGTAGTGCCCCGACCCATCGCGAGGTTGTGGCACAGACCCTCAATCTTTAGGCTGTCGGTTAAAGGTTTTGGGCTATAGATACCCTTCAGCCTCCGGCCTGTAGCCTAAGGTCTTCCTTATGCGTCCTTCTCTCATTCTTCACGGTGGTGCTGGTATCCAGGACCCTGAATTGTGTGGTGAACGCGAGCAAGGCCTCCGTCGCGCATTTGCTGCAGGGTGGGACATGCTTACCCAACACGGCTGCGCACTAGATGCGGTCGTTCGCGCAGTTGTTGCCCTGGAAGATGATCCGGTTTTCAATGCTGGAGCCGGAGCGTGCCTCACCGAGGCCGGAACGATTGAACTTGATGCCTCTGTAATGGAAGGGACGACTTTTGGTGTTGGTGCAGTTGGAGCCGTTCGTACGGTTCGCAACCCTATCCTGCTTGCGAAAGCCGTCATGGAGTTACAGCGGCATGTATTTCTTGTAGGCGAGGGAGCTGAGCGTTTTGCTCGTAGGCAGAGGATTCCCCTTGTGCAGCAAGAAGAACTGACAACGCCACGTCAGCTTCAACGCTGGCAAACCAGGAAACAGAGTACCCCAGGTACTGTCGGGGCGGTTGCACTCGACAAAGCAGGGCGTCTGGCTGCTGCGACGTCTACAGGCGGAGTTGCCAATAAAATGGTGGGGCGCATCGGTGACTCGGCAGTGATTGGCGCAGGGACTTATGCTGATGACAGGCTAGGGGCGAGCTCGGCTACAGGTAAAGGGGAGGCCATTATTCGTACAACCCTCACACGCCTGGCCGTTGAGTGGTTACGAGATGGTCGCGACCCGATGTGGGTAGCAAAGAATGCTATCGCGCTCCTCCAACAGCGCACTCAAAGTGAGGCTGGACTTATCCTCATCGACTCACTCGGGAGGATTGGCTATGCGTACAACACGCCGGCTATGAGCGTTGCGTTTCTTGTCGGAGATGTTCTCGTTGTCCAGGAGTAACAGTTATGAATCTCCGGTGAACGTTGAAGGGCGAAAAGAGACTGTGAAATAAAGAGGGGATAAGGGAAACGGATAATGGGTAAATGGTAGAAACAAAGAGCGGAATCTACGATCCTCTGTCTATGTATGGAGGCCCGCGGGTCTTGTTGTGGCTTGGCTCGCGGGGGGTGATACGAGGCATTGCTTCCTCCGCTCTGGTATTCTCCGCGGCAGTATGCCACTAATAGGCCCCGACTCCACAAATCCCACGAATTCATATGTAAGGAGGGTGGTCACTATGGCCAAAACGACAGGGAATGATCTGGTTGTAAAAGCGCTCAAGGACGAGGGCGTAGATACGGTTTTTTATCTGACCGGCGGACCGATGGTGGATGTCGCGTCTCGCTGTATTGAAATTGGCTTCCGCTCGGTCGATGTTCGACACGAGCAAGCTGCCGCGATGGCTGCCCACGCGTACAGCCGCGTACTCGGGAAACCTGGTGTGTGTTTTGCCGCGTCGGGTCCTGGCGCGACGAATCTGATCACTGGGGTTGGCAATGCCTATCTCGACGCCGTTCCGGTAGTTGCTTTAGGTGGCGCGAGTGCGCTCTCACAAGCGGGAATGGGAGCGTTTCAGGAGATGGACCAAGTTGGCATGTTCAAGCCTATCACAAAGTGGTCTGAACGTGTTATGGATGCGCGTCGCATTCCGGAGATTATCAATAAAGCGTTCCGTGTCGCGACTAGTGGCCAGCCTGGACCAGTCTATATCGACCTTCCTGGGGACGTGTTGTACCGCGAGGTTGACGAAAATCAGGTATTGTTCCCGAAGATGCCTCACTCAGTGCCGCGTGTGTCTGGTGACCCGGATCTTGTGAAGCAAGCCATTGCGTTACTCAAGGACGCTCAGCGGCCGGTTATTGTCACCGGCACTGGGATCATTTGGTCGGGAGCGATGGCCGAGTTGAAAGAATTCGTCGAACTGAGTGGCATTCCGTTTTACACCACGCCGCAAGGCCGGGGCGTGATTGAAGAAGACCATCGTCTGAGTTTTCTCGGGGCGCGCAATCAGGCGTGGAAAGAGGCTGATGCGGTTTTGTTCATTGGCACCCGCCTCAATTTCATCGTCGGTTTCGGTCTTCCACCGCGCTTTGCAGAAAATGTGAAAGTGATTCAAGTCGATATTTCTGATGAGGAGATTGGGCGCAACCGTCCAGTCAATGTCGGTATTATTGGTGATGCCAAAATGGTACTCCAACAACTCATCAAAGAGGGGCGCGATGCGTTTTACGGGCGGAAAGAACTTCAGTGGATCGATACACTACGGGGCTATGACAAACGCGCGACAGAAAAGTCACAAGCCTTGCTCAATACTGACCAGACGCCAATCCACCCGCTACGGCTTTGCAAGGAAGTTCGAGATTTCATGGACCGCGATGCCATCATCGTGGTAGATGGACACGAAATTCTCAACTTTGCCCGGCAGTCGATTCCGACAAACGCGCCCGGCCATCGCGTCAATGCTGGTCCCAACGGTTGTATGGGAGTCGCGGTCCCGTTCGGCCTTGGTGCTAAGGTAGCGAAACCGAACACACAAGTGATTGTGCTCAGTGGCGACGGATCATTTGGCATGAACGGCATGGAAATCGATACGATGATTCGCCACAACATTCCTGCCATTATTGTGGTGAGTAACAACGGTGGTTGGGCCGGCGCTGGTGTGATGACCGCTGGACGAGATCTTGGTTATAGCCGTTACGATAAGATGGCTGAGGTTTTCGGTGCCCACGGAGAGTTTGTTGAGCGTGCACAAGATATTCGCCCGGCACTTGAACGTGCAGCAGCCTCTGGAAAACCTGCGGTTGTGAATGTCGTGACTGACCCAACCGCGCGTTCATCGACGGTCTCATTTGCGGCGTATCGCGCAATCTAAGCGTCACGCGCACCACGTTGCATTCTCGAAAGGAGAGACGGCCGTCTCTCCTTTTTTTGTTGGGGATTTTTCTTCCACTTTGCTGTCTTTTTTGTGGCACTCTCGCTATTCTGTTTCGAGAGTGCCCTCTCATGCTGAGGTTAGGAAAAGTGGGCTGGGCGATTGTGATCGCGGTGTTGTTGCTTACTGGACGCGTTGTCTACTTGATAAAGCAGCGCGCTATCATTCCTGAGTTGACCCCTGCATTTGTCCCGGTTTTGCCTCTTGATCTTCCTCCACTAGACTACAAGAATGAGTTCCCCAAAACCTTTTCGCTCCAAGTTGCGATCTTGTGGGTGGATGACACTCGTCCGCCACTGAGTTTGATCCATGCTTTTCGGCAAATGGGGATCCCGTTCTTTATCACATAGAATTTCGAGCGCGCACTGACACAGCGACACCTTGTAATCTTTCCTGACGTGGATGCACGGACGTTCACCGAGCGACAAGTTCAACGGCTTATTGCTTACGTGGAAAAGGGAGGAACTCTCTTCGCGCAAAGTGTCTTGTGGACAGTGTTTAAACCGCTTTTTGGCTTCTATCAGTTTATGCCGTTGCAAAATCGTCAGCGTGTGATTGTTGTTGGTAATACCCCGCTCTTTCGTTACTTTGACCGACCGGAAGAGAGGGAAGTGCTACTAAAAAGAGAAAAAGAGCCGGAGGGCTTCTGGACCACTGGTTATCTGTCTGACCAGAGTTCGGAAGTGCTCGCGCGTTTCGAGGATGGAACCGCCGCGCTACTTGGCAAATCGGGAGGAAGAGGCCGTGTTTATCTTTTCGGTATGAACCTCGATGACCTAATTCTCCGTAATCAGGTCAATCGCGCCTTTGATGTGCATCGCTCGTATGTCAATGGATTTGAACCAGGAACTGAGGTGTGGTTGCTGATCTTCCGAGCATGGTACGAGACTGCGGTTACGGACTGGATCAGGGCAGGAGCAACGCCGTACGGGCTGGGGTCAGTCTTGATGCTGTCGCACACCGTTGACTGGGATAGGGGGATTCGTGGTGCACCGCAATTTGCCACCCTGGAGAAACGTTACGGGGCATCGCGCACGTTTTTCATTCATACCAAATATGTCAGCGATGGAACGAGTTGGGCATTCTTCTTCGGAGAAGATCTTGAACTCGTGCGGCACCTGAAGGCTGAGGGGTTTGAACTTGGCAGTCATGCGGTTGTCCATCCGCACATCTTTCACTCATTTCCTGTAGGAACGAGAAAGGAAACGTTTACGACCTATCGTCCGTATGCGCGGAGTACCGAGCAGGGATTAGGAAGAACAATCTTTGGTGGAGTGCAGGTCAGTAAAGAATTACTCGCTGGGAGACTCCCCTCGTAACGCACGATTACCTTTCGCGCGGCGCACTTACAGATGCCGCCTGCGCTTCCAGAAGTCTTGCAACGATGGGGGTACGAATTTGCTTCTTTATTCACTGGCAACGGGTCTGATGCTCCGAAGCTTGCTTCGTTCAGGTTTCTTGGGTAGCGGAAGGGAATGGCAGAAAGCAAGTATGTCCACAAGAGTCATAACGTTTCGGTGTTGCTCTATCATGTG
>JBFWXH010000052.1:0-52265 GCA_050187625.1 Binatia bacterium
CGATGAGCAACTCGCCCAAGTCCAACTGCGCCCCCATGCTTTTCATGGCGAATGGAACTATTCCATTCTGCCCTATGTATCAGAAATAGTTCGTTAGTTATGGCAGTTATTTCGTAGCAAATCCTAATCAATCAGCTCACTCTTGGTTCGCCAACTACTGAGGATCGAAAGAAGGCCGAGAAACAGTACCGCCACGACAACCGACCGACGCGAGAAATGCATCACGTCAACACTGGCCATCACCCAGGTCAGATAGGCAACAATCAGGATTCCCAAAGTTTTGGCCAGCAAATACCCTCGGCCTGCTAGTGGCTGGAAGATAACGAAACTCAGCGGCCAAGCAACGAACCCGATGAGTTGTACGATACCTAACCAGATGAGCCAGGAGATGCTCTCCAACTCAGCAGGCAGCGTGACAATGTCGGAAAATGTCCCTCCAGTGCGCTGTACGGTAAGATCACTATCCGAGAGTAACAAACCAATTCTGGATTCAGATTGGTCAAGTGGGCGCCAAACTTTAGCAAGGATTTCCGGGGCCAACAGTTGGCCGGTATTTTTGAAGATCAACGTCTTTGGATGGTCATAGACTGAAAAACTTTCATCTGCCCAGCCGAAGCTGAACGTAACAAAATGTCCGTGTTCAGGTCGGTAACCGGCCGGCTCGCCAATGGGACTGCGGCCAAAGGTGTCCTCATCGTACGCGATACCAAACAGCTGTGGGATTCTTGCCTCAGCATGCATGAATTCATAGCCGAGGCTGCCGTCAAATAAGGACTCGTAGTACCGCGTGCTTGTCGGGTAACGCTCGGGCAGTCGAGGAATCGTGGCATACAGTCGATTAGAGTACAACACCAAATACTCGCCCTTGGCCAGTTATTCAGCAATTCGGATGAATTTGGTCTCACTGTCTGGCTCGTACAACTGCAGTTCTTCCCGCTGCCGTCCAGGCACGTGCGGAATTCCTTCTTCCCAGTGTTCTTTAAGAATGACTGCGCTTTCCTGAGTATGCTCGCGGAGCCATGCCGCTGCCGACTGACCAGGGTGCGGCCGCGTATAGATTCCCGCATACGCAAGTGCGTAGTGTATCGTAAGGACGATGACGCCGCCCAGCATGCACGCTCCACCCGCGTACCAGTGTGACCGCCACCGCCGCAGTCCATCGAGTCCCGCAACCGCCGCCCACGCGCCATACAGCAAAAGGAAGGGCACGAGTGGCAGCATGTAGCGCAGAAACTTAACCGCGAACCAACCAGTAATCAGCAAGTACGGCACTATCCATGAGAGGATAACCAGATGAAATTTTTCTGACGCAATGAAGACGAGCCCAGAGCAACAGCAAAACCTATCCAGGCAAGCACCCCGAGCGCGGGACCTAAACCATAGGTTCCCAGCTGATACATCTGGTACAGGTATTTAGGAGTATCAATATATTGACGCGTGTAGGGAACATCCACGAGCCGTCGCACCATCTGGCTCTCCCAGGTTACGTTCTCCCAGTACGTGGCAAAATCGAGAAACATGTAGGGTTGGACAATCAGAAGCGTGACCCAGATAATCAGGCTGCTCAAGAGCAGGTGCCTGATCGCAGAATGAAAGCGACTCTCACTCTCTGTCGTGAGGCGAGAAAGCGACACAGTCTCCCCGGGCTCAGAGATTCCATACACCAGGTGGGCAAACACCAGCGGGATACCAAGCACGAAGGCACTGGCTTTAGTGGCAAGTGCCAGGCCAACGAAGATTCCAGCATACAGCGAGTCAGTCCTTTTCCCCCAACAGGCAACACGAGTCAGAAAAAAAAGAGCCGCAATACTACAGAAGGTCAGGATGGTATCAACAGTAAAGAAGTGACTAAGTTGAATATCGATGACGGCAAAAGTAGCAAATAGCGCGGCAAGAAGCCCCACTCGTAGTCCTAACCACCTCAGGCCGACACAGAAAATCAACGCAATGCTGGCCGTGCTAAACAGGGCAGAAATGGCACGTCCAGGCAGTCGCAAATCGAACAAACGCCAGTCAGTAAAGAGCCCGGCCAAGAGTTGGACTGCCTTTAACAGATACAGAGGCAGACTGCCGTAGCTGAACCAGTGCGGATTAAGCGGACTTTTCTGCGCATCAAGAAGATCAGGCAACTGCTGCCAAGATGGCACGTTGAGCTGCTCGACCTTCATCAAAATAGCGCGTTCATCAGGATGAAAAAGCGCCCCCTGGTCCCAGTCAACACCATAGAGTCGCAGGGAGAGAGCCACAAAGAGCAGGAGAAAAAGGGCAAGCCAGGGCGTTCCACGGGTTTCGGATCTTGTGTGCATACGGTGTGCTCAGGGGTAACGATATTTCGCAAAGAGGGCAAGGTACGACCAATGACCGTCAAAGCGCCGTCACCGCCGCTTCCCCTTTTCCTCTTTTCCCCGTTTTCCCTTTTCGCCCGTTCTCCTTTATTTGTTTCCTCTTTTTGCCCTGCATTCTGGTTATCGGACTAGACGGCCTACACGGAGATTCGCTAGGGTAGCCAAAGGAGATGTTTTCCTATGGTAAGTTTTCAACCAACAGAGGAACAACAACTGATGCGCGACACCGTCGCCGAGTTCGCCCGTGAACAGATTCGTCCGGTCGCACGTGAGGCCGATGAAAGCGGGCAAATTCCCTCAGCAGTCGTTCAACAAGCCTGGGACCTGGGCCTCATCCAGAGCACAATTCCGGAAACCTTTGGTGGCGCTGGCGAAGCGCCCTCTGCGATTACGAGCACCCTGATCTACGAAGAACTGGCCTGGGGAGACCTATCTATCGCCTTGCATATTCTGGCCCCGCGTCTGGTGACCCAGCCCCTCCTAGCCTTGGGGAACGATGCGCAAAAACACGTGTATTTGCCGGCGTACACCCAACGCGACTTCACAGCCGGCACCGCAGCCGTCGTCGAACCACGCTTCAATTTTGATGTCAACGATTTAGCCACGACCGCCACGGTCGACCACGACGCTCTGGTTCTCAATGGCACCAAATGTTTTGTCCCCCTCGCCGCCGAAGCTCAGCACCTGACGGTGTATGCGCAAACCGAAGCTGGCCCCCATGCTTTCATTGTCCCCCGCGATACCCCCGGCCTGGCTATCGCCGAGCGTGAAAAAAATATGGGGCTGAAAGGCCTCGCCACCTACGAAGTCAAGTTGGACAACTGCCGTCTTCCAGCTACTGCTCATCTGACAGGAAAGGTCTCGCCACTATTCAACCGCTCTCGCGTTGCCTTAGCTTCACTTGCCGTCGGGGTCGCACGGGCAGCGTTTGAATACGCGAAAGATTACGCCAAGGAACGACGGGCCTTTGGCAGTGCTATCGCGCAAAAACAGGCGATCGCTTTCATGCTGGCGGAGATGGCGACGGAGATCGACGCCGCCCGGTTATTGACCTGGGAAGCCGCGTGGAAAATCGACGCTGGCCAAGATGTAGTGACTGGAGCACTGTCAGCCGCTACTCGCGAAGCTTGTTTAGCGAAAAACTATGCAGCCAATATGGTACTCAAAGTCACAGACAATGCCGTGCAGATTCTCGGTGGCCACGGCTATATTCGTGATCATTTAGTGGAACTATGGCTGCGGAATGCACGCGGGTTCGCTACTTTTGAGGGGTTGGCGATGGTATGAAAAGCTCTCAGGTATCAGCACTCAGCGGCCGGCCAAAAAGGAAAAACTCGCCAGGAGTAGGGTTCGCTGATAGCTGACTGCTGAAAGCTAACTGGAGGTTATGATGATCGACTTCACCCTGTCAACGGAAATCGCTAATGCGCAACAAATGATGCACATGGTTGCGGACTCGACGATGCGACCGATTTCGCGCGAGTACGACGAGCGCGAGCATGAAAAGCCCATGGAATGGCTCTCCATCATGTGGAACGCGTCAAAGAACGTCATTAGCTTTGGCGAGAGTGGCGACAAAAAGGCGGCCAAAGGGGAACGAAAAGTGTCCGAGCGGACGTTACGCGCCACAGTGATGATCGAAGAATTGTCATGGGGCGATGCCGGATTGTACCTGAGCATTCCCAATGCTGGCTTGGGCGGTGCAGCAGTCATGGCGGCTGGTACGCCAGAGCAGAAAGAACGGTTTCTCGCCCGTTTTCGTGAGGGAGAGCCCAAATGGGGAGCGATGGCGATCACAGAGCCAGGATGCGGTTCCGATTCTGCTGCGATCACCACCACTGCAGTCCGCGACGGAGACCACTGGGTACTCAACGGGACCAAAATCTTTTGCACCAGTGGGCTGATGGCGCTAGAAAAATCAGAAGGCTTCGTGGTCGTGTGGGCGACCGTCGATAAATCCGCCGGACGGGCAGGCATTAAGGCGTTTGTCGTCGAGCACGATACTCCCGGGGTAACGGTCGCCAAAGTCGAAAACAAAATGGGCATTCGCGCGTCGGACACAGCAGTG
This sequence comes from Binatia bacterium, assembly GCA_050187625.1. GTDB lineage: Bacteria > Desulfobacterota > Binatia > Bin18 > Bin18 > JBFWXH01. The sequence continues at coordinate 4,414 of JBFWXH010000052.1, forward strand.
ATCGTTTTGGAAGATTGCCGTATTCCCCTCGACAATCTCTTAGGCAGCGCGGAGGTCCAGCAGACAACCGAGGGCTTTAAGGGTGTCATGGCGACCTTTGACGCGACCCGACCACTGGTGGCCGCCAGTGCGCTGGGTATTGCCCGTGCCGCGGGCGACCTCGTCCGCGAAGCCTTGCAAAAGGAAGGAGTTGAGATTCGTTATCATCTCCCGCCGACGAAGCAGACCACAATTGAGCGAGACTTTATGGAGATGGAAGCCGACCTTCAGGCAGCCCGATTGTTGACCTGGCGTGCCTCGTGGATGATCGATCAAGGGATGCGCAACAACCTTGAAGCGTCAATGGCGAAAGCGAAAGCTGGCTTGATGGTCACCCGTGTCACCCAAAAAGCCGTCGAACTCCTCGGCCCCTTAGGCTACTCACGCAAACTCCTCCTTGAGAAATGGATGCGTGATGCCAAGATCAACGATATTTTTGAGGGGACACAACAGATTAACCTCATGATTATCGCTCGCCGCATTCTTGACTACTCCAGCCGTGAGCTGAACTAATCCTCGAGCCAACCGCAGACGGGGATTGAGCTCCCAGTCCCCGAGAGTGCTACGCACGCGGCGCAGGGGCGGACACCGCCTGCCTATCCTCGCTCGCTATTCCTCCGAAAACGGCGCACGAGGGAGCTTGGAAGAAGCGGAGCGGAATCCCGGATGCTCTCCGTTCCATCCGGGCGACTGTGTTTTCAGAGTCCCTGGCACGTCTCCATCGTATGACCATTCCCATGAAAAGAAGGCCGAGCTACCGCAGCTATTCCGTGCACGGCGGCTCGGGTGTCCCCTCCAGAACACCGACCCGCCTATAAATTTCTCTATCAAATGACCGATTTCATTTTGGAATAAAAGCTTGGTAGATAAAGTTGAAGAATTTCAAGCCAGTAACGGGTAAAGAGCACAAGGTGTCTTCGCTGGGGGTCCGTGGGTAAAGAAGCACCACGTGAGAAAAACGCAGCCGATGCCGCGCAAATGGCCCCCATACTTTCTGTCTATTTTTTGCGCCGCATCGTGCGCCCTCACAGCTCTGTTCGGTGCGGGTTTTCTAGTTTTGCCTCTTTCATGGCGTGAAGACCTCACTCAACATGTGAATGCACTTTGCGGTTTAGGGGTCTTCTACCCTTATGAAGCTCCGGAGGAACGAAAACACTATGGCAAATGACGAACAACTCGCCCTACTGAAAACCGGGGTCGTCCCGTGGAACAAGTGGCGGGACACTAATCTGGGGATTCTTCCTGACCTCAGCCAAGCAGCTCTGAACAAAGCCGTGCTGGGGATGGCCCATCTGACCGAAGCAAATCTGGTTGGCACCAACTTCATCAATGCCATTCTCTCGCGCGCAGATCTCAGCAAGGCGATCCTTATTGAGGCTGACCTGACCGGGGCTGATCTGGTTGGTGCGAACCTTATTGGCGCCGACTTGAGCAAAGCCAATCTCACCGGCGCCAATCTTGCCGGAGCAAACCTGGCCGGCGCCGACCTCACCGGAACAAATCTCACCGGCGCCGACCTCACCGGCGCCGACCTCAGTAATGCCAACCTGGCGTGGGCAAATTTGACCGGCGCGGATCTCACACGAACAACCCTACGGAGAGCCAATCTCAGCAAAACTAATCTCAACGAAGTTGATTTAACCCGAGCCACGCTTACCGAAACAAATCTCACCGAGACCAATCTCAGCGAAGCCATATTACGGGAAACAAACCTGCGCAACGTTGCGGCGCTCCGTGCGAACCTGTCAGGAGCAGATCTGACCCAAGCCAATCTCACGGAAGCCAACTTAAGCGAAGCGCTGCTCATTGGAGCACATCTGGACGAGGCGAGTTTACTGCGCGCGGATCTCACGGGTGCGAAACTCCGGTTCGTGGAAAACGGCTCCGCTGCGTCCACTATTACGCGTTTGGGCATCCGAGATGCAACAGTGAGTGGCACTGACTTCGGTATGGCAACCCTGAGTGGCGCCTTACTTCCGCAGGCACTCTATGATTTTCAGCCAGCACTCAAAAATGTCGAAGAAGTCTCCAAAAGCTCCCGGGGTCGCTATCTGTTGCTGATGAGTCTCTGTGCGTTCGCGCTCCTTACCCTGGCTACGACGAATGACGCACAGTTTGTTCTCAACACGCTCAAAATCAAACTCCCGATCTTTAATGTCGACCTCTCTGTACCGGTGTTTTGCCTCGGCGTATCGATTCTTGGTTTATTGAGTTTCGCCTATCTCCATCTCTCCCTGACCCATCTCTGGGAGCTGATCGCTGAGCTGCCGCTGTACTTTCCTGACGGATTGCACCTCCAACGGAAAATTTACCCGTGGACGTTGAACCTCCTCATCAGCGATTGGCAGCATGCCAGCCCGCAAATAAGACAGAAACGAGAAGTGTCGTTTACCCGTCTGCGCAACCGGATTGCCACCTTCTTTGGTTGGGGCTTACTCCCCCTTACCCTCGCAATCATTACGTACCGTTCGTTTGTCAGGCATGACCTGATCCTCAGTCTATGGCTGCTCATTTTCTTGACCATCGCAATTTTGCTCGCGTCGTTCTTTTACCGGCACGCAAAGGCAACGGTCCAGCGAGAACGGTTCACCCATCCCTGGCGCATGCCGGTGTACTGGGCACTCTCAACGTTGGTTTTTGGTCTTGGCGTTCTCGGACAAGGCTTTAAGGGAGGACTGCCTCTCACCACGCCAACCCTCAAAATGCGCGGAATGAATCTTGAGAGACACGAATTCGGAGCGGTTGACTTGAGTTCCGCTGACTTGAGTTTTGCCAAGCTCAATGGCGCAGATCTGCAGGGCGCCCGAATGCAGAATGTGGACCTGCGCAAAGCCGACTTAACCGAAGCGGATATGGATAATACCGCGCTCGACGGCAGTAACCTCCAAGAAGTCATCCTCACGAAAGCACGATTGGTTAGCTCAAGCCTCACAGGCGCCAATCTCGCTCAGGCCAATTTGATCGAGGCTGACCTCACTGCAACCGATTTACACGGAGCGCGGCTTACGCGCGCCTCGTTACGTCGCACGGTCCTTGCTGAAGCGAGTCTTCGTGAAGCCGATTTAACCGGTGCGGATCTGTCTGACGCGGTTCTCTCTCAAGCAACCTTGCGGGGAGTACGACTCCCGAACGCGATCTTGCGAGGCAGCGATCTGCGCAAGGCACTTCTCCACGAGGCGGACCTCCGCGATGTGGACTTAAGTGGAGCTGATCTCCGTCAGGCAATTCTGGACAGGGCGAATTTGGCCGGGGCGAATTTGCGCAGAGCCAATCTTTCCGGCCTGACCCTCAACGAAGTCGACCTCAGTGGCGCGGATTTAACCGAAGCAGACCTGAGTGGCACGGAGTTTCGCCGGACGAACCTTGCTGGAGCTAACTTCCAAAAAACCCGACTGGAAGGCGCAAATCTTGAGGCGGGCCAGGCTCTTACCTCAACTCAAATAGCCTCGGCAATAACCGATGCCAACACCGTCCTCCCCATCGCACTGCAAGCAGTCCCGGTCATGCCAGATGTAAGTCAAAGTGAGTAATCACCTCGGACGCTCAGTTTCTGGCTAGACGACAGCGAGCACCAGGGCTATCCGTAGTCGCTCGCTGTCGTCGTTACAGCCCCACAGCGGTTACCGATAACACAGGTATGCCAACAAACCTCCCTCCGACGGTTCCATATGTACTGCCGTTCGTCGTGTTTGTACTACTCACTGAGCTTACCCGCTGGATTCCCGGAAGCGTGCTCTGGCTGTACCCACTCAAGACAGTTGCCGCCGGAGCATTACTCGTCTGGTTCTGGAGAACCTACGAAGAAATCAGCTGGGAGTTTTCCTGGTTGGCCATCGCTACTGGCATCCTCGTTTTTGTTCTCTGGGTCCCCCTCTATGGGGGCTACCTCTTGCTCAGCGAGCCAACGATCACCAATCCCTATGACCTTGCTGGAACGTGGGCCATCTCTTGGATTAGCATACGGTTATTGGGCTCAGCGGTCGTCGTGCCGGTCATGGAAGAACTCTTTTGGCGCTCGTTCCTCTTACGTTATCTCATCCAATCAGATTTTCGTCAGGTGCCACTGGGAACCTTCACCTGGCCCTCGTTCATTATCTCCGTGGTTTTGTTTGGTGTAGAACACAATCAATGGTTTGCCGGGATAGTTGCTGGAGCACTGTACACGCTGCTGCTGTATCACAGCCGCTCGCTTTCCTCTTGTATTCTCGCCCATGCTGTCACCAACTTCCTGTTAGGCGTGTATGTCCTCACAACGCACGAGTGGCAGTATTGGTGAGACATAGGCCGAAGGCTGAAGCCGATAGCCTCTTTTTTTGGTTCTGCTACAGTGCCTCTCCTTATGTCAACTTCACGTGAAACACGAGCATTTCTGTTGCTCACGCTGGTCACATTAGTATGGGCTGGACTGATGCCCACGGGAAAAATTGCTCTCCAAAGTGTGCCTCCCCTGACCATTGGGGCAATTCGACTCACGATTGGCACTTGTTTACTCCGCCTCTATATGGGACGCAATCCACTCCATCAGGTGCAGTGGACCCTCTCGCTGATAGCGAGTTTTGTCTTTCTGGGCTTGGCAGGCTACCTGCTCGGGATGGGGTGTTCCTACTACGGGTTACGATTGACAACCGCAACCAATGCCGCCTTACTCAATGCAGCAACTCCGGTCACCATCGCCCTGCTGTCAGTCCTGTTCCTGAAAGAGCGGCTGTCATCCCGGTCGATTGCTGGCATTATCCTGTCCGTCCTCGGTGTCGGGATGATTGTCACGCGGGGGTCACTCGACGTTGTCGCCAACAGCCAATACAACCGTGGAGATCTGATTCTGCTGGGCACCCAGACGAGCTGGGGGGTCTATACGATCTATGGGCGGCAGATCATGAACCGCATCTCGCCACTCGCAGCCACCACCTACACCTATATGACCGGCGCGTTGTGGCTCTTGTTCGTCAGTAGTCTACTGGAATGGGACCAGTGGCAGATAGGAGAAACGACCTGGGCATCGTGGATGGCGATCGTGTACCAGACGATCCTTGGAACCTTCGCTCACTTCTGGTTTTATGAAGCCGTAGCGGCCATCGGTCCCAGCCGGGCAGGGATCTTTTTGAATCTTGTGCCAGTCATGGCAATTGGACTCGCCGCCACGCTTCTTGGCGAAACCATTACCGCGGCGCACCTGATTGGTGGTGCCATTGTGATTAGCGGGATTCTAGTAGCCACCCGGCGATAGCGGATAGGCAAAAGGCGAAAAGAGGATAAAGGATCAGAGGCAAGGAATAAGAGAGCGGTCCAGTAAGCGTATTGACAGAATCTCTCCGACAGAGGAAAAGCCTTGTGTATTACCCTGAGTTTTCGCTGGTCAGTGTCGCTTTGTACGGGAGGTGTCTCATGACCACGATCTATCGCGCTGAAACGATTGGTTCGCTGCTCCGACCGAACGTCTTGCAAGAAGCTCGCACGGCCTGGATGAAGGGGACGCTGCCCACCCACGAGTTCAAACGAGTTGAAGATCGCGCCGTTGATGCAGCCGTTGCTCTCCAAGAACGTGTGGGCTTAAATGTCGTAACCGACGGTGAGATGCGTCGTCTGGTGTTCACCGGGACCCTCACCGAGGCGATTGACGGGCTGTCGAGTGTGCCAACCCCAACCTGGCATTGGCACGGTGACAAGCCAGAAGATGAACTGGATTTCCACTTACCAGTGTGTGTGACTGGCAAAATTCGCCGTCGCCGCTCGCTTGCCACTGAAGAGTTCGCTTACGTCCGTGGCCAAACAGAGAGAGCGGTCAAGATGACGTTACCCAGTCCACTGATGCTCTCGCTCTTCTGGTCTCCGGAGCATTCGACTGCCGCCTATCGCGACCCGTTTGCCCTCTTCGCCGATGCAGTTGACATTCTCCGCGAAGAAGTGCGCGAGCTCGCGACGCTCGGGTGCCGCTATATCCAGATCGATGCACCTGAGATTGCCACGCTCGTGGATAACGTGCAGCGCCAGCGAACCTACGTCGCGCGAGGCGTCTCTCCTGAACGCATGCTTGGTGAGGGAATCGACATGCTCAACGCCCTCGTTGATGCGCCTGGGGTTACCTTTGGTTTACATTTCTGTAAAGGGAACAACGCGGGGCACTGGATGAGCCAGGGTGGGTACGAGACGATTTCGCAGCAAGTGTTTCAACGGGCCACCAAGTATGACATCTTCCTGTTGGAATATGATGACGAGCGTTCTGGATCCTTCGAGGCGTTACACGATATTCCCCAGGACAAGATAGCGGTGCTCGGCCTTATTTCGACCAAGCGAAACGATATAGAATCAGCCGACGCTTTGCTTGCGCGAATCAATGAGGCAAGCCAGTTCTTCCCGCGCGAGCAACTCGCCCTCTCCACCCAGTGTGGGTTTGCCTCGGTGTTCAAGGGCAACCCCATCAGCGAAGCCGCACAGGAGGCAAAGTTACGCCTCGTCGTCAACGTCGCCCAACAAGTGTGGGGGTAGCAACAGCTTCCGTTTCCGTTGGCCGGGGCGATTAAGGTTGAGGATGAAAGGCTCATTCTCATCTGATCTGACGCTCAGTCCACGCCTATTTGCGTTGCTGGGCGTGGCATTTCCTGAGGTGGGGATATCCCAGGCTGCACAGCACGCCAGAGCACTTGGGATCGCGTGGGAGTCGGTCTCCACTCCGTTCGTCCATATTGCTGGAGACCGGGTGATTTCTCACGTTGGAGTAATCGAGATTCCTTTTCGATCACGATGGTCCCTCATATCTGAAAATTTCATCATCGGGTACGGACAGACTAAATTGGACCACAGAACATTGGTACACTTTACGTTGCGACCTCTCAGACGTGTCATTCTGAGCGTAGCGAAGAATCTTTCTGAGAGTCCTTTCATTGTCACTCAGGGTGATAATTCTACCGTGCCAATCTTTTGTGGATTGATTTAGTACCGTGTCTCACAAAGTTGCGAGCAATTGCCCTTTGGAGTGCGGCAGCGTTGACGCCGATTTGGTTGCCACGGAGGACAGGCCTTCCCGCAGTGCCTCGCTAACGAACCTACGAAACACGGTACTGGAGCGCAAGCTTTCGGTCTCAGGGCACCACGGTCCGGTACTTCTTGTACCTTGGGCTTACCCTTCACCTCTAGCCTCCAGCCTATAGCCTCCTCCTAATCTCCTACGGAGTGTAATGAGACCGTCAGTATTGCGGGCGACACGCAGCGGCGTGACTCGCAAATTGGCCAGCTTGCCCAGGACAAACCCGCGTGCCAGGGTGAGGGTCTGATGTTCATCAAACGAGGCAGCATACTGCGCCCGGCGTAGCCGGGAGTTTTTGGAGAAAGCTGGCTCGATGCGGCCAATATAGCGGCCATGCTCGGCCAGGTAGGTCCAATGGACCTTGCGCTCTATCAAGGCAGCGACGGTGTACGGCGTAACCGTCACACGCCCCATCACGACCACCGGTGATACCTTCAGCATGGGCAGATCGAAGAGCGTCTCACCTTTGAGAGTCACGCGGAAGCGTTCATCTTCTTTGCGTAATACCGAATCCTGCTGTGTCAGATATAACGTTGACACAATCAACCTCCGATCGAGTGTTGTAGCCGTGCTGTTTCCCTTGGTAAACAAACGTCGTACAAACTGCAGCCCTTGCCGCGTGGTGTGTACAGATTCGGTGGCCAGGAGCCGGAGTTGATCAATTGACGGACGGCAGCAATCGTAGCCAACGTTTGTTGACGGAGTTCAGGTGTGAAAATGACCTCTTGCCGTCGTCCGGTTGCGGCATAGTAGCTGTACCCTTTGTTGACCACCCTCCCTGTCATCTCTCCCAGACATAGCGCTTGGGTGCAAAGTTGCAGGCATCATTGATCCAAGCCCCACGTCGTCCTTTTTTGTGCTCGGCCGGGTACAACTCCCCTGCTCTCTCCTCGATCACATCAGCTTTGCCAGCGATGCCCAAGACACGTGAATACAGATAGACACTGCGCAATTGCAGCGCGTCGTTATGGATGCCTGTCTCGCCCGAGTTAGCGCGGACGTGTTGCAACGTTCCCTCCACCGTATGTTCGTCGTCAAGAAAAACGTTCTCAACAAAGATGTAGGAGCATCGGCGGGGGCAGTAATCATACTGGTTCAACGCCGACAAGAAGATGAATTCTTCCATAACAAGGCTTTAGGCCGCAGGCTGAAGGCCGTAGGGGAAAAAGGGGATTTCCCAGCATCAGACGCCAACAGCAAGAGGGCATTCCCGCGAAGGCGGGAATCCAGTTCTTGTCAATCCATTCGATGTCATTCTCCGCGCGATGCCGCAGCCCATAGTAGTTTTGGCTCCGACCCCAGAAAAGAACGCAAAATCCGCTAACGCATTAAGCGTCTTGACAATGGCCGGGTCATGCAACTCTACCAGACGAAAAGAACACGAACCACCAAAGCCGGGCAACGAAGTAGTGCGGTATTGGCCATTGTCCTTTGGAAAAACGAGCCGCGCCAACTATGATGTGGCGCTGGGAGATCTCCAGGTGATGAGCACAGACTTCTCGCAGCAGGGTCGCATCGACGAAAGCGTTCGGGGCGAACTGATTCCAATTACGCAGCAAACTGCCAAAGAGCAGCTCCGGCAGCGGTAAAGGAACAATCAGGTCAGGATAGGTTGGTCCCACCACCGCGCTTGAAGAACGTCGGCGTCACAAACTGAAAGGAGAACTGCTTCTCCGTATCAGAAGCGTTGGCGTAGATAGCGGCAAATGACGCGCAGCTTGCCCACTCCTCACCGCTTTGTGGCGTACTGAGGATATGAGAGATGGTCAACTCAGTTCGGACTAACTCCAGGCTGAGATCTAGTGTTGATAGGAAATAACGTGCTAGCAGCGGGTACAACGAATCATCCAGGAACGTGAAACGGACCTTCAGTTCCTCACCCGCACGAATCGACTCCGCCCGACGCTGCCGTTCGGTGAGCGGAAGTGCCGTCGGGACCGGTTTCAATCCCTCGACACTATAGACCTCATCGCCTTTGGCGATACTGGTTTTTTAAGTTCATAAGACACACCATGAAGGATCTTTCCTTGCGTGTGAGCGAGCGGAAGATCGGTGCGGGGAAAGGCGTGAAAGACGATAGCGTAGGGCATTAAGATGGTCTCCTCTGGGTGAGTAAACAAGCCGTGTCAATTCGACTTAGACGATGTATGCGAATTCACCACAGACAAGGGAATCAATTAAGAAGGCATTGTGTCGAAAGGCTACTGTCAGTCTCAGTAGATTGAAAGTTAGAGCGATTGCCCTGAGAAACAAGGCCAGTGGGCAGGTTGGCCCTGCAAGGGGAGGATTGTGAGTGCAACCACACAATACCATTTCCGGAGGACCAACCGATGCCCTATCATACGCCCCAACTGAGTGCGCAGGAAGTCTTGCAGCATACCCGGGAGCTGTTGGAGGAGAAGCTCCCTTTGAGCGCCGAGGGATATCAGTGCACCACCGACGATTTGTTCAAGGTATTGTTAGGGGTTGCCGCTACGAAGAGTACCTTGGAGGCGGTCTGTACCGACTTGGTTGGCACGCCCAGTCGGCAGACGATATGCGGCTATTTCAACGACCAACTGCGCGTGGAGGAGTTACCGGCGCTCGAGCAGCAGCTTAATGCGGCCTTGGCCGCCGAGGTCCCGCCACACGTTCGACGCCAGGGCCAGGAAGTGGCCATCGACTACCATGACCGGCTCTACTACGGCAAAGGGGACCAAGCGCAAGAACTGCGGGGGCGCGGCAAAGCCACGGATTGCCTGCCCGCTTCGGGGTACTACCGGGGGCACCCGCACCTTGTGTCAGGGACACAACGGTACTAAGCAATATTCTCCCTCCTACTAACTTCTTCTCACACTGCCGGAGTCACCCCACTTGTCGAACTCGGCATCTCAGCACTTTCCTCCCTGCTGTACTCTTCGAGCTTGCGGTAAAGCGTCTTGCGATCGATACCGAGCAGATCGGCTGCATCTTTTTTTCTACCCTCGGTAAACTCCAATGCAAGTTTGATATACTCGCGTTCTACGTCCGCTAGTGAGCGTCGACGGAACAAAGCTTGTTCAAGCCCCGATACCTGCGATCTACTCGTTGTAAGGTGGGGAGGCAAATCGGCTGGCGTAATTTCCTCTCCTCGGCACAGAACGAGTGCCCGTTCGATGGTGTTTTCTAGCTCACGCACATTGCCGGGCCACGGATAATTCAGTAGAATACGTAGGGTCTCAGCCGAGAGGCGTCGCACTTGTGCCGTATGTGCCGATCTTGTCACAAAATGTTGCAACAATAATGGCAAATCTTCTGGGCGTTCACGTAACGCTGGCAGGTGAATATCCACCACACTGAGCCGATAAAACAGGTCTTGGCGAAACTCGGTGCGTTCGACAGCCCCGCGCAAGTCACGGTTCGTAGCTGCAATAATGCGAACGTCGACTTTCTCTCCTTTGTTTGCCCCCAGAGGCCGTACCTCTTTATCCTCAATCACCCGTAGCAGCTTTGCCTGGAGAAGGAGCGGTAATTCTCCGACTTCATCAAGAAACAGGGAGCCACCATCAGCTTCGACAAATAGGCCCTTTTTATCTTTCCGCGCATCAGTAAATGCCCCACGCACATAGCCAAACAATTCACTCTCCAGCAATTGTTCAGGAATGGCCGCGCAATTAACTGGGACGAACGGAGCATGCCTTCTCGCGCTCTGATAATGAAGAGTCCGTGCCAGCAGATCCTTGCCAGTCCCACTCTCACCAGTTAACAAGATGTTCACTTGGCTTTCTTTTACTCGCTCGACCAATTCAAAGACGTGCTGCATTGCCGCGCTTTTACCGATGATCTGATCGAAATGATAATGCGATTCAACTTCCTTTTGCAGGCGTTGGACTTCAGTACGGAGGTGCTTCTCCTCTAGTGCCTTCTCGACAAAAAAGAGTAAGTCGGCGCTCTTGAACGGCTTGGTCAGATAATAAAACGCTCCAGATCGCATCGCTTCAACAGCACTTTCAATGGTGCCAAACGCGGTAATCATAAGCACCGCTAAGGCCGGGTCGCGGAGTTTTGCCGCTCGCAGGACTTCTGTGCCTTTCATACCATCCATGACCAAATCAGTAATCAGGAGGTCCGCACCTTCTTTTTCTAGTGCACCCAAGACGTCTGTTCCACGTTGATACGCATCAGCAGTGTATCCTTCCTCGTTGAGCAGATCGACGAGGAAGGCCCCCATCTCTCTTTCATCATCTAAGACCAAGATACGCGCATGGCCCCTACGCTCTGCCGTTAACATGACGCTCCTCTCCCAATGCAATCGCCGCGACGCTTCGTCGCGACACTGCAAAGTCCGGCTGGATCGGAAGTGACACAATAAACTGTGCACCTCGTCCAGGCTCACTTTGCACCCGAATTTCGCCATGATGATTCATAATGATCTCACGACTGATCGCTAACCCCAGACCAGTCCCTTTCGATCCTTTAGTAGTAAAAAATGGTTCAAATAATCGCGGGAGGTCATCCGGATGCACTCCCGGGCCGGTGTCAGCAACAATGACCTCGATCGTCTCCTCTTGTTCGCCGCTCGATCGTATCAAGCGGGAACTGAGTGTCACGGTGCCAAAAGTGTCCACCGCTTGCAAGGCGTTGACACTGAGGTTGAGCAAGACCTGTTCTAGTTGATCTGGGTCACACATAATGGCCGGTAGCTGCTCATCAAGTTCGACAACAATTTCGATCCCAGCAGCAGACCCTTGTTCGCCAACGACCGCACAGACCCGCCGGATCACGTCATTCAGAGTCGCAAGTCGCAACTGGGGTTCTGGGCGTCGAGCTAGGGTCAGCAACTGGTGCAAGAAGCTGCTGATCCGTTCGATTTGCGTGATAATAACCCGGATAAAGGAGCGGTCTTTCTCCCCTAATCCTTCTTGCCGAAGCAGTTGTTCTGCACGCCCTTGGATAACATTGAGTGGCGTACCGATCTCATGGGCTAGCCGCGAAGCAAGTTGACCCAAGGCGACGAGTTTTCCAGAATGATGCAACGCACGTTCAAGACGCAGTTTCTCTTCACTCTCAACTAGCAGTTTCTTTTGTGCGGCATCCAGTCGTGCGCACATACGATCAAACTCTTGCGCAAGACGACCAATCTCGTCGCGGCGTGTCGACGCAAGTTGTTGGTCGAAATGGCCTTGCCCGATCTTCTCGATTTGTTGAGCAAAGCGATTGAGTGGTTGGGTGACCCCTGTCCGAATCACTGCAGGAACAATCAGGACCAACATTCCAAGAATTCCCACCGTGAGAAGCAGCGTTTGGAATACCCGGTTCCGGAGTTCATTGGTAAACAAGGGGAGATCTTGCAGAATAAGGAAAGCAGCAATTCCTTCCCCAGCAGAATTGGCAATCGGACCAACACGATAAAAGCGTTGCGCGTTTCCTTCGGTAAATAGCCCTTCGGTCGGAGTCCGCGTAGCAATAACCGTTCGGACATCCACTCGAGGAAGATTTTGCCGTTCCAGCGATGGCGACAATGAGGTAATCCGCCCCTCACGGTCGTAAAAAACTACCCCAAGGACATGTTCAAACACACCAATACCTGCCGCAAGGCGAGGAAAGTAGCGCTCTGGCGCATCCCCACCAGCAGTATCAAGGGTTAATTGTAAAGTCCGACTAATCGTCGCGACTTCACTCCGTAAATCGGCCAGTAAATTATCACGTGTCTGCTTTATACTAAGATAGACATCTATCCCCATCACTAGCAGGACACCCACGAGCAGGTAAAAAGTTAGTTTATTGCCAAGACTCATACTCTCTGGGGCAAGATGCCACAGGCTACTCCCCCACGTCCCTTCTTTGCCCCAATTTTCTGCTTCTATCGTGAACTCTGATAAAGGGGAAGAGACTGGCAAGGCACTTTCAAGATTGTTTTTCATAGTCTTTTCAAAAGCGGTGCCAGTGCCAGTTATTGCGTCTTAAGCAGCAGTGATAAGAAACGCACCACTTCCTGAGAATTGCGCACACAATACTGGGCAGCAGAAGGCCTTGGCGGGTCAGCAACAACGACGGTGATCCCATGCCCCGCAAGTGTTGTAAACGCGTCTTCATCAGTCAGTAGGCCACCAAAATACATAGGAAGCGTCGATACAGGCTCTCCACTGAGCAGAAATCGTATAGCTTTGCCCTTGTTACTGCCGACAGGGCGTGCCTCAACCATCTTCTTTCCATGCACGATTTCTAGAGTGATTCCCTTACGCTGATATCGCCGGACAGCAGAAAGGAAGGCCTCGACTGCCCATTCATCTTGTGGACGCGCGTCACAATAATGAAGAGCGAGTGCATAGCGTTTATCTTCCAAGATAAGGTCAGGAACTTCTCGGAGGACCGCAGTTAGATCCTGGCGTAAACGGGAAACTGCCATCGCTACGACTCCACCGGGAATGAGCAAGTGCGCTTCTCCTTGTGGGGTGCAGACTTCGCAGCCGTGGGTCCCGATGTACGAGGCTCCCTCGAGAGGAACCCGTCTACGTAAATCTTCAAGAGAGCGACCGCTAACCAAGGCAACAGAGTAGTAGGGGTGTTGGACCAGTCGTGACAAAAGCGTGAGGACATCCGAGGTTAAAGTTGTATTGCCAGAACAAGCAGCATGAGACGCTAACGTTGCATCGTAATCCAAACACAGGAAAAGGCGTGGCGAGGTGTGACAAACTCGCTCAGGCCACGGACTTTGCCAAAGAGAAATCGGAAGGGTACCCATGAAACACCTACCTACAAGAGCATCGCCAATCAAATGCGATAACGCTGCAATACAAAACGCCTGTCGGCGGAAAATTTGCCCCTCATTAGTCGCGCCCTTTCCTCTAGTCCATCGCGTATCGAGAATAGCCGATGACGAGAACAGCGCTACGAACGAAACGCAGCGAGCATCTAAGAGCAGAGTTACGCTACGGAACGAAACGGCTTTGGCCCTAGTCCTTCATTCGTCCCACGAAGCTCGTTTTTCTCCTTAAGCAGCTGCCATTCCAACCTGCTCGCCCCAGCCATAGCGTGAGCAAACCCGTCGGCATAGACACCAGGAAATTCAGGATCCGGGTCATAACGAGAGCCTTTGAGCACATTGCCAATAGGTGTCCCTTGCCATCGCATTTGCTCTGCCATACGGCACCCGTCATCATAGCCTTTCTGGTAAGCGTCTTGTGAGGTTTTTCTTCGGCCAATCATCCTTATTTCCCCTTCTTTCTTTATGCAGTCCGTTTATTATTAAGGCACATAACGTAAATATTCCTTAAATAATTAAGAAAATTTTGTGCTTTTTCAGAACAATACCTGAACAAACATTATTCACGTAAAGTTATACTTCCAAACTACACTCTGGCTGAGAGATATTTTTTCATTCTTCCGCAATGGTCGTGCCACACACAAGCTTGAGCCGTTCTTGACGTAGCGTGTCAGAACCTCTTCACAAAATAACCAAAAACATTCGAGAGCACAGACAGTATAGGTATTCAGCATGGGGCAAAAAGGGACACGAAATTAAACGACGAGGCAAGTCTCCTCAAAATTGTAAGCCAATTATATCCCCCATAAGGTATACAATTGGCCCATTCTTTGCTCCGAGATCGAAGAAAATAACAGGAAGGCGAGCAAGTCCGGAGCTGCAGAAAAGCTCCTCTCTGCCTGCATCTATATTACTTCTTCCTCGTTTAAGGATTCGCAGCAATGGAAAGAACGAATACAGTAAGGGCCCTTCCCTTTCCCGAGCAGGAGGTCTTCGGCATTCCTGCTTCTGATCACCATAGGTTACAACCTCTCTTGTTCCTCCCAGAGCAATTCTTTGGTACGGCTCAGCAGTCCGCCGCAGTATGGAACGGAGAGCGTCGATTACTTTTTGCCGTTCTCCAAGATGCGGTGGCCTGCTGGTTTCGCTACCGTCATTCTCGAAGCGATAGTGGTCGAGAGTTATTCCAGGAAATTCGCGAATGGTTTTGGGAAAAAGATCGAGAACGCTTATATTCCTTCGAAAGCATATGTGTGCACCTTGATCTCGACGCGGAATACTTCCGTCGTAAACTCATGCGGTGGGATACGACACTCGGGATCAACGAGAATGAAGAAGATCTGTGGCTCTCTCCGTGCAATAAGATGACGCGTCGTCGTAGCTAACGTCACAATTCAGTCCAGTGTGCAGTTTGCTTAGGATCCGCTATTTACGGTCTTCGCGAAATATCAATCTGTCTTGGTATTTCGCGTGCCGTTGGCGGGTAAGCTAAGGGAACAGTTTCAATAAAGAGAACCCTGTTTTATATCTTCTCTCTGGAAAGAAGTCCCAACTCCCTTGAGTCGAGATTGAGCGTGTGGTAGGTCATTCGCGCTGCTTAGGAAATAAAAAAACAGCGGTGCGTTGCCTGACAATAGACATGCGCCACTGTGTACAGAGTTTGCGGTTAGTGTGGTGTAAATGTTTACGTTAGCTCGCCTCATTTCACGATTTACTTACGGTAAACTCCAGGGGCTGGGTAAAATGGGAACTTTTCTCATTTCTGTACTGCTCCATATTTTCACACCTCCCTTACAACTTCGACAGTTGATTCGTCGCATCGACTTTATAGGTGCACGGTCGCTGCTGCTTATCATTTTCACTGGTGCATTCACGGGAATGGTCGTTGCATTCCAAGGACACATCGCCTTACGCCGTTTTGGCGGTGAAGCGTTTCTTGGTCCAGGTGTTGGCTTGGGACTGATCCGCGAACTAGGACCGGTACTGTCAGCATTGATGATTACTGGTCGCGCAGGCTCCGCCCTGACGGCTGAACTGGGGATCATGCGTATTACGGAGCAAATTGATGCACTCGAAGTCATGGCACTCAATCCCATTAAATATCTGGTCGTACCAATCATTCTTGCTGCTCTTATCACCTTTCCCCTGTTGAATGCCGTGTTTGTCGTTGTTGGTATCTATGGCGGCTATTTAGTCGGGGTCAAGCTGTTAGGAGTAAGCGCCGGATCTTATTTCACCCAGATGAGCAGTGCGGTCACTTTGGACGACATTTGGGGTGGGCTGTACAAATCTATATCTTTCGGCTTGATTGTAGCCTGGGTATGTTGTTTCAAAGGGTTCTACGCCGCACGTGGCGCAGAAGGGGTCAGCCAAGCAACTACGCAATCCGTCGTTATGTGCTCGGTTCTCATCCTTGTGTGGGATTACTTTTTGACCTCAATCCTGTAACCTCTGTCCCATGATTCGTATCGTTAACCTTCACAAAGCGTTCGGGAGCCACCGAGTTCTCACTGGTATCAACTTGGAAATTCCTGACAGCTCGATCTATGCAGTTATTGGGCGGAGTGGAACAGGAAAAAGTTGTCTTTTAAAGCTACTGATTGGCTTGATGCATCCAGATCAAGGAGAGGTGTGGATAGACGATACAGAAATCACGCATTTACACGGGCGTTCCCTCAATGCAGTCCGCACTCGCTTTGGTATGCTTTTCCAAGGCGGAGCCCTCTTTGATTCACTGTCTGTGTACGACAATGTCGCATTTCCATTGCGCGAAAGAACCCGTCTGCGTGAGCACGTTATCAGCGACAAAGTGCATGAGCGACTTGAGCAAGTCGGGCTGCACGATGTTGATGCAAAATTTCCCGCGGAATTGTCTGGCGGGATGCGTAAGCGCGTCGCTATGGCTCGCGCACTGATTTCTGAACCGGAGTTTTTACTCTTCGACGAACCGACCACGGGTCTAGACCCTATTCGCGTCAATGCTATTCACCAACTGATTCAAGACCTGCATGGTTTGTTGCATTTCACTGCGATTATCGTCAGTCACGAAATCCCAGAGATCTTTTCCTTAGCAACGCATGTCGCTATGCTGCATAATGGACAAATTGAAGCAGTAGGAACCCCCATGGAAATCCAAGCATCGGTAAACCCCGTCGTGCAACAATTTATTCATGGCCGGAGTGACGGCCCAATAGAGGATAACTAAAGTTTTAGTTATGAAGTTCGATTCCGAATTGTGGTTTGGGCTCCTTCTTCTCTGCGGCATGGGGATTCTCGGCTATCTCTCTCTCAATCGTGGTCAGATCAGCTTTGGAAACGAGACAGGGTATACACTGGAGGCGGAATTCACGAGCGCGGGGGGCCTCCAAAGCGGTGCGGTCGTAGAGCTTGCGGGGGTCGAAATTGGCCGGGTCACTTCGGTGACCCTCACGCCAGACTATCGTGCACATGTAACCTTACGCTTGTTACCGACGGTGAGGCTCCACGAAGATGCACGGGCGGTCATTAAATCTGTCGGTCTTATTGGAGAACGCTACGTTGAGATCCTTCCTGGACAAGCCACTACACAGCTTCCACCAGGAGACCACATTCGTTACACAGAAACCCCCGTCGACATGCAAGAGATCATCACTCAATTTATCTTTGGTAAAGTCGATACCAACAAAGCAGGAGATGATCTGCAATAACTGACGGTAAAGACGCATCCCAGAGATGACGATAGTTAGGAAACAGAGAGGAGTGTTCTGTGACCACACGAGTAATGATTGCAGTCCTAACAAGTGTCAGCCTTATGATGACCCTAGGAACCGCTGCCACCATTTATGCTCAAACTGAGGAGGGGAGTGGGGAGATGACATCGCGGCTTGGCACTGAAGAGCCCTTACCACCTCCCGCTCCTGACCCGTTAGAATGGTTTAACCAACCGATGTTCGAGTTCAACCTGAAACTTGATGACTATGTACTGCGACCGGTTGCAAATGCATACGATTTCGTTATGCCCAAAGCTGGACAACGCGGAGTCCAGCGATTCTTCCGTAACCTGGGAGTTGTCGAACGTTTTGCCAACAACCTTTTTCAAGGCAAGCTTCCTCAAGCAGGAACGGAAGTTGGGCGGTTTGTCATCAACACAACGATCGGTGGTGTAGGATTTCTCGATGTCGCGGACGAATGGTTAGGTTGGAAGGAAAGTTCAGAGGATTTTGGTCAAACGCTAGCGGTCTATGGTGTTGACTCAGGGCCCTATCTGGTGCTGCCCTTTTTCGGTCCCTCTAATATTCGGGACACGGTAGGACGAGTGGCCGACGGCGCCATGAACCCGATGAATTACTTTTTGTCAACCCTTGAAGTCTTTGCCATTCGCGGTGGAGTCACCACGGCAGACACGGTCAACTATCGGGCTCTAAACCCAGAATTATTTGAAGATGCCGATCGCTATGCTGTAGACCTGTACGGTGCTGTTCAGGATGGCTATGCACAAAGAAGAGATCAACAAATCGCAGAATAATACTATCCTTGTGGCAATGAGGAAACGATGATGAATCCCCTCCGCTCACGCATGTGGCAAATAGTAATAAGCGCAACCTTGGCAATGTCCGTCCCTGTGTGGGCAGCAACAGACTCTCCACTCTCGGTGATTCGTGCAACGATCGAACAGTCGCGAAGAGTGATGGAAAATCCAATTTACCAAGGCACAGACAAACGACACCTGCGGTTAGAAAAGCTCAAGGAAGTGGTGCTTCCACAATTCGACTCACAGGAAGTTGCTCGTCGAACTTTAGGGATTTATTGGCGGCAGCTCTCTCATCCACAGCGTGAGGAGTTTATCCGGTTGTTCACCTCGCTGGTAGAAAAGACCTATGCCAGCAACCTGGATCGTTATACGAAAAACGTACAGTTCTTCTATGATGATGAACGCATTGATGGAACCTTCTCTGAAGTTGCAACTCGCATCTTTGATCCTGGACACAGCAAGACGTTCTCCCTGAACTATCGCTTGCATAAAGTAGAAGGGAGATGGCTAGTGTACGATGTTGTTATTGAAAATATCAGCTTGGTACAAAACTACCGTAATCAGTTTAATCGTATTCTTAGCAAGTCATCCTATGAGGATTTAGTGAAACGTATCCAGAGCAAATTGCAGGAGCTTGACGCTGAAACTGCTCCCTCGATAGAGAGGCAGGGATAAATCTATTCGTTCACCTTTGTCTTCATTGCTCGGAGGTAAGCGCATCCCTCCTTCCCTTTGATTGTCTTGCTTATATCCCTGCCCACGCTGCCCCTGAGCATGGGTTACGCAACGGCAATCGACCCCACATCGACCCCCACTTTACATAGCGAATTGCACTTTCTCCAAGCATTCAACTCACGTAAGCTTTTTTGCTACAGTTAGGATATTCGCTCGGTTTCTAATAATAACGTGCGAGGAGGCAGTATGAGTGAGCAAATGGCCCCATGGCGAGCAGAACCGAAAACCAAGATCGTGTGTACGCTGGGTCCAGCATCTCAATCTGAGGAGCGGCTAAGAGCATTGCTCCAAGCTGGGGCGGACGTTATGCGACTCAATTTCTCGCACGGTACCCAGGAAGAACATCGACACGTCATTAACCGGGTTCGTCACCTTGCCGAAGAGATGCATCTCCCTGTCGCTATTTTGCAAGATCTTGCGGGACCGAAAGTACGCATCGGGACTTTTTCCCAAGGCTCCATTACCCTGAGACCAGAAGATCACTTTACGTTGACAACCCGCGCAATCTCTGGGACCCAGCAGGAGGTATCAGTTTCCTATTCGCAATTACCGCAAGAAGTGAAAAGAGGAGATACACTTCTCTTGGCTGATGGCGCCGTCGCCCTAGAGGTACAAAAAGTTACAAAACAAGAGATCCACTGTAGAGTCACTGCTGGTGGGACTCTCAGTGCCCACAAAGGAGTGAACTGCCCGTCTGGCCTGTTTCAGTTGCCCCTTCTTGGGACCAAGGACCTGCAGGACCTGCAGTTCGGGATTGACCAGGGGGTTGATTATATCGGCTTGTCGTTTGTTCGTACCGCAGAGGATATTCGGCTGGCCAAAGAAGAAATTGCCCGACGAAACAGCAACCTTCCGGTCATTGCTAAGATTGAAACGCAAGCAGCCTTGACCCATGTGGACGAGATCCTTGCTGCCGCGGATGGAATCATGATCGCCCGGGGCGACTTAGGCATTGAAACCCCTCTTGTACGAGTGCCACTCGTACAAAAACAACTCATCGCCAAGAGCAACCAGTTGGCCAAACCGGTTATCACAGCAACACAAATGCTCTGGTCAATGGTCGACTCCCCACGCCCAACGCGGGCGGAAGTTGCTGATGTTGCAAATGCAGTTCTTGATGGGACAGACGCCCTTATGTTATCGGAAGAAACGGCGGTCGGGCAGTACCCTGAGCTCGCAGTACAAACCATGGCGCGGGTCGCCACCGAGACGGAACATACCGAACCGCCCCATGTCTCGACCTCCGTGCACGATGCCCTACTTCCTCTCTCAGAAGCAGAGTTAGTGGCTCAGGCAGCCTGTCGGCTGGCGACAGCATCAGAGATGGAAGCAATTGTCACTGTCACGCTTGAAGGCACGACAGCACGACTCGTTGCCAAGTACCGTCCAACGCAGCCGGTTATCGCGGTCACGTCACGTTTGGATACCTATCGTCGACTAGCGCTTGTTCGCGGTGTCACAGCAGTCCTCTTACCGGCAGACACAGACACCCGTGAAGCGATGATTGAAAAGACAAAGGATCTCATGCGTGCGTATGGGTTTACCGGGAAAAAAGTTGTTATCGTTTCTAGTATTTCTGCCGAACAGAATTTGCTCGCAACAGACGTGTTGTGATTAGTGCCCCGAATATTGATTCATCGTGAGCCAGTAGAAGCCAAGTTGTCGCACCGCTTCCATGAATTGTTCAAAATCCACCGGCTTAACAATGTAACTGTTCACGCCGAGTTGATAGCTCTCGACAAGATCGCGCTCCTCTCGCGATGACGTGAGCATAACGACAGGAATCGTACGCGTCGCGGCGTCTGCTTTAATACGTTGCAAGACTTCGAGCCCGTCGACTTTCGGCAACTTTAAATCGAGAAGAATAACCTTTGGCCGATGGTCACGACTACGGGCCGTGTACTCTCCCGTACAAAACAGGAAATCCAATGCTTGAGCTCCATCGGTCACGTGTTCAATGCGATGCATCACTTGCACCTTCCGCAATGCACGAAGGGCTAAATCTGCATCATCAGGATTATCCTCGACGAGTAAAATCTCAACTTCATTTTGCGAAGGCATACGATATCCTATCCTCTCCGTAAAAAATCCCACTTGGGTTATGGATGACTCTGTTCCTGTGCTGCACTACCGTTCAGTTTTTCGGGCGCCCCATTACCAGCATGCACAGAGGCATAAGCGGGGGAGACCTTCTTTTCTGGCATCTGCGCGCCGGCCTCTGTTTCCGCGAGATCAAAATCACCAACAGTGAAATAGAAACAGGCTCCCTTGTCAACTTCACCGTTCCCCCACAAACGTCCGTTGTGGCGGAAAATCACCCGTTGAACGATGGCCAGCCCGACACCCGTTCCTTCATATTCTTTGGCGTCATGAAGCCGTTGGAAAACACCAAAGAGTTTGTTGGCGTAACGCATGTCAAAGCCAACTCCATTGTCCTTGACAAAATAGACCAACTCTCCATCGATCTCTTGACTCCCTATCTTGATCTGCGCAGGATCACGTTTCCGCGTGAACTTCAGCGCATTGGTCAGCAAGTTCACATAAACTTGCTTAAAGAGAGCGGGGTCACCTTGAAAGGATGGCATCTCTTGAATAGCAATGTCGACATTACGCCCTTCCTGTTCAGCGCGTAAATCCTCGAGCACATGCCGGACCAAATCGCTAGGCCTAATATCCTGTAGAGTTAAGGCTTGACGGCTGAGACGGGAAAATGCCAAGAGATCATCAATCAGAGTTCCCATTTTCTGGGCATTATCCTGAATGCGCTGCAACGACCGGACGGCATCATCGGGAAGTTGTGGGGCATAGTCCTCCATCAAGATGCGAGCGAACCCTGCCATACCACGCAGTGGCGCACGTAAATCATGAGAGACAGAATACGAGAAGGCCTCCAGCTCTTTGTTCGCCATCTCAAGCTGAGCGGTACGTTCGGTCACTCGCTGCTCCAAGTCGGCGTTCAGACGTCGCACCTCGTCTTCCGCTTGCGAGCGTTCTCGTTCCCGTTGCTGGAGAGCGCCGGCCATCTGATCAAACGCATAGCCAAGGAGATTCAATTCGCCGGGTCCCTGCGAGAGACCAGTACGCACCTCTAAGTCTCCCCTACTCAATCTTTCGGTCGCCTCGAGCAACAAATTCACGCGGCGCAAAATTAGGAGATCTGCACCAAACCACGCCAATGCCAACACTAGCGCGGCAGCGAGAGCTAATCCGGCCAAGGTGATGCGCAAGACGCGCTCCGAAGCAGCAAAGGCAACACGCGCGGGAATCCCGACACTCACATAGGCTGCACTACCGATGGACCGGAGCGGGGTAAAGGCATACAAGCGCGACACTCCATCGTCCCCAACTACTTGGGCCGTATCTTCATCCTGCATCGATGTAAAGCTATGAATGAGCGCCGCTTCCGGAGCCTTTTGGCCGACCCACCGGCGACTCTCTGGATGGCGGGCCAGGACCGTGCCTTTACTGTCCATCACAGTCAAAGTGGAATCTTGTGGCAGGTCCATTTTGGCCGCGAATTGATTCAGCCAGGTTAAATCGAGCGCGGCAAACACAGCCGACAGGCGATTACCGCTGGCATCGAATATAGGGTAGGCAAACGGGACGACAGCTTCTCCTCGAGTTATTCGTCCTGCCTGGTAATCTCCCACCGCGAATTCTCCGGTTTCTATCGCCTTCTGCACTGCACTCACTAAAGTCTGATCTTTCTCCATATCGGCCTTTGATAGGGGAGAACCACTACAAACTACTGCTCCATCCGCTCTAACCACGCCGAAGTTGATGTAACGGCGATGCTGCCGCAAAAGGTCAGCTAAGATAGCTTGGCAATATGAGGCATTGGTACCGTGCAGCTCTGGGATACGCGCAAGCGTCATCAAGAGCTGGCGTCCGCCTTCAACCAATTGCTCTTGATCCGCCGCAGCAAACTGCGCTAATCGCAATGCCTCTTCTCGCGCGTCAGCAGCCGCCAGTTGTCTCTCGTTCCAGTTTGTAAAAATCGTTAAGAGAAACGCCGGAATCACAGCCAAAAGAACAAGCAACAATAAACGAGAACGGAGACTCGCAGGCGCAAAGCGAGACATAGAAACTCCTCTCCTAGGGACGACGACATCTTCACGTGCGGGCGCATGCCGCACGACCTCTCTGCCATACATTCAGGGCAGATAAGGTACTATCTCCCCAACAGGAAGATCGGTTTGCCAGGAAAAGACTTTAGCAACCGCAGGAGAATAGCAACGTACGATGTGCGTGCGGCACAGTAGCGAAGAGGGGTTAGAAACACTTCTCGTTACAGCAGGCCACCACTTGTTACCGAACGAATCACTAATACAACACCCAGCGGAGTTATGACCAATGGTGAGAGAAACGGTAAATACGTCTGCCAGGGTCCGTCTCCACTCCAGCGTTGCACCAAGCCACGAGTTGATACAAGTAACAATCCCGTTGCTACGAGCACCGCGGCTAATCCTACGCTGAAGGCAACAATGAGCAACAGACCAAAGGCAACGCGTTGCAATGCAACGGCACTGAGGAGCACTACCAAGGCGCCAGGACAGGGAATCATGCCGCCGGTAATACCCAATGTCAGCAGCGTTCCGTAGGACATCTGTCCAGGTTCCCCGTGGCTATGCTCGTAATGGTGATCGACATCCAGAGAGACGTGAGGATGATGACTATGGGCATGATGACGGTGGTCATGATCATGGCCCACATGAGGACGATCATGATGTCCGATACAGTGATGATAACGTAGCCAGGCGTGGCGCAAGAGTATCAGCCCCATCCCTGCAATCAAGAGTCCCGAGATCAGTTCTAACCACGGATAGAGTTGCTCCGGCACGATGTAGCGTGAGGCAAAAAGCGTCATCGCTCCAAGAAGAAAAACGCTAAGAGTGTGACTCAGCGTGACTGTTAGTCCCAGGATCAACGCGTGCCAAGGTGTCCCCCGCGAACCCACGAGATACGCGGCCACCAAGGTCTTTCCATGCCCAGGCTCAAGCGCATGAAACGCGCCAAGTCCAATCGCAATGACCAGCGATAGCAGCATAAGACCGGGAGTCAACTGTCGGACAGTCACAAGATCGGCAAGCCATCCCCGTGACGTTGGAATTGCCGACGGCGTAACAGAAAGCGGTTGTGTTTCTGACCTATCCTTGGGTACTGTCACACGGTTGGTTTTAGAAACCACAAATGTTAGCACGGCTCGGAGGTCCTGCGGTGGAGCCTGTAAGAGATCCGTTGCATAGTTGGTGAGTTGCTGACTGAGGCTTTCGCTCGGAACGGAACTGTGCTGGAAAACGACACCGTGCTGTGGATTAGCGATGATTTCTTTCCAACCGACTCGGCCAGGATAATTTCGGTCTTCAAACACCAAAGTGCCATTCGCGAACACTAGAGGGGCTTCATACTCGACAGCCAATCTTAGAGTCGGTAACCCCCCAGCACCCAGGGGAAACGTCAGTTGGCTCGACCGGGGCGAGAACGGGATTATTTGCATTCCTACCTGTAAAATCAGGCTACGTTGCAACTCCCGCACTTTCCGCTCTCGATATGTCTGCACTGAGGGATCATCCGCCCGTGCGACGCCCCCTACCACTTGTAGTTCTTGAAATGTAGGAATCTCCGCCATGTCGATCACATACGATAGGCGAATTGTATCCGGAGAAACGGTCAATGCCGAAAAATGATTAATGCTAAAGTTCCCCATCGGATGAGCCGTGCTCCGGATTGGCGTCCCAAGCAATGTCAGTCCAGCAATAACCAAGGAAACAATAGCAATGCACCTCCGGTTAGTGGTCATGGAGCGGCTCCTGACTTGCGGTCCTCGCTGAGTTCTCTAGGATACTGTCCAGCGTCCGTTGTGCAACCGTGGCATGAAGAGGATGAAAACGGAGATGTATGCGCAGCGCTCGCTGAAGATAATCGCACGCCTCGTCACGATGGCCACGATCATACGCAATCATCCCGGCATGGAAGAAGAGCACAGGGTCCTGCGTCCCAAGGTGGAGTGCACGGATTATCGCCTCCCATGCCTCAGATAACCGTCCGTTCTTGTACAACGCCCAGGCAAGAACATCATAGGTATACACGTCACGGCGCACCTCCAATTCTTTTTCTGCCAAGGTCAGCGCTTTGTCGAGATGGAGATCGTGGTCAGCATAGAAGCGGGCGAGTTCGCGATTATAAAGCACTTGATTGCGTTCACTAACCAAGGCTATGTGGGCAATCAAGTCGTCTTGTTTCTTCGCGTCTTCGAGTTGGTCAATTACCCGGTAGAGGTCTCCAAGGGCAGCGACATACTCAGGAAGCGGAACAACAGCGATGGCTTTTCGATACCCCTCAATCGCATTTATATAATCTTGTTGTGTAGTGCTCGCCTTCGCCTGTCCGGCTAGTGCACGATGATATCCGGGATACGCTTCCAATGCGTCCTGATACGCCTTCCGCGCTTGCACCGGCTTTCCACTGGTCAACAATAAATCACCAAGTTGGACGTGTGCCCAAGCAAGATGCTCTTTATGCCCCCCCCGCGAACCCACGTGCTCGAGAGCTACGCGCATCTGTTCGATAGCGCCTGAAAGATCTCCACGCAGAAAACGCATTGTTGCGAGACGGCTGTGGCACGAGAAATCGCGCTCACGAGAACACTGAGACTCGTATGCTTCAGCGGCATTATCGTATTCCCCAAGTTCGAGTGACGAATCCCCAAGAATGGCGTAGGCAGATGCAGCAGCCTTGTCGAAGTGTAACGCTTTCTGGGCAAGTGTACGCGCCTTAGCAAATTGATGCTGCGCTAATGCAACCGCAGCCAGATACGTTGTCGCCGTTGCCGCAGCAGTGCTTGCCGGGACGAGTTCGAGTGATTTTTTCGATGCTCGCTCGGCAAGATCGTAATAGGTTGGATCACTCGTTTCCCGGGCTTTTTGCAAGTACGCAGCGGCGAGTTGGTTATAGTTGAAAAAATCATCGGGGTCGCGTTTCACTCGCTGTTGGTAAAAAGTGATGGTATCATCCGTTTCTTGAGGTTGAGCGAATGAGACCTTTCCTCCCCCGATGAGCCAGAAGAAGAAGAGCAGCATACCGATTTGGTGTCTCCGCATCTTCTCCCTCTTATTAGTTTCAATCCCTCAGCAAACAGCGCTATTCTTGTGGTGGGAACCCGGTCGTACCAGATGTTCCCGGTAACGGATGAGCGGAGGCGAAGAAGGGAAACACATAAGGATCAGGGAATGCCCGATCATTGCCACCCGTGGAGAGATCCTCAATCTGATCGTCGGGTTCGATAAAATCGGTCCCTTGCAGAACAACCAAGACCCGGCGATCAGGGCAAGAGGGGAGTGCGGTACAATCGAGCGCTTTACGACTACCCAGCGGCCCACTGCCAGGTACTCCAGCACCATCCGGGAACTTCACATCAGCGAGTTGGCGCAACAGCCGGAGTTCAAGATCAATAACATCGTCTTGTGGTCGACGGCCATTCGAGATCCCTAACACACCAATGTCGAGTTCGTTCGCAGGATGATCCATATCGAATCGTAACACGTCGGGCAACAAAGCTTTCCGCAAGAAGTCTTTATCTGTATTCCCAAAGTTCTCCGGAAGCAGTAGAGACACTCCCCCCGGAAGTGCCGTCAACCCAAGCCCGGTGAGCAACGATGCCCGTCCAGCGATGGTATTGCCAGTACCATCGGTATCGGTTGTGGTTAACGTATCCGGAATCAACGACGAGAACTTGGCGACATCCTCCGCAGGAACAGCCTGATTAAATTCATCCCGGCGACTAGACGGAACAAAAACCGTCGAAATCGCCGGCAACGCGGTTCGCTCGAATTGGTCATACTTCCCCTTACGGGCAGCAGAATTTTTCTCCTTGCGCGGACGGCTTACGGTTCCCCATACGTTGATCTGTGGCGTTGCCCCGCGTACCAGGCTTTTCGGAAACGAAACGACCAGCATTGACGCATTGATCCCGCCGAAAGCATCAACACCACTAGTGCCATCGTCGCGAATAGGTCGGCCACGCAACGGCCCTAACACTGGACTCGTGACTCCACGAAACAGGTCTTGTGACCCACCGAGAATACGGTTGAACTGTCCGGCGTCAAAATTGAAAGCATCATCAGTTAAACCGGCGAAAACCTGAACACCCGTGGCAGAGCCAATAACTTGCCCTGTCGCACCTGACACCGTAGGAACATCACTGAGAACTTCGTTCACTGCGCCGATACGTTTTCGTTTCGGTTGCACCGGACCAAGGACTTGCACTGTCTGACCCGCCCCCGTCCCAGTGAACAGCCCTTGAATGACAAAATCCTCCTGGAAGTCACCATCGTTATCGAACTTAAATTGATAAAGAAAATCAGGCGAAAAACTATAGCTGCCACGAACAGCGGGGATGGCAAACCCGTTGACTCCCAGCGCAACCACTAACCGCGTGGAATCATTGGGATCAAGAAAAATAAAAACATCTCCTAAGTCTCCTTGTGGCAACCCATTCACGATTGGAGCTTCCCGGTGGTCAGCCGCTTGTACTTGCAAAACAGACGATAGCGGCAACAGTGCTACTGTAGCCAAAATCGCGAGAGATAACCTGCGTTTCATTACGCATTCCCCCAATTCTTACCGAATACAGTTGTTTCTGTAGCGAGGATAAGGAAGTATCCGGTTATCGTAGGTGCAGGGTGCACCTTCCTTACCTCCCAACTAGCCCTCCAATGCGGTCCTCCCCAGAGAGTGCCGTTCACACTACCAAAACGGGAGGTGAGTCCCTGCCACAACGCTCCTCCTTTCCTCTGCGATACCAACGATGAGGCACCATCGGATGTCCCCAGGCGAAAGTGGGCCGGCAAATGTTCCAACCTGAAAGAAAAATGAAGCATTCTTTGGTTACCACCCCTAGAACCGACTCCATCGCGGGCCAATCTCCACCAATCAACCGACTTCGCCGCATATCTAAGGAAGCATATCACAAGGATCTAGCTCGTGCACATTCATGGATTGCCCGCTCATCAAAGGAAAGAAATAGCCATTTCTATCTACTAACAGCTGGTCATAACAATTCCTTCCGGGCTGGCTATCTGTAATAGAGCGAAGAACCGAACACTTGACGCTTGCGCGTAAAGTGGAGTAAGGCCAAAAGGACAACATCCGTGGGGAATACCTGTTGCATCAGAAATATCGGACGCAACCAAATCGGGAGGGCCAATATCAATGTACGATTTACTGATTAAGAACGGTACGGTAGTGGATGGAACTGGAGTCCCAGCCTATCGCGGCGATCTGGCAGTGAGCAGCGGACAAATTGTCGAGATGGGGGCAGTTGCGGGAACAGCAGCACGAGTAATCGATGCGTCTGATCTTATCGTTGCACCTGGCTTCATCGACCCACACACGCACTATGATGCTCAAATCTGTTGGGATCCGCTCATCACCTGCTCGTCCTGGCATGGTGTTACCACTGTTATCCTGGGGAATTGCGGCGTTGGGCTTGCTCCCTGCAAACCCGCAGAGCAAGAGGTCGCCACCTGGAACCTCGTTCACGTCGAAGCCATTCCCTACGACGTGCTGACACGCGGACTCACCTGGGACTGGGAAAGCTTTCCGCAATATATGGAAGCGACAGCCAAACGTGGAGTGGGTATCAATGTGGGTTTTCTTGCTGCCTTATCACCATTCCGCCATTTCGTCATGGGAGACGAAGCGATGGGCCGCGAGGCAACACCGCAGGAAACCGGGCAAATCCGCGCTCTCTTGCACGACGCGATGACAGCCGGCGCGTTGGGCCTTTCATTGACCATCATGCCTCAACACCTAGGCTACAAGGCCCAACCGCTCGCCTGCCGATTGGCCAGTCAGGACGAGTTACGTACTTACGCTGGAATCCTCCGAGAACTTGGTCGTGGCACAATTGAAATTGCCCTCACCAAACAGCCTAGTGGAGTATCCGACAGAGAATACGCGTTGCTCGACCTGCTCTCGTCGGAAAGCGGTCGCCCAGTGACATGGCTAAATCTCCGTGACCGCGACGATGCGCCTGAGGAGTGGACCAACACGTTGGCGAAGGTCGCTCCGCTGCTGGAGCGAGGCTGCCGTCCGCAAGTTGCCGTGCGTCCGCTGATCGTCGAGTTCAATCTGCGTAATCCATTCTTGTTTGCCAGTATGCACTGCATGAAGCCGGTGTTCGAGGACAAATCAATAGACGCACAGAAACGAGTCTACGCAGGAGCGGAGTTCCGTCGTGCCTTTGCTGCGGAACTTGAGCGCCGCACGGTCTTCCACCACATCTGGGAACGTACCCAGGTCAAAGAAGTGACAAACCCAGCCCTCAAATCCTTTGAATGGCAAAATATCGCCGCTATCGCTCGCGAACGGGGCATCGCACCACTGGACACCTTCTTTGACCTTGCTCTCGAAGATGATCTTGCCCTTGACTATATGATCCCGCTGCTCGACATCAACGAAGAGCGGGTAGTCAAGAAATTCAGTGACCCACGTACACTGATCGGTATCTCTGACGGTGGGGCGCACGTGGATATGCTGTGCAACGCCGGCTATCCCAGCTATTTGCTCGGCACCTTTGTTCGCAAGAAACAGGCGATCTCGTTGGAGCGCGCGGTTCAGCGTATCACGGCAGAACCTGCGCAGTTTTTTGGCCTCGCCGACCGTGGCGTCCTGCGGATAGGGATGGCAGCAGATATCACGATCTTCGATCCGCACACCATTGGTTCGCCCGAGCGACCAGAGATCCGTAATGACCTGCCTGGCGGCGGACGACGGCTCGTCACGCAGGCGGACGGTATCGCGTACACGATTGTCAACGGACAGATATTGTATGAAGGCCAACGTCATACAGGGGCGCTACCAGGACAAGTGCTGCGCGGCAGACACACCGTCGCGTAATCTTTATCAAGAGGAGAGACAACAATGACAGTACAACACGTGATTTCTGCAGATTCGCACATGACGGAACCGGGTGACCTGTGGGTGCAGCGGCTCGATCGTCAGTATCGTGACAATGCCCCACGAGTGGTCGAGAACAACAAACCCACCGGAGCACGCTACTTGTTTGTTGGTCCCGGCATTCACCCACTTACTGTGGCTGGTGTTTTTGCGGCGGGACGCAGTGGGAACGAATTACGCGAACACATGAAACACGGCTACGAAGCTGCACGGCCCAGTGGCTGGGATCCAGTAGAACGCCTGAAAGACCAAGATCTCGATGGCGTCGTTGCTGAAGTCCTTTATTCAAGCCTCGGTATCGTCTTGCTCAACATGCAGGATGTAGAACTCCAACAAGCCTGCCTCCGTGTCTACAATGATTGGCTCGCGGAATTCTGTGCCCATGATCCTCAGCGACTGATCGGCATCGGTCTGTATACGCTCAAAGCCCTCCCTGATGTGTCAGAGATTGAACGCTGTGCGAAGCTGGGACTGAAGGGAGTGCTAGTCCTCGCATCTGATACCACGGAGATTCCCTACAGTGACGAGCGATTCGATCCGTTGTGGCGGGTATGCTCAGAAGCGAATATGCCGATCTCTCTGCACAAGCCGTTAGTATCAGGAATGCCATTGACGCCGGCAATGCCGACAATGGCGGATCTACAAATTCACGTCATCCACGTCGTCGAGCAATGCCTGACACGTATGGTGTATGGTGGAGTGTTTGAACGGTTTCCCAAGCTGAAAATTGTCTCGGCGGAAAACGATGTCGGTTGGATTGCCAACTGGGTCCACCGTCTTGACCATGTTCACGCCAAGGTCGCCAATGCCAAGCAACTCCCACAGAAACCCAGCGCGTACGTCCGGCAGAACGTATGGGCCACATTCCAGGATGATCCCCTTGGCCCCGCAACCTGGAATTTCTTCGGGGAGAATAACTATATGTGGGCGTCGGATTTTCCCCATGCCGACTCGACCTTTCCTCATTCTCGCAAAGTGATCGAGGGCAACTTTGCCGGGGTTCCGCCGGAAGTCACACATAAAGTCGTATTCGAGAATGCCAAGCGATTATACAACATCGCAGTCAACTAACGACGTTCAGCTTTTCCAAAAGGGGGGACACACATGGATAACAAAAGTATCGTTGCTGCACGACTCGCGGCGCTGGGGATTTCGCTGAGCGACGACGAAGTCACCCAACTCGCCTCGGCTTATGCGAGCCTGCAAAAGTGGGAAACGGTCGTGCAAGGGATGTTACACGTAGAAACCGAGCCAGCGCTCATTTTCCAGGCCAAAGTGGAGGAGCAACTATGACGACACATAGTGATCAACTTGCATATTTGTCCTTGGCCGAGGTTGGTACCCGCATCGCCAAGAAAGAACTCTCTCCGGTCGAAGTTACCAAAGCCACACTCGACCGTATTTCCACGCTCGATAGTAAGCTCCACGCCTATAATGCCGTCTTCGCTGAAACGGCGTTGGCTGCGGCACAAGCCGCAGAAGTGGAAATCCAGAGTGGCAGTTACCGTGGGCCGCTTCACGGTATTCCCGTGGCAGTCAAAGATATTTACGAGTCGGGGCCGACGACAGGAGGATCAAAACTCCGGCAAAACTACGTGGCTCAGCACGACTGCACCTCCGTCAAAAAGCTCAAACAAGCTGGCGGGATTATGCTCGGCAAACTCGCTACCTACGAATTTGCCCTAGGTTTGCCTACACTGTCCTCCACGTTTCAACCAGCACGGAATCCTTGGGATCTGGCGATGGACCCTGGCGGTTCCAGTAGTGGCTCGGGTGCAGCAGTTGCCGCAGGCCTCGCCTTCGGAGCCATGGGCAGTGACACTGGTGGCTCGATTCGGTGGCCGGCATTCTGTTGTGGCATCGTCGGCATGAAAGCGACCTATGGCCGGGTGAGTCGTGCAGGTGTGTTTCCTCTGTCGTGGAACCTTGACCATACTGGCCCTATGACCCGCACCGTCACCGACTGCGCTCTTATGCTACAGGCCTGTGCTGGCCCTGATCCTGCCGATCCAGCGTCGGCGAAAGAGCCTGTGCCAAACTATAGCGCAAAGTTGGGACAGGACATCAAAGGGATGCGCATTGGTGTGCCGCGTAAACTCTTTGCTGCTAATTGTCACTCGGAAATTTTGGCGGCGTTCGATGAGGCGGTCGTGCAGATGAGCAGGCTCGGCGCGGATGTGATCGACGTTGATTCCATCTCGTTTGGCGAGATGTGGGCCGTTTTCTGGCCGCTACTGTGTGCCGACGCCGCCGCCTATCACCTGGAGGATATGAAGAAACGCCCAGGAGATTACAATCCAGACCTCCGCCTCATGCTCGCGACCGGAACACTCGTCAGCGCAACCAGTTATCTTCAATCACAGCGAGTGCGGGAGCAGATTCGTCAACAGATGTTGAGGCAGCTCGACACGATCGATGTCTTCATGATGCCCACCACTGGGACGATGACCGCGCGGATTCGCGACACCTCTCCCGGCATGTGGCTCACGGATGAAAATTTCGGGATCTACACCCCGCTCTTCAACTTGACTGGTTTTCCCGCACTGGCCCTTCCGTGTGGCTTCAGCAATGCCGGTCTTCCGCTGGGTTTCCAAATTGCAGGCAAACCCTTCGATGAAGCGACGGTGTTCCAGGTCGGGTATGCATACGAACAGTCCACACCGTGGCATGATCGACATCCCAATATTTAACCGGGAAACCCATGACCTTTGATGAAGTCCTCACTCAGGTACGAGATCTCCTCCAGCGTGAGGGGCGGGTCTCGTACCGCGCCTTAAAGCTGCGCTTCAATATTGCTGAGGACTACCTCGAAGGGCTCAAGGATGAACTCATCTATGCGAAACGAGTTGCCGTAGATGAGGACGGCAAGGTGCTGGTTTGGACTGGGCAGAGGATCACTGGGGAAACGGATAAAAGGATAAACAGCAAAAGCGAAGGGGAAACGGCGAAACGGGAGCCCCCAGCCCCCAGCCCTTAGCCGAGCGGCGGCAGTTGACCGTGATGTTCATTGACTTGGTGGGGTCTACGATCCTCTCCCAACAACTCGATCCCGAAGAGTATCATGCCCGGGTGGTGGCCTATCAAACCGCCTGTCAGCAGATCGTTGCGCGCTACGACGGGCATATTGCCCAATATCTGGGCGATGGCGTGTTGGTATATTTTGGCTATCCCACCGCCCATGAAGAAGATGCAGGGCGTGCGGTGCGTAGCGGCCTGGAGATTGTCACGGCAGTCGGCCAGTTGGCCTATACCCCGCCGTTACAGGTACGCATTGGTATTCACACCGGGCCGGTAGTCGTGGGCGAGATTGGCGCAGGGGAGCGAACTGAGCGACTGGCCTTAGGAGAGACGCCCAACCTGGCCGCCCGGGTGCAAGGGCAAGCTGAGCCGGATAGTGTCGTCCTAAGTGCGGCCACCTACCGGCTGGTACACGGCTTCTTCTCTTGTGAGAGCTTGGGGCCACAGCCTCTGAAGAACGTCGCGACGCCGATCGAGCTGTATAGAGTTGACAGTGAAGGGGACGCCCACACACGCTTTGAGGTGGCAGTGCAAAAGGGGCTGACGCCTTTGGTTGGTCGTGACACCGAGTTGGCATTGCTGCGGCAGCGCTGGGCCCAGGCCAAAGCAGGTGCAGGCCACGTGGTCTTACTGAGCGGGGAGCCGGGGATTGGCAAATCGCGCTTGGTGCAAGACCTTAAGGAACACGTCAGCGTCGAGGGAGCTCCCCGCATCGAGTTTCGCTGCTCGCCCTATCATCAGAATAGTGCGTTGTATCCCATCATCGACCACCTGCAGCGCCTGCTCCAGTTTGCACGCGAAGATACGTCTGCCATCAAGCTGGAGAAACTCCAACACACCCTGAGCCGCTATCGTTTCCCCCAGGCTTATACGGTCCCGCTGTTGGCCGCTTTGCTCTCATTGCCGCATCCTGAAGGTTACCCACCTATTACACTCAGTCCGCAAAAGCAGAAGGAGAAAACACAGGCTGCCTTAGTGGCCTGGCTGGTGGAGGAGGCCGAGAGACAACCAGTCTACACCACGTGGGAGGATCTGCACTGGGCCGATCCCTCGACATTAGAGGTGCTCACACTCCTCGTTGACCAAGTGCCCACAACACAACTCTTGACAGTGCTCACCTTCCGCCCCGAGTTCCGGCCACCCTGGGGCAATAGGTCACATCTCAGCCAGCTGACCCTCAGCCGCTTGGGACACACGCAGGTCGAGACGATGGTGGCGAGGGTGACGGGAGAGTGCGCGTTACCACCGGAAGTGATGCAGCAGATCGTGGCCAAGACCGATGGCGTGCCGTTGTTCGTGGAAGAATTAACAAAGTCAGTGCTAGAAGCAGAAGCCGTAGGGGCACGGCACGCCGTGCCCCTACAAAGCCTGGGAATTCCTGCGACCCTCCAGGATGCGCTGATGGCACGGCTCGATCGGCTCCCCACTGCTAAAGAGATTGCCCAACTTGGAGCTACGCTCGGGCGGGAATTCTCATACGAATTGCTTCATGCCGTCTCCCCTTTGGACGAGGATAATTTACAGCAGGGACTGCGGCAGTTAGTCGAAGCCGAGCTGCTCTATCAGCGGGGGCTGCCACCGCAGGTCACCTATCTGTTCAAACATGCGTTAGTGCAGGATACCGCCTACCAATCATTGCTCAAGAGCAAACGCCAGCAACTGCATCAAACGATTGCCCAGGTATTGGAGGCGCAGTTTCCAGACACCAAAGAGACGCAGCCCGAGCTGCTGGCGCATCACTACACCGAGGCAAATCTCATCGAACCGGCAATTTCCTACTGGCAACAGGCCGGACAAAGGGCTGCCCAGCGTTCGGCCAATTCTGAAGCCATCAACCACCTCACCAAAGGGTTAGAGGTACTAAAAACCCTCCCAGCAACACGGGAGCGCGCTCAGCAAGAACTCACCCTACAACTTGCCCTGGGCGCTTCGCTGTTGGCAACGAAGGGGTATACCGTTCCAGAAGTTAGTCACGCGTACTCGCGAGCACGGGAGCTGTGCCTACAAATAGGAGAGACGCCCGAACTCTTCTCGGTACTAACCGGACTCTATAGATTTTACGCTGCGCAGGCGGAACACCAGACCGCGCACGAGGTAGCGAAGCAGCTCCTCGCCCTGGCCCAGAAGGCTCAAGAGCCAACTCTCCTCCTCGGAGCCCACTATGCGATGGGAGGGTTGTATTGGCTTGGAGAGTTTGTCCCAGCCCTCGCACATCAGCAGCAAGTCAGTGCCCTCTACCGCCCGCAGCAACACCGCCCTCTGGCCTTTGTCTATGGAGTTGACTTCGGGATAATTTTTTCCGCTATGGCCTTTACCTTGTGGTATCTTGGTTATCCGGACCAGGCCCTCAAAAGCAGCGACAAAGCTATCATCCTGGCCCAGGAGCTGTCACACTCTCATAGCCTGGCGTTGGTCCTGCACTATACGGCTTGGCTCCATCAATACCGTCGTGAGGGGCCGGCAACCCAAAAGCGAGCAGAGGAAGTGATTGCGCTTGCTCACGAGCAAGGGTTCCCGTTTTTGCTAGCGTGGGGAACTATGTATCGAGGCTGGGCGTTGGCCCAACAAGGACAGGAAGAAAAGGGGATTAGGCAGATACGCCAGGGCTTGGCCGCCTCGCGGGCCACGGGGGCAGGAGTGGGAGTCCCATATTGGCTTGCCTTGCTTGCCGAGTTGTGTGGAAAAACAGGGCAGATCGAAGAGGGATTTTCCTTACTGTCCGAAGCGTTGACTGTGGTGGGGAAAACTGAGGAGCGGTTCTATGAAGCAGAGATCTATCGACTGAAAGGCGAGCTGACACTTCAGTCAAAAGTGGAAAGTGAAAAGTCCAAAGTCGACGAAGCCGAAGCGTGTTTTCTTAAAGCCCTTGAAGTTGCCCAAAACCAACAGGCCAAATCGCTTGAGCTGCGCGCCTCCATCAGCCTGGCGCGGCTGTGGCAGCAGCAAGGCAAGCAAACCGAAGCCCACACACTGTTGTCAGCGGTGTATAACTGGTTCACCGAAGGTTTTGACACCAAAAACTTGCAAGAGGCGAAGGCGCTCATTGAAGAATTGAGCCATTGAGTCATTGCCTCATTGAGTCATTGCAAGAATGCAACAATGCCCACACGAGCCAAGGAGAAGATGACGAACTAATGGCGCCACCAATCATGATCATGGGCTGTACCAGCGATGCCGGGAAGTCGTTTCTCGTTACCGCGCTGTGTCGCCATCTGGTTAATCGTGGCCTTTCGGTCGCGCCATTCAAAGCCCAGAATATGAGCAACCAGGCAGCGGTCACGTCCAAGGGCTTAGAAATTGGTCGCGCCCAGTACCTACAAGCGTTGGCCGCTCGAACGACTCCACAAGCACGGATGAACCCGGTCCTCCTCAAGCCTACCGCAGATACCGCGAGTCAGGTCATCGTTATGGGGCGGGTCAACACTTCGGTGAGCCAGCTACCGTGGATGGAACGTAAACGTACGCTGTGGCCTATTGTCCGTAACGCCTTACACAGTTTGTTGCGGGAGTACGACCAAGTAATCATCGAAGGCGCTGGCAGCCCAGCAGAAATCAACCTGCGTGCGGGGGACATCGTCAACATGACCGTCGCGCTTGAATGTCGGGCCGATGTGTATCTCGCAGCAGACATTGACCGGGGCGGCGCTTTTGCACATCTGCTGGGAACCTGGACATGTCTGGGCCAAGCGGAACGTCAACTCATCAAAGGGTTTATTCTCAACAAATTTCGTGGCGATCAGGCACTCCTGGGCAATGCAATGGACTGGCTGCAAGAGCAGACGGGAGTTCCCACAGTCGCAATTATTCCTCTCATTTCTCATAGTCTGCCCGAGGAAGATACGTTGCATTACCGTTCGGAGTTCCGCGCCGAACAGATCAACATTGCACTACTTGTCTATCCTTACGCCAGCAATCTGGATGAGTTCGACCCGCTGATCCACGAGCCGGGCGTGAACATCGTACCGATCCGAGACTTTACTCATCTTGATGTCTACCACGCTATCTTGCTACCCGGCAGCAAACATACGGCGGCCAGCCTCCAGCATTTACGCCAGACGGGTTTGGCAGGAGAAATCAGTCGCGCAGCCCAACGAGGCATCATCGTTCTTGGAGTATGCGGCGGACTGCAACTCCTTGGCCACGAGATTCGCGACCCATACCACGTCGAAAGTGGCGATTGTCAGGGGCTCGGGCTTCTCGATCTGCACACGACGTTAGGTCTGGAGAAAACCACACGTCAGCGGACAGCTCTCTGGAACGGCATTCCCGTGCATGGCTACGAAATCCATCACGGTCACACCGAAGCAGGCCCTGCCGTTAAGGCGCACCTCGCCGAGAGCCTCGGTTGGACACGGGGGAATGTGTATGGCGTCTATCTGCACGGTCTCTTCGAAAACACCGCCTACCGCCAACAGTTCTTACAGCAACTGGGTTGGACTGGGACGATCAGCCAAGACTGGTCAGTCCGGGTAGACACAGAAATCGAACGCATTGCGCGTCTGATCCCTGAATCCGGCTGGCGTATTTGATATAGTAGCGCTCTTGTTGGGACCTGCTTGAGCGGGTCGCGGCGTCAAGCAACTGCTCAAATACGGTTGGCAGAACTCAGTAAGGAGGTGCTCATGATCTACAGGCAATGGCTCACGTTCGCTGCGATGTTTGTGGTGATTACAACACACCCTAGCTGGGCGGATGTCGCTCCAGGCAAAACCATCACCAAAGACAACATTGCCCAGGCTGAAAACCTACTCACCCCGGCCACCCGGTGGATGGTTGAACGTGGCATGCCGATGCAGATCATCGAAACCAAACAAGTCAAATGGCCAAAAGCCTATCAAGACGCGACCGAGAAGTTTGCCGCCCAGGTCAAGCTCGCCGCCGATGGCCGAGAAATCTTTAACTACGTGGCAGGACTTCCTTTTCCCCTCATCGACGGCAACGACCCTCTCGATGGGTTTCGGGTGATGTGGAACGTATTTCAACCACCCCTCGACAATCTTGGCCTTGATTCCCTCACCGAGCTGATGAACAGCAGTGGAGAGGTCGAGCGTACTTATGAAGGCTCCTTCAGGGCAATGAAATGGCTCGGACGTTTGTACCTTGACCCCAAGCCAGTTGCCCCGCACAATCCGGCGATTCACTATACGACCTTGCACGGGCCCTTTTCGTTTCCACAGGAACTCAAAGGCATGTCGGTCCTGTATTTTCGCTACCTCCCGGCAGATGTCCCGGATGACGGCTATGTGTATGTTCCCGAACGGCGACGAGTGGCGCGCTTCAGCGAAGCCAATCGCAGTGATGCCCTTGGTGGTACGGAGTACGACATCGATACCTTTTATGGGCTGAACGCCAAGATCAGTAACTGGACCTTCCGCGTGTTAGCCGACAAGGAGATCCTCGCGGTGATGCACAGTGGTAAGTATGGTGACCCATCGGCGTGGTGCGCCCCACGGGATGGAACTCGCGGTATTGCCGCGGCTCTTCCGTGTGTATCGTGGGAAAAACGTCGCGTGTGGGTGATCGAAGGAACACCAACCGGGTATCCCCGCAGCTACGCCTACTCTAAGCGGATCTTATATGTTGACCAGGAAGCCTTTCGCCTGGTAGTCGAGGAACTCTACGATCAGGATGGTGAGTTGTGGAAGGGATTTTTGCCTTGTGTCTTCTACACAAAGAAGCCCTACGCTGGGTACCCAACCAATCCGCTTGATGGAGCAACGTATAATTATGAGGACGAGTGGTTCTTTGTCCCCAACACGGTACTGGTCAATATCCGTGAAGGTTCCGCTACGGTTACGTCTGCCCCTCCAAGCAACCAGAAGCCTGCAGAATGGCAGCCTGACTGGTATTTCAATGAGAATGTCTCCGGCAACACACAAGATATCTATTCGCCGAATTATTTGCTGCAGGGCGGTAGATAGCACTGAACGACCAAGCTCGCTGCGAGCTGCTCTGCTGAAGCCTTATTGAAAATCGGAGACGTTACACTTTTCATAGCTGGACGATCTTTGAGCGGTCACGATATCCCTGCTTCCTCACTCTATGCTAAAGAAGCCGGGAAAGGAGGTTCCTCATCGGCGAGCAGCCACACTGGGCGTCTCGCCGTAAATCTTCACCTTGACCCCATAAGATCCACACGCTATGAATGTGTCCTCAGGACATGATTCTTTTTTTGAGGTACGTGCTGAGCAAGAGAACGAAAACGAAGGAGGGTCTTTCATGTCGAGTTTCGATGTCATTATTCAAGGCGGAATGATTGTTGACGGGACGCGCCTGCCGCGTTACCGCAGTGATATCGGTATCAAGGATGGGCGAGTTGTCAAAATCGGCCGTTTGCCATCCCATGAGGCAACAAAAATCATTGACGCGAATGGGTTAATCGTCGCGCCAGGGTTTGTTGATCTTCATACGCATTATGACGCTCAGCTGTACTGGGATCCGTACTGCACAATCTCTGGGTGGCACGGTGTTACCTCGGCTGTCATCGGTAACTGCGGTTTTGGTTTCGCTCCGGTGCGCCCGGAAGAGCGGGATCGCGCAATGCTCACGATGACCCGCGTGGAAGCGATTCCCTATGCCTCCATGAAAGAAGGGATGCCGTGGGATTGGGTGACGTTTCCTGACTATCTCAATAGTGTGGAGCGCACGCCGAAAGGCATCAATCTGCTTCCCTACGTACCCGTCGCGCCGATTATGATTTGGGTCATGGGCCTGGACGGCGCGAAGTCTGGCCGGATGCCGACCGACAAAGAGACCCAAGAGATGTGTCGCCTGATTCACGAAGGCATGGATGCTGGCGGCTGCGGCTGGTCAGCCCAGCGTCTCGGGCAAAACAGTATTCAGATGGATTATGACGGTACCCCGATGGTGACTGACATCATGCACGATGAAACGTGTATGGCTTTTGCCCGAGTGTTGGCAGAACGCAACGAAGGTTTTATTCAGTCGATCTTTCTCTCACCGGATGGGAAGAACGAAAGTGCCCAGCGTCACTTCGAGGAATTGGCGCGGGTCAGTGGCCGCCCAATCATTTATAACGTGGTGCAGGCGAGTGACCGTTTCCCCGAACGCCACCGCAATCAATTAGCCTGGTTAGAACGCTGCCGCAATGAAGGCCTGCGTGTCTACGGCCAAGGGGTGACCACCGATCCAGGGTTCGTCTTCACCTTCGAAGACTGGAACCTGTGGGATGACGATCCGGCGTGGCTCGAAGCAACGACGGGGACCCTTGAAGAGAAACGAACGAAACTGGCTGACCCGAAACGTCGTGACGGCTTGAAGAAAGATACCTCGGGTCTCATCAGTGACTCATTTGACGAGATCTTCGTTCTCTCTGTGAAACGGCCAGATCTCAAGCAATGGGAAAACTTAAAACTGAAGGAAGTAGGAGCGCGACAAGGGAAACACCCGGTCGATGCCATGCTAGACTTAGCTGTTGCTGATAACCTTAAGACTGAATTCTACACCACCATCGGCTGCAGCTTGCCCTATCTCTCCGAGGTCGTGAAGTCGGATCTTACGCTCTTGGGCGTGTCCGACGGTGGGGCCCATACCAAGTTCTTCACCGCGGGTCGCTACCCGACCGAAACGATCCAACGATTGGTGCGCGAGAATCAGGTATTAAGTCTGGAAGAAGCGCACTGGAAATTGAGCGCGCTGCCGGCCTGGTGCGCCGGTTTCCGTGACCGTGGCACCATTCGTGAGGGAGCCCCGGCTGACCTTGTCATCTACGACTATGACAAGCTGAAAGTGTTGCCGATGGAGATCGCCCACGATATGCCGGGTGGGGAATGGCGACGCGTTCAACACGCTGAAGGGTACAACTATGTGCTCGTCAATGGCGAAGTTACCATGAAAGACGACAAGGACACCGGCGTCACGTCTGGCAGGCTCCTACGACATGGGCAGGGGTGAGATTGACTGTAGCCGGGGAGTTAATTCTCCGGCTCATTAGCACCCCACCACACGAAAAGGGGTTGTCAGTGCGAGCAACGCGAAGCAATCTCAACGAGAGCATTGTGGATTAACGAGATTGCTTCGTCGCTCTGCTCCTCGCAATGAGCCTCACAATCGCTGTGGAGCCTTCCTCTATCTCAACCCCCGAAAGAACGCACGCACGTCTTGCACCAATTGTTCCGGCTCTTCCATCGGAGCAAAGTGTCCACCACTCGACATAACTGTCCAACGCTGGAGGTTGTAATACTGTTCAGCCCAGCGACGCGGCATAATAATTACCTCGCGAGGAAAGACCGCCACTCCAGTCGGGGCCTCTACTACTGGGGTACGATTATGCACTGGCTGCCATAAATGATGTGTCGCCTCATAATAGTAGCGTACAGAAGTGACAAAACTTTCTGTCACCCAGTACAGCATCATAGTGGTCAGCAAATCGTCCTTGGAGAACTTACGCTCAACATCCCCCCCGCAATCGCTCCAGTTGCGCCGTCGCTCGAGAATCCACGCGCAGAGACTCACCGGCGAGTCATGCATGCCATACGCCAGGGTTTGTGGGTCCGTGGTTTGGACCACGACATGGCTGGTAATGGTGCGTTTGGCTTCCTGGCTCCGCTGGTACCATTGCTTCTCGTCCGGGCCATAGTCCTCTTCTGTCGGCGGTTTGCCGATAAAGAAGCTCAACGGAATGGCAAGACTAAGATGCGCACCGATCAGATGTTGGGGATATTTATGCCCGAGTTGCTCTGTCACTAATGCACCCCAATCCCCGCCCTGCGCAGCAAACTTTTGATAGCCAAGAACATCTTGCATGAGCTTGACCCACAGGTCCGCCGTTCGCCAGTAATTCACGCCAGGTTTCGTCAATGGCGTGGAAAAACCAAACCCCGGCAAAGACGGCACGACTACATCAAATGCGTCGGCTGGATTACCACCGAACGCTGCCGGGTCTGTCAACGGACGAATTACTTTGTGAAAATCCCAGAATGTCCATGGCCACCCATGTGTCAGGATAAGCGGGATCGGCTTTGGTCCCTTGCCGCGCTCGTGAATGAAATGGATCGGGACATCGTCGATCGTCACCTTGTAATGCGAAAAGGCGTTCATCGCTCGTTCGTGCGCGCGCCAGTCATAGCCGTCATGCCAATAGGCAACCAGATCTTTCAAGTATGCCGCGTTGGCTCCATACTCCCAGTTGTCATTGGCGAAGTCATTGGGCCATCGCACTCTGGCTAGTCGCTCACGCAAGTCCGTCAGAGTGGCTTCCGGGACCGCTATGGTAAATGGTGTTTTTTGCATATCTTTTTCCTTTTATCTGCGCAAAATCGCCAGGCTGCCATCACCAAAGTCACCCCACCCAGTCACCAAACCCAGCTGGGCATCTGGCACTTGCCTGCCGTTGCACTGATGCCGCAACTGCCGAGTTGCCTCGACAATGTGATTCATCCCACCCACATGGGCTTCGGAGTGCAAACCGCCATGCGTGTTCAGTGGCAACTCTCCACCCAGTTCTAACTGTCCGCCTTTGACAAAATCGGCGATCTCACCGCGCTTGCAGAAGCCCAAGGCTTCAAGCTGCAACAGGACTACGTAGGTAAAGCAGTCGTATACCTCGAGGAAGTCGAGATCTTTCAGGTCAACCTCCGCCATCTGCAAGGCCTTGGGCGTGGCGAAACTTAGGCCTATGACAAACGGATCGGGGCGCGCGGGGATATCATCAGCCGGGTATGGATGCCCTTCAGCAATACCGGAAATATACACTGGCGTTTGCTTCCCATCCCGTGCCCGTTCCGCAGAAGAAATCACCACCGCACAGGCTCCGTCAGTTTCCAGACAGCAATCAAACAAGCGGAAGGGCTTGGCTACCCAGCGCGAGTTCAAGTAGTCGTCCATCGTCAGTGGACGGCCCCGCATATAGGCTTTCTCGTTGAGCTGTGCGTGTTTACGCGAAGCCACGGCAATCGCTCCGGTCGCTTCATCCGGCACGTGGAACAACTCTTTATGACGGGTCGCCAACCAGGCATACCACTGCACAGGAACCGACGCCCCAAACGGCAGATAATACTCATTGACCGTCGTCATGAGAGCGGCAAGCGCCTCGCCGAGCCCCTCTTCTTTTTCTCCACCAAGTCCCCGGACGCGTGAACCCGAGTATCCTTTCCAGCCAAACGGGATCAGCACATGTTTGGCAACGCCGAAAGCAACCGCGAGTGCCGCACTTTGCAAGGCGGTCAGGGAACTCGCACCACCCATATGGACTGTGGCAGCGTAACGAAGATCTTCAATCCCAAGATTGGCAGCAAAGTGTTCCGCCGTCGCGAACGGAGTCGGCGGAGGGACGATTCCATCAATGTCATGCGGCGAGAGCCCGGCATCGGCAATCGCGTTCATCGAGGCTTCCAGCATCAGCGAAAATTCCGACCTATTTGCTCCACGGGTGAAAGCCGTTTCGCCGACACCAACGATACAGGCTTGATCTTTCAGTGAGTACATTATTCCCTCCTTTTGGGTGGCAGGCAGCAAAACCAGTCTCCTTCTATAACAGTCCCGTCCTAGGGAACTCAAGGATTCTCCGCCCACGCCTTTGATACACAACTGGAGTTTCTTCTTGCGCATCGGTCTGAAACAATAAGAGCATTTGGAGGTGAGATGGCATTCTTCAACATATTCAAGACCCGCAAGGCACGAATAGGCGTTCTGTTGCTCCTGTATGCTGTGCTCGCTCTTTTTTATGTTCGCGCCTATAGCCAAACAATCTCGCTCGATACCATCACCTTGCCACCTGACTTTGAGATTGCTGTTTACGCGACCGAGGTGCCGAGTGCTCGCGAAATGGCCATCGGCCCTGGCGGAACGGTTTTTGTCGGCTCACATTCCGGCGCAATCTTCGCAGTGGTAGACCAGGATAAGAATAATACAGCCGACAAAGTCATCCCCATTGCCCAGGGGCTTAACCGTGCGAGCGGAGTCGCGTTCCGTGATGGTGCGCTCTACGTCGCCGAGATTAGTCGAGTCCTCCGTTTCGACAACATCGAAAAACAGTTAGAGAACCCACCGTCACCCGTCACAATCACCGATACGTTACCCAGGGACCGATGGCACGGTTGGAAATTCATCGCCTTTGGTCCCGATGGACAGCTTTATGTCCCGGTTGGCGCTCCTTGCAACGTTTGCGAACGAGCTGAGCCGTACGCCGCTCTTCTCCGCATGAAACCCGACGGCAGCGGGAGGGAAGTCTTCGCTCAAGGGATTCGTAACACCGTGGGATTTGACTGGCATCCGATCACCAAGGACTTATGGTTTACTGACAATGGGCGTGACATGCTGGGGGATAACGCCCCGCCAGATGAACTGAATCGCGCCCCGCAAGCTGGGTTGCATTTCGGCTTTCCCTATTGCCATGGGGGAGACATTGCCGATCCGGAGTTTGGCAACAAACGATCATGTGCAGAATTCACTCCCCCAGCCCAGAAACTCGGTCCTCACGTCGCCGCAATCGGTATGCGCTTCTACACTGGCGACATGTTTCCCAAGGAGTATCACAATCAGATCTTCATTGCTGAGCACGGTTCGTGGAACCGTTCCGAACCCATTGGTTATCGCGTGACGCTGGTACGCCTCGATGAAACAGGCACCAAAGCGGTTAAATACGAAACCTTTGCCGAGGGATGGCTACAGAATGGTCGTCCTTGGGGTCGGCCAGCTGATGTACTCGTCATGCCCGACGGCGCCCTGTTAGTATCAGACGATCACGCCGACGCGATTTATCGGATCAGCTACAAGAAGTGAGGGCGCGGTTCAATACAGTTTTGTCAAGTATCGAGGGGTGCCATAAGATAACTAGCGGCG
Organism: Binatia bacterium; assembly: GCA_050187625.1. Classification (GTDB taxonomy): domain Bacteria; phylum Desulfobacterota; class Binatia; order Bin18; family Bin18; genus JBFWXH01. Next base: position 49,225 of record JBFWXH010000052.1, read on the forward strand.
TCGATAATACGCCTCATGACACCCCTCTTCTTTTGCGTTGGCCATGTCACTACAGCATTTTTCGCTTGAATGAGTAGATTTGTCTCCGTTGTTTTTCCCCTCCCCCTGTCCCTCTCCCGCAAGGGGAGAGGGGACCTGAACACGATCGCTTCAGGCAAATGCAAACCGCTGTAGCTTGTCTCGTCCGGCTACCTGGCTACCTGGCTGGCAGCCTGGCGGTTCACACCAAGCGGAGCATTTCCTTTAGCTAGTACGGATGCTGCTGCACCTTCGACCACTGTACCTTTGAAGAAGTCGGGATTGGTCTCGCCGAAAAAGCGGAGGGGATTGGTACACACGAAGTCGCGAAAATTTTCGGCTGTCATCAGGCCATCTTCAACCAACTCGTACGCCTCGGGCAAAACATGGGCCATGTCGGCCACATCAAAATGTCCAATATCTGAACCAAACAGGGCATTGATCTGCGCGCCGAACGGATTGGCCTGCCGATTGAAAGCTAGGACATTCATGCGATCATCGGCTTCACAGCCAAAATAGAAATTCTTTACGTAGAGATCTTTGATGTCCTCAGCTTTGCTGATCTTACACGCCGCGTAATCGTCCAGATTTTCAATGCCGCCAGTGGCAGTATTCCCTATGGGCGACATGGCGGTGTCAAGCAGCACCTCTTTGTTACGTAAGGCTGCGACAACCGTCGCGTTCCCATAGGTTTTCGCTAACTCTTGAAATAACGTAAAGTCCAGATTGTCTGGATTAACCTCTTCAAGCGCCTTGATATTACGCTTCTGCCAGTGACCAATTAGATCAACATACAGCTGGCACGCCCAACCGACACCGCCTTCAAGAAAGGCAAACTTGAGCTGCGGAAACCGCCGTGTTACCCCGCCCAAGAACAGGGCTTTGCACACCGCTTCATTCGCCGCCGCAAAGTGACCAATATGGTTGTAGGTAAAATTGCTCGGTGAAATCCGCATCGCATAGCCACGGCCACCAGAATGAAAAGAGGGCGCCACCTTCAGTTCAACACATTTTGCCCATACCGGATCATAGTCATAGTCACTATCAAGCCCCAGGACATCCCGCCACCCTGTCACACTAGCCGCCTCCGGATATCGCTCAACAACATCCGGGATCGGCCGTTTGATCAAGCTGCCGAGCATGACAACTTTCAGCCCAAGTTGGTTGACCGCATAGTCCAGTTCTTCAATTGCTTCTTGGGGTGTATGCATAGGGATAACCGCGGCGGGAGTCATGCGGTCAGCAAAATCTTTGAAATACTCAGCACTAAAGGTATTAAAGGCTCGACACACTGCGCGCCGCTGTTCCTCATCTGGAACGAGGGGAAGCCCGAGGCCGATAGTCGGATAGAGGACGGTGAAGTCAATGCCCAGTTCACCCAGTCGCTCGTATAAGAGTTTAGGCATGACCGAAGTGGCGCGATCGCGGGTGTTTTTTGTCGGCAGGGCCCAAAACGCTTGCTGCCCAACCCGCTTCCTGCGTCGTTCTGCCAGCGACATCGTTAAGTCTTTTTCGACGAGCTTCGGGAACGTTGCGAAACCTTCAACCGCTTTGGCCCCGCCGATCCTTCGTAACTCTTCGCGGACCAAGGGGCCGAATTCAAGCCAATGTCCGTCCGCGTCAATGACGGGATGGTGTAACTGAGCGCGTACTTTTGACGCTGTCGCATGTCCATTGCTGCTCATATTTGCCCTCCTTCGGTTCGGCTTTGCTTCTCGTCTTTGCCGCGGTTGCTGCGTTTTCCATGATTGTTCATAGGCGAGAGAGGGGTCGTGTTGCAAGAGTCATGAGGACAATAAAAAGTTTGGCGTATCTTGGCAATGCGAGTGCTGCGTGACCGTAGTAGACGAGATGACATCTCGTGGTGCAACTCTCTTCGGTACTTTGCACGAACCAAGAGCAGACAGACGACCCGGCACCTTACTTGTCTCCCCGCACAGGAACAGACGTGCTACATATGTCGATGTGTATAATGAGGAGATGAAACAATGGCAGGTATGATCGCCGTTCATATCCCGGAAGCTCTTTTCCATAAACTGAAGCGCACTGCCGAATTGACTCATCGTTCAGTAGAAGATGTAACAGTAACGAGTCTGGAAGCAGCTCTGCCGGTGATACAAGACTTGCCGTCCGACGTCGCCAACGAACTCGCAGCCATGCACCTTTTCAGCGATGAGGCCTTGTGGGCCGCCACTGCCCCTTCTCTCTCGCCGACAGAAGAATATCGCCTCAATCAGCTCAATACTGTGGCGGGAGAACGAGTCTTGACTCCAGCCGAGGAAACCGAGCAGCAAAGTTTGATTACCGCCTACCATCGGTCGGTCTTACGTCGGGCGCAAGCCCTCGCCATTCTTGCTCAGCGCGGGCATCGCATTCCCGTTATGGATAAGCCCGAAATATCGGATCATGACAAGGACTGACGTCTCTGAAGCGTTACGCGAGGCCGTCCGTGAACGAGCGAAGGGGCGTTGCGAATACTGTCTGACTTCGGAAGCGCTAAGCGGCATTCGTTGTCAAACCGATCATATTCGCCCTCGCTCTCGTGGCGGAACCGCGACAGCGGACAACCTGTGCCTGGCCTGTGCGGCATGTAACGGATACAAACATGCACGCACTCATGCCATCGATCCAGCCTTAACCACAGAAGTGCCTCTCTTTAACCCGCGACGGCAACAGTGGCACGAGCATTTTTCCTGGAGCCCAGACGGTACAGAAATGATCGGACAGACACCGACCGGTCGTGCAACGATTGCTGCACTTAAAATGAACGACGCACTTATTGTGGGTGCTCGTTCGCTTTGGGTAGGCATGGGGCTCCATCCGCCGCAAGATGAGTAGTGTTTGGACAAGTAAAGAAGCAGCTGGACCGCTGGGATCCGGCGTCACCGAATCCCAGGCTAAATCAAACCACAGAAGATTGGCACAGAGATGCACTCGCTGATACATCAAGAGTTGTGAGACCACTCAATCCATCAGCGAGGAGCTTCTGTGCCAAGAGCGACGATAGTGGATATTCCCCCTGC
>JBFWXH010000053.1:0-50524 GCA_050187625.1 Binatia bacterium
CTCGCCGTCGGTCACCGTCACCGCACGGATACGTTCGGCGAGATGGGTAGGTGTCCACTGGCTGGGTACATCTTCCTTTTCGCCTTTTCCCCCTTTCCCCGTTTCCTCCTTTATCCCTTTATCCTTTTCGCCTTTTCCCCCTTTCCCCACCCACACCAGCATCTTCCCGTCTTTGTCGGAAGCTACTTCAAGCACCTCTATGAGTTCGACCTTCAGGTCTTCGACATACGTGTCGTCAAGGTCAAACTGGCGTTTCAACGCTCCATATGAAATCCGCCCGCGGCGCTGAAGCATCACAATGGTTTGCTCTAAGACTTCGTCAAAAGTCATAGCCTATCCTCTCCGCCTCTGTACTCCTTCGACCCATCCGAGGCAAGGCAACCTCTAGGTTAGGCAACCAGTTGTTACCAGGGATTCCCGGGTCGCGCCCGTCCGTCCCCATACAGCGTGTCCATATACATTCCCACCACAACCCCACGCCTTTGCGTTTCCGGACTGACCGAGCGTCACTAACCGTTCCCTGTCTTCTTCCAAACGTTCAGCGCGCTTTACCTATCGCACGTTCCATTTTATCCTACCGCGCGTGTCTACTCTGTCGCCGTCCGAACTGCAACATCGCATCGATCATTTGCTCTCTCTTCGCGAGCGTTGGCTTACCCATCGCTCGGTGAACGATATTCTGGCAAGTATAGATACAGTCGTTGCCCGCTTCCTTGATCCTCAGTCCAGAGAATACCAGGAAGCCGAAGCAATCCTGCCTAAAGAAACCGGCTTATCAACGGCAATGATCCGGCATGTCTTACCATTGATCTTCCAAGAGTATCGTGCCGAACGGTTACAGACATTTTTGCAAGACGAACTCGGCGACGCTAACGCGCTTGATACGTTTGTCTCGCGTAATGGCCACACCCGCAAAGTGTTTGGGCCGCCTCTTATTATCCAGGTACTCGCAGGCAACATCCCAGGTGCAGGACTCGATGGAATCATCTTTGCTCTGCTGGTGAAAGCCGCCACTGTCGTCAAAGCCTCGTCTACGGCCCCAGGGTTACCGAGTCTTTTTGCACGCACGCTTGCGGAGGTCGACCCGGACCTCGGTGCATGTGTAGCTGTCGTGACTTGGCAGGGCGGGAACACGAGCTTGGAAGATGTTGCTTTCTCGCGCGCAAACTTCGTCATCGCGTCCGGCTCAGAGCAGAGTCTTGCAGCTATTCGTTCGCGTGTGCACGGGCAGTTTATTGCCTATGGCCATAAGATCAGCTTTGCTTTGGTCACTAAGGAATCACTGACAGACGCACCAACACTCGCTCGACTCGCAGCGTATGATATTCTCCTGTTCGACCAACAGGGCTGTTTGTCCCCCCAGCTGATCTATGTTGAAGATGGGGGAGCAGTTTCGCCACGGGAGTTTGCTGCACTACTCGCTCAAGCACTGGCAGAGTGCGAACAGCAACTGCCACGTGGCACCATCCCACCCGAAGCTAGTATCACGATTCGCCGGGTGCGCGATGAGAGCGAATGGCAAGCGCTCGCGGGGAAAGATGTGGTTCTTCATGCGAGCCCCCAGGGAACAGCGTGGACTGTGATCTACGACGCCGATCCAACATTCGTTCCGTCCTCACTGTATCGCACGATTCGCGTAAAACCGCTCTCGTCCTTGTCTCAGCTACACGAATTGTTAATTCCCTGGCGATCATATCTGGAAGCGGTTGGTGTTGCTGCTCACGGACCACGACTTGTGCAATGCGCAGAAATGTTAGGACACGCAGGCGTTAGCCGTATCTGTCCAATCGGCACGATGCAACTTCCGCCGCTCAGTTGGCGGCACGGTGGGCGTCCACGGCTTGCAGACTTGGTACGTTGGGTGGAAGTTGAAGGTGCGTAACCCAATGCTCTGCTATCAAGTTATCCCTTATTCCTCCTCCTTATTAAGATAGCGATCTCGGCATTCGTGACTACAGAAGTAGAGAGTCTGGCCGCGAAGAGATGCTCTGACCGCCTCCTGCTCCACAACAAAACGGCCACACTGCAGATCCTGGACGAGTGGGAGGCTTTTCTGCCCTGTGCCCATTTCGTGGTCTCGCCGAGGGATAGACGGAGGAATAAGGAGGCGCCGCACCCCAGCGAGAATCAGCCAACCGGCAACGAGAAACAGGAGGAGCCGGAGGAGTCCAAACATACCCTTATTGCCCTCCCGGGCTCTGGAGGTAACGGAGTAGTTCCGAATCCGGAGGTAAGACCACGGTCGTCCCAGTACCAAGAATTTTCTCATACGCTTGTAATCGCCGGGTGAAAGCGTAAAATTCCGGATCTTGGCCAAAGGCTTGAGCATAGATAGCCGTGGCTTGGGCATCGCCCTCGCCACTCAGTTTTTGGCTCGTTTCATACGCTGTCGCCACGATCACCTCACGCTCTCGATCTGCCCCCGCGCGAATTTCCCTGGCGCGCTCCTCTCCTTCAGCTCGATAACGCTTAGCGATTCGCTCACGTTCCGCCCGCATACGGGCAAACACACTCGCTTGCACTTCTTTCGGGAGGTCCAGTGCCTTAATGCGGACGTCCAGGACGTCAATGCCAAACGACTTTGCCGCTTCTTTGGTATCCGCCGTCACGACCGCCATGATGTCCTCGCGCTTTTCACGAACAAAATCTAAAAAGTTATGCTTGGCGGTTTCTTGCCGCAGGTGTGCCGAGATAAGATCATCTAGCCGAGCCATGGCTCGTTGGGTATCACGAACGCTCCGATAGAAGTCCAAGGGTTCCTGAATACGCCAACGCGAGACATGATCGACCAACACCCGTTTTTTATCGAGCGTCAAATACTCAGCCGTCCGCGCGTCGGTCGCGAGCACCCGCTTATCAAAGCGTACAACGTTCTGGACGAAGGGCAACTTAAAATAGAGCCCCGGCTCTTGCAGGATGCGTTGAGGGTTGCCAAACTGCACGATCATACCTTGCTCCCACTCGCCGATCGTAAAGGCGACCTGCGGAAGGGCAAAGACAAGCAGCAGCCCAAGACCAATAAGTATTTTTGCCATGATAATTACCTCTCCTTTACGGCAGTTCGGGTTTCCTCCATCGCCGTTTGCACTGGCGCCGCCGACAATCCCTTTAAGGGGAGCAAGGGTAATACCCCAGATTTTGCGCCCCCATCAAGTATAAATTTTTCCATCGTCGGCATGACTCGTTCCACGCTTTCCAGGTAGAGACGGTCCCGGGTGACGGCTTTGGCTTTGTTATATTCCGCCAAAACGTTGAGAAAACGCTCGGCATCTCCTTGCGCACGAATCACGCGTTGCGCCTTATACGCCTCGGCTTGTTGCACCATCTGTGCCGCTTCGCCTCGGGCTTTGGGAATAACATCTTCCCGATAGCCGTCAGCTTCCTTCACCAAACGGTCGCGATCTTCCAGGGCACGTACTACATCATGAAAGGCATCACGCACCTCACTCGGGGGATCAACAACCAGCAGCCGAGCTTCAGTCACCAGCAAACCAGTCTGATACGCATCGAGGAGTTCTTGCAAGGCGCTTTTCGCTTGTTCCTGCACATCGACACGGCCTTCGGTCATCGTGTAATCAATAGTGTTACGCCCGACCGCGCTACGCAACGCCACCTCAGCCGAAGTGTGCAAAGCTCCCTCGGGGTCCTGCGCCCCAAAGAGAAACTTCACTGGATCTTGGACACGGTACTGAATAAAGAACTGTACCTCAACAATGTTTTCATCTCCAGTTAGCATTAACGCTTCTTGCGGAATCGTGCGTGTATTCCCCCTTGCCCCAAACGCCGAGGACGAATCCCCACCAGTGCGAAATCCCACTTCAGCGCGCCGTACCTGGGAGATGTCCACCACTGCATGTTCTTGAATGGGCCAGGGCAAGCGGTAACGCAAGCCAGGTTCGGTCTGATCGACAGCTTCGCGAAATAGCAACACCACTCCTCGCTCACCGGGACCGACAATATACAAACCTGACGCCGCCCACAGTAGCAATAGCACGATGATAATAATCAAAGTTCCCATCCCCCCCGTAGGGAACCGCGGGAGCCGCCGTTTGAACTCTTCTATCGTCTCCATGAGTTCGTCGGCTGGTGACCCATTTCCGTAACGCGAATGCCTTTCCATCGCTTCCCTCCTTACTCTTGACTCCGGACTCTGTCGCCATAGGGCGTTCCACAGCGACGGGGCCCTTGTTGTGTCTAGTGCGTTTTTGTGAGGATATCTCTCTTTTTCGCAGCAGACGGTATTATTGTTACCTCTGCATTCTATAAGCCTGAGTGCTCAGCGCAATCACACCACTGCATTTGACTTTCACTGGTGGGCCACACGAAATATCGTTTCGTCACAGTCTATAGACGGGGACACCAAGTGAGAGGTAAATAGCGCCCCAAGAAATAATACAGTATCGCGAGGACGAGGCCTGCTGATACTCTGACGGAAACGGTCTTTCGGCGGACGATCACAAGGAGCGCCTCCCCACAGTGTACCGCTCGGTGTGTGCTCATTTTACCTGAAACTGGGTACTGTTCTCGGCTGTTTCTTCGCGCGACTTGATCCTTGTCATCCCACCGGCTCAACATCAAGCCGAACAACAATGTCTTGTAGTGATAACGACGGGGCGGAGTAGCGCCGCATGACCAGGGGATCGTGCCCCGGTACAATATGCGCGGCGGAGGTCGCCAATCGTTGCACCTTGCGAAACGAGTCCAGCGTCGCAGCCACATCCACAACAGCAATGAAGGGACGGCCAGTCTCAAGATTTTCATAGTAGTGACTCGAATCGGAAGCTAACACGACATACCCCCGCTGAGTATGAACCCGTACGACCTGCATTCCTGCGGTATGGCCAGTTGCCAGATGCATGGAGAGCCCCGGCGCGATCTCGACCTCGCCGTCATACAGGGCGAGTTGACGTCTGAAATTCAGCCGCACCATGCCAACAATATCTTCTTCCTCGAAACCGTGGGCGAAATAAGGATACTGAATGTAACGTCCCGTAGCAAACGCTAATTCCCGTTCTTGCAGGTGAAATCGCGCGTGCGGAAGCTTATGAAAATTCCCGACATGATCGTAGTGGAGATGCGTCAGGATGACGTCAGTCACCGCATCGGGGTCAATATCAAGCAGGCGTAAGCTGGCGATCGGACAGCGCAGAAACGTGCGTTTGCGCCGTGCTGCCGTTTCCGCGGTAAAGCCGGTATCAACAAGAAAGAGACGATCCGGTCCAATAATTGCCCAGGTAAAATAATCCATCGGCATGGGGCCATCATGCGGATCGCCACCGATAAAATTATCGGCCCGTCGTGCATCCCGGGTCGCATAGCGCAGCGCGAAAATTTTGTATTCTGGCATTTTCTCGGCCATGGTCAGGCTCCTTTATTCACGGCTTGGCTTTGCCGTCGCGGGCTACGGCTTCGCGGAGTTGCTCAGGGTCGACAGCGATACTCACCCCGGCTCGCTCTTGTTGTAACAGCATCGCCGAACGCGAATCACGCTCACCCCACCCCCGGTTGAGTGCGGCGGTCAGTTCATCCAAGGCCAGATTTGCCATCGGCATTGGTACCTGCAGTTCGCGTCCCAAGGCTGTCGCTAAGGTCACATCTTTGTGCGCCAGGCGCAGAGCAAACGCGGGCGGATCGTAGACCCCAGGCAAAAATTGGTTGATCAAACCATCGAAGGTGCGCATGCGACCAAGCGCACCTTGTCGCACCGCTTCCCATAAGGTCAAAGGCTCAACTCCAGCCTTGACCCCCATGGTGAAAACTTCTGACATGACGCGGTTGATCGCATAGCCCGCGCAATTATGCACCAATTTTGCGACGGTCGCCGCGCCAATCGGACCAACGTATCGTGCCTGATCGCCGAGCGCATCAAGCACCGGCTTGTAGCGCTCGAAGACTTCTTTGTCGCCACCCACCCAAATAGCTAACTTACCGGTTGCCGCCCCTCGCGGTCCGCCACTGACCGGTGCATCCAACATGTGCATTCCACGTTCAGTGAATCGCGCGTGAATACGGCGGACAACATCCGGCGCATTCGTTGACAAGTCGAAATACGCCGCACCGCTCCGTATTCCCGACAACAATCCGCCTTCCCCAAGCGCAACCGTCTCGACTTCTACAGGCCCAGGAAGCGAGGTAAATACCACCTCTGCCTCCTTTGCGACTTGTTGAGCAGTGGCAGCCCAGACTGCTCCGGCAGCCAGGTGCGGTGTCGCCGCCTCCCGTCGTACATCATGGACAACGAGCTGATATCCTGCCTTCTGCAGGTTGGCAGCCATTTTCGCGCCCATGGTCCCCAATCCGATAAATCCTACCCGCATACTCACCTCCGCAGCCGGGGTGACCCCGGCGTGCTTGTCCTGGTGTTACTTTTGTTCCTCAAAGACGCCATTCGCGACAGTCGCTGCAGTCATGGCAGTCGGCCAGCCGGAGTAAAACGCGAGGTGGGTAATGAGTTCACCGAGTTCTTCTTTGGTGACGCCATTCTCTAGCGCGCGTGCGATATGGACCCGGAGCTGCTCAGGGCGGTAGGTAGACATCAAGGCTGCAACCGTAATAAGGCTACGATCGCGTTTCGATAAACCAGGTCGTTCCCACACGTCACCAAACAAGACCTTCTCGGTTAGGTCAATGAGCTTGGGCGCAACGGCTCGTGCTTTTTCTCGGGCCGCTTGTACTGATGCTGATGTTGCCATACGTTCCTCCTCTGTGTGATTAACGATTGACTGTTTAACTTGGGCGCGACTTTCTCACACCTGTTCGGCGTCTGTCAACGCAAGTTGCAACCGCCGCACTCGCTTACCGCTCCACCTGGGGTTTCACCTGCGCCATAAAGATCTCCATAGTCTGGGCACTCCTTGCAAAAGACTGGCGAGACAGTTCTAACACTATGTGGTGAACGCCAGCGTCACGATAAGCACGTATCCGCTCCGTAATCGTGGCAACGTCACCACGGAGCAGATCTTGTCCAGGCCGCGGACTATAGGAAACAACTTCTTGTGAAACTCCCTCAATGAACAAAGCGAGGCGAACAGAAATCACCGGCGTGCCAGTACGCCCCTGCTTTTGCCATAATCCGTTGAGATGTTGAATTCCGGCCTTCATGATCTCAGGTGCGAGTGCAGTCGCATGCCAACCATCACCGAATTCAGCCACGCGTCGGCGGGCACGGGCGCTTACTCCACCGACCCAAATCGGCAACGAACGTTGTACAGGCAGCGGAGAACTCTGCATATCGTGAAACGTCGTATAGCGACCATTGAAGCTCACGGCCTCGTTGGTCCACAGAGTGCGCATCAATCGCAGATATTCGTCGCTCATCATCCCACGTTCAGCAAATGGTATACCCAAGGCAGCGAATTCTTCGGTCATCCAACCACCACCGACACCGACGATGAGGCGACCACCAGAGAGTTGATCAATTGTCGCTAGCATCTTGGCGAGCAGAAGGGGGTTACGATAGAGCAGAATAAGCACGCTGGTACCGAGTTTCACCCGTGGAATTAACGCCGCCATATGACTGAGCAGCGCAACCGGCTCCAACATGTGGTCGCGGTAAATCAGGTCCATGGTCCGTGGGACGATCAGGTGATCCGTCACCCAAATCGAGTCAAAGCCCAACGCTTCAGCATGACGGACGTTGTTAACGATGGCAGGAACGTCAAGCGGTTTGCCATAGTGTGGAATACACAGCCCAAATTCCATAGGTCACCCTCCTTTGCTGGGAGCTATAGCCAAGGTGGGCAGCAGACGCAATCTACAGCAGACTGCGTGTGATATCCTCACAACAGTGCCACAGTGGAACAAAGCGAGGATGGTGAGACAGTGCTGGAGAAGAGCAAAATGGTGCGGCCAATGTCGAAATACAGTGCCAACGCCGATATCGAGATATACCGCGGGCTGCTATCGGGCTATATCGCCAAACTGGCAGTGTTTGTGGGAGAAGAAAAGCTTGACAAAATCAGGGAAAGGAACGGATACTGTGGCAGATTTTCGTGGAGTAGCGGAGAATTTCACTATCGGGATATACTGCCAATAGGGTGGCAGTAAACCTACAAGTTAGCGTGCAAGGTCTGGAACCAGTCGACGGTTCTGGATACGATAAGCCCTTGAGAGAACTTATCCTTCTGGATCCGAGGAGTAATGAGTCAGACGGTGCAACAGATTCGTGAGTTGGTGGCCCGCCGTAAGATACATATCTCGGATCATGGCTCCGACGAGTTGGCCGAGGATAATATCTTCATTGACGACATTGTGGCAGGTATCGAGAAAGCCGTAGTGGCAGAAGATTATCCAACTTACCATAAAGGCCCATGCGTACTGGGCTTGCAACACGATGAGCAAAGTCAGCCGATCCACGTGCTGTGGGGAATTGCCAAAAACACCACCACTCCCGCTGTCGTAGTGACAGCGTACCGCCCGGACCCGAACCGATGGGGCGAAGATTTTCTGAGGAGAAGACGATGAGCACGCGACGCCACACTAAACTGATTCACGAAGGACAGTATGCTGCTGAAGTGGAGGTGACCTTGATTGAAACGGATGAGGGATGGTCTCCGTATCTGTCTCTCGCTGATGCGCAGAAGTTAGATGCGGTACGAAAGGCGTTACGGCGAGGGGACCTCACACAGGCAAGCCAACTCGCACGAGTGTTTCATCTCACGCCAGTCCAGGCTCAAGGATAGACTGGCCCGCTAACCCGCCGCGCCACCGCATCGCAGCCACGGTGGGACTCTACTCAATCTGAAAGGCCACGTGGTGGCCGCTCGCGGTACGCTGAGACGTACGTTAGGCGTATAACAACATAGTAAAGTAGGAAAGGTGGGACTGTAAGGAAAGTCCGAGTAGGAATATAGTGAAGTCTAACATGTTCAGACATACAGAGAGGCACTATGGGCTGGCAAGAACTAGCGACAAGCTCCCATTATCAAACCGCAGTCGCGATTGAACAAGAGTTGGAGAAAGGCAATATTCAAGAAGCCACGGCTGGGGTTAAGGAGTTAATTGAAGCCTTGGGACGGTCAGAAAAACGTGCATTAAAAAGCCATCTGGTGCGACTCATGGTGCATATCATCAAGTGGCAAACCCAACCGGAGCGGCGCTCCTATAGTTGGGCGGCCACAATTTACAACGCCCGCGAAGAGATTCGTGACATCCAAACCGAGACCCCGAGTTTGACGGATACGGTCATACAAGAGATGTGGGAGCGCTGTTTTCTGACCGCGAAGCGAGAGGCCGAGGGGGATATGAATCAAGCGGCAACGGTCACAGGGTTATCGTGGCGCGAGGTATTTGAAGATCTCTATGAGAAACAATAGGCATGCCTAACAAGCGCCTCCAGCCTGACCGCGGCCCACGAGCGGCCCTGGGTGAACCTGAAAGGATACAGCTGAGCCGCGGCGGCTGAGGTGGGGTGTTAGCCGCTGCGCACCGGGTGGGGCTATGAAAGAGAAGGTACAGATAATTGGGAGCTATCTCTCACCGTATGTCCGCAAGGTTCTGGTCTTCCTGGACCTCAAAGGCATCCCCTACGAAATCGATCCTATCGTTCCCTTCTTTGGGGACGACCGCTTCTCACAAATAAGCCCGCTACGGCGCATTCCGGTGCTACGCGATGATCAGGTCACCCTGGCGGACTCTTCGGTCATCTGCCAGTACCTGGAGGATCGGTATCCGGAGCCAAAGCTCTACCCCGCCACTATCGTCGAGCGTGCCCGCGCCCGGTGGCTCGAAGAGTTCGCGGATTCCCGTATGGGCGAGGTGTTTATCTGGCGGTTGTTCAATCAAGTAGCCATCAGGCCCTCGGTGTGGGGCGAACAAACTGACACGGCGGTGGTGGAAAAGACTGTGCGCGAAGAGATTCCGCAAGTACTCGATTATCTGGAGACGCAGGTACCAGTGCAGGGGTTTCTTTTTGGCTCACTCTCCATTGCCGACATCGCCCTTGCCTGCTTCTTCCGCAACGCGGCTTTTGCGCGGTTCCAGATTGATCCTGGCCGATGGCCCCTCACGGCCTCATTGGTTGAGCAGGTGCTCAAGCTCGGCAGCTTTGAGAAGCTCAAGCCGATTGAGGAGCGCCTGCGGCGCACGCCCGTGGCACAACAAAGGGCCGTGCTAGCGGAGATGGGGGTACCGTTGACGCCGGACACGTACGGTATCGGTACCCCACGCCGGGGAGTCATGCGCATTGATTAAGATGCACGGAAAGGCACAATTGCTATCCTTCTCGGTACACGCATATTCTGGACTCGCCCGCGACCGCAAGGAGGTTGTTATGTCAAACCCTGTAGATGCTCTGATCCTCAGTTTGCTTGAGTGGATTGGTCCGAACCCTCGGCCATACGCTGAGGTAATCGAAGCGTGGCGAACATCCTGCCCACGTCTCCCTGTGTGGGAGGACGCCAATGAACGCGGCTTCTTGAAGCACCATCATGAACCAGGATGCGGCGCTTTCGTTTCAGTGTCCGCAGAGGGGGCAGAGCACCTGCGGAAACACCACTTGCTAGTTCAGCATTAGCAACCAGCAAGGAATAGCCTCGCCCGTACGCGTAGCGGCGTTGCTATAATCACCGAGCTATGTTTAGAGTTTGACAATTGGTGGGCCAGCATCCTGATTTCAGACCTGAGCCAACGGTACCGCTTCTTCACACCACCTGGATCGTTCGCTTTGCCTGATGGGTTGGTTCAGCAGCGTCAACCACAAAGACGCGTCGCGCACCAAGTGCTGCTCCAGCAGCGATAGTTAGGGTGACATCCGTTCCGGCGGTCGCCACCGTAATCCCGTCCGGTGGCGCTACAGTTACTGTTCCAGCATTCACACTATCACTGCAGCGCAACACGATTTGTACCCCAGGCGCGACCTGAAAGTCGGTTCCTGGATCGACACGAGTCAGCCGAAAATGCGCTTCCAACCGTACTCGAGCACTCAGTATCGCGCTGTTCGTTGGTGTCCCCACTGATACTCCAAAATCGATATCAACGGCCTCTTCCGGTGGATCATCCGCAGCAAACGTAACCCGGGTGATTCGCCCATCTCTGAGAAACTCGGTCAGTTCTGTTGGCGTGGGCTCGACACTCATTGCTGGGTTAGGGTCTGTCGCACCGGGAGCTGGGGTCGTATAGGTCACTTGCGTCACCGCCCACGGCGCTAACAAATTCGCCGGAACCGTCAAAAATCCCGTCTCGCCTGGTCGCCACACGGCCTGGATTCCAGCTGTGGCATTCGGACCAGTGCGAAGCTCGATCTGATCATCGACCACAATACGAAAACTGCGCACCGGGATGTGAATATCGGTCGGCAGATGAACCCCGTGTTGTTGAATCCCACCGGTTTCATATTGCCTATCCTCAATCAAACGGTAAAAGCGACTGACTTCGGCGCGTTCCTCGCCAGTTCCGGTCCGAGCAATCAGATCAAAATTGTCTTCAAACTGCATGAGGTCATTAGGGCGCGTGAGGGTCACTGTATAGCGTCGGTTGGCATTCGGCGTTACCTGCACCCGTGCTCGTTGGGTCGGAACAAAAGTGAACGTATCTCCTTCGGCGAGCGCACGCCCAGCGACGGTCACCGTGACATCAGCAACCGGCAGATCGTAGACCAGTGTCGCCAAGCCTTCCTCGTCGGCTTCGCGTCCTTGTTGCGCTTGCAGCAGATTTACGCCTTGACTGGAATTGGTCACTGTTACACGGTGTTGAGTCGCCGTGCTACCCGTTGTCGTGGACGGCTGCGTAAACGCGACATATACCCCACTGGTGCGCTCTAAAGTCGGACTTGTCGGAATCCAGCCGCGATCGGCTGCGGCAAAGCTTCGTGGGTTGGTAAAACTCGGCGCGTTCCAGTTCGCACCCGCAGTCAGATTCTTGCCCACAAAAATGTCCGGCAGTGCCCGTCCTGGATCGGCAATCGCCGCATCGCTCTGCGCCCCCAGATTCGGTTCTTGCGTGCCCGCTGCCGGTGTCGGTGTCGGACGTAACACAAAGG
Organism: Binatia bacterium; assembly: GCA_050187625.1. Lineage (GTDB taxonomy): Bacteria > Desulfobacterota > Binatia > Bin18 > Bin18 > JBFWXH01. Next base: position 11,978 of record JBFWXH010000053.1, read on the forward strand.
GCATCACACGCGGGAAGTCGAGCAAGTGAACGCCCGGTGCGTCCTGACGTGTTTGTTGCACCATCGTGTCGGTGTTACGCCCACCGCCCGTAGGGATATGCCAGTACCGCGCGATATCCCCAACAACCGTCATGTCTCCGCGAAGCAGTCCAACTGGGCTGTATGTATCACCGCTGCGGTGAGAGGCCTCCTGCTCCATACTTGATAAATGGGGATTCCCTGCCGGTCGTTTGAAGAAATTGTCCCAAAACACGTACCCGAACGCGGGCAAGATACTCCAGGATTGCGAGCCGAAGAGATAGCGCGCTGCCCGCGCAAACACATCGCCAACCGACCCTCGCTGCGGCTGCGCCCGATACTGAATCTGTCCGTAGGGGTCGTGAATATATTGCAACCACCCCAACTCCAGGACATCGTTCAAGATACGCTGGTCGAGCGAGCCGACCGGATCATCCTCACCAACCTTGGCAATTAACAGGTCAGTACTATTGAGATCGACGAGCACCGCATCTTCTAACTCTACCGTTCCATCACCTGCAACTGCGGTGACACTGGTGTGGCGCGACCGCGCACCGGTTGTCACGGTCACACGGTCATTGACGCTCAACGTTAACGACTGGCCGTTCACAGCAGCAATACGAATCGCCGCCGGACGATCACGGTCTGGGACAGTCGCCGGAAAGTAGTCATGCCAATCTGAGAGTACCCCCGGACTACTAAGAGAGTACGGCGAGACGCGCAAATTGTCACGTAAGGTTGTCGCTGAGGCAAGCCGTACCACTCTACCGTTGACCTCGGCGACCGCACGAATCATCGTCGTGTCACCCGATTTGATGACCACATTTGACGCCCCCTGCAGCGCAGTGGCAGGAGCAGTATCACCCAAAGTTAGTGTCAGACCATCACCACCTACCGTTGCTGGGAAATCATCGGCAGCCAGGCGACGAATGCCATGATACAGCTTGAGGATCAAAAAAATGAGGCCTCCATAGGTACCAATCGACAACAAATTGAGAAGGCCACCCACCGTACTGATTTGCAGAATGTTGGGAATCCATTCTGCCCATTCGACAGCGCCAGATTCTTCGCGACGCACTTGCACTGGGCCATTCACCATACCCGCTGCTACTAACTCACGTTCGGCACGCGTATTCAAGACAAACTCATTGCTTACGCGCTGGGCACCAAGTTTTACTGACTTCACGACCCCGTTCTGAGCAATCTGGACAAGATTGTCGGCGGCAAAGGCAATACCCTGCGAATCAGGAATGGTCAGAATCCGCACTCCGGTATCACTATCGCTCAAGGTTCCTGACACATAAGCGGAAAATTCTGGTAGATCCGCCTGCGCCCATAGCTCAGTCACGCCAAGTTCAAACAGCCCAAGCGGAAAAAATCCCAATAACCAGGCACCGAGGCTGGCACACTGTAACGTATGGGTCAGTTCGTGATCGGTCAGCGACTGTCGGCGCGTCAGCTCAACGTTATCGACCTCTTCTGGTACACGCACGGTACCAGCACTTAACTCTCCCGTCGCACGGCCATCAGGGCCATCGATCTGCCGAAAAGCAATGGCAACGAGAAGATTCGTCCCAGGGGCGGGTAACGGCGGGACCGCATCTTGCAACGTGACAACCGTCCCGTCACGGGTAAAGGATAACGAGTACCCCACTGTGCCGAGCGGTGGATTGGTAACAGTGACTCCAGCACCGGTCAGTGTCGGGGCAGCGGCAAACTCAATATCGAGAATCTGGGCTGACGCATTCGGGATCTGGATGGCATGCACGATGTCGCCGTCTATAATACCGACGCGACGACCTTGGCGAAAATCATTGGCCTGCCAGACCTGGAAACGCATTTGTGATGTCGAGACTTTGCCATCCACAGTTGGGGTTCCGCCAACAGCCTCACCTCGCAAGCCCAGCCGCGAACTACCAGTGAGTGGATCAGTCACTACTAATCGGGTTACCGTCAGGTCATTGGTTGTGGCCGGGAGTGCCGCATCTCCGGTCAATGTCAGTGTCGTCCCACTTACGGCAGTGACTCGATAGCGGCGGGTTCCACCAGGAGCAGGATCGGTCCAGGTTGTTTCCACCAGTTCACCCACCTGTAAACGTGGCATCTGTACGGTAGTTCCCGCCACTTCAGGCAGGACGGTAATGATCACTTCCGGGGCAACACCCGGGCGTTGCAGCGCACGATAGGCTGGCGAACCGGCTTGCAGCAGTACGGCTTCCAAGCCACTGTCGCTCACGGTTATGGTCCGGTCGAGCGTGACCGTCAGACGTACTTCCGTCACCAGCGCCGCGGCGTTGGTGGTGCCCTGACTGAGCACGACAAATTGTGTCGGGGTTGGGGAGGTAAAGGGGCTATTTGCGGTCTGATTCACTGAGCCAACAGTCCCGGTCACAGTCACGACAGGCATCCCTGCAACCGGCCCTGCCGTAATCGTCGTTCCGATTACTTGGTGCAGCTGTAGTGCGACGACATCGTCTGGCAAGGGACGATCGAGAGCGAAGGCTTGGTCTACCGCAACAGTTAAATTCTGCTGATCTGGCGCCTGCAAGGTGAATCTTTCCACGGTGTAAGGGTTCGCCGTAGTTCCTGGCAACGCCGCACCAATCACTATAGCGTCGGTTGCTGCACCGGTCACTCGTCGGGCGACACGGACGTTATTTTGATCCTGCACAATCAGCACGCCGCTTGAGGGCGCGGTCCGTACCACATCTGGTTGATAAGTGACCACGGCTGCAGCCTCGGGTGCATCGTCACGATGTCCTAATGGCATACCTGCGGTCAGCGCCTGCCATGTTACCGTGGTGCCTGCCGCCCCTAAACTAGCGAGACTGCGATCGACTCGACGCTCAACTGCTCCACTCGGCGGGATGACCACGACGGGAAGACTGGTGGTTCCGTTGGTCACATTGATAACCGTTCCTTCGCTCGGCATGGCGGCACCAGGGGCAAAGCCGAGCACTTGCGAGTCGGTGCCGATAGTCGCGGTCCCGCTCTGCGTCCCCGGCGCAGCTAACCGAATATCCAGTCGTCCAGTCAGACTCGCAGGTAATGGTGCCTCGAGCAGCACCACCGACTCCAGTTGTTGAATCAACGCTGAGCCGACCTGCACCCCACCCTGAGTAAGGCGGAGAGGATCACCCGGGTTATAAGCAGCAGTCGTCCCGGCCGTACTCAACCGGCCTGGGGTGGGAATCGCCGTTAGTTGCTCAGAAGACAGCGAGGCACTGAGACCTCGCAGCCGTACTTGTGTGGGACCAATACCACTCGCCGCCGACTCCAGGCGAATCCGCGTAGTTCCACCGACTTCATTTACACTCACCACGCGGGTAATCAGGATTCCTGTCGCCGCATCGGTCAGCAGGACCAGCGCGTTCGGACTTAACCCTAACCCTGTTGCCGGTGCAACTAAGACGGCGCGTTGCTCAATCGTTCCCTGAAACAGATTCTCTGACGGTTCGACTTCGACAATCTGACATCCTTGTGGTGTAAGGAGGTTTTGCTGCACTGCATCGAAGTGAATACCACCAGTCGGGAAATGTGGGACCAACGAGCCGGGAATAACTGGTTCAGCGATCCCACCCGCGCGCGACCAACTCGGGGCGAGAGAGCCAGCTGGAATATTGCCAGGCTGAAGAGCCCCACGGAGAAGAAACGGTGCCCCATCATCCGGGGACAAACGTAACAACGTGCCGTAACAGGTCGGACGAAAAGGCCCACGCGGGTTTAATACACGAGCAAACTCAACCTGTTGGAACGTGGTGGACTCAGACATCACCATATGTTGGTAGGTCCACGCATTTCCCGGTGCCCCAGTCAGTACACCACCGACCCGTACCCCAAAGCTACCAACATGCTCACCGGCGAGTCCTTCCAATGAAAAGAATCGTCCGACATTCTGTCCGGCAAATCCCTGGAACAAGGTGCCCCAAAAGTTAATGACCGCATACATACCGAGCCAGCCGCCGAGGTTGTGATGAAACGACCAGGTCAGGGTGCTGGGAATTAACCACCAGGAGATCTCGCCGGTGGGATCAGCCCGCCCGATCGGGTCGTTTTGACAGACGGCATAAGGGCCCGCTGCGGGATTGTCTACCCGTAACGGTCCGCTGTAGCCTTGCATTCGGCGCGGATCATCAGCCCGTCCGTGCCAGGGGTCAGGACGGTCAAAGGCTCCCGTCGCCGGATCGAGGCGCCGGGCACGCAGATAGAAGAACCCCTTATGGGCAGCTCCGCCGTATAAGCCTGGCACCTTCGGATAGGCGAGCAGGCCCTCGCCAAAGGCATCGCGGGGAATGCGTACCACCGCAGCGCGGGTAATCACCCGCACAGGCGTACAGGAAGGGTCAAGTGAGAATACCGCAGCAAGTGGTTCACCAGGAGCACCATCAATCCGACCAATACACGCCAAGCCGTCCCACAGGTAGGTCGCCCGAATGGTGCCGTCCGTCGCGCGCACCGTCCACAAGCGCCCGACAGTATCGACAGTCCAGTTCACAGGAGGCGGCGGAACCGCGACCCGACATCCAGTGCTGTCATAGCAAATCTCTGTGGCGTAGTTTCCTTCGCGCACTGATACCGGGCGACCAGCATCGTCACGGGTAATGTGGCGGAATCCATGCGGCCCATCGACCACCACCAGATCCTCCTCAGCGTATCCATAATCCCACCGTCCATGCGGTCCCACACACGCAGTCACGCGCTGCTGTCGGTCACGTTGGACTTCGACACCATCAATACGCGCCAGGCGTCCTTGCGCATCCCAGCGATATTCTTCTGTCCACTGCTGACCATAGGATTGAACATGGCGTAATAGACCATCAGCAATGATCGCCTCGCTCACGACAGCCAGTGCCTCATGGAGACTGTTGCCAAATACCCGTCCATCCGTCGTTTCCTGCAGATACGTTTGACCACCACAGTGGAGGCGCAGGAGCTGGCCAGACGCTGCACGTTCGTACACTAAGCAGGTCGACGTTCCTGGAACACAGAACTCCGAGATAGTGCGCTTCTCCATATGACCCTCATCCCACGCTCGCCGATACCGAAACACTCGCACTCCCCGACGCAAAGCGAAGCGATTCCAGCAGCATGACAATCTCATTGCGGATCGCGTCGACCGCGTCGGCAAACGCCTCGACGACACGCGGCCCCAACTGATTGAGTGCTTCAATAAGTTCGGCGGGATTCAGTTCGGTCAATTGTTGGCCAACAGTCTCCAGCGACGTACCAACCCCCTGCAATGCTTGGGTGGGTACCGCATCGGCAACTCGATTTACCGTGGTTTCCAAGAAGCTCATGTCACCGAGCAAGGTCGCAGGATCGAGCGCGCGAATATCCGCACCAATCGAAAGCAGCGTCTCTCGGATCTCAGCGGCAAACACCGCAGGATCATACATTACTAACGTGTTTCGCACGGCAGCATGAACTTCGCTTAGCTCGTCAGCCAAGCGGCGAGGGTTCAACACGTCCAGTTCTGCACGAACGACGTCGAGCACAGAGAGAAATTTTTGGGCTTGCACCCCAGGATTGAGATCATTGACGATGGCGCGCACTTTTTGCAGGGTCGTTTGCACCTCGCTCTCCAGTTCTCGCAACAACGTCGGCGTACGTGCAACAACCGTTGCCACTAACGCATCGATCTCCGCGGCAATGGGCTCAGGATCGAGTGCGTCCAGCAATGCGGTCAGATCACCAGTTAAACGAGATAAACGTAGCGACTCCAGCGTTCGGGCGGCGCGGTCAAGTTCGCTGCCAACACTCCCCCCGGCGTGAGCAACAGCGCCGTGGAGCCGCTCACGTACCATCCTCGTACTCTCGCCGAGAACCTCGCGTAGCGGCCCCGGCCCAGCGAGGGCAACCGCATTGATCGACGCGTTCACATCAATCTCCCCAGCAGAAAAATTTGCTTGAATAGCAAACTGCGCACGGAGCTGCGCATCAGCTAGTGGAGATAGGAACTGTTCGATAGTCGAGTCGAGCCGTTCCTCAACCGCAAACAACTCCACCTGTAACCGTCGCAGATCACGCGCCAGTCCGCTCGAAAGATTTTCGACCACAGCTAACGCTTGGGCGGCTGGCCCAGCGGCGACGCCGGAGAGCGCCGCTCGCAGCTTGCCAGGGACATAACCAAAGAGTCGAATCACATCACCGGGGCGCACCCCGTCTATGTCGGGGGCCTGAGCCGTAGGTTGCCGGGTCCCCGGCTGAGAAATCTCCGCCTCACCCTGTGGGTCAAGCTGCTGCAACGGTTCCAGCATGACACGTCCCAGGGTGTTCCCGGAACTGTTCACCAAATCAGCTGTCCTGCGCGCAGCCGTGTCTGGCGGGGGAATGGGGATATTCCCGAGCAAGGCATCGTATTGTTGAATCACCGGTGCGAGCAGTATTCGTGGATGCACTTTATCGATCAGCTCGATCACCGCTTGAAACGGCTCCCGAATCTCATCCACAGCAGTGCGCGGGTCGAGTTCTTCAACAAACTGAGCAGCTTCATTGAGGAAGTCAGTGACACTCGGCAATAACGACGCCGGATTGAAGTCACCGATAACCGCCAGGGCCTGGCTGATTTCCGCTTCTATCGAGGCAATCAGTTCAGCGGGAATAAGATTCTCCACGACTTGTTTTGCCGCCACCAGTCCGTCGTTGACAGTGTCACTCACGTCCGCGGGAATGGTCAACTCATTCGCCGCCTGACGAACCGGTTGCAGCACCTCATCAAAATCCACCTCCTTCAGAGTCTCAATAAGCTGCTCCACCGTCGGACGTAGCGGCTCCGGAAGCGGCTGCGACTGCAGCAGCTTCTCTGCGGTTTCCCGCAGGGTTGAAAGCGTTGTCACTACCTGCTGCGCGGCTTGGTCAACGCCAAGATTATCGACGGCGGCACTCAGCGATGCCAGGGTTTGCTTGAATCCTGTGAGTGCGGACGCTAGTTGCTCCAAGACGGCTTGTGCCTGTCCGGTGACACTATTGATTTGCGTCGAGATCTCTTCCAACGCGGCTATCACACCATCCAATGCCGTGGAAATCGTTTCCTCGACCTGCTGCAACGCTTGCTGCACTTCCGCGGCCAACGCCGCTGGGTTGAGGTTCGCCCGTATCGACTGCAGGGTGCTACGTACGGTTCGCACAGGCCCATCGAGGCCCGCATCTTGTATCGCTTGGGCGACAGTATGAATAAAGTGACTAATCTCGGCTCGCAGTTCGCGCAGGGGTAAGTGGCGAAGAAGATTCCGCACCCATTCTTTAAGTCGTTCGACTTGGGCATCGATCGGCTCGACAATCGCAACCCGTGCCTGCGTCTCGAGAAACCCCGGCAGGAAAGCCAGAAATTCACGAATCTGGGTCAGGTCGAGAGTCTCGACCTGTTGTCGCGCCAGAGTGATCTGAGCACGCCAGGTATCGAGAAACTCAAGGACGCCATCGTCAACAGTCCGCAGCGCCCTGCTGAGTCGCGTTAATCCAGGCAGGGTCTCGCCCAGGCGTAAGTGGCCCAGCTGTCCAACCATGGTCACACACTCGCTGTGCAGCGAGTCGAGCGTGTGCGTACGTACCTGCTCAAGTTCACGCAACGCGTGTTGCAGGCGTGTTCTGTCAGCGCTCACCGCTGCTGTGGTAACGGCATCCAGCGCGATTACTAACCCTGCGGTACGATCTCGCGGCAGCGAAATTCCACCCGCTCCCTGCAGAACCCCCTGTACCCCATTACGGAGCTGTACCAAGTTGGTTTTGCCGAACGGCAATAGGACATCGACGATCAATTCCCCCAGCGCCTGTGGATCAGTAGGAACGCCACCATCGACAAGATTGCTCAACCGACGAAACTGGGCGGCCGCATCACCGCTTTGTTGCCCGATACTCCGGACCGTCCCACCAGCCGCCTCTAAAGTCTCGCTAAGCGAGGCCCCCAAGAAACGCCCTAATTGGGCAGGATCACCACTGAGATTTTCAAAGATCCCACCGATGATCGTCGCGCCTTCGCGCACAGCATCGAGATAGCGCGTAAGCGGCACCTGCTCGATATCGAACTGGTTGGCAAGCTCAGTAATCGCCTGGCTCAATGGCTGCAAAAGCGTTTGCGGATTGTCAAAATTTTCACGCAGGTCAGCAACCGCTCCGCCCAGGCCTGCCAACGCGGTTTGCGCAGCCCCGCCACGCAATACTTCTTGTAATGCCGGCGCTTCAACGGCGGTACGGATATTTCCACGCGCCTGAATAATCCCTGATAGATCAATGTTCTGGAGATCCTGAAGCAAGCTCATCGTTGATACCTCAGGGTCAGGTCTGACACGTCGACAGTCAGGAACAAATTGCTTGCGAGCATCGGAGCGGTGTGCCGGAATATTGCGGGCGTAAACCGCACAGCTTCCAAGTGTGTCGCCGTTTCGGTCATCGTCACGACAGGCTGATTCCCTAACAGCAACGGCCGACCGGCAGGATCGGGATCGTCAATCGCAATGCGGACCAGCGGTTGCTCAGCCGTAACCCAGAAAAAGCGCCCGTGATTTGCCCGCACCGTAAGGCCGACCGGGCCATTCAGCGGGAGACGGTGGGGCACCTCTCCCCAAATCGTCCGAATGCTCGTCTCTGCTTCTAGGATCAAGACACTCGGTGGACCGATCGCTGTGCCTTGCGGAAGCTGGACGAGCTGCAAAGATATTTCACACGGCTGCGGTGCCCGTCCAATCACTCCCACCCGTGCGACACGAATCCCCTCAAGGGCAGCAGGAGGAAACATCCGCAACACTGGCTGTGCACCAACGATCGTCCCATTCACACCTCCACTACTGGTCGGCGCAGGATCAGAGATCGTCTCAAGGACGCGAATTCCCTCATACTTGACGGTGAGGTCGGCAGCAACCGAGGTCGGCACCTCCTCAGCCAATGCACCACCCAAAGCCAGGGCGATAGGATCTCCAGTGAGCACATGCTGGAACACTCCTGGAAAGGCACGTATAAGCGCGCCACGGACCGGTAAACGTCGCACGACGGCCTGGGCTGGTGCGGTCGCACGCACATGAAACGCAGCGACCAATGGACTTCCGGTGGGCAGTGCTGCTTTAACTGCATTTTCTAAAGATACCCGGAGGTCAACGTCCACTGGTGGGGTATCAGGGAGCAGTTCATTAGGGAATTGCCACAAGACCGTTTCATCCGGTCCTACTACTTCCACATTGCGCGGTGGCAACTGAGCAACTCCATTGACGGTTCCCAGTTCCATCGTTACCGGAGAAAATTCCTCGGGAAAATCTCCGGTCACCAGCGACAGCTTGAGAGACGCCGTTTGTAAGGAAAAAGGAAATCGTAAGGTTCGGTCAGTAAAGGCTGCGCCGGTGAGACTTTGCGGAAGCAAGCCCCGAGCACTCGCTGGAGGGACAGAACACAGGGGATTCCACCCCCCTGGGCCGGGAATCGACGCCACCAGGCGCACGCCAGCAGACACGAGATCCTTAGCGGTGCGTAAATCAGAACCGCCCGGCCGCTTGAGTCCGACCAGGGTTACGCTGGCGAGGCGCAGACTACCAGGAACGGTCACAACCTTCTCGTTTCCTTCCGACCGCACCGGTAAATCGGGCAATGGTTGTTCAACGAGCACAGGGAAAATCCGCACCGCGGCAGTTTCCAGCTCCGCTGTCGTCGCTCCTGAGACATTATTCCATGTCACCACAATCTCGTGTCCCGGAGGAGCAAGATCAGCCGGGGCCAGGAACACTCCCTGCTCGTCCCGTCGAGAGACCTCTTCGCGTATTAATGCTCGTGCCATCATGCACTCCGCACCCGTAATGTCAGCCTGCCCACCTCCACTCCGAGTCCACCCGCGCCATTGTCCAAGGCAACCCGCAATTCATCAGTCACTGCCTCAGCTGGCGGAGTATAACGAATCACCGCTTCTCCTGCCGGCGATAAGGTCACCAATTGTACTCCACCATTTCCGGCCACTCCGCCGCTAAGGGTGCCTGCACCAGGGGTTCCCCCTGGACCAAACAGCACAAACGCCAACGCGCCAAACGGCAAGCGAGGGAGCGGATTTGCTCCGACATGGAGACGTAAGAGTCCAATCGTGCCTATTCGGAACGTGAGATCGACCGCTTCACCGCCGGCGCGGAGTTCAGGGGTTAGGGGAGCAACCTCAAATGGCAAGATCGTCTCACGGACCCGCACCTCACCGATCGGCTGGCCAGTCTGGCCAGGAACGCCGATCGGCCAAAACCAACCCTCGACTTGCGCCTGGACACCGACGGCGGGCACATCCTCTCGTGTCGGGTCCAGGGGGGATTGCGAGTCAACAATCTGCAACTGCTGAATCAAAAAACCGGGATCCGGGTCGCCAGTAATGGCAGTCCCGTTTCGCAACTCAGGGGCGTCGAGCAGGTACAGCAGCGCATCTACCCCCAGCATTTGCTGACTTCGCCCACTCCCAGGGCGAGGGCGGACCTCCATGCCAACCTGACAGCGCAATCGCAGCACACGACGGGGTGCAGTCGCTCCAGGGACCACCTCAGGTCTGGTGGCGAGAAATTCCGGAGACACAATCTCCGTCCGTAGGACCCCGACAATAACCTTGGGCATTGGCCCTCCAGGATTCCCTGGGGCCACCTCGACTGCGCCACCAAAAGGAGACGGGAGACGGCTTCCCAACACATTTGCCAGGGCTCGTTCGAAGTCGCTAATCACCGAGGCATCCCTCCGCCTGATCGCACAGGCAGACGCAACGCTTCAACTTCCTCCCGCACCACCGCCCGCAGCGTGCTGGTGGCCCGTGCCACTTCCTGCGACACCATTCCCGGAAGGGCGGCAACCGCCTCATGAACCGCTTCACCAACGGCCATACGCACGCGGTCTCGTAAGACGACATTCACCTCTTCTCGCGCTATGGTGCGCACTTCTGCCAGGATTTGGGTACGGATGGCGCGGGCCTCTGCGCTCGCACGTTCGCCAGCCACTCGTGTTGCTTCGTCCAAAACGGTACGGCGAAGGTCAGCGATGCTACTCTCGAGCCGTTGGCGATTCGCGGCATCAGCCGCAGCAAGTTGCTGCTGCAGCTCTTGTCGCAAGGCGCTCGCACGCACGTCAAGTTCGTTTAGCACATCGGCGCGGACACTCGGGCCAATTGCACTGACGCTGCGCGAGAGATCACGCAAACTGGCCTCGTGACGATCCAGCGTCTCCGCTTGCCGATCAAGGCGAGAGGTGGTTGCTTGCAGATTCTCGGAGAGGTTCGCCACTTCCCGTTGCAGTGGATTGAGCTGGGCTGGCAGTTGTCGTTCCAACTCAGCCCGCACTGCGGTCCCGATGGTTCCACGAAGGTCCTCAAGTTGTCGACCGATATCGGCACGAATCGCGGCCTCTCGCTGGGCCAGGGCCTGCTGAGCTGCGGTTGTCGCCTCAGTGATCGCCGCCCGGCGGGCGGCGTCAATCTGCGCACGTACAGCTTCCGTCACCGACGTGGTTACCCCTGGCAGGGCATCAGCAACCGCACGGCTGACGAACCCATCCACCCCGCTTAATCGTTCGGTGGTTTCGTTACGGATTTCCGTTCGCAAACCCTCGAAACGTCCTTGCAGCTCTTCGTTTACGCTAGCCGTAACGCGCTCTTCAATCCCGCTGAGCACCTCCGGTGGAATCTCGGTTCGCCGCCGCCGTAACGCATCATCGAGCTGCTCTTGCGTCACAAACGTATTAGTGAGCTGCGTCAGTCGCAGTTCTAAGCCACGGGCGTCGAAAAGGTCGCCGGTCGGAGTCCGCAAGCGCTCGCGTAGCTGTTCAAGGTCCCCCACCCTTGTTACTAACCCGGCGACATCAATGATTTGCCCATCTGCCGTGAGCCGCGTAGCCACCTCGGCAGCGATCCGTACGTCACGTTGCACCGCCCCCAAAGTTTCACGCAGAGCCTGGATATCGTCCCTGGCATCGGTGATACCGTCGAGGTTACGCCGCACGGCTGTAACCTCGGCCTGGCGTTGCAGATCGCGCGTTTGTACATCGGTCAGACGCCCGCGAAATTCTGCGAGATTCGTCGCCCCTTGATCGATCTGCGTGGTCAAGCGTTTGACTTGTTGTCCGAGGTCGATCAGTTTGGCGACACCGGCAGGGTCAGATAAGGGGCCACGTTCCACGAGCGAGCGCAGGGCCGGAGCTAACCACGCGACCGTCACCTGATCCGCATGATCATGACCAACAACCTGGGGATTCTCCTCTTGCGCAAGGACGGCCTGTGCAACTTCGATCAGTGCCCCAACCAGCACATTCCAGTCCTGCGCACGAATCAATTCTCCACGCTGGACACTACTGAGTGGCAGCAACCGTTCAGATAAGGCGCGTAAACGTTCAAGATCAGCAGCGGTCGGCATGATGTCTCTCCCTTGTCAGCCTTACCGGCCCGCGCGAATCAGCGGAGTAATCTTCTGTCCACCCGAGACCGAGCCCGTGCGTTGATACAGCTGCATTTCCTTGTCTACCTGCGTAGTCGCCCCGGTCTGCGCGTACTGCTGCGCGATGGTGGTCAGCACGGTCACATTCTGACTCCCCAAGAACGCGTCAGGGTCGTCTTGGGTTATTGCTAGTTCGTTCACCAGCGATAAGACGCGACTGCCGGTCGCTGAGAGTTTTTGCGTAAACACCGGAGGCTCACTTTGGGTCCGATCGGCAAGGTCATCCAGGCGGGTCAGGATGTCAGTCCGTGTCGCCTGTGGTGCCTGGGCCTGGTCGAGCACGCCGGTGATAATACGTCGGAGGTTTTCGGTCTCGATCTCGCGCCGCAGTTCTACCAGGCTGCGACCAAAGGCCTCGGCAAAGCGGCGAATGTTTTCTTGCACCTCGGAAATTTTGTCGGCAATTTCCGGATGGTCATGTCCCTGCGGCGCCACCAGTTGCGTAAGTTCGAGTACCGCACTCGCCATGTCCCGCACCGCACCGACCAACGCGTTCCAGTCGGAGGCACGAATCACCTCTCCTGGCGCTTTCCCAGCCAAGGGTGAGACAGCATCCCGTACGCTGGTCATCGTCTGTTGCACAGGTGCGAGGTTGGCATCGGGAATGTCACGAATCGGTGAATCGCGAAACAGATCTGCAGGCACTGGAATATGAATCACGGTCGGGGTTGGCTGCGGAAACAGCCGAATCCGCCGTCGGTCGATCGCCGTGATCACGTTCGGGTGCCGTACTTCAACTTCGTATTGTCCAGGATCAAGATCGCGCACCAACAAAGATCCATCGAGGAACGGTTGACGCTCGATGACCGCACCGGTTGCCTGATTCGTCAACTTGACGATGGCGTCGCGATTAGCGGCGGGGAATCCTTGTAATTGAATATTAAACGACCCTTTCATAGTTCCTCCTGGGCCTCAGGGACTTCTCACCAACAGTCAGAGGTTCGTTGCTAGCCTAGCCACTGCAAATCCCCGTAAGGGAAACTGACCTCCCAAAACATGGTCAACTCATGATCGTCTGCCTTGGTCACGGGGGGGAACGTCACCCGGTTATAAAGCACCGTCACCTCGCCATCGCGGGAGAGTAAGCCTGCCTCTCGCACTACTCCAACGGCGGCAATCGCCGGCAGGGTCGCACGCACCCGTACTCGTACACTCCGTTTGGTTTCATCGGGTGGATCGATCTGGAAGGCTTCCGGCGGAATCGCGACTTCGGTTCCACCACTCAACGGCTGCAGTCCTGGGGTATCGTTGGATAGCGTCGTTGTCGCAAAAGCATCAGTTTCTGGTGCGTCGCTGATGCCAACCCCCATATGAGAAATCGCCACGCCCTGGCCGGAAAACAGCCGTGCTAACAACTCCGCGCCAGAGCGCATGACCGAATTGTAGCCTTCGCGCTCGGCAACCATCTGGCCATTTGTCGTTCGCAGTTCAAGTCGCAGTTTCGCACGCATCTGACACCTCAGCGAAAAGTCGAATCTTCAAAATTTGTTACCTCAAATACTCCACCAGCGTCAGGGAGCTGGTCGGCACCAGTCACTCCACTATCGCGGTGGCGCAACGGCAACACCATCGTCAAAAGATCCTGTTGCCGTTGGGTCTCGGTAAACGGTTGTAATGTCACTGTTCCCTTGACCCCGGCAGCTTTGAGTTTTTGCACTCCGAGATTCAACGCCGAATCAAGTTGCTGGAGCGCGTCATCCACAGACACAGGTGCGTTGCGATGGCGCAACACCGCGCTCATTGGGAAGCGCACCGTAAAGGTAGCTGCCTGCGTCTCCACCCACGCCATCCACAACAACGCCGCCGGTTGCTGATGAAACAAGGCGTGGTCAAACTGGGTCTGATCATACCGTCCTTGCTGCAAAGCAAGATCAGCCAACGCTAGCAGGAAGCGATCGAGTCCGAGCACATCAAAATGCGCCACCGGTAGAAACCACAAGTCATTCTGACCACGACGAAGGGACAACATCCTGGCAGGAGTTTCTACTTGCGCCGCGCTCCAGGGTGTACCAGGAGTCAGCGTGGAGATGAACCGTAAACGATCGCTGACATCGGTCCCCTCAAGTTGCGCTTGGGCTTGCCCTTCACCAGTGTCGCGGATCCACAGGCGAGCGCCTGGCGGTATTTGTCCGAGAAAGACCAAGGCTTCCTTGCTGGTCAGGTTCGCAATGACTGGTACGCTCTCTGGTGCACTCGGGAGACCCACCAGCAAGAACGCCGCCGTTGCTTCGTCGAGTCCATCAACGGTCACAGTAAACTGTGTCAACGGTTCTATCCCGGTCATTGCTGACGGATGATCGTAGCGGCGGCGTTGCGGGTTTTCGACGAGGGCAGCGGTCTGCTGAGTTACCGGTTCGCGGAACTCACCAAACGGCAACGTCACATTCGTCGCTTGTTGATAGCGTTGTGCGTACTCAGCAACGAAACCTGCGATCGCCGCCCGCGTCACCGCACCGCGTTCAAGCACAGCAGTTCGTAGCGCATGAACCCAAGCCCGGAAGGTTTGCAATCGTTGCCAGGATTCTGGGGCAATATCCAACAGCGCCGCCACCCGGGCCGCTTCTGTTAGGTCGAACGTGGCATCGAAGAAATGCGCCCGCTGCACCTCTAGCGCATACTCATCGAGAATCTCGATTTGCAACGCGGGAATCGCTAGCAAGCTATTGAGCAGCTCGCCCTCGCGGTAGAGCGAAGGGAGCCGCTGTGCCATGTTCTGCGCGTGCGTCATCCTACACCTCTCCCTCTCGCACCTGCACGTCGATGGTGTCTTTCTGCAGCGTTTCGTTTGGTGCGGGCGCGTAACTACCAAGACCGTCGGTGAGTTGGAAGAAACGATCGCCACTCTCGACAGTGACCACCACCTCACCTCGTATCAGCGCAAAACGAGAATCGTCACGAATCGCCGCTGCCAGTCCATCAACCGTCAGCGGTGCGTCAAAGCGACGTGAGGTTAAGTGACTCGTCACTGCGAGTTGGATGGCTTGATTTGCCTGGGTTAAGGTTACGCCCGCAACCAGATGCACTGGCAGGATAGCCGATACTTTGGCGGTGACTGTGGTTTGGGCAGCTTGCTCGGTCAGGGGTTGCGAGAAGCGAATCGGCGGGAGGATTTCTAGCACTTCGCCTTGGGCAAGGGTAAGCTCTTCAACTTCCGCCTCGCCGACCGGCTGCAAAAACACTTGAGCGTCGACCACGCGTGGGTCGGCGAGTGCCACAGCTGCCAACCGCGAGCGACGAATAGTCGCCCCTGGTCCTACTTGGGCAAAAAATGCCGCCAGCTGCTGGTCGGTCGCCGCTGTTAACGTTGTTAGTTCGGCACTTGACACTCCGGTTCCGGCTAATGTCAACTGGACACGAACGTCAACTTGGCGACGCGAAGCGGCAGCAGAAATAATGCGAATCCCCGCAGCTTTGACCTGCTGCATCTTTTCTTCTACCCGCGCACGAATCTCCGCGGTATCAGTGTTATAGGCAACATCGACTTTCACTTCACCGGCTACGCCGTTGGGGAACTCTTGAATCGAGACATCTTTGACCTCGGGCATCGACAGCAACTGAAAACGTAAGGCATCGAGGGTGCCATGCACGACCCCGTGAAAAGCGCCACGCGTACGACGACGTAACTCCTCGTCAGTCTCGGGTGCACTCAAGCGGCGGGCTGGTTGTGTATTCCTGACTCCGGCAATTCCTGCGACCAGCACTTCCAACCGATTCAGCGCGTCTTGTTCGACCGGTGGCACCCCTGCATGTTCACCACCAGCCATCACTTCCCGCGTCGACTCGCCAGGCTCTAGCGTCACTGCGTCCAACGTGAGATAGCGATTGCCGTCGGCGTCAGTTATTGCAGTCCCTACCGGCACCGTAATCCGACCCGGTGTTCCTTCTCGTCGCGAAAAGCGTACACGGGCCACCGCAACCCCTACCGGTAAACGCTGGACACCAACGAGCGCGACGACTTTGTCGAGCGAGCGGCCCTCAGCGGTCTCCAGGAAGGCAGATTTATAAATGGCATCGAGGTGTAGATAGGTCTGCGCGAGTTCGCGCCCAACGGTTTCTACCAGCGTGCGTACGACCGAGCCAACGTTGAGGTCGGTCACTGGTACTGGACCAACTTGGACGGGATAATAATTGACCAGCAGTGGAGAGCCGGGAATTGGCCGCGGACGCCCTTCACGAAAACGAATAGCGTCTTTATTGTTCTCATCTCCGCTGGTCGAAACGAGATCAAAGTCAGCTGCAGTGAACTTGTACGCAATCTCCCGCTCAGTTGCGCCGGTTCCTACTCGTACTCGTCCCTGCAAATGAGAAACCCGACGCACCGGTCGGTTCTTGAGTAGCGTTGGCACCACCACGGCATCATCACTCGGGGCGGTTACCGTTTCTCCCACCGTCCCACCAGTCAGGGTGGTGAGGAGATCACGGACAATCTCATCGTACAGGCGAGGCGTATAGCTCATAGCCCCACCTCAAGAGACAAAGAAACGAAGTCACTCTGCGCAATCGGTTTGACCGCCAGCGTAAATATGAAGGACGAGAGTGATTCCGCGGCTGGGTCAAACGTCAGTTCAACCACTTGTGGCTCGACTCGCGGTTCCTGTGCGACAACTTCTAAAACGAACGCTCGACAGAGATTGCGCAGCTCCACTGTTTTGCGCCGACCGATCAATTCGTGCAGGCGCGAGCCATACTCGGCATGGCCTAACGCCGTCAACGCCCCTTTCGGAGTCAGCAATCGTAACAGGAGGGCTTGGGCGAGATTTTCCCGACCTGCGATGACATCAAGGTCGAACGCTTCGCGCACGGGTCCTCGTAAGATTCCCAGTGCTGGTCGCCGCCGCCGCACTAAATCCTGCTGTGAGGCGTCGTGGGCAACCAGATGAGGAACCACTGCTAAGTCGATGCCAAGCTGCTCGTCCATACTTATCCTACAAAAACCGTCCCTGCGGCGATGAGCTGTCCCACTGGCACATCGCTCGGGTCGTTACAAGTCGACACCGGGTCCCCTTGCCGTGCGGCAGCTTTGCCACCGATACGCACGGTCGTACTGCCGATAAAGACCGACCCCCGATTGGCGGGTGGACGTTGAAATCCAGTGCCTGGAGGCGTAGGGAGATGGGCAGGTGAATTCTGCACAGTCGAACCCACGACGGCTGCCGGTTGCCCGGCAATCTTCACGGTTTGCACCAGCCCGCCATTCAGCGGGCCGCTGAATGGGTGCGGCAACGGTGTCGGGATTGGTCCACCCGGACTCGGCACCAAAACAATGTGGGTATCGACCGCGGTGACCATACTATTGGCAGTTGCTGCTGGCTTTCCCATTAGTTGACATCCACCTGTGCGCCGGAGATTTTGACTTTGCCGCTGGCACTGATCTCGATGTCGGTTCCTTCGAGCTTGAGTTTCCCGGTTGTCGCCAGCGCCATCTCACCATTGGTTTTCATCGTAATAGAAGCGTCTCCGGCTTTGATTTCAAGGCGCCCACCGCCAGCGCCATCCAGGGACACCTCAATCTCACCGACCGTTAACGTCACTTTTTCCTTCTTGGCCTCGACCGAGACTTCACCAGGACAGGTGAGCTGGAGAGACGACTCCTTCCCGTTAATCACCAGATTGAACCCTGGGTCAGCTTCACCGGAGGGTAACCGTAACACCAACTCATGAGCCTTGTGTTGCGGCGGATTGTGATCGACGTGATAGAGCCGCCCCACAACAACTGGGGCGTTGAGATCGCCGTCCAGAAACACCACGACAACCAGATCTTCGACAGCAGGAATCGCGGCAAAACCCAGCACTCCCACCGCGATCGGCACGCGCGGAAGCACGAGCCCCGAATCTCGCAGCTCGACTGTCACTGCATGATCGAGATCTCCCCCGTCGGCGGGAAAGATACTGACCACACGTCCAACCGCGGCAATCGTCCGTGCTTGCGCCTCGTGGCGCGCAATCCGCGCAATGCTGTCGTACAGTGCCACGCTCACAACAGCCCTCCGACGGCAGCCAATGCTCCTTGTAATACGCCACCGAGTCCAGTTGTGGCTGCGGATTCTGCTTCCACAGTGGTGTGTCCACCCTGTCCAGGAGTTAGGCGATGCTCAACCCGGGTAATCAACCACGATCCGCTGGGAAGGCGCTCCGGTAAGTCTTGTACTTCGATTACCATGCCAGGGCGCAACCTTGGCAGGAGGAAACAGCCCGCCGACAAACGGCGGATTGCCGCAGCCTGAGCTTTTTCCTGCGCTTGCGAGGCCACTAATGCTGCACGTGGGGTGCGGAGTATCGGTACGACCTGGCGAACCACACTTCTGCCTGCGGCTGGGGCATCAGTCGGAATAACCGCACTGGTGTGACGTAAGGCGTTGGGAGCTTCAGCAGAACTACTGGGCCCATTCCCGACGCTGACGTAACGAACTGGTGCCCCAGGATGTTCACGAACCGTATAGGTCAGAATCTCCCGCCCGTAGCGTAAGGCGGTTTGAGCTTGCGGGCCGGGTCGCATGGTCACCTGTAGGTGGCCTTGTCCATCAAGCGAGGCCACCGCTCCCCCGAGACGTGCAAGCGCGGCAATATGCTCTGCCGCTGTCCGCGCAGGATCGGCCACATAGGCAGCAAGAGATAGATCAAGATCCAGACGGCCAATCCTGACCTGCACTTCATTTGCGAGGGCACGAATGATGTCTTTCGCACTTTGCCGTTCGTAGGTGACGGCTGGGCGAAAGCTACTCAGGTCAGCCCCACCGTCCGCTGCCGAGACGGTGGTCGCAGACAGGTGGCGATGAAAGGTCCGCAGCTTGCCAGTCACGACCGTCTCCAGCCCCTCACCACCATCGAGCACCAGGATGGCATCGTCATTCGCTGCCGCTTCAACCGGCGCGGTCTCTGGGAGACGCACCGTAAAGGTATTCCCACGAGGTAAGCCAGCCAGGCTCGCCACCACTGCTGCGACATGGGTGTCGTAGCGGAAATTGCCCAGGGTAACACTGGCGGTTGGCGTAAGACTCATTGTTGAAACACCCTCGCCAAATCTCGGGTCGCGGCAGAAAAATTCGCGGCGACGGTTTCTACGGAACTCACCGACTGCTGCAATGGTTCGAGAAACCCGCCCAGACTGCCCAAATCCGCAAGCGACGCTAACGCTTCCAACTGCTCAACCACGTCCAGCGCGGCATCAACCGCACCAGCTACTTCGCCGGCGAGATCCTGGATATCGTCGAGGACACTTGTATCGATGCCCAAATCTCCCAAGCCGAAATCATCGAGCCCACCGAACCCACTGATTTGTGCCGGCGGCGGGAGCGGCGGACTTTCTGCCAGGTGTAAATCGTACTGGAATTGCTTAGGCGTCCCCGCAACCTCGACGGCCCGGAACGCAGTAATCACTACCTTCTGCAAGTCCAGGGCGGTCGTAATGTCGGCAGCAAAGGTGAGTTCCTCACCGGTTTGCGCGGCGGTTTGCAGTGTCGCGAGTTGATCAGCGGCATCATCACCAAAGAGGATCCCGCTAAGCCAGATCCGATGTGAAGGACGGCTGGCCCGTTGTTGTAGCTCCCCGGCGAGACTGGCGATCGGCGTCGCCACAAATCCACCAGCAAGCGTATGTTCCATGCGTTGAACAAAACGTAAAGAAATATCACCAAGCAATGGCATTGGTCGTGTGTCGGTCATCGCTCAACTCCGCGCAGGTCGGCTTCCTCGTCAAGTAACCGCGCCAGGATTTCAGCAACCTCGGCGGCTCGATCGTCTTGCCCCTCCGTCTGGGCAAACGCAGGGGCCGACACTGGTGCGTTCCCAGTGCCGCGCAGAGGTTGTCGCAGAGGTGCATCGCCATCAAGGACTGGCAATACAGAAACGGGCGAAGCACGGAACCCGTCAGTAGACGTTGTCCGAGGAAAGATACGTGGGGAATGCGCTTCAAGGCCGGCACGTGACGCTACGTCTGGTTGGGGGCGAACAGCATGAAAGTTAGCTTCTCGTCGTAAGACGGTAGACGTGCTCTGGCGTGCCCCTTCAGCGGCATGAGGTTTCGGCTCCACGTCGGTAGGGTTAATGCGAGTCTCGTTCTGAGAGGATGGCGGCGGAACAGAATCTGCAGCATGGGTATCTCTGCGCCGGTTTTCTTGTCGCGAGATCAGACCTGCGCCTGATGTCATGGGGGAGTTGGCTTGGGTGCCCTCCCCTTTGCGCAAACGCGCAAACAAGCGGGGCGTCGAATGCTTGTCGACAGGCCGTACCTCGCGCTCTTCCTCTACTTCTACAGAAAAAAGGTCGTGGACGTCATTCGTAGAGGAAGTTGTAGTGGTGACTCTTTTCCCGGCGGAGCTCAGGCCAATTGAGGTCTCGGGTAGAGGCTCGTGGTGCACGCCGTGCGTCACGAGCGGGCGTGTTTCGGTTGCTGCACTGGCAAAGAGCACTTCTCCAACGCTTGCTCGACGAAGAAGATTGTCAGCTAATTCATTGCGTAGGGATGCCAGCTCGCCTCTCGTATCCGTCGCCAAGAGATACCGTTGCCAGCCTCCGTCGGCGGGGACTTCCGTGAGTTGTATCGCCAGACGATCCACTTCTACCGCAGCTGTCTCGGCCAGTCGGTCATAACCCCAGCCCGTCTCTTGAGCAACTAACGCCAGCGTCTGAGCGAATGGAGGTCCGTCTTCACCAGCACCGGCCAGCGTCAAGGCCAGCAGTTCTTGTTCGAGTTGATCAGCGACGCCGGCTTCCTTCGTCGCCGCATGCAAAATACCAGCGCACACATAGTCACACGGCTGAGCCGCTGCAAGCGCACGTGTCGTCAAGGCGGTCCGCTCAGCGAAGGTCACGGGGCCTAAGACCGGACCATCCGTTCCGCCCACACGCAGCGTTCCGTCGCTCCCGACGGGGGCAATCGCCACCCGGTGCACTCCGAGCCGGGCCTCTCCCTGCGTGGGATCAAGTACGATGGGAACGCTGACAGCCATTGTTACGCAGGCTCCTCTCGCACCCGGGTCGCGGTGAAGCTATAGATCGACTCTCCGTGCCCACCGACTCCAAGTTTGAAATTCTTTTCCTGGAGAAAGCACTCGTCAAACGTCACCGATACCCGCGTCGTCCCGTGCACCAGCAAGGCACTAATCTGAAAACTCTGGGCCTGACCGAGACCATCGAGCTTCGGACTTGCGGAGGCAACGATGACCTGGCCTTCGACGACCTGCGGGCCAGAGATCAAACCGATGCGTTCCTCGCTCCCCAGAGCATAGACACTTGAGCGAGTTTGCAGACGGCGGTATTCGATCGCCCGCACGCCCTCGACAGTTTCTCCATCGACCAACACCTGACTTTCATTGGCAGCGAAGATGTTCGGCACCGTATCCTCCTGTTAGTTTTTCACCCGAATGGTCGCGTAGATGAAGTCGATCGCCCGCACTGGGCGCACGGCGATATCGATACGCACGATCCCTTGGGCAAAGTCGAGCTGCGTCGAATACACATCAACCAGGAATGCCGGGTCAGTCCCGTCCGTCGACGGCACCAGCGCACCGGCACGTTCCATGCGCGTGAAGGTCGCGACAATTTGCTGCTTCAGTGTCAGACGGGCTTCTTCAGAGTTCAGTCGCCCAATGAAATTCTCGGCAATTGCCTTGGTCTCGCGAATCGCCTGATGGGCAACACGAGTAACAGACACCTGATCACCGGTTGTATCGAGCCCCCGCAGCACGATGACACCACGGCCGGCACGATCTTGGACGACCAAGAGATTGGTTGTCGGTCCGAGTAGTCGATTCAACTCACTTTCCCGGTAGGTCGCTGGCGGGATACCGAACAACGGCACGGGTTTAAACGTAGGCGACTCTTGCGGATTGAGACGTCCGACCATTCCGGCGACTGCGCCTTCAGCTCCACTCGGAGAGACGAGGACAAACAAACGATTACGTACGGCAGCTGCATGATCACGGATACGATCGAGCGCGGGTTGCTCGTTTGCCGTCACAGAACCAAAGGCAAGACGTGGGGCCCCGTTTTCCGATTGCGCCACAGCATGGGCTACCAACGCTTGATGGATACGCCGGACATCCGCATTTGAGCGGGTCGGCTCGATCGAGGCGAGCACCAGATCAATCCGGGTGTCATCGCTGAGTCGGTCAATCGCAGTCGTATACTGATCTACCGTTGGCGATTCTCCGTTAGTAAACACCACCGGTTGTGCCGTCGCGCTCGGCAAGCGATTTTCTGCCGGAAGAGAACTTAAGGGACGCAGGCGGACCAAACGACTCTGTGTCAGCAGGACGTAGGGTAAATAGCGCTCATCATCCGGGTCCATCCCCAGATCGGTGAACTCCTCTTGCAGGCCGCCTTGGAACACTCGGACTTCGACCCGATTGGCCGCGGTGATATCAATACGAACACTCAAGCCTGTCGGCTCTGCCTCATCAGCGGGCAGCAACTCCATGAGATTCCGTGTTCCTGGGGTTGGCTCCGGAACCGGAAGCGCTTCCCCGGTCTCTGCAAACGCGTAGGTATTCGCACGTGGCAGCACCCCGGCGAAGCCTGGATCGAGCGCAACCACTAAGGATGAGCGCTGGTTGATGGTATCGATCAGGTCATCTGGCTGTCCCGGCGCGGCTTGCAGATCCGAGAAGCTTTCCAACACTTCAGCCCCGCGCAACAGTTGAATACCCACGCGCACAATCTGTCCGTCTGCGTTGGCGATGCCGCGGACAGTGGCGCGCAGATTATTCCCGGCAGCTCCATTTGAGCGGCAGCGAAGGATGACGACTTGTTGAGCCGCAGCGTTCAGCAACGGAGCAGAAGCCGGACGCCCGCCAGCGACTGCAGAGATGACGACTTCACTAGCCCCATTGGCCAGCGCATGCACG
This sequence comes from Binatia bacterium, assembly GCA_050187625.1. Taxonomy (GTDB): domain Bacteria; phylum Desulfobacterota; class Binatia; order Bin18; family Bin18; genus JBFWXH01. The sequence continues at coordinate 35,268 of JBFWXH010000053.1, forward strand.
ACCTCAGGCATACTTGCGGTCGTGCCGGGGCCCAACAACTGTCTGACTTCAGTCACCTTGGTAACGCCAATGAGCCCACCGTCCTGCGGCGGTCGGTCAACGATACCAACAGCCCCAATAATGCCGGACGGGGCCGGAAGCGGCGGCAAGACATCGAACCGGGCTTCAACCCGCACCCCAGGGACTACAAGTGTTGCCATACCCTCTCCTTAACGTCGTCTCACCCGACGACACCTCTGTAAAAATTCATCAGTCGCGGCGCCTTCGCTACCTGCAACCTGATCACAACCAGTTTTTTCTTTCCCTTGATCCCACCGACCTATTCGGCATCGCTCTCGATGACCCCATAGGTCTGTTCATACTGCTCGATAGACGACTGCAACACGTGCAAGAACGCCTTCGCATACACTGGGCTGGTCACAATACGCGTATGGAATCGCGGTTTCCTTCCCTGCTGAACATAGAACTGGCCGAGGTCAATCACAAACTCAAACGCATTGTGGCCAACCTGAAAGGCGTTACTATATCGCCCCTCCATTGGCTCGCTTTTCGGCGAGCGTTTCCCTGGTTGGCGCATGCGAGCAGAGAAACGCAACTTCAGTGCCACACAACAATCACTGACAACAAAACAGCAAGGAGGCCGAGAAACAACGAGTTTTGTCGACAAAGAAGGGAGATAAGAGAGGACCTGAGAGGAGAAGTGTCACATAGGATGAGACAGTTACGGCGGAAACGATACATTGGCGTGTTGGCCACGAAAGTGATCTGGACCGGTCAATCCCACAGTTAGATCAAGGAAAATTCCGAGGAAGTATGTCACCACACCGGGAAGAACTCGGACAACGCGCCCTCTTTTCCGTAGTCTCACAGAGACAACCTGCAGAGATAGACGGATACGCATGCAAGATTGTTATATTCCCACAAAAGTGTCACAGAAGTGTAACAGGGTGGGGCCAGTGTGACAGTGGTGAAGAAAAGCAAGGTGGGGCGGGTTGATATCGGGCTATACCGCCAAACTAGCGGCGTTTGGCGGTGGCGATCAGGGCGGGCAGTCAAAAACTTATCGCCCACAACCCTCCCTGCACGACCGTCCAGATGAATCTGCGTTTGAGCGCGTGCCAGGGGGCAATGACAAATTTTCTCTTCCGCTCGTTGGCCTCACTTTTTCGCTTGACTTTGTCGGCAACTGTTCCTATGAGTACGGCAAATCTCTTATGGTGAAGTCCGCGCACCCGCATGAGCAGGTTTGCAGGGGGGACACGTGAACCCTGCAAGAGGTCGGAGACAGACTCCTATATGTATATAGCTGCAGATGGGGGCGCTATCTATATATAGAAAGCTCGGCTCGCATATACATATAGATGGTCCCATCTATTAGTAGAGAGGAAAGAGAGAGATCAACAGTAGTTAGGTTGCTATTTACCATCCGTCATATTTGAGGTTCAGTCGTGCCCATAGGCTCTTACTCTGACATTGTTCTTACACTTGTGACTGCTGTTCTTGCTTGGGTAACCTACAAGCTAGCCCAACATACGAAGACACTTTCGGATTTCACGAGGCAACTTGTAGCCATTGAAGAAGCGCGAGACCTCCATCAAAAACAAGAAAAAAGACGCACTGAGATTGCTCGCGGTCTGGAATTGATCGAGAAGTTACGCAAAGTTGCCCCAGAGGAATTTGTGGCACAATTGAACCAACCAGGAAGGATTCCTGAGCCAACATCGAGTGACATTCGAGAGCTTGCTTTACTTGCCTCCCGGCATGTTACTGACCCCGACTCAGTCCAGTATCTGAAAGAGCTGCGACAAATCCTCGATTCTGTTGAACAAGGCAGCAGTATTGGCGCAAACGGTCCGGAAATTGCGAAAAACTGCGACAAGTTCAAAACAGGATGAACTGGTCCATCACTGAGTGTCGAGACGAACTAGGAAACAAACAGGACAGCAAAACCGCAGATCGTGACGTTACAAACTCTTGAACCGTGAGGTCAATGGGTGCTCGGAAGTGCCAGGGAATCAACTGCTAATCGTAGAGAAGATTACACTATGAGTGAATCCATAAGGCAACCTAACCGTCCGCGCCACCGCAGCGCGGCCCTGTGGCGTGCAGGAGTAAATCCGAAAGGCCGCATGTGGGCCGCGCGCGGTGCGCGGGGGCGTTAGGCGTTCACTGGGTTTGCTCAGCAGCAATTTATGGGAGATAATCCGTTTATGACACAAGTGAGCATAGAGGACATACAACGAGATGTATCCACCTATCTGCAACGCGTCGAAGCTGGGGAAACGCTGGTGATCCTCCGTGCGGGGAGACCTATTGCCGAAGTCAAACCAGTTGTGCCGCGCGTCGAGACGCTCCGCCCGTTCGGGCTCTGCGCGGGAGAGTTTACAGTGCCAGACGACTTTGATGCGCCTTTACCCGAGGACATTCTCAACGCATTCGAGGGGAAATGAAATTCCTCCTGGATACCCATGTATTCCTGTGGTTCATCAGTGGGAATGCGAAGTTACCAGCGGAGTGGCGCGAAACGATTCGTCAACCGCACCATGAGGTCTCTTTGAGCGTCGTGTCGCTGTGGGAGGCCATTATTAAGCACCACTTGGGCAAGCTGCCATTACCTGAGCCGCCAGAACAATATCTGCCAACCCAACGCGCACGCCATCAGATTGCCGATTTATCTTTAGACGAGGCCAGTGTCAGGCGACTAGCGGGACTTCCGGCGATTCATCGTGATCCCTTTGACCGGATGCTCATTTGTCAAGCACTGGAACATCAGCTGACGATCATTACCGTGGACGAGGTGTTTCAATCTTATCCCGCACCGATTCTAGGCCGCGCCTAACAAACGCCACCAGCCTGACCGCGGCCCGTGAGCGGTTCTGAGTGAACACGAACGGACACAGTTGGGCCGCGGCGGCTGAGGCGAATCGTTAGGTGTCACTTCGGATAAGGCTTACGTAGCAATATGCAAACAGATAGCTTCACTTGCTGGTATTGTGGGAAAGAGAAGCCATTCTCAGAAGCGGGTACGGCTGAACATATATTCCTGGCAGCATTAGGGGGCACTCTGGAACTTTCCACCCATAATGTCTGTAACCCATGCCAGGACAAGACCGGAAAACTCGATGCCGCACTCCCGCGCAACTGGCTGGTTGAAGCTACGCGCCTGCTACATGGAGTCGCCCGTCGGAAGCGAATTCCCATTCTGAACCTAGGGGAGATCGAGCTCAACCGTCCAGAGCGTTTTGAGATATTTTCAGCAAAAGGAGCAGAGAAGGTTATCAGAATCACACAAACACGAGACGGAGTGAATCGGGCGATTTTGTGGCTGACCTCCACATCTGAAGAGGCAAAACAACGTGCTCTCCGGCTAGTTAATCAGCGGTTGAAAGGCCATCGCGTTATCGCTGGCCCTTCAGACTTTCAAAGCGAGTACGACCTGGAACTGGTCAAGGCAATAATGTCTACTTCACCCTGGAAAATCAGCACGAAGATGAGTTTGTCAGCTCCCTTACCCGTGTTTGTCAAAACTGCACTTGCTTTGAGCTGTTATATCTTGGGGTCACAATTCGTATTGTCCCAGGAAGCGAAACGTCTCCGAGAGTTTCTATGGGCTACGGTCAATGGTGAGGACCCTCCTGAGCTTCGCGGAGCGATGGAGATGGGGATGGGCGGTTCAGTTGCTGATGACCCTTGGAGAGTCGGACCAGTGCGGCACTCGGTCGCGCTTACCTTCCTGAACGGCTGGGTGCTTTTTCACATGACTGTCTTCAACCTCTTCAAGGCAATTATCAAGATTTGTCCAGCTGAGCCGTACCTTGATCGAATACCGTCGCAAGAGAACCTTGACGGTTGGGTCTGGCTAGTTGACCCTGTCGCCAAGAAGATAGAAGGTCCCCTGCGAGCATTTGATCGAATGGTAGAAGCTCTAAAAGAAAGAACTAGTCAAGCTGAGGAGGTCAATCCAAAATAAACGCAATGGTTGCGGTCAAATGAAGCCAGAAAATGTACGCTCGCGTTGTACGCACCCCTGACCACCCGGACGTTAGGATCGTGGCAGAACTGTTTGACATTAAGATTTGTAACAAGGTAACAGCGTGAACATGTCCTCAAGAGAGAGGGGAATACCAACCGTTCTTGGTATCGGGCTTTGGATAGGTCTCAGCCTCCTTGTCCATCCTGCTCCTATCTCTGCCCTTGAGTTCTACCGAGCAAAAGATGATGCGGTTGCGTACGCGCATCCCTCGACAGATGCTCCAGTCCTTTATCGTTTCAAAGCGGGCGAAGAGTTTAAGGTCATCGGGAAGGAAGGAACATGGCTGCAGGTTCGTTTCAGTACGAAAACGACAGGGTATGTCCGGGAGGCGGAGGCGAATCAAAGCATCTCGTCAGAGAAGGTTCAGCTCACTGTTGCTCAGAAGAACCATCCTGCTCCTCATCCTCAGCCGGAAAACGTTTTGAGTAACGAGCAATCAAATCCAGTACAACCAGAGAAGAAACCGCAGCCGCCCGCTCCAAAGGTTCGAGTCACCGCCTTGCAGTTGTATCAAGAGTACGAAGAGAACGAAGTGGCAGCGGATGAGAAATATAAGGATAAGATTCTTGAGATCCCAGGTGTAGTTGATTCTGTGCAGAAAAATGACTTTGGAGCGATTGTCGTGCTTCTGCAGGGGAAGGTGGGAGCAATTGTAAGCCATGTACAATGTAGTCTCGCCGATACGGGCATATATGGAGGAAAGCAAAAAACGGATAATACCCAGAGGGCTGCAACCTTGAGAAGAGGCCAGCAGGTCATACTCAAAGGAGAAGGGAGGGGCAGGTACGGGTTAGATATTGCGGTTATTGACTGTGTCTTTAGTGGAGAAAATCCCTCGTTCTCTTCCCTGGCAAAATGGGCAGGGCGATATCCGACTGTAGACTCGAAGAAGGGAAAGACTTTCTTTCAGGAGCCTGCACTTGTCCCTTATTTCCAGAAACTTTCGAGAGCGGACTATCAGCTACTATTCTCAGACTATGGCGTCGAAGCTCCAATCCAAAATTTGGATGGATACCTCTTCATGTGGAAATGCAAACCTCACGCCTGCAACTTCGAAAATGTTGTTGTGGTAGTAGGATTAGAAAACGGTGATTTCTTTACAATCTTCTGGAACAAAGATGGTGACCAAGCTTCAAAAGTTCGCTGCTTTGCGAATAAGTCATCTTTACAAAATTTACCCTTAACCATTAAAGGCGAGCTTGTCAGCAGCTGGGACTCCATTTCAGAGGACGCAGCCTTCTTATACAGGCTTCTTGAACAAGAAGCCTGCGCTATGACTGAGTAAAGTAGGGAAGACAATGACAATATGTTACTGACTATGTCAGAGCTGTACAGCCTAACAAACCGCGCCACCGCATCGCGGCCCGCGAGCGGTTCCTGCTGGAGCTGAACAGCCGCAGTGGAGCCGCGGCGGCTGAGGCGGGAGCGTTAGACGGTTAAAACTATGTCAAATCACTTCATTCGCGGGAAGTATCGAGATGAGGACCGTGTTATCGCCCCGTCTCTCGACGCTATCGAGAGAGCGTACGACGTTTTACTCGCCCTTCCAGAACGGGACTCGGCGCGGTTCTTCAGACTCGAAGATCATCAGAACGCAGCCAGTAACCATGATTTGCAGCGCTCTTGTTGGTTGCTCTTCTGGGATGTCTACAACTGGCTGAAGTTCTTCTGGTACACTAACATCTACAAGGCCCGCCAGCTGACGGCAGCGCTCATTCACTCGTACAACACTGATAACTTCCTCACTTGGGGTATTCTCGGTCGTTCGACATTGGAGTATGCAGCAGTCAACTACTATTTCGTAAAGAAGATGAGTCAGCTGCAATTACGTGGACCGCACTTTGCTGCGAGTCACATTAAGAGCCTCGAAGATCTGCTGCTCCAGTACAGACATGGAACGCGCTTTAATTGGCCAGACCTCTTTGTTGGCAATCGAGAAAAGTTGACGAAGAATTTTAACCCAACAGAGTCTTCCAAGGCGGTCAATGTCCTTACGGCAATTCAGCACCTGGCGCACCGTGATGAGCGGTATAAAGATGTAGAGATCGCCTACGCCATGCTTTCCGACTTTGCACATCCTAATATGGCAAGCCATGCCGCAGTTATAGAGATGCCGACAGAACCAAAGGAAATGCATGAGTGCCGGATCGCGGCACAGCCAGACTCTTTGCGAGGCGAATTTGTAATGGTCGTGAGTTTGCCTTGGGTGTCGATGGGGATTGGTACTACTGTAGAGTTGCTGGTGCAGACTGCTCCTCTTATAGAGACTTGGCTGGCATATGTTGAGCAGGGGGCGCACGTGACAATTGATTTCACTAAATAAGGGCGAGTGGTAAACCGTTTAACACACCGCGGCAGGGTGACGCTCACTGCGTTCGCGCTCCCAGCGGACGGCGTTGGACTTCTCAGATGAGAAGAGCAACAATAAACGATTTGCATGAACCAATGGCCTGAATTCGATAAGAACGGCGACCTGCCGGTAGGGATTCATCAGGGACCACTGGGTGAGGTACTCCGACATTTTGGCGTAGGGAGTCTCCAGAGACGCCTCATGGGACAGCGGCTGGAGCGTATCTATAAATTGGCTTACACTACGGGACAGGTAGCGCGGTTTATCGTGTTTGGGTCGTTCGTGACGGCCAAAGTAGACCCCGGCGACGTCGATATTTTCCTACTAATGGAGGATACGTTTGATTCCAATCAAGTACACGGAGAGGCAGCCATTATTTTTGACCATCTTGCGGGACAAACTGTGGAGGGGGTGAGTGTCTTCTGGATACGACGGCAGGCGGCGATTGGCGGGGAGCAGGCGGCCCTCGAACACTGGCAACTCAAGCGAGACAAAACGCGACGCGGTATAGTCGAGGTGATTAGCGATGATTCGGAATGATCAGGAACTTGAGGCAACCAAAGAGCGGATCGCCTACTTCCAGCAACAAGTCGAGAAACTCCGACAGGTCGAGAGCAATCCACGGAATTACCGGTTGTCAGCGGGGGGCTATCTGGCCGAGATTGATCGGATGAATTTGGAGATCAGAGAGTATCTGTCTCTGCATCCCAGTGAACTGAAAGAGCAAGCTGCCTAAGCGCAAAGTGCAGAGGAACAAACCTCGACGAAGGATGTACGTCTAACTCTCGCCTCCAGCGGACGCGGCCCCTATTGCGGTTCCTGCTGAGCCTGAACGGCAGCAGTTGGGGCCTTGCCGCTGAGGCGCAACGTTAGACATATCTGCCAGGATTTGGAGGGAGTTCGATGGGATGGTTTGATTCGATATCCGGCGGCAACAAAAACAATTCCTCTGGTGATAACGTCAGAGTAAGCAAATCTGGTACAAAGTTCCGAGATGTAACCAAAGGCCGAGTCCTCATCGAAAAGCCCGGTCATAAACCTGCAATAGGGCACGCTGAGAAATCGCAACCCAAGAAGAAATAACTCAGACGGTAACAACAGAGAGCGAAGGCCTTTTATTTGCCCCAATAAGGCGTGCGTTCCATAGGCGCATTGTGTACAATCAGGCCGGAGGTGAACAATGCTGCGAACTGTCGAGGCGGTGATCGACGAACATGGCAAGGTGCATTTGTTGGAGGAGGTCCAACTTTCCGAAGCACGAAAGGCGCTCGTGACGATTTTGGAGGATACGCCAACGACAGGTGTACCTGAAACCGCGCTGCTCAGCGAGCCAGCACTTGCCAAGGATTGGGACCAGCCAGAGGAGGATGAGGCATGGTCACACCTGCAACCCGGGCGGTAGTCTCGGTACGCTTTCCCTTCTCGGATCTGTCCCGGACGAAACTTCGCCCGGTGGTGATCTTAGCCGATGTCGGGCGGGAGGATTGGATCTTGTGCCAAGTGACGAGTAAACCCTATGGTGACACTCGCGCTATCACTCTCACGGGAGAAAGCTTTGCGACCGGTTCGTTACGGGTCACGAGCTATGCCCGCCCTGAAAAGCTCTTCACTGCAAATTATGAGTTGATGGTAGGCCAAGTCGGCATCTTGAAAGAGGAAGCGTTCAAGCAAATCGTAGAAGCGGTTGTGGCAGTTCTTCGTTCCGGTCTGACTCCTTGAGGGACTGTCACCGAGCGCCTCACTGTCTAACTAGCCCGTGCATCGTATTGCTGCCCGCGTGCGGTTCTGACTGAAGCCGAAAGGACTCGTTTGGGCGGCGGAGGCGGGGGCGTCAGGCAGCGATGAGCGAATGATATAGACTTGAATCCTGAATGACTGCCTTTGAAATTATCAGCGAGATTACGGAGAGCGAACCCATTGCTATTCGGACCTCCATACGAGATCGTGCCCGCTTGCGTCAACAGGATAGTTCCGGTCGTTGACGCAAACTCAAAGGAGTCGCCCTGATCCGTCTCAGAAATGACCGAGTACGCAAAGCTGAGCTGCATTGGTACGAAGCTCATGATATTGGCAAGAAAGAAATCAAACGCAAACGTTATCTGGACTAGCACTATGAAGAAACGCAAACCTTCACTGTCTCAGTTTGCCATTTGTGTGGAGAACGCCGAGTATCCTGCCTCCCTAGAGTTACGGAAGATTTATCGCGTGTTACCGGACGAGGAGGCAGCCGGGGACGGGGACGTACGGATTATTGATGAGAGTGGCGAAGATTATCTTTATCCAGCAGAATACTTCGTCGTTATTGATGTGCCTCGTCAATCGGCCCGAGTCTTAACCAAGACGTTCACCAGGAGTGAGAGGCGCGCCGCCTAACACGGCGCGCCAACCGCATCGCGGCCCGGTTGGGATTTGGAATGAAGCCGAAAAGTCACCTCGTGGCCGCTCGCGGTGCGCTCGGGCGTTAGACGCTCCGAGCAACTCCAGCTATACCTGAAACATGGCTGAACGAAAGCTGCCAGATGATCCCGTCGCCTTTCCTTTATCCGTGAGTGTCTTCATGAGGGTCGGATTCTCTGGACGTACCATGTCAACATGCGCTTAGGACAGCGATTCATTGCACGCGAGACGATCATTGCGGGGGCTGGAAGTTACGAGATTGTCGAAGCGTACCCAGAGGATAAATACTTCCCGAGCTACCTCTTGCTGGGGCGTGTGGGCGCGGAAGTGTTCCATGCCCTCTTTGGTGTCGACGTAGACGGTCAAAATGTCCGAGTCGTGACGGCGTACTACCCAAGCTTGGAAGAATGGGAAGCGGATCGCAAGATAAGGAGGCCCAAATGAGATGCACAGTCTGTGGCGCTCAGATGCGCCCTATTACCACGGACTTACCCTTCAAGCTCTCTGAAGCGCGTATTGTCATCCTAAAGCAACTGCCGGTTCTGCAATGCGAGACCTGTCAGGAGTATCTGATTGAGGACGTCGTTATGGCGCGGATTGACCTGATGCTGGCGCGCACGGATAGCACGGCGGAACTCGAAGTGCTGCGGTATGCAGCGTGAAGACTGCGGCTAACCCGGCCCTGCAGCGCATCGCGGCCGTGTTGCGGATCTGCAGAAGCTGAACGGGCACGGTTGGGCCGCTCGCGGTGCGCTGGAGCGTTAGGTCTCAATACGATATGCCTCGTTATCAACGACAAGATAAGATCGATTCAGGCGGTTTTGGATGCGTTTACAGAGCGAAGCGCGTAGAAGATGGCGAACTTGTTGCCTTCAAGGTGTTGGAGGCCTATGACCTCACTGAGGAGGATCGCAAACGTTTCGTCCGGGAAGTGCGCATCCAATCGCAGTTGGATCATCCTCATATAGTACCGATTGTGGGCTCCAACCTGAAAGTGGATCCACCTTTCTTTGTAATGCCGCTGGCGGTGGGAAACCTTCGAACAAGATTGCAAGTGGCGCCTTTCGTGATGACTTGAAGGCAACAGTGACTGTTTTCATGCAGATTCTGGATGGCATCGCATACGCGCACCAAAATGGCGTTATTCATCGTGACCTCAAACCTGAGAATCTTCTTTTCTTTGACGAGGATATCTTTGGGGACGAGATGGTTCGTATCTCAGATTTCGGTCTTGGGAAGCGCATGGATACCGCGTCTCTCACAATCACTAAAAGCTATATCGGTATGGGAACTGCAGCGTACATGCCGCCGGAGCAATATCAGGATTTCAAGCGAGCCGACCACCGGGTGGATATCTACTCACTTGGGAAGATCCTTTACGAACTGCTGACCGGAGAGATTCCCCTGCATATAGACACGCACCACGTCAAACTACCACGCGGCTTTGGACCGGATACAGTAGCTGACTTTTACGAAATTGTCCGGAGCATCATTTCGGACGTGCGTATCCGCAAACTCATTCTCGCTCGGCTCCTGAGCATGGGCTGCAGTCACAATCGGTGGCACGTCGGCACTATCTTTGGTCAACTCCTAGCCTCAATCGCGGACGAAGAGGAAACACTTATGGCTCGTGACGTTCTCCTTGCTGACCCATATGCGGCAAAATGGATCAAGGGGTACGGCGGCGGTGGACTCTTCCCTGTCATCAAAGATGGATTCCCGAAGAATGAATAGCAGGACCGAAAAATCGGCTGGGGCGAACGGGCTACCGCCGGTCGCTCCGCCATAGCGTTAGGCGTAACAAAGTTGTGAGGAGTCGATGTCTGATTTCACCGCCATTGAGAAGCGCAAGCTGGAGCGCGCCCTTGGGATGGGAAGCGGTTACGTTCTGGACTTCTCGAATCGGACGTTCGCCGAGTTCTTCCTTGATAGTTTCGGAATCGATATCTATGACGCCAAATATGACTATGGCAGCGGATCGAAGGCGAATCGGATGCGCGCCTTCTGGGAGCGCGAAAGTAACTACTTGGTTGGGCGAGTGCTTGAGCTTCTCTTCACTGAGTGGAACGAATTCAAGGGGTACAGCAATTCAGAAGAGGCTCCGGAAGAATGCCTGCGTATCGTCCATCGCTTAAGGGAGAGTGCACCTGTTCCGGATATTGAGGCGGTAACACCGAACATCGGGGATCAGTCGTTCGAAGCTTTGGCTCGTTCAGTATGCGAATCGATCGACAAAAATGAGCCTGAGACTGGCCTCGACCGACTTCACACCTTCGTACTGAAGTACTTCCGCGTCCTCTGTAACAAGAGAAGGATCGAAACATCACGAGAGAAACCGCTGCACAACCTTGTGGGCGAATACGTGAAGGCTCTGAAGAACGAGGGACTTATTGAATCAGATATGACAGAACGCATACTGCGATCAAGCATTTCAGTCATGGAAGCTTTTAATCGTGTGAGAAATGAGCTGAGCCTCGCACACGACAATAAGGTACTGAATTACCACGAAAGCCTCTTGATCTTTAGTCACGTGACCAGTTCTATCCGATTCATTGAGGCTATCGAGAAAGAGGGTATTCAACCGTCGCCCACCGAGGTTGAGAACTTTGATGATGATGTTCCGTTCTAAAATAGACCTAACACGCGTCTCCAGCGGACGCGGCCCCTGTGGCGGATGCTGCTGAACCTGAACGGCAGCAATTGGGCCTTGCCGTTGGGGCGAGCCGTTAGGCAGATCGCCACCAATGTGTTATCCTTGGCGGGAAAAATTGGAGATTTCTTATGCCATCCCCTTATGTTGATCTTGCCTTGTATAACCGTGCTGGACGGTTGATCGCCATTGCCGAAGTCAAGAATAAGCAGGGCACCTCCTCCGAATGGGCAACGAAGTTCCGACGCAACATGCTTGTTCACGGGGGGTACTCTCAGGCTGATTTTTTCCTCCTAGTCACACCGGATCGGTTATACCTCTGGAAGAACGCCAGCACCGCACCTACCCTCATCCAGCCGACGTATGAGCTTGATGCCCAGCCGCTCTTCGCCCCCTATTTTGAGAGAGCAGGAATTAGTCCCAACGATATCAGCGGTCAAGCTTTCGAATTGGTGATCGCAGCCTGGCTAGGAGACCTCGTGCGGTTAGAAGAGCAACGAGAGGCGTTTACCGAAGGACAGCGCGTTCTGGCAGAATCGGGCTTTCTCACGGCGGTCAGAGATGGCCGAATCGAGTACGAAGAGGCGGCGTGAACGTTTATGTGGAGTCGAACTTTGTGCTCGAACTTGCGTTGCTCCAAGAGCAACAGGTAAGCTGCGAGGAGATTTTACGTTTAAGCGAGTCTGGCAAGGTTCATCTTGTTATTCCCGCCTACTCTATTGCTGAACCGTACGAGACGTTAGTGCGGCGTCACAGACAGCGGAAACGCATGAAAGCTGAACTCGATGTTGAGCTGCAGCAGTTGGCGCGTACGACAACCTATGCCCAGCGGCTCAGCGGATTTCAGAATGTGACCACCTTGCTTATCGACAGCGCGGACGAAGAAGCCAAACGGTTAGAGGAAATACGAGAGCGGCTCTTGAAAACCGGAGAGGTCATCCCGCTAGAGGTACTGACTCTGACAGACGCGACCCAATACCAAAGAGTGCATGGGCTCTCTCCGCAAGACGCAATTGTGTATGCGGCTGTTCTTAGTGCCCCAGGAAAGGAGTATCCACTTGAGCAATGGGCTCTCTCCGCAAGACGCAATTGTGTATGCGGCTGTTCTTTCTCATCTCAAGCAACACGGGACGGCGCAAAGCTGCTTCTTGAATAGAAATTCTAAAGACTTTGACGATCCAGATCTTGTGGAGGAATTGAGTGTATACAATTGCAAGCTCCTGGCGCAATTTTATACTGGCTACCAGTTTATTCGTAACTACCTATCGGAGGACACTGACCCTGCCTAACGGTGCGCGCCACCGCATCGCGGCCACGTTGGAATTCTGCTAAAGCTGAAAGGTCACGTTGTGGCCACTCGCGGTGCGCTTGGGCGTTAGATTCCTTCTATCCTCTTGACCACAGTTGTTTTGGAGACGTACTGTTCAGCATATGGACTATCGCAAGTACATTACCATCGATCCCAACAAACGAGGCGGGAGACCGTGTGTGCGTGGGTTACGTATCACCGTGTATGAAGTGCTGGAATACCTCGCGTCCGATATGACGGAAGAGGAAATTCTGGACGACTTTCCGGATCTGACACGAGAGGATCTCAAAGCGTGCATCGCCTTTGCGGCTGACCGGGAGCGTCGTCTCATGACAGTACCAGCCGCATGAAACTGCTCTTTGATCAGAACTTGTCCCACAAACTTGCGCGCCGTTTGGCAGGCCTTTTCCCGGATTCTATTCATGTCCGAGAGGTGGGACTGAAGGAGGCGGACGATCCAGTAGTTTGGGAGTATGCCAAGCAGCAGGGGTTTATGATCGTGTCGAAGGATGCCGATTTTCATCAACGGAGCTTCGTCTTTGGATTTCCTCCGAAGATAGTGTGGGTGAGGCTGGGCAACTGTACGACTGCTGACGTGGAGCAAGTAATCCGGAAGAACTTTGACTCGATCAAAGCGTTTGCCGAGGATGAAGAGGCCGCGTTTTTGGTTCTCTCATAACTTCGGAATCTAACTGTGCGCGCCACCGCATCGCCGCCCGGTTGCGGTTCTGAAAAAGCCGAAAGGCCGCGGGTGGGCCGCTCGCGCAGAGGGCAGGCGTTGGGCTCCAGCGTAATTGTTGTCACGGAACACCTTTTGTATGCTGATTCTGAGGTAAGCGAACAGGATCAATACGATTTGGGCAGTCATTCGTGACGGTAAAATAATCCCATTGGAAGCCGTAAAGGTCCCGGAAGCAACCCGGGCATTAGTGACTCTGTTGCCCAAAGATGAAGCGGGCTTCTGGTTAGCCGCGAGTGAGCCGTCGTTGAGCGAGATATGGGGAAACGCCGAGGATGACGTCTATGCCGAGCTACTCGAAAAATGAGATCGTGCTCGTGCGGTATCCATTCTCTGATCTAAGCAACGCAAAAGTCCGTCCCGCCGTTATCGTTATTAATGCGCCTCATGCATCTCAAGACGTGCTCATTGTCCCACTTACCAGCAAAACGGGGGCGTTACTGGCAGGTGAGTTGGTGCTTGCCAACTAGAAGGGAGCGGGCTTGAATGTCGAGACCGCCGCCAAGCGTGAGACCTTCACCATTCATGAGAAGCTGGTGCTCAAAAGTGTCGGGAGGTTGTTGACAGTAGACACTGAAAAGTTAGAACACTCGTTACGACAGTGGTTGGGCTTGCATCAAGGCGGAAGGCTCCGGTGAGCCGAACAAGACGCTGCACCGCATCGCCGCTCGCGTGCGGTCCCTGCTGAAGCGGCGGCCCGAGACGGGTGGCGTTACACGGCTGATTGCATAGGGCTTCTTGGAGCAATGAGCGGACCAGACAACTTCAGAAAAAGAGGTTCAACATGGCAACGGCAAAAGTGAACGGTATCCGGCTTTTTTACGAGCTCACAGGCACCGGGGAAGTGCCTCTCGTTCTGGTACACGGGTCGTGGGACTCCCACCATGACTGGGATTTAGTCGTTCCGCGCCTAACCAATTCGTTTCGAGTCCTCACCTATGACCGCCGCGGGCACAGCCAGAGCGAGCGCCCTATCGGGCAAGGCAGTATTCGCGAAGATGTCGCTGATCTTGCCGCGTTGATTGAATATCTGGGGCTCGTGCCAGCGTGGGTGGTCGGCAATTCATTCGGCGCTTCGATCTCGCTTCGGTTGGCCGGCGAACGTCCCGAGCTCTTGCGGGGCCTCATCGGGCATGAGCCCCCGCTGTTCTCGCTGCTCGCCGGAGATCCCACGCTAGCGCCGATGCTCGACGAAGTAGGTCAACGGATTAGTGCCGTGGCCACACGGATCACCTCCGGAGACCACACTGGTGCCGCAGAGCAGTTCGTCGAGACCGTGGCGCTCGGACCCGGCTCGTGGACGCAACTACCACGTGAGAGCCAGCAGACGTTCATCGAGAATGCCCAGACGTTCCTGGACGAGGCGCGCGATCCAGAACTGCTCAGGTTCGATCTCGGATGGATCCGCGGGTTCTCCAAGCCCGCCCTGCTCACGCTCGGCGACCAAAGCCCACCCACCTTCGCGCCAGTCGTTACCAAGCTCGCGGCGGCGCTTCCACATGTGGAGGTCGTTACGTTTCCGGGCGCTGGACACATCCCACACGCTACACACCCAGCTGCCTACGTGGAGGCAATTGTCGCTTTCACGTGCAAGTGGCCGACTTTATGAGATGTCAGACGAGACGGATCTCTGTTTTCGGGTGCGGGATAATACGTTAGGAATTGGTACGAAATAACCTCGACAACTGAAGAGTAAGACTATAGGCTAGCATCATGACAGACGAGAACCGGTTGCTCCAGAAGTATGAGAGGGTCTGGCCACATCTCAATGAGCGGCAG
>JBFWXH010000054.1:0-50457 GCA_050187625.1 Binatia bacterium
AACATTCGCCTAAAA
Source organism: Binatia bacterium (assembly GCA_050187625.1). Taxonomy (GTDB): domain Bacteria; phylum Desulfobacterota; class Binatia; order Bin18; family Bin18; genus JBFWXH01. The sequence goes on from JBFWXH010000054.1 coordinate 16, forward strand.
TCATTGCGCTCGCTCCTGGGACTCGCCCCTTCTGTGGGGCATTCCCCTGCAAGCCTCTATCAGAGCAAAACCGCTGAAATCATGAAAGATTCCCACCTTTACAGGGATGGCCAGATCGGCCCCCACGAACCCTGGGGTGCGAGCGGCGATCACACCCAGATCAACGTCAGGGGACAGTTGCACATTGGCAGCATGAACCCTGAGAATCGCTTCACGTCCTTTTACATCTGGACGATCCAGCGCGACGTGACGATCGAACCGTCCAGCGCGTAACAAGGCCGGGTCAAGAATTTCCGGTCGGTTGGTCGCCGCCATGATGATGACACCGGTACTGGGGTCGAAACCGTCCATTTCGACCAGCAGCTGGTTGAGGGTCTGCTCGCGCTCTTCATGACCTCCTGTGGCACTGATGCCACGGGCTTTGCCCAAGGCGTCCAACTCATCAATAAAGACAATGCAGGGGGCCTTTTGTAGGGCCTGAGCAAAGAGGTCACGCACGCGTGCTGCCCCCACGCCAACGAACATCTCGACGAATTCTGAACCCGACAGACTAAAGAAAGGTACGCCGGCCTCACCGGCCACAGCTTTCGCTAACAACGTCTTCCCGGTCCCAGGAGCCCCGAGTAATAATACCCCTTTCGGCACTTTCCCACCGAGTCGACGGAATTTTTCTGGCGTACGAAGGAACTCGATCACCTCCCGCAGTTCTTCCTTGGCTTCGTCGACGCCAGCTACATCGTCAAAGCGGGTTTTGATCTGGTGTTCGACATAAACCTTGGCGCGACTCTTCCCGACTGTCATCGTACTTCCGCCCATGCCCCCAGTCGTGCTCGAGGCATATGCCCCCCACAAGAACAGAATCAACACGAGCGGGATTACCCATGCGAGAATCCCCAGCAGCCAGGAACCGTGGTCTGCCCGCCCGGTAAACGAGATTCCCTGGGCTTCCAGTTCCTTGACGAGATCTGGATCTTCAACTCGCCGGGTGGAGAAACGCCGCGCCGTTGGGTGTTGCGGTGCGAGCGGACCAACCTCAGGGGGTGCGTCCTTCTCGACCAAAACCCCTTCGATTGTGGAGGGACTGATACTCAGGTCAGCGACGCCTTTCTCTCTTACTAAGGTCTTAAACTGACTATAGGGGAGGTCTTCGCTCAGATGTTGCGGCAAAAACAATAATTCGAAAAGAATAATGGCGGCAAAGAGGCCAAGAGCCAGAGCAATTTGTGCACGCCAATTCACCGGTCTGCTCATCGTTCGGGTTGTCGGTCAGCGCACTCCCGCCGTCTCAAATTGATCGAGTGCTTCGAATGCTTCTGCCCCATACATGGCCGCAGGGCCACCCCCCATCAGAATGGCGACACCTATCGCTTCCAGAATCTCCTTTCGGGTTGCACCGGCCCGTAAGGCATCATGGACATGATAGGCGATACAACCGTCACACCGGGAGGCGATAGCAATTCCCAGAGCGATGAGTTCCTTAATTTTGGTACTCAGGGTTCCTCCGGCAACCGCATGACGGTGCAATTGCCCGAACCCGGCCATGGGCCCCGGTAATTCGTTCCCAAGCTTGACCATCAGGCTTTGTAAGTGTTGGTAATAATCTGGATAACGTTTGTCCACGGTCACATCTCCTTTCCCGCTACGACAACTCGCTTACATTGCTCAGCAGGAACCATGCCTCCGCGAAAAGGGCGCCTCCTCGACAAAACGGTTCATTTTTTCTCAAATCTGAGAAACTACACTGAGGGAAATTGTCAATTCTAGGAAAAAGCTTAGAGGAAAAAAGATAGGGGCACGACATCCTGCACTGGTCACAACATAAGCAGTCTTTGGCAAAGCAATCCCCTCTCCCTTTAGGAGAGGACTGGGGTGAGGGAATGAAAAAAAGGACTTTCAGCCAGTTGGTCTTCTTCTCCTGACCTTCCCCCTAAAGGAGAAGGAACCCGGGCGCGTCGGGTGGCGGTGAAAACAACAACCCCTGCCTTTCAGTTGTGACCGACGGGCATTCCGTGCCTCTACGGACGGTTGGTCCCCGATTTGCATCAGCTTTGCGACCAGCAATCGATAGGAGCGCCGACCCAATGGCGCGAAGGACCCTTGTATGGAATGGCAACCGATCGAAAAATCGTCCCGCGATCTCGCCGTTGTACCAAATCTGGCCGATTATGAGCAGGTCCGCAAAACCTTTTCCTGGGATCAGGCACGGCGAGCGCTGGACGGTCTACCGCACGGACGTGGACTTAATATCGCACATGAGGCAATCGACCGACATGCCCAAGGGCCACGTCGGAATCATCTCGCGCTGCGTTGGCTTGGGCGTCATGGTGCTGAGCAGAACTTTACGTACAGCGACCTGCAGGAACAGACCAACCGCTTCGCGAATGCGTTGCAAAGACTTGGCGTGGGCAAAAGTGAGCGCGTTTTCGTTCTCGCTGGCCGGATCCCCGAACTGTACATCGCTGCGCTCGGCACCCTGAAGAACGGGAGCGTCTTTTGTCCCCTGTTTTCGGCCTTTGGGCCAGAGCCTATTCATCAGCGCCTCGCTATCGGCGAGGGAGTAGTACTGGTTACCACGACTACGCTGTATCAACGCAAGGTCGCCGCGCTGCGTTCGTCTCTCCCCCACCTGCGGCAGGTGCTGGTCGTACGGGACACGCCAGCGACGCCACTTCCGCCCGACACCCTCGACTTTCATCAGGTCATGGAGGACGCCAGTCCTGAGTTTACTATTGAGCCGACAGACCCTGAGGATTTTGCCCTGTTGCACTTTACCAGCGGGACGACAGGGAAACCCAAAGGGGCGATGCATGTCCATGAGGCGGTTGTAGCCCATCATCTGACCGGTCGTTACGCGCTGGACTTCCATCCCACAGATATTTTCTGGTGCACTGCCGATCCGGGCTGGGTTACTGGCACGTCATACGGCATCATCGCACCGCTCACGCACGGGATTACCAGCATCATCGACGAAGCGGATTTCGATGCCGAGCGATGGTACAGCTTGTTACAAAAAGAGAAAGTCACAGTTTGGTATACGGCCCCGACCGCGGTGCGGATGATGATGAAAGTCGGAGCCGACACCGCGCGCAAATATCAGTTTCCCTCTCTCCGCTTCATTGCCAGTGTGGGCGAGCCGTTGAATCCCGAAGCTGTTGTCTGGGGTAAAGAGGCGTTTGGGTTCCCCATCCATGACAACTGGTGGCAAACCGAGACCGGCGGCATCATGATCGCCAACTATGCGGCCATGGCTATCCGTCCAGGGTCGATGGGTCGACCATTGCCGGGCATCGACGTCGCAATCGTGCAGCGTCAGACCCCTGGGACGGTCACCGTCATCGAGGAGCCAGACAGGGAGGGTGAATTGGCCCTGCGCCCCGGCTGGCCATCGATGTTTCGCGGCTACCTGCACGAAGAAGAGCGCTATCGGAAGTGTTTCGTGGACGGCTGGTACCTGAGTGGCGATCTCGCCCGGCGTGATGCGAATGGCTATTTTTGGTTTGTGGGTCGTGCAGATGATGTAATCAAATCGTCTGGCCATCTCATCGGTCCGTTCGAGGTCGAAAGCGCACTCATGGAGCACCCGGCCGTGGCCGAGGTGGGAGTGATCGGCAAGCCTGATCCCGTCGCTGGGGAGATCGTCAAAGCGTTTGTTGCATTGAAGGCCGCCGCCACACCGAGTGACGCGTTACGTCGCGAGTTACTTGGATTCGCCCGGAAACGCCTCGGAGCCGTTGTGGCCCCGAAAGAAATTGATCTGGTGTCGAGCGTCCCAAAGACCCGTAGTGGCAAGATTATGCGTCGTCTCCTGAAAGCGCGGGAACTCGGGTTACCCGAGGGTGATGTCTCGACACTGGAAAGCGAGACGTAGTCCAATAGATCGTATGGCTCGCTCGTTGTGGCCACCCTACGGTGGATAACCTAGGGGACAACAGATCAGGGATAAGGAAGAATGAGGAGGAGGGGCAATGGGGAAACGACGAACCGCCTAAGGGATACTATGACTACCACACAATTCCAGACCGTAGATACCACACTTGATCGCCATCACGGCGTGTTGCTCTTACGTGAGATGTTACGGATCCGCCGTTTCGAGGAGAAATGTGCGGAATTGTATAGTGCAGCCAAAATTCGAGGCTTTCTCCATTTGTATATCGGCGAGGAAGCAGTAGCCGTGGGTGCGATGCAAGCGCTTGAACCAGATGATGCCGTAGTCGCGACCTATCGCGAGCACGGGCATGCCCTGGCCCGAGGCGTGTCCCCGCAAGCGATCATGGCGGAGATGTACGGCAAACAAGAAGGCTGCAGCCGCGGACGCGGTGGCTCAATGCACCTTTTTGACACGGCTACGCGGTTCTATGGCGGCAATGCGATTGTTGGTGGCGGGTTACCGGTCGCTGTCGGTCTTGCCCTGGCTGACAAGATGCAGCAGCGCCCACGGGTGACGGCATGTTTTTTTGGTGAGGGCGCAGTGGCAGAAGGAGAGTTTCACGAGAGCCTCAATTTGGCCGCCTTGTGGAAACTTCCGGTCCTCTTCTGCTGCGAGAACAATCAGTATGCGATGGGCACCGCGTTGACCCGTTCCGAGTCGGAAGTCGACTTATGTATTAAAGCCGCGAGCTACGAAATACCGGCCTGGCCGGTTGACGGCATGGATGTGCTAGCCTGTGAGTCGGCAACCCAACGGGCGGTGCTGGCGGTCCGATCTGGTGGCGGCCCGTATTTTCTCGAATTCCGCACCTATCGTTTCCGGGCTCACTCGATGTATGACCCGCAACTCTATCGCTCCAAGGAAGAAGTGGAACAATGGAAAAAACGTGACCCGATCGTCGCCTTCGAAGACCGCCTGCGTGCCCAGGAACTCATACGCGACGAAGACCGGGCTCGGATCGAGGAACAGGTCACTACCGAGATCGAGGAGGCCATCGCCTTTGCCGAGGCAGGCACCTGGGAACCGGTAGAAGATTTGACCAAGTATGTCTATTCGGAAAGAGGTTGAGCGTGCCAGAACAAACAGACCCCATGCGCATGACCTATCGTGACGCAATGCGGGCAGCTATTCGTGAAGCGTTGCAAAGAGACGATCGCGTGTTCCTCATGGGCGAGGATGTGGGTCGCTACGGCGGGTGTTTTGCGGTCAGCAAAGGGTTGCTCGACGAGTTTGGCCCTGAACGTATTCGCGACACCCCGCTCTCGGAGGCGGCTTTTGTCGGGGCGGGCATCGGCGCCGCTCTTGGCGGTATGCGCCCCATCGTCGAGATCATGACGGTAAACTTTAGCCTGCTGGCGCTTGATCAAATCGTCAATAACGCGGCGACGATCCTGCACATGTCGGGCGGACAGTTCAATATTCCTGTGGTGATCCGTATGACTACGGGGGCAGGTCGGCAGCTCGCAGCGCAGCATTCCCACAGCCTCGAAGGGTGGTACGCGCATATTCCTGGGATCAAGATCGTGACGCCCGCAACCGTGGAAGATGCCCGCGGCATGTTGTGGACTGCCCTGCAAGATCCTGATCCCGTGCTGATTTTTGAGCATGGGGGGCTCTACAATCAGGAAGGAGAACTCGCCCCCGACGCTGGCCCAGTCGATATTGACTACGCTGTCGTCAGGAGAGCGGGAACCGAGGTGAGTCTCATCACATACGGCGGCTCACTCGCGAAGACCCTGGAGGCGGCCGAGAACCTCGCGAGCAATGACATCTCCGCTGAGGTGATCGATTTACGTACACTCCGTCCACTCGATACTGGAACCATCGTGGAATCGGTTACGAAGACGCATCGGGCGGTCATTGTTGATGAAGGCTGGCGTAGCGGCGGAATCGCTGCGGAGATTAGCGCTCGCATTATGGAGCAGGCCTTCTACGAGCTTGATGCCCCCGTGCAGCGGGTGTGTAGTGCGGAAGTCCCGATTCCGTACGCCAAACACCTCGAAGACGCGGCAGTGCCGCAAGTGAATACAATCATTGCTACAGTGCAGCAGATGGTGGGAACCCGTGGCTGAGTTTTGTATGCCCTCGCTGGGGGCCGATATGGAAGTGGGTACGGTCATCGCGTGGCTGGTAAAACCCGGGGACCTGGTAAAGCGTGGTGATATTGTTGCGGTCGTCGATACCGAAAAAGCGGAGATTGAGGTGGAGATTTTCTCCAGTGGGGTTATCGAGCAACTGTTAGTCGCGGTTGGACAGACAGTCCCAGTTGGTACCCCCCTCGCCGTTGTGAGCGCTGAGAGTGAAGGAGCTGCGGCGCAACCGGCCGCCGCCAAAACTGTCGCAGCCGCCCCCCCCCCACCGCCAAAGCCAGTAGAAAAGCCTCCGGTAGTGAAAGCGGTGGCAGCACCCCCTGCGCCAGCCACCAAAGTAGAAAAAGCACCGCGACCCGTTGCGCCTCCCCCCACTGGTCGCTTACGCGTGTCGCCGTTGGCCATGCGCGTTGCGGTTGAACGTGGAGTAGATCTGAAAACGGTCACCGGAACCGGTCCGGATGGCGCCATCACCAGAGCGGATGTGGAGAAAGCGGCAGCGGCAAAACAAGAGGCCCCTACTGCCGCGCGGCCAGTGACACCGCCCACCGCGCCCCCAACAGAAGCGCCGCAACGTGTTGCGCCGGCAAAGTCACCACTGACTCCGACCGAGCGTCATGCAGCGATGCGTCGGGCGATTGCTGCGGCAATGACGCGCTCCAAACGGGAGATTCCGCATTATTATTTGGCAACCCGAGTAGACATGAGCCGGGCGCTCGCTTGGTTGCAGGCCGAGAATCTCAAACGACCCGTGACCGACCGTTTATTGTACGCGGTACTTCTCCTCAAGGCAGTCGCGCTCGCGGCGCGTCAGTTTCCGGAACTGAATGGCTTTTGGACGGACGGAGCATTTCACCCCAGCGAGGCGATTCACCTGGGCGTGGCCGTTTCCGTGCGACAGGGCGGACTGATCGCCCCGGCCATACATGATGTCGACAAACAAAGTCTGAGCGAGATCATGGTGAATCTCCGCGACCTGGTCAAACGCGTACGGGCCGGGGTACTGCGGAGTTCGGAAATCGCTGATGCCACGTTGACGGTAACCAGTCTCGGTGAACAAGGAGTCGAGACGGTCTTCGGGGTTATCTATCCCCCGCAGGTTGGCTTGGTTGGCTTCGGTAAAGTGGGTGAGCAGCCGTGGGCGACGAACGGCATGCTCGGCGTGAAACCAGTTATCCTGGCAACGCTCGCCGCCGATCATCGCGCCAGCGACGGGCACCGGGGTGGACTTTTTCTCGCCACGATCGAGCGCTTATTACAGGAACCGGAGAAACTATGAGTAACGACGAACTGAAAGCGGTGGTGTTACAAGCGATCGGGGAGATTGCCCCGGAAGCTGATCTCGACCAGCTTGATCCCAACGTGGACGTCCGGGAACAACTCGACATCGATTCGATGGACTCCCTCAACATCATGATTGCCATTCATGAAGCCACGGGCGTGGAGATTCCCGAGGCCGATTATCCGTTGATGAACACGGTCAATGCGAGTGTGGCCTACCTGGCGAAAAAACTCGCGGCTACCTGAGTCTCGCTCAATAGCCAGTAAGTGAATCTGTGGTGTCATTGCGAACGGCGTGAAGCAATCTTTGCTTTCTGCAGGGATTGCGTGGTCGCTGATGCTCCTCGCAAGGACTGCTCTGCCTAAACGTAATGCCATGGGAGTCTCACTGGGTGACTGGGGAGTAACTGCGCGGGGTGCATGACTGAGCTCCCCATCCTCAAGTCGGGGAGTCGGTGAATATCTGGCCCGTACACAGTTGGCCATTGCTTCGTTCCTCTGTGGTTTTATAGCTCTTGACGGTTAGTGGCATCTAGGAAATGACAAAAGAGAGGCCCTGACCGGATAAGGAGGACTCTGTGGCCGAAGAGAACGAAAACCCCGAGGGCGTAGACAAACCGGCACCGCAAGATGAAAAGACTGCGGACGTTCCCGACACCGAAGCGCTGAACGCCAGGGTGCCCATTGTCGGCATTGGCGCCTCGGCAGGCGGTCTCGAGGCGTTGGAGGCGTTTTTTGACGCCATGCCCACCGACAGCGGCATCGCCTTCGTCATCGTTACTCATCAGGCGGCCGACCGTGTCAGTCTGCTGCCCGAATTACTGAGAAACCACACGACGATGCCAGTGTACGAAGTTACCGACGGAGTGCGGGCGGAGCCGAATACGATCTACCTTCCACCTGCGGGGATGCTTGCAGCGCTGCTCGACGGAGTGCTGCAACCCATGCCTGGCAATGTTACGCATGGCGTCTTGCAGTTCCCCGTCGATTATTTTTTTCGCTCGCTGGCAGACGATCGCAAGGACAAAGCGATCTGTATCGTCTTGTCCGGGACGGGCACCGACGGCACGCTCGGGGTGCAGGCGGTCAACGGGGTGGGCGGTTTGGTGATCGTGCAGGAGGAACACTCAGCGAAGTTTGCCGGCATGCCGACGAGCGCCGCTGCCACTGGCGCAGCTGCCTATGTTCTCGCTGTCGAACAGATGCCTCGCCAGTTGCTGAGTTTCGTGCAAGGCCCGTACTTGCAAGCGCCTGCCGTCCCCACGGCGAGTGTCGGCGTGACGCCGGAGGTAATGCGACAGGTTTGTGTATTGTTGCGCAGCCGTACCCGCCAAGATTTTTCCGTGTACAAGACCAGACCGTTGGAGCGGCGCATCGAGCGGCGGATGAACGTCCATCAGATTCGGACCGCGGAGAAGTACCTGCGCTTTTTATACGAACACCCCTACGAACTGGACCTGCTCTTTCAGGAACTCCTTATTGGTGTGACCAACTTTTTTCGCGATCCGCAGGCCTTTGCGTTCCTGGCGGACCACGCATTACCAGACTTGCTGGCCGCCCACCCGGACACACAACCTCTCCGCGTGTGGGTACCAGGCTGTTCAACCGGAGAAGAAGCATATTCACTGGCCATGCTCCTACGCGAGGGACTCGAACGCGCGCAGAAGCCACGCCCGCTGCAGATTTTCGCGACTGACGTGAATCCCCAGACGATCGAGAAAGCGCGGAGTGGACTCTATCCCGGCGGGATTGCCGTAGACGTCAGTGCCGAGCGGCTGGAGCGGTTTTTTGTCACAGAGGACGGCAATTATCGCATCAAAAAAGAGATTCGCGACGTGGTAGTGTTTGCCGAGCAGAATGTTATCACTGATCCGCCCTTTACCAAGTTGGACCTCCTCTCGTGTCGCAACCTGCTGATTTACTTGACCACCGAGATGCAGCACCAGCTCGTACCCTTGTTTCACTATGCGTTAAATCCCGGCGGCCTCTTGTTTCTTGGGTCGTCAGAAACCATCGGCGGGTTCACTGATCTCTTCGCGACGCTGGACCACCGTTGGAAGGTGTTCAAACGCAAAGACTCGCCGCCGACTGCGCCGCTCATGGTAGATTTTCCCACTCGGGCCAGAACCGTTGAAAGAACGGCGCTTCCCCTCAGCGACGTGAGCAGAGCGGCTGATGCCACGCTGGCCACCCTGGCGGACAGGGTGTTAGTACAGCAGTTTGTCCCGCCCAGCGTGATTGTCAACGAGCGTGGTGATATTGTGTACATTCACGGACTGACCGGCCATTTTCTGCAACCCGCGCCGGGTCCCCCGACTCACAACATTCATACCATGGCGCGCGAAGGGCTGCGGATGGATTTGCTGGCTGCCATCCGTGAAGCGACAACCCAGGATCAAGCTGTTGTCCATAAAGGGGTCGAGGTGCGCACGAATGGCGAAATCGTCGCGGTCGATGTGCGCGTGCAGAAGATTACCGAGCCAGAGGCGCTGCACGGGTTGGTGCTGGTGAGCTTTGTCGAACCGCCCCCCCCGTCGCGTCGTCGCCGCAAGACGAAAGGCAGCCAGGGGGAGGTTACCGAAGAGGGACGGGTAACTGCACTCGAACGCGAGACCCAGATGTTACGCGACACGCTGCAAAGCACCATCGAGGAGGCCAACTCTACCAACGAAGAACTCAACTCCACCAACGAAGAGCTGCAATCCACCAACGAGGAATTGCAGAGCGCCAACGAGGAGTTAGAGACCGCCAAGGAAGAGATGCAGTCGCTCAACGAAGAATTGCAGACGGTGAACAGCGAACTGCAGAGCAAAGTGGAACAGCTCTCACGCACGAACGATGACATGCAGAACCTGCTCAATAGTACCGACATCGCCACGTTGTTCCTCGACAACCAGTTATGCATTAAACGGTTTACCCCGCAGACCAAGCACGTGTTCAAGCTGATTGCCGCTGATGTGGGACGGCCTATCAGTGATATTGTCTCAAGCCTGCACTACGAGCAATTGGAAACTGACGCGCGCGAGGTGTTGCGTACACTCACCTTCAAGGAGTTGGAGGTCGCCGCGCATGAGGATCAGTGGTACTCGATACGCTTGCTCCCCTATCGCACTAGCGAGAACGTGATCGACGGGCTCGTTATGACTTTCGTTGATATCTCCAGGCAAAAGCAGGCTGAGCAGACGCACCGCACGAACGCCCGGCACTACGTCGACAGCGTTGTTGATATCCTGCGCGAAGCGTTCGTGGTCCTCGACGATGACTTGCGGGTGGTTTCGGTCAATCGCGCCTTTGCGCGTATGTTTCAACTTTCCCAGCATGACGTTGTCGGGCAGCGCCTCCTGGAACTGCAAGGAGGAGGGCGGAATACTCCGCCCGTGCGCGGACTGTTGGAAGAGACCTTAACGCAACGCGCAACCAGGGAGAATGTTGACGTTGAGCTCGCACTTCCCAACCTCGGGAAAAAGAAGCTGATGCTCAACGCCCGCGGCATTGCGCAGACGGATGACTTGCCCGTGCTTATTCTGCTGGCGATGGAGAAGATAGAATGAACATGAACCCAGAAAAAAATGTCATGGCGGGCACAGCGAAGCAATCCTTGTCTGGCAAAACCGAGATTACGTCGTCGCTTCCAGCCCCTGGCAAAGACACTGTTCCTTCTCCTTCTCAGACAGCCTCCGCAAACACCACTGCGCAGGCCGACGCCCTGCGGCGGCAGGCTGAGGAGCGGCTGCGCTCGGCGCACGGGGACCTGCAGCGCATGTCCGACACGCAGATGAAGCGGCTGGTACACGAGCTGCAAGTCGCCCAGATTGAGCTGCAAGTGCAAAACGAGGAACTCCAACAGGCGCAGGCGCAATTAGCCGCAGCCCGCGACCGCTATCAAGACCTGTATGATTTTGCCCCAGTGGGGTATGTGACGCTCACGCCTGACGGCGTCATTCTGGAAGCAAACCTGACCGCAACGCGTCTCTTGGAAACAGACCGCGCGCGGCTGATCAATGCCAACCTCCTGAGGTTCATCGCTGTGGAAACCCGCGACAGTTTCTTCCGTCATCTCCAGCGACTGCGCACTGGCAGCCTCTCTTCGACGTGCGAACTGTCGCGCTCGCGGTCGGATGGAACCCAGGTAATCCTCCAGCTTGACAGTGCCGCGCCTGCCGATGCCGAGGGAAGTCCAGGACAATACCGCACGGTTTTAAGCGACGTCACTGCTCGCACAGCGGCCGAGACTACCCGGCAGCGGCTGGTACGACAACTCGTGGAGGTCGAGGAGGCTGAGAGACACCATCTGGCACGGGAACTGCACGACGAGATCATGCAAACCCTGACCGCGATCAAACTCAACCTCGGAGCCGTTGCTCAGGCCTTATCTCCGGTTCCTCCCCAGCTTGACGAGAGTAGTGACATGGTTGAGGACTTGGTCGAACAAGTGCGCACTCTGTCGCTAGACTTGCGCCCTCCCATGCTCGACGACCTGGGACTCGTTCCGGCCCTGCAATGGTACTGCGAGCGCCAGGCCCGACGACTGGCGCTGCCTATCAACTTTGCGGCGATGCCCTTTCCCACCAGTCCTGGTTCGGTGGCTGAGATTACGTGTTTCCGTGTGACCCAAGAAGCATTAACCAACGTGGCCAAGCATGCCCAGGCCACGTTGGTCTCGGTGGAGGTGGCGCTACGAAACGGAACGATATATCTCATCGTGCGTGATAATGGTGTTGGGTTTGATGTTGCCAGGATACGGGGGTTCGCGACGCACGGGGGCGGTATTGGCGTGCCAGGGATGGTGGAACGCGTCGAGATGGTCGGTGGCTCCATCGACATTATTTCTGCGCCCGGACGGGGAACGGAAATCCGTGCTTGCATACCCTCCAACCCAGCTGCGACGCTGCCTGCGGCGGTCTTTTCCACCAATGACAGGATCGCGTCCGCCGGCCAAGACCACGGAGAGGAAGAATGACACCCCTTCGCGTACTCCTCGTGGAGGATCATGTATTGGTTCGTGCGGGGATTCGCGCGCTGCTTGAGCAAATGCCGGACGTTGAGGTGGTCGGCGAAGCTGACAACGGCCGCCAGACCTTACAGCAGGTCAAGACGCTCCGACCCGCCGTCGTCCTGATGGACATTACCATGGCTGACCTGAATGGGCTGGATGCTACGGCCTATATCACGCGCGACTATCCACAGGTGCGGGTGGTCGTCCTGTCGGTGCATGCCACAGAACCGTACGTGGTGCGAGCAGTCGAGGCGGGGGCGGCGGGCTACCTGGTCAAGACCGCGGCACGTGAAGAGTTAGAGGCCGCCCTGCGTACGGTTGTCCAGGGCAGAACGTATCTGAGTCCCGCTATTGCGTCGCACGTGACAAACCATCTGCGGCGGTTGCGCGGTCAAGAGCCGGGAACCTCAGTGGCGACTTCGACAGAGAAACCTCTGCGGACCAGTGAACGCGAGTTGTTACAATTGATAGCCGAAGGATATACCGCCAAAGAAATAGCCCCGCGTTTGCATCTCAGCCAAAAGGCCATCGAATCCCGCCGCGCCCGCTTGATGGACCGTCTCGACATTCACGACTTACCGGGCCTGATTCGCTACGCGATCCGCCTTGGCCTCATTGATACGGAGTCAGAGCAGGGTTGATGGGCAGGCTGTTTTTGGCTTACCGCTTAAAACTGCTCAATATATTGACAAAATATACTCTAAATATTAGATTAGTTCGTGCGAGAGCAACGAAAGAGCAACGCGGTATCCCGGCGGAGCAAACGGCAGTGGTGTGGACAGCAGCACGACGCGTACGTGTCGCCCCAATGAGGGTTTATCTGCGCACTCAGCGAGGACTTTTCTCCGCGCAGTTTTAGGAAACCGTGTCGTGTGAAAATAGGAACAATCGGGATTGTTGGGCCGTCGGACGCAGGCTATGACCTGCTCCGATGAACGTTAACAATAGCCCTACACCAGCGCGTAGTCTGCTTCTGGTTGATCACCACTATAGTTTTGTACACGCCGTCAGCAACGTACTGAGCGGTGATCAGCGGATTAGCGGGCTCGTGTGGGCGCACTACGGTGATGACGCGATCGAGTACGCAAACAAAGAGGCGCCCGATCTGGTCTTGGTCGATGAGGTTCTGCCCGATGGCAAAGGCATCGAGGTGGGGCGCGCCATTAAAAGAGTCGCCTCCGCCTCCCGCGTGATGCTGATGACCGTCTATGATGCCCAGGTATACAGAGAGAACACATGGGCGGCTGGCCTGGATGGGGTCATCGACAAGTGCAAATTTGCCGAAGAGTTGGCAGCGCTGCTTGACTCGCTGCCATAGCCGGACTGCGTTAGCCGCTGCTGTAGTTGGGAGCGAAGGGGTCTGACATTACACACTGTACAGTTTTGCTGGCCCAGCGGAGACGCCTGTAGGAACAGACGAAAACTTGCTGAATTTCACAGGGGGATAGTCATGTTGAAAAGGTTTGTGGCCGCCTACGAGCTAGGCTACGCCGCCGGGTTGCGGCGGGCAACCGCCGTGCGCGGCGAGGAACAACAAAAGCCACAAGGGCAGTATCACTCGCAGGTCGAATGGAGTGAGGTCACGGCTCAGCCAGCCTACCAGGAGGGGTGTGTGGCGGGGTTCGTCGCTGGCTTCCACGTGATGGCAGCAAGGCAGCAGGTAACACCCGGGTCATCGCCTGGACGGACTTGTCAGTTCCCTGAGGTTATGAATCTGCTGTCAGACCTACAGCAGGGGCTGTGCACAGTATTCCAGGCCTTACGACGCGCTGGCAGACAGCCGCAGGACGGCGCCGCCGGCTTGCGGGAGAGGCTGGCCCATGCTGAGGCCGTTCTCAAGGGGTTTCCAGCCGCGGGAACCACCACCTTCCTGGACCAGCGCTGATGGTAGTCCAACTCGTCGCTTTGGTGGAGAGCGCTCGCCGTGCGCTCAAACACACCGACCAGAGAGGAGATCAGCGCAATGAGTAGCCAGTTTAGCCGTGACTCAGCACAGCAATCGACGACGGGTTTCCACCAGCATCTCATAGAACGGACCATTGAGTTGGCACACCAGAGCACCGCACAGCAGACCAGCGAAGCGCGTTTTCGCCACGCCTTTGAGTATGCTCCGGTTGGCATGGCACTCCTGACACTAGAGGGGCGTTGGTATGAAGTCAATGCGGCATTGCGCGCGATGCTGGGATATAGTGAGATGGAATTACGCGGCACAACCGTTCAAGCCCTTACCCACCCCGATGATGTTCAGGCTGATGAGGACAACCTTCGGCGCCTGGTCGCGGGAGAAACCGTCTCCTACCAGCGAGAAAAGCGCTACCGTCATAAGCAGGGGCATGACGTGTGGGTCCTGGTCAATGTTGCCATGGTCCGGGAAACACCGGAACGCGCTCCGTACCTTACCGCGTACATTCAGGACATTAGCGCACGGAAACACGCAGAGGAGGCCGTCCGCCGCCAGAGATATTTTGCCGATAGTCTGATCGACACCGCCCAGGTGATCATCCTCGTGCTCGATCCCCAGGGCCGGATCGTCCGCTACAACCCCTATATGGAAACACTGTCCGGCTATTCGCTCAGCGAGGTGCAGGGGAAAGACTGGTTTACGACCTTCGTCCCGCCGCGCGAGCATGACTACCTCCGACCATTATTCCGGCAGGCCGTTGACAGTGTCCAGACCCGTGGCGCCATCACTCCTATTATCATCAAAGACGGTTCGGAACGCCTGATTCAGTGGTACGACGCAACGCTCTCGGATGGGAATGGACAGGTCACCAGCTTGCTCTCAATTGGCATCGATGTGACCGAGCGTCAACGGTCGCAGATCTGGCTGCAAGCGCTGATCGATACCACGCAAGATGCCGTGGTGTCCATTGATGCTCACGGGCACATCAAGCAGTTCAATCGGGCCGCGGAGCGAATGTTTGGCTATAGCACCGCCGAGGTCCAAGGACAGAAAGTGAACCTGCTCATGCCCGACTCCTACGCCACGGAACATGATCAGTACCTCGCTCATTACCACGCGACGCGAGAACCCCGCGCCATTGGCCGCGTCCGCAAGGTCACCGCCCAACGCAAGAACGGCGAGGTCTTTCCGATTGAGTTATCAATCGTTGAAGTGAAACTCGGAGCACAAGCCCGTTATAGTGCGTTTATTCGTGACATCTCCGCCACTGTACAATTGCAAGAGCAGATCATTGAGAAGGAACGCCTGGCTGCCATCGGCACCACCGCCGCGACTCTGGCGCATGAAATCGGCAATCCGCTGAACGGGATGGCGCTGAGCATCCAGCTGCTCGAACGGCGACTCGGGACCCTGATGGAGGATGAAACCGTACAGAGATCCGTCCGCAGCTTACGCACGCAAACGTTCCACCTAGCCAATCTTCTGGCCGAGTTTCGCCTCCTCTCACGCCCGAAGCGCCTGATACTACGCCCGACGGATCTGGGCCAGCTGGTGCGTGAGGTGCTCACGGCGGAGATGCCGCTCCACAGCGCACAGGGGGTCACAGTGAAACACCACGTGACCCCCGATCTCCCCCTGCTCCACGTCGATCCCGACAAGCTCAGGCAGGTAGTGCTGAATCTGTGCAAGAATGCCACGGAAGCTATGCCAGAAGGGGGAACGCTGACTGTGGCGCTCGACACTGCCGGGGCGTACGTGCAGTTGACGATGACCGACACCGGCACTGGCATTGCCGACGGCGTCAATATCTTCGAGCCGTTCGTGACGACGAAAAAGGACGGGTCGGGCTTGGGTCTGGCGATCGTGCGGCAGATCGTGGCGGCTCATGGTGGGACCTTGACCTACACCAGTGCGCTAGGTCAGGGGACCCGCTTTGTGGTCTCGTTACCAGGTGCTGGCGAGCCAGGCGACACTGCGGACCAGTAGGCGTGCCATTGGTACCCGTGCCGCTCGTCCCTGACCCCTACCTTTCGCAGGAACGGTCATGCAGTGGGGGCACACCCGTGATGATGAAACGTCCGTAGGGGCGCACGGACGTGCGCCTGTCGTTTTCGCAGGAATAACCGGTCGAGAGACACACGAAGCCGCACGCCCTTTTCTCTCAGCCGTACCAGTAAATCAACGTTGCTTCCATGGGAACCTGCGCCTCGGGATGGTATGGGATAATGCGCGGCGTGAAGTGTGACGCTGGGCGCGTGGCGGGCACCCTTCCGGCGTAGCAATAGCCATTGATGGCCCCAGGAATGGAGGCAATTCTGTCCATCCGCAGGCGGAGCGGCGCTTCATCAGCGATTGGCTCAGCGTACAGCTCGACGCAGACCCACTTGGGGTCGATTTCTGCCAGGTATACCTGCGTAGTAAAAACCCAGTGTTCCCCATCCTGGCCCACCTCGAGGTGTCCGATATGAACTTCATGCCACACGGTACGAAGATGTATCCACCATTGCTGCAGTTCCTTGGCCAGCGCACTGTTGCTCGTGGTGCGACGTACGTAGGCTGCAGCCGCTGGCAGGTAGAGGCGTTCCACATACTCTCGCATCATGCGGTTAGTGCTAAATTGCGGCGCAAGTCGCGCCATACTGGCTCGCATGCGGGCAACCCACCCCCGCGGGACACCGTGGGCATCGCGGTCGTAGAAGGCGGGGACGATCTCGTCTTCTAACAAGCGATAGAGTTCTTCAGCTTCACGCGCATCCCAATCTGACTCTGCGTGTTCGTGCCCGTCTCCCAGTGCCCAGCCCACATCGGAGGTATACGCCTCCGCCCACCACCCCTCTAACTCCGACAGGTTGAGGCCACCGTTGACCAACACCTTCATTCCGCTCGTCCCACAGGCCTCCCAGGGTCGCCGTGGGGTATTGATCCACACATCAACCCCCTGCACCAGTTGCTGCGCCAGCGCTATGTCATAATCTTCGAGGAATACAGCATGTTGACGCACCGCGGGCCGCTTAAGGAACTCGATCCATGACTGCACCAGGCGCTTGCCCGGTTCATCTTCGGGATGCGCCTTGCCCGCGACGATGAGTTGCACAGGACACCGGGCGTTCGTCAGTAGGCGCTCCAGGCGTGCAGGATCGTGGAGCAGCAGATTAGGCCGTTTGTACGTAGTAAACCGACGGGCGAATCCGAGCGTTAAGGCGTTCGGGTTGAGCGTCTGGGCCACGTGACTGACGGCCTCCGGTTCCGCCCCACGTTGGCCAAGTTGTGTAGCCAGGCGATCACGAGCATAGAGAACCAAGTCATGACGCTCCTCTGCCCGAAATTGCCAGAGCGTCTCATCCGACAGGGCCTGGATTGCATGCGTTAGGGGCTCTGTCTCGCCGCACCACCGCCCTTTGCCACAGGCTTCTGTCCACAACGTGTCCGCCCAGGGAGAATCCCACGACGGGACGTGCACCCCATTGGTCACATGCGTGACAGGGATATCAGGCTGGGGCCAGCGGGGGTACAGATCAGCGAAGATCCGTCGACTCACAGCGCCATGCAACTGACTGACCCCGTTGGCCGCACCGCAACCGCGCATGGCCAGGTACGCCATATTGAACGGCTCGTTGTCGTCATGCGGGTCCCGTCGGCCCAGGGCGAGCAGCTCGCTCAACGAGAGGCCCAACTGGGCGAGATAGGCCCGGAAGTAGGGGAAATACTTTTGAATCAACGCCGGACTGTACGTGTCGAACCCGGCAGCGACGGGCGTATGGGTCGTAAACACATTCCCGGCCCGTGTAGCCCACAGCGCTTCCCAAAAGGAGAGCTTGTGGGCACGCATGCAGCGACGCGCACGCTCCAGGATGACAAAGGCCGCATGACCCTCGTTGAGATGGCAGACGTTAATCGGCATCCCCAGCGCTGCTATGGCAAGCCAACCGCCGATGCCAAGGACAATTTCCTGCATGAGCCGCTGCTCGCTGCCTCCCCCATAGAGCGTACTGGTAATACCCCGATCGACAGGACTATTCAGCGGATCATTGCTGTCGAGCAGGTAGAGCGTGACCCGGCCCACCCGCACTTGCCAAATCCGTAACTGCAGGGTGCGACCGGGAAAATCTAGGGCAACGTGCTGCAAATTCCCGGACGTCGTTGTGACCGGCTGGATCGGCAACGACGTCGAATCGTTGTACGGATAGGTCTCGCTCTGCCGCCCCGCCGCATCCACGATTTGACGAAAGTAGCCGGTGTTATAGAGCAACCCCACGCCGACCACCGGCACCCCGAGGTCGCTGGCGGCTTTGAGGGTATCGCCCGCCAGGATACCCAGGCCGCCGGCATAGAACGGCAGGGCTTCTCCTAAGCCGAACTCCAAGCTGAAATAGGCAACCCCCTTGAGTCCGTCCTCGGGGTAGGTGAGCTGATACCAGGCAGGCTCAGAAAAATACTGCTGATGGACCGCCACGAGACGATCAAACTCCGCCATAAATTGCAGGTCGTCGGCAAAGGCTTGCAACTCTTGTCCCGAGACGTTTTGTAAGATGACCCACGGGTTTTGTGAGCGCTCCCACAGGTCGGGACTGATCCGGCGCCACAATTCGTCGCCGGCGTGGCTCCACGTCCAACGAAGATCTAAGGCGAGGTCAGGGAGCGCTTTCAGTTTCTCAGGGAGTTCGCGCAGTAAGAAATTGTGCATCTTGGTTCCTTCGGTGTCTCATCGGCCAGATTCTGTGACATTATGAGGAAGCAAAGGCCATGCCGTCCTGAAGGAGCGAGACCAGCGAGCCACGCCCCGGTAGTTGAATGACCACTCACCATATGTTACAGATTGAGAATAGCGTTTGTCTCGTGGGGCGCTGGTAGCAAAGGTCTCTACGGGGTGTGTGGAACAAATAAGGACGTGGCGGAGGGACAAGACACCCTCCGACCCGTGAAAGGAGAAGGCAGGAGCGATGGCAAGCAAGAAAGCAGCAGAGCCAGAATTTGTAGTAATTCCAGATGACGTGCGCAAGGTCATTCGTGAGACCCGCGCTCTGGTGGGGCTCTCGCGTTCAGACCTGGAGCAGAAAGCCAAGGTGGGAACCGATTACGTCAAGAAGCTCGAATTAGGTCGCAATCAGAGTGCCGAAGCCACGAGGTTGCGCCGGGTCCTGCAAATCGTCCAGCAGGCAGCGGTTCGTGGGAAAGCTCCGGCGAAACTGACGGCCCGGATTGACCGGGCGGTAAAAGCCGTAGCGAAGCCGGGGAAACGTAGCGCCCCACGCGACGAACGGGCCTCCTCATAACGAAGCGGGATGGGGGGAACGCATTTTCCCAACGACGGTTGAGAGGTGATCAGCTGTCGATCCCTTCAGACGTGAACTCATGCCGTGCCTCCGGCTGGTTCCTGGAGTATTTTCAGGAACCAGCCGGTTCAGTATCAGAGGTGGGTAAAGACACATACACCGGCGAGCCCGCCTAAGACGGCCATAACGCCCAAAGCGAAGGCAACCCCGCGACGAAAGAGGGGGGCGCCGGCTACCATCGCAATTCCCAGTTTCACCACCGTATTGGTTACGACTGCAAGCGTGACGGCAGCGGCGGCGATACGCCATACATCACCGGTTGGTCCCAAGCGGGTGAAAGCGATCGTTACCGCGTCAACGTCCACCAGCGCGGAAAAAACGGCGGCGATGTACATTCCGCCGGCACCGAAATATGCTTCGCCCGCCCGGGCCCCCATAAGAACAATGGCATAGACCGCACCAAAGGATAGGGCTTCACGGAGACTAAAGGGATTCGCCAGCGTGGTTTCAGGGGAACTTTCACGTCGCGGCGGTGCACGCCGGGCCAGAAGCCACGCGCTGGCCGTTCCACTTACGACCATAACGAGCAGCACCGGGAGCAAGCGTGGCAAGATCCCGACATCGACAATCCCGGCCAGGATACCAACCCGCACGCACATGATCGTGCAGGCAAGGACGGTCGCAGCCGCCGCCACACTGGCAAGGTCGCTATGCGCCCGTGAACGTGCTGACATGGCCATGGTGACCGCCGTGCTGGAGACCAGCGCCCCGACTACACCTGCAATGACCAACCCTTGTCGCGCCCCCCATAAGCGCATAGCAACGAATCCGGCGAACGACAGGCTGCTCACGAGCACCACCATCAGCCAAATATTAAACGGATTCAACACCTGCCACGGACCATACTCTCGGTCTGGCAGCAAGGGCAGGATGATCACGGAAATGACCGCGAGTTCCAGGGTAGCCGCGAGTTCCTCGCTGCTGAGCGCCTGAGAAAACGCCTCAATGCGCGGCTTGGCGGCGAGCAAAATCGCCACGCCTATCCCGACCGCAGCCGCAACATGCAGATCACCGGCACCCGCTAAGGTCCCAAGCAAAAACGTGGAAATCGCAGCCATCTCGGTCGTGGCGCCCAGGTCACCGCTGGCGGAGGTACGAGCATACGACACCAGGGCTGTGGCGGCAACCGCGACGAAGGCAACGACCAGCAGCGCCGGACCAGTTATGTCCAATATCAGCATCGGCGCCGCCCCAGCCAAAGCAATGAGGGGAAACGTCCGTACGCCGGCAAATAATTTATGGCTTTTCCGGGCTTCCGACCGCTCGCGTTCGAGTCCGATGAGGATGCCGATCAACAACGCCACCAACAGTCGCTCAAAATCGCGAGGAAGGATATCCGCACTCACTGTTCGTCACCCGTTCGCACCGCAAGGCCAGGAAGTTCATCTGTGGTGTCATTGCAACCGCAGTGAAGCAATCTTGGTCTCCTGCAGAGACTGCTTCGTCGCTGAGGCTCCGCGCAATGACTGCTCTGCGTAAACTTAAGGCCCTTGAGTCGCACGTCCATCCATGTCGCACACGCAAGATTCGCACCACTGACGCTGGGGAGTGACCGCATGACGGTACAAGAGTTGCTTAGGTGAACGATATGCTCGAACGACGTACTCTATCACTGTCACTGTTCACAGATTTGTACGAGTTGACGATGGCGGCGAGCTATTTCCAGCATCGTATGTTTGCACCCGCAACGTTCAGTTTATTTGTCCGTAGCTTGCCGCCGGAACGAGGTTTTTTGGTGGCAGCGGGACTAACCGAGGCTGTCAGTCTGCTCCAAGACTTTGCCTTTACCCCCGAGGATATCGCTTTCTTACGCCAGGATGGGCGCTTTGCTCCAGACTTTCTCAATTACTTAGGGCAGCTGCGTTTTACCGGTAACGTGCGCGCCATACCCGAGGGGTGTCCCTGCTTTGCCCAAGAACCGCTGGTAGAGATTACCGCTCCCATCATCGAAGCGCAGCTCGTGGAAACGATTGTCCTGAATGCCATCCATCTCCAAACAGTTATCGCCAGTAAAGCCGCGCGTTGCTACGCGGGGGCGCAAAGCCGTAGTCTTATCGACTTTTCCTTGCGCCGGACCCACGGCATTGATGCCGGTCTCAAAGTCGCGCGCGCCAGTTACCTCGCTGGGTTCAGTGGGACAAGCAACGTTCTGGCCGGGAAACTGTATGAGATCCCCTTTTATGGCACGATGGCACACTCTTTTATTGAAAGTTTTGGAGATGAAGAAGACGCCTTCACTGCCTATGCCGAAACCTTCCCCGATGACACGGCGTTGTTGATCGATACGTACGATACCGTCAACGGAGCACGACGGGCAGCACGCGTCGGCCAGAAACTACTGCAACGTGGCCACAGGTTACGGGGAGTCCGTCTTGATAGCGGGGATCTTGATGCCTTGAGCAGAGAGACACGAAAGATCCTCGATGATGCAGGTTTGCCCTTCGTCCGCATCTACGCTAGCGGGGGGTTGAACGAACACAAAGTCGCTACACTGGTTTCTGCCGGTGCCCCGATTGATGTGTTTGGGGTTGGTACGGATATGGGCGTCAGTGGCGATGTCCCAGCTCTCGACATGGCCTACAAACTGGTTGAGTACGACGGAAAACCCCGGTTAAAACTGAGCAGCGGAAAAATGAGTCTGCTTGGCAGAAAACAGGTCTTTCGGCTAACGAATCCGAGCGGGAGGTATGAACGTGATGTGATTGGCCTCTCTGACGAGTCGGCCGACACCATTGTCAAAGACAGCACTGGGACGACAACTCCGGCTCTACCCTTGCTGCAAGAAGTGATCAAAAGCGGCACCGTGGTTGCACCTCTTCCGACGCTGGAAGAAAGTCGTGCACGGTTTTTTAGCGATGTTGCTCGCCTACCGCCAGGTACGCAGGCCTTAGATCACGCGCGGCCGTATGCGGTGAGCCTTTCACAGAAGCTTGCGCACTTTCAGGATGAGGCTGTCGCACAACTCCGTGCACGTTACGGAGTCACTCCGGAAGACTAAGAGAGCCTTTGCGTACTGAGAACCGACATGGGACTTGAATACAGTCCTCAGCCTTATTCTCATATTTGGGAAAATTTTCTCAATTATTCTCATATATGAGAAAATACTAAGCTTTTTCTTATCTCTGGCTCTTCTCTCGGTTCGGCACTCAATATGCTACGCAGGAGTACGAAAAGGAGTTGTCTATGCTTGTCCGTCACCACATGACCCTTTCTCCTGTTACGATTGCGCCGATTGTGAGGCTTAACCAAGCCCAGGAGAAGATGACCGCTGGACGCTTTCGTCACCTCCCGGTAGTGCAAGATGATAGGGTAATCGGGATCGTGACCGATCGGGATATTCGCCACCACTCCGGATCTGAGGAGCGCACCAAGGTTGAGGCGGCAATGACCGAAAACCCGTTAACGATCAGCCCTGACACAACCGTGGAAGAGGCTATTCAGCTCATGCTGCGAGATCAGATCAGTGGTCTGCCGGTAGTCGAAAATGGCAAACTGATCGGCATCATTACAACGAGTGACATACTCCGAACCTTTCTGGAGATCACAGGTGCCTCGACACCGGGAAGCACCCGGATCAATGTCCAGTTGCACCAAGGGCAGACACTGGCCGACGCGGCCAAGGTCATACAAGAAGCCGCTGGAGAGATTCTCGCGGTGGGAACCTACCATGAGCCAGCGTCGCACGCCCGCGCTTTTTTCTTACGAGTAACTGGGATTGAGAGCGAACAAGCGAGTTCCGTACTCCGACAGCACGGGTACACGGTCTTGTGATCGGGCTAGCGAATGTTGGCGATCACAATCGGCCACCAAGCGTTACGAGACGAGGAACTCAGTATTTATCTCATGGCCGAGTGTGCTTGTCCACAACCATTGGGAAAGGACCTAGAGAATGGCGTTACGCGGAACGGTTCTGATCGCTGACGATGAAGCACTTGCACGGCAAAGTCTGACCGATCTCTTGCGGGAGGATGGCTATCAGGTGTACGAGGCGGCAGATGGCAACGCAGCCTTACAATTGATTGAGGAAATTGATGTAGACTTGGTCATCTCTGACCTCAAGATGCCCGGTGCTGATGGCCTCCAAGTACTGACAAAGATTCGTGATTCATATCCTCAGACCATGGTCATTCTTATGACTGCCTATGCATCAGTAGACACCGTTGTTGATGCGTTACGGTTGGGGGCGCAAGATTATCTATTGAAGCCCCTGTTGCTGGATGACGTACTCAACAAGGTACATCGTCTGATGGAGTACAAAGAACAAGCGTGGGAGATACAGATGCTCCGACGCGAGGTTGCCCGTCATGTGGATTTTGAGAGCCTGGTCGGGCGTAGTCCAGCAATGAAAGAGATCTTCGCGCTGATCGCCAAGGTGGCCCCTACCAATGCGACAGTCTTGATTACGGGTGAGAGTGGAGTCGGCAAGGAGGTCGTCGCGCGTTTGCTGCACTCGCTGAGTGCACAAAATGACCATGTGTTCCTCCCGGTCAACTGTAGTGCGATTCCCGAGACCCTACTCGAAAGCCAGCTGTTCGGCTACGTGAAAGGCGCGTTCACCGGCGCCGTTGGTAACCAAGAAGGGCTCTTTCAACGCGCACGCGGCGGAACGATGTTTCTCGATGAAATCGGCGAGATGCCAGTGGCGCTGCAGCCTAAGCTTTTGCGCGCGATTGAAGCCAGGGAGGTGCTCCCAGTCGGTGCCACGACCCCAGTAAAGACTGATGTGCGGTTGCTGGCCGCGACCAATCGAGACCTCAAAAAAGAGGTGGAGGCGGGCCGCTTCCGCGAAGATCTCTATTACCGTCTTAATGTCATCGAACTCCATCTGCCTCCCCTCCGGGAGCGACGTGAGGACATTCCTCCCTTGGTCGAATACCTCATTCATCGTCATAATCAGGAGCTGAAAAAGAACTACAAGGGAGTGGACACCACGACGATGAAACTGTTGATGTCCATGCCTTGGCCCGGCAATGTGCGCGAGCTCGACAATATGCTGGAACGGGCGATGATCCTCGGCAACGGGGAATGGATCACGGCTGGAGAACTACCGCGGGGACTCGAGGTGGATCAGGTCACACTGGCGTCGTTAACTGACAATCTCAAAGATGCGGTACAGGCCTACGAAAAAAGCCATATTGAGCATGTGCTCAAGAAGATGGACGGCGACAAGAAGCGGGCGGCAGAAGCGCTTGGCGTGAGCCTCTCGTCACTCTACCGGAAGCTGGAAGATTTGGAGGTCGAGTAACGTAGAAGACATGAGAATTTTCTCATTTTCGCGACGACCGCCGCAATTTTTTCTCTGTTCTAGGAACCAGGGAAAAAATCTGCTGCGCTGTAGGGAACATTCCCGCTGGCATGACATATGCGAATCAGCCATAAGGAGAATGGTGATGTCGAATGCTCGTATCCAAACGTGGATGACCAGCACTCCACCAACCCTTGGGCCGAAAGACAGTGTCAAAAGTGCACTCGCAGTTTTGCGGACAACGGGGAGCCCAGAACTTGTGATTGTAGATGCCGGGGTCGTGGTCGGGATGCTCAATGAACGAGACATTTGGCAGCACTGTCCGACCAGTGCTGTCATGCTTGAAGAACACCAGCGCACGGAACTGCTCGAGACGTTCCGGATCGGTGCGGTAATGGCATTACATCCCCCGGTCCTCGCGCCGGACGATTCTTTGTCTGACGCCGCCCGCCTCTTTGCCGAGTCTGGTCGGCGAGGACTCGCGGTTGTAAGCGACGGTGGCCTCGTGGGGTTTCTCTCCGAAGCAACGTTCTTGTATGCGGCGGGACTGCTCTTGCAAGAGGATGGAGAAAGCGTCACAAAGCGAGAAGACTGACAAACAGAGAGACTGAGCATGCCTACGGACAAGCAAGCGACGGGAGCGTCTCCGTTGTGGCAGACGATTGTGGTACCGATAGATTTTTCGCCTGCGTCAGATAGCGCTTTTGTCTATGCTCTCAAATTGGCGGCAATGAGCGGCGCTACTGTCCACGCCTGCCATGTGGTGCCGATACCGCACGTGCTGGATGCTATGTACGAACGGGGATTTGATCCCCCAGAAACCTTGAAGCGCATAGAGCGCAAGGCGCGGCAGCACATTAAGACGCTTTTTGAGGCCAATAACCAAGACTCGACAGTCCCGTTGCGGATCCATTTCAGTGAAGGTCAGGCCGCAGCTGGTGTACTAGAATGGGCGACGAAGTTGAAGCCCGACCTTATCGTGATTGGTACCCACGGGCGTACCGGTACCAAACGTTTCTTAATGGGGAGTGTGGCTGAAGCGGTGGTACGCCGTGCTCCCTGTCCGGTCGTGACCATAAAAGCGACTAGCTAACACGGTGTTGAAAAATTCCAGGATCTCCCCGTCGACGATGCTCAGAACACGCGTCGACGGGCCCGGAGCGCAGGGGGGGGGGGAGTTAAAATTGGGAGGGGAAGGATTCTCCATACTATACGCATCCCTTTCCCTGCTCTGCGATTCCGCAGTTGCCGCCAATTAGGATACCTGTGTATTCCCAAATTTGCGTTATCTGCACCTGCAGTTTCGCAAAAATGAGAATCACGATAAAAAAAGAGCGACTCCAGGATGGAATGTGCTGGTATAAGAGTTGCTCTAGTCCGTCGCTAATGACTGTGACATGACTGCCGCAAGAAAGGGGAATATATGACCACCCTCGATGCTGACGCGGTGAAACACGCGGCTCAGACACGACTACTTGGACGGACCGTCCACTATTGGGAGGAAGTCGACTCGACCAACACTACTCTTACACGCTTGGTAAAAGAAGGGGCAACAGAAGGGACCGTCGTGGTTGCGGACACGCAACGGGCGGGGCGCGGACGGCTTGGGAAGACCTGGTTCTCTCCACCAGGAGTGAATCTTCACCTCTCAGTCCTACTCAAGCCGCCTATTGCGGCCGCCGATGTCCGTCTCTTTACTCTCATTGGATCACTGGCGATTGCCGATGCTCTTGAAACACATGGGGTGAAACCGCAGGTCAAGTGGCCGAATGACGTTTTACTCAATGATAAAAAAATTGGTGGAATTCTGGCGGAAGTGCAGTTCAGCGACGCGCACGTATCCGCTGTGATCCTTGGCATTGGGGTAAACCTGAATATCAGCCGTGACGACATGAATCGCCACTACGGTGAGGCAGCCTCAGGAGCAACTTCTCTCTACGAAGCGCTTGGCCATACGGTTGACCGCAACGCGTTTGCGGCGCGGTTATTAGAGTACCTCGAACAACGGCACTTCCACTTCCTATCGCATGGAAAGCAGCCATTGCTGGCGGAGTGGCGTCGTCGTTCATTTCTGGGGAGACGCGTAACCGTTCGAGAGGACGAAATCCAGGTAGAGGGAATAGCACGCGACCTGGACGAGAACGGCTGTTTGATTGTCACCCTCGATGATGGCTCCACGGTCCATGTACGTGAAGGAGAAGTCCGACCCCTATAAACCAGAGCGCGGTGCGCAGCATCGCGCACGACAGGTGTGTACGCATGACGTGGCTTGAGGACTATCGTAGGAAGTTAGTGACCGCCGCTGAGGCGGTCCGGTACATCAAGAGCGGGGACTGTGTATTTACGAGCGGTAATGTTGCTACTCCACGCTTACTGTTTCGAGCCCTCATCGAACGCAAGAACGAATTACAGAAGATCCAACTCATCCATCTCCTGCTGATGGGCGATGACTTTGCAACGCCCGGCCTTGAGAACCATTTCCGTCATAATGCGCTCTTTGTCGGTCCTGGAGACCGTGAAGCTGTCAACACCGGCAAAGCTGATTACACACCGGTGTTCCTGTCGGAGATTCCCGGACTGTTTTCGTCGGGTATCTTACGACCGGATGTGACGTTACTGCACGTCTCACCTCCCGATGAGCATGGCTTCATGAGCCTGGGAGCAGAAGTGCTCGCGTCACACGCTGCGGCAACCGCAGCCCAGACAGTGATTGTCCAAGTGAACGAGCAAAT
The DNA here is from genome assembly GCA_050187625.1 of Binatia bacterium. Taxonomy (GTDB): domain Bacteria; phylum Desulfobacterota; class Binatia; order Bin18; family Bin18; genus JBFWXH01. The sequence goes on from JBFWXH010000054.1 coordinate 27,524, forward strand.
GCCGCGGGTGCTAGGCGATGCGTTTCTGCATGTGTCGCACGTCGATGCGATTGTCGAGTGCAATGAACCGCTCCCGGAATTTAGCTGCGGCTCATATGGAGAGGTCGAAAAAGAAATTGGCGAACATATTGCTGGCTTGATTCCGGATGGCGCAACTTTGCAGCTTGGTATTGGAACGATTCCAGATGCGGTGCTCGCGAGCCTTGAGGGGAAGCGTGATCTTGGCATCCATACAGAGATGATCTCGGACGGCGTGATGCAGGCGATGGAAGCAGGAATTGTCACTGGCGAGAAGAAAACGCTGCATCACGGGAAAACCGTGGCAACACTGGTGCTCGGATCTCCAGCTTTATATCGCTTCGTCGATAATAATCCTGCGTTCGAGATGCATCCGTCTTCCTACACCAATGACCCCTTCGTCATCGCGCAAAATGATAACCTGGTCGCCATTAACTCGGCGTTAGAAATTGACTTGACCGGGCAAGTATGTGCCGACTCTATCGGGCCAGCCATCTACTCGGGGTTCGGGGGACAGCTCGATTTCATTCGTGGGGCGGCTCGTTCCCGTGGCGGGAAACCGATTATTGCCCTGCCGGCGACGGCTCGGCAGGGAGAGATGTCGCGTATCGTCCCACTGCTCAAAACCGGGGCGGGAGTTGTCACAACACGAGGCGACGTCCATTATGTAGTGACGGAGTTTGGGGTGGCGCAGTTGTACGGCAAGACACTGCGGCAGCGGGCACGAGCATTGATTGACATTGCCGATCCGCGCTTTCGCGAATCGCTGGAACAAGCCGCCCACGAGCGCAATTTAGTCTAAGCTGGACACCAAGAGAGGAGAGAGCGTATGTTTATGACCGAAGTGCTCAAGCGCTGTAGCCAACTGGAGGAGCGAGTGGCGGGGATCTACAGTCAATTAGCCGCCAGTCTCAAGCATGACAAGGAGCTGGAAAGTTTTTTTCTGGGCCTCGCCGAAGAAGAGAAGCATCATAGTAAGATCTTAGCGGCGGAGAAAGCGGCATTAGAGGTGGATTCAGACACGGGGTACTTCATGCCGGAGTTCGTCGCTAAGTTAGGGGAGATGGAGGCAGTGTTGACGCAGGCGGAAGAACGAGCGCGGACAGGGGTATCCAAAGAGGAAGCGCTGGGGCTGGCGCTGGAGTTGGAGCAATCGGAGTTGAACACGATTTATCGAGATTTGGTGTTAATGGGGCGGGCAGCGGTGAAATTGATGGCGCGACATATGGATGCGAGCCTGTCGTTACCGGCCCATCAAGAGGGGCTACTGCTCGGCATTCGACGGTTCATGCCGGCGGGGAGCCCAGTGCGGGAACAAGCCGAAGCCTGGGCTACCCAGCATCACATGCGCTAGAAATAAGGGCGAGGCATTTGTCAACCCACAGGTCTCGACCGGTGAAGAATAACCTAGCGGATGCTTTGCCCCTCTCAAATGAATGCGACTGAATGCGACAGGTGTCCTCCGTGCCCGCTCCGGCTCCGATATGGATCACGAGGGAAGGTCAATTCACTCCGTTCTTGTTTCCTGTCTACGAGAGTATCTCCTTGAATGTGCCCATCTTCAGTAGATCCCGTAGACAGCGCAAACAATCGGTTTCGGTGATAAGGCCAGCCAGTCGTCCCTCATTATCGATAACTGGCAGACAGCCAAATTTCTTGCTCACCATCTTGTCAATGGCGTCAACAATCCCGGCCTCGGCGTCAATCGTCGTTACGGAAGGCGTCATCACCTCCCGAACCTTCACTCTGCCTAGCCACTCGTGCGCCTTGCTGCGATCGAAGCCCAAGACCGACGAGATCGCTGCCCGGTACAAGTCCCGCTGCGTGACTATGCCAACCACATGGTTCTGTCCGTCCACCACCGGCAGATGGCGCACACGGCCCATGTTCATGATATCCTCGGCCACGCCCAGGGTATCATCCCCGTGCAATGTGACAACGTTGACCCGCATGAGGTCTTTGACTTTCATTGTGCGTTCTCCTTGTTATACGCATGCGCGTACCCGCCCCACGCCCCGCGGTGGCTATTGTGTCGCTTCTTTCGGCATCCGTACAACCAGAACCGGACATGGGGCATGGCGAACCACACGCTCAGCGACACTCCCAAGCAGCACATGCGAGAGCCCCGTACGGCCGTGCGACCCCATGACAATAAGGTCTACTTGCTCCCGTTCGGCCGCCTGCGTGATTTCCCAAACCGGCTCCCCTAAGGTCACCAGGGTCTCTACGGTCACTCCCCCACCGGCATGTTTAGCCGCGAATTCTGCGACCCGTTGTTCTGCGTCAGCGATCACTTCGCGCTCCATTCGGGCGAGATCGGGATAATAAACACTCTCGGGAAAGGCAAAGCTCGCCATCGGCGGGGCAGCATTGAAGACCAGGACCTTGGCTTTACAGTCAGCAGCTAGCCCCAGTGCCCAGCTAAGGGCGTGTTCAGCATTTTCAGAAAAATCGGTCGGCACGAGAATCTTTTTGATCTGCATGACGGCTCCTCCTACGTGAACTACAACAGCAAAGCCAGTGCCACGAAAGCGTGAGATTTTCTACGATATTTTCCCATTCTTGCGAATCTGAGCTTCCGTCTTTCGCACAGATGAGAATTTTCCTAGCTCTTCGTTGACTCTTTGAGGGCTCGCATAATATCCTCGCGGGCAATCATCCCCACCAGCTTCTTATCTGGAGCGACCACAGGGAAGCTCCGCGCTTTCAACGACACCATCAATTGCAAGGTACGAGTCAATGGCGCTGCCGGTTCTACATGCACCACCGCCTCGGTCATAACTTCCTCGACCGTTCGCTTCATCAGCTCATCATAGTGCGGCAGCAGTTGCCGGGTCGTAAAGGCGAAGGCTTTGAGAAAATCGAACTTGGTGGCCAAACCGACAAGATCGTTTCCTTCCATCACAGGAAATGCATTGAAATCGTGCTTCTCAAACAGGGTTTCCAGTTCCCGGAGCGTCACGTGCCGCGTCACGGTCTTGACCTCTCGGGTCATGTATTGACCGACCGTACATTCCAAAAATCGATACATAGATTTCCCTTTCCCTTCGGACTGTGCTGAGCAAAACAGACAGCAAGGGAAGTGCCACACGAATATCCCGCAGCTCGCCGTAGTTTTCCCATATTTCGGAAGAGAGGGAGCTTATGGTTCGCGTTTATGAGAATATCCTCCCCTGCGGGTTTCGTATCCGTGTTGGGGTAGGAGGAGCATCGATACGGCCGAGGGAGAGAAGTTATGGTACAAGAGTTGCTGTCGTATTTACGTAAGAGAGGATTTCTCCTCTCAGCCCAGAAGATGGAGGATAGCCATGTCGACAAAAGACGCGGGTCGGTCGAATGTCCATACACGGCGGAATCTGGCTGAATTTACCGGCACGGATCCGTATGCACCAAAAGTCGATCCCGGGAATGTACTTCTCTGTACCCAATGCCAGGCGATCTATCAGCGGCGTCATTGGTTCTTCGATGCCGAAGCGTACTTTCACTTTGATATGCAACCCGACACAATTAAAGGGTTGTGTCCCGCCTGCCAGAAGATCCGTGATCGCTACGCCGACGGGCAGGTCGTGCTACACGCCAGTCCCTTCCTCACCGCGCATAAAGACGAGATTCTGCGATTGATCCACAATGAGGAAACGCGCGCTAAGGGTCTCAATCCCTTGGAACGGCTTATTGAGGTGAGCGAATCCGACGCTGGGATAACGGTCACAACCACCACAGAAAAACTGGCGCAACGGATTGGGCGGGCGGTCAAGAGCGCGTATCAGGGCGAGACCACGTATCGGTGGTCAGACCCTAAATATCTCTCGGTAGAATGGCAACGCGCAGAATAACCCACGGAGGAACAACAGCATGAACGTCGCGTCCTGGATGACGAAAGAGCCGGTAACAGTTAAACCAAAAGACTCCTTGCGGCACGCACGGGAAGCAATGGCCAAGCATCGCATCAACCAACTGCCGGTGGTGGTCAATGACAAGTTGGTGGGCATGCTCACGGACAGAGATGTTCGCGATGCTTATCCCTCTAGTATGCGACTTTTGCGTGGCAAGGATGTCGATGACTTTGCGGAGTCATATACCGTAGAAGAAGCGATGACGTACAATGTAGTCGCCGTGACACCGGACATGCCCCTCCGCGAAGCAGCACAACGTCTGCGTAAGCAACGCTTCGGGGCCCTTCCTGTCGTCGATAACGGTAAGCTGGTCGGGATTATCACCCGTAGCGATATCGTAGATGCAGCCCTCGCTGGGGTCCGGCTCTACGAAGGGGCATAACGCTCACGCGGTTTCCGAAGCTGGTGATATACAACCGTTTGAGCAGAGGAGGATTGATGTCGCATCCAGCCCTTCCCACGACCAAAACCCGCCTGACGAAGAGGATAAGCACAGTATTCCTCCTGACCGTGTGGTTAGCCCTGCTGTGCCATGACGCTCGGGCTCAAGAAGACGAGATCATCGCTGGCGGGAAGCTCAAGTATCAGCGATACTGCGCAAGCTGTCATGGGGAGCGGGGCAAAGGCGACGGCAGCATGGCAAGCCTCCTCGTCGTCAAACCGGCCGATCTCACGCAACTGCGCAAGAACAACAAGCAGGAATTTCCCTTTTGGCGAGTCTATCGCACGATCGACGGTCGCGAAGCGATGAAGGGGCACGGAACTCGTGAGATGCCGTTGTGGGGCTGGGTTTTCCAAGTGGAGGAAGGCGCTAACGGCGGCGACACCCAAGTCGATGTCGTACGTGGTCGTATTTGGCAGCTTGTATACTTTCTCGAATCGATCCAGGAACGATAGAGGGTACCAGGATCTCTCTTGTGACGAGATCCTTCATGGTATTCGGTTCCGACGGTGCCTGCGACCCAAATCAACCCGCAGCAACTGTGAGACGGTCGACCGTTAGCGGTTTCGTATAGTCGCGACTTTACGCACAGGCAATCGTGTAGACGTTCCGGAGCCCGGCGGGCAGAGGAAACTCTGCCCAGCTCACGCCACCGTCTCGCGTGCCGAATACCTGCCCGAGGCTGTTCACTCCATAGACACACCGTGAGTCTTGACGGCTCACGGCGACCGCCATCATCGTGCGACGGGGCACAACACCGTGATCAAACCGCTCCCAGGTTTCCCCCAAATCTTGACTACGATAGATAGACCCAGCTTGACTCATCGCTGCCGGACTCAGTGCGGCATATAGTGTCCGTGCATTGTCAGGCGCCGTCTGAATATCGCGACCATAGGCAAACGGTGAGAAACGCCAGATCTCCAATTCTCGCCAGCTCTCTCCACGGTCACGACTCGAAAACAACCCCATACGATTGGCGAGAAATACCTGAGCGGGTTGCGTGCTACTGACGACGATCGCATGCGCGTCCATCATCCCCTCCACATCAGTATCACTGCCAAGCTGACTCTTGAGGTGGGGTTGCTCAGCAAGCGTCAGCAATGCTGGCGTACAGTCACGCCAGGTCTCACCCCCGTCTTCACTGCGAATGACTCCGCCAACCTCAAGCGCCGCGTATACGTTCTGCGGCTGTAGAGGATCGATAGCCAGGCGAATCACTCGCATAGGAAAGGACATGCGCACCGCACCAGTGGGAGCGACAATCGGGAGTCGTCGCCAGCTCGTACCGCCATTATCGCTCCGATAGATCGCCGCCGGAGCAACGCCAAGATACAAGATATCGGGATTCTGTGGATGAAAAACGATTGTCCAGACCACACCATCGTGCTCTGGAAATTCCAGACGCTCCCACCGTTCGCCTCCATCCATGCTTCGGTAGGGACCATACTGGGTTCCCGCATAGACAACCTGGGAATCGTGCGGATGTATAGCAATCACCCGCACCTCAACCTTGTCTGGAAGCCCGGCCACCACATGTTGCCACTCGCTGGCTCCGACCGGCTGACGAAAGAGTCCGCCGAGCGCCCGCCCCTGCGCGGTGATTGTCCACTGAGGGACACCAACGTAGATATACTGAGGCATCACATTCTCTCCTGTTCTCACGCGACCTCCTTCCCACAGTGCGTGTCGCGATGGATCACCGTACCGCCCGACTCGACGTTCGCCGACGAAACGTTCTTACACGGGTTCGTCACGGCTACGTAGACCTCACGCATTGACTTTACCTCCACCGAGTGCCATCACAGGTCACAGCAATCGCAACTCTGAGGGGGAATACGATGAAACTCGGTATTGAGATGTTTGCCACTGATTACGCCATCCGTCCAGACGAGCTGGCGCGGGAGTGTGAAGCGCGCGGGTTTGAGTCCGTCTGGTTCCCGGAACATACCCATATTCCTGCAAGCCGTCGTAGTCCGTTTCCCGGCGGTGGTGAACTACCCAAAGAATATTCGCACACCCATGATCTGTTTGTGTCGCTCATCGCAGCCGCGGCTGCAACCAAAACGATTACGCTCGGCAGCGGTATTTGCCTGGCGATTGAGCGAGATACCATAACAATGGCCAAGTCCGTAGCGTCGGTCGATCACTTGTCCAACGGACGCCTGATCTTTGGTATCGGTGGCGGGTGGAACGCGGAGGAGATGGAGAACCACGGAACACCATTCAAGAAACGCTGGAAGATCTTGCGGGAGAAGGTCGAAGCAATGAAAGTCATCTGGTCGCACGACGAAGCCGAGTATCACGGCGAGTTTGTTAATTTTGCTCCTATCTGGTCGTACCCCAAACCAGCCCAGAAGCCCCACCCTCCCATCTTGCTCGGCTCCAACACGCCGCAAGGTCTCGGCCGGGTGGTGAACTACTGCGATGGTTGGCTTCCCAATGCCCGTGCGTTCGCAAACTTACCTACCATGGTGCAAGAGCTACGCAGCCGTGCGGCGCAAGCTGGTCGTCGCCCAGAAGAGATCTCACTGTCAGTGCTTGGCGTGCAAAACGAGGAGATGCTCCGCAAGTGTCAGGAACTGGGGGCCGAACGGGCGATCTTCTTCGTTCCTCCGGCAGGACGCGATACTGTGTTGCCACTATTAGACAAATACGCTGCACTGATTCCCAAGGTCGCGTAGCGGAAACCGCGGCGACGGCTGGGACAGCAGAGCGCCACGACGGTGTGACAACGACGCGGGAACCACATGTTTCACGACCGTTACGACCGCAAGGAGGAATAAGATCGGCGTCTCAACGTCCTCTCGCTCAATGGAGTACGATTCACGAGCGGCGGTTATGGGGCGTTTCCACCACTCTCAGTGAATACCAAGCGTCCCGCCGTATTCTGGGCCTGGATACGCGCCTCGAGCCCAGGCGGTATAGTAACTTTTCGTTCGTCGGGGAATTTGTCGCGATAGAGATACGGCCGGAGGAACGACTCCTCTGGCTTCCGCACAGTGGCTTGGGTTTTCATGGGAATCGGGAACCACACCCGGCGCATGAAATCGGGGGTAAAGTAGACCTCTTGATCTTTTTCCGACCATTGCCGGCGCTGATGGCCATCATGCACGGAAAACGCCAGGAAATCCATCTGGGTGTTCCACCACACGGTAATCAGATTGTGGTAACCTCGTTCTTTGAGGTCCCGATGATAGAGTTCCGCAATCCGGTCCTCGATATAAATCAGCTCTCCTTGCGGTCCATACTGCTCCGTGCGCAACGGATAAAAATAGTGCTGGTCAAGCCAATAAATGATCCTCGGTGCGTAGTAGTCAGCTAACCAGTCGGTTTTGACTTGAGCTTCTACGACATAGCAGGGAACCCCACCATTGTCGGTGTAAAAGGGATACTCCTCACCCATCAGCTTCAGGTCCTTCGCGGCCACGTCCTTCATCTGCCCGTCGGCGGAGAGCAGCGTGATTGCTTGCCGCGTAGTCGGAAAACGTACAGTCTCTGTAAGCACATCGGTACCGATAACTCGCCAGGTAAACTCCCAGGCATCGCGCCCCAGGAAATCATCGAACGTAATGGGTTGATCCGGGAAACGGTCTTGGCGACGCGGCTGGGGAAAACGGCGGACCCGGCGCAGCACTGGTGAATACCCAAACATGTCAGTTTTCACAGTAAATTCACGGTCCGTACGGTGGTGGAGCATGAGTAATTGATTGCCCACGTTCTCCGGCGGCGCGGTGTCTTGTGTGAGCCAACGCGTGAAGATGTCGCCAGACTTTGTTTGCAGATACCCTTCCAGCCCTTCGGGCTGGGTATGAACAGCGAGGACGATGATCTTGCCACTGAAGAGATAGCCCGTTGGCATGATTGCGCCATAATCCTCAATCTGCACATGGTTCCACCGTGCCATGTGGGGGAATTCCATCGACCGGATACCCATCTCTTCCGCAGTGTACGGGGCAGTGAACGGATAGGGTTCAGCGGGAAGGTACGGATATGTCGAGTCACGAGGAGTCTCGCCACGCAAATCAATCGCTCGCCGCTCATCTTCTGATAACTCTTTGAGATATTTCCAGCTACGCTCCTCAGCGCTCCCCACTACGGGCCACAGCAGCACCATACCGATCAAACACAAGCGCAACCAAGCGCGGATGACTTCCATATATTACTCCTTGCGGCACCAGAGCAGCTTATACTCGCATTCCCTCTGAATGGACTGCGGCTTCGGGCTCTGGCGTGATGCGCCAATAGCTGACATCGCCAACTGGTTGCGGTTTCGAAATCGCTGGCGATGCCCGCCCGGCAACCGCTCAGCTTTGCCCCATGAGGCGGTCAGTCGTCAAGAGCCTCCTCAGACGGCAACAGAATTTCCCTCGCCGTTTTATTGTCACGAGACATACCAACCGTGCGAGAGATCGTTGGTGGGCTCATCATCCTTTCGGCTGTTTCTCTGTTAGCCTACGGCGAATGCAAGGGAACCACCGCCCGCTCTACAGGATTCAGTTTTCGGTTTCCTTTTCCGCCCCGGTGTGGTAGGAGCGAACACATCTATGAAATTTGGACTGTTTTACCAACTGCCCTGTGCCAGCACCCAGCAGGCCGCGACCCGGTATCAAGAAACGATCGAACAGATTGTCTATGCTGAAGAGCTTGGCTTTGATACTGCTTGGCTCGCGGAACTGCATTTCAACTCTGCATTCTCGATCATGCCGGCACCGTTGCTTGTGGCCGCGGCCCTGGCCCAGCGCACTGCGAGAATTCGCTTGGGAACCGCGGTGTTGCTTTTGTCTTTGCAACATCCCCTGCGCACCGCTGAGGAGGCGGCAGTGGTCGACCTGCTCAGTCAGGGACGCGTCGAGCTTGGCGTTGGTCGCGGGATGATCGCTATTCACTTTCAAGGCTTCAATATCCCCCGTGAGGAGAGTCGCGAGCGCTTTGAGGAAGCACTGACGATCATTAAGCACGCGTGGACCCAGGAGACCGTGCAGTTTGACGGCAAGTATTTTCACATCCCGGAGAGTGCCGTGGTGCCTAAGCCGGTACAGAAGCCCCACCCACCCTTACGAATCGCGGCCAACAGCCCTGAAACGGCAATCTTCGCTGGCGAGCAGGGGTATCCAGTATTTGTCGCCTCACCGATCAACACGGGCGGGAAACTGGCGGAACAAGTCGCACGCTACCGCCAGACCTTGCGTTCCGCGGGGCACGATCACAGCAAAGAAGATGTGGCGATTGCTTTTCCGGTCTACGTCGCGGATCATGCCGCCCAGGTTCGTAGTGAAGTCGAAGCCAGCTTTTTGAACTACTTTCAGGCCATCAGCCTACAGGCACGTCTCGGTGACCGCGACAGCTCTCAGACGTTTGCCTATTTGCGCGAGATCCGCAAACGCGTTGAAGCCGTGACGTGGGAACAGATCGAGACGATGGCGCTCTATGGTTCACCGACGACGTGCATACAGCGCATTGAAGCCACGTATGCCCAATGTCAGATGGACCAGCTGATTTGCTGGTTCAATCCGGGCGGTTTAGTACCACATCAACACGTCCTGAAAAGTATGCGACGGTTTGCTGAAGAGGTGATGCCGACAGTGCGGGGATTGGCGAGTAAGAGGGAGTAGCTGGTCCCGGATTGCATCCGGGCTACGAAACTTCTTTGCTGCATTCCCGTTTTCGCGAGAAAAACCTACCCCGTCGTGCAGAGACAGTGGCGCGTGCGCCACTGTCTCTGCTCCGGAGGTCAACAAGGGCGAGCTACAACGCCGCCGTGGACTGCTCGCGCAGTGCATGCAGTGGTTCGAGAGAACCCACCGACTCTGGCTTCTGGCCCTTCTGCAGCGGGCGCGAGCCCGGTGCCACTTCGAACGGCGACGTGAGTCCCAACTCCTTGCCGATCTCCCGCACCGCCGGCATGACCTCGGTGGCGATCAAGCGCATATTATTCAGGCGATCTTCCTTAGAGATTGGCCCGTCGTTCTGCCAAAAAGCAAAGATGCCGGGGCGCAACACTTCCAATACCGTGCGGAGCTTAGGAATCACGGTCTTGGGTGTGCCACAGATCACCTGCATCGCCCGTTCGACCGCAGGAAACGCCTCGAGAATCTGACGGCGTGTCTGCTCGACATCGACCGGCTTGTCCTGCCAGATGGCGGAACGCGTCTTGATCTGCGCGTCTGAGACACTCTCAGTTTTCGAGAGGGTCGAGCCATCCGCGAGACCAGCCCACGGACTCCCCTTGGTGGATTCGGGATCGGTGAACTGGCGCGCCATCCGCCGGGTCGCTTCCTTGGAATTATAGCCCGGCGGAAACATCCACTGCGGTTGGCCAAAGAGGCTGTACCCGATGCCCGCGCCGCCGAACATGTCCCACTTGGCAATCTCGCGCGCCTTCTCTTCCGTCTCAGCAACGTAGACTTTCTGCAAATAACCGAAATTCTCCGGCCCGACCTGATAGCCTTCTTCAGCCGCTGCATCCCGGTACATATCCCACAGTTCGACGGTCGGTTCGAGGAACGTCGCGAGCGCAACGTAGGGGTACCGGTGCTTGGCGCACCAAATAACCGTTTCAGGGCTCAGCAGCCCAGGAATCCAAATCGGCGGATGGGGTTTCTGGATCGGCAAGCACCATGGGTCGATGAAGCGGTAATGGAAATGCTTGCCCTCGTAGCGGAACGGACCGGGCTTGGTCCACGCCTGGATCACGACCTCATGGGCTTCGTTGAAATACTCACGATTGAAGGCCGGATTGGCGTTCGAGGCAAATTGTTCGCTGCCTCCACCGCGCACCCACCCTGTGACCAAGCGGCCGCCGGAGATCATGTCAATCATGCCAAGCTCTTCAGCAAGACGTAGCGGATTCCCCACCACCGGCAGTGGGTTACCGAGCAAAACAATTTTTACCTTCTTGGTGATCCGTGCCAGGATCGCGGCTTCCACGTCCATCACCGAGCCCATGCAAAAGGCGGTGTCGTGATGCTCGTTGAGCATCACACCGTCGAATCCCAGCTCCTCGGCGAGGATCTTCTCGTCGAGATACTCATTGAGCAGTTGTCCGCCCTTGACCGAATCGAAATGCTTGTTTTCGATACCGAAGAAACCAGTCTTGATAACTTCGTCATTAGATACATACCGGTATGGCCGTTCAGTGAAGTACATCAGATGCATTGTCACCCCTCCTTCCGGGCAATCAGCGGAGAAATCCTTCTACTTCGCGGAGAAAATCGACCGTCTTCTCGACTTCCGGCCGATGGCCGCACCTGGCAAATACGCACAGCCGTGCAGATATCATCGCCCGCTTGTATTCTTCGGCGACGCTCAGTGGCACCACTTGATCCTCCCGACCCCAAATCAACAGCGTTGGCAGTTTGGGCGCGACACCCAACAAATGCGGCAGACTGGGATTGTGCATGAACGGCGCCCAGGCCAGACGTGCTGACTGGGCCCGCGCTTCTTCCAAGCGCTCGAATTGCTCCGGCCCCTGGCCACCATAGAGATCATCGAACTCTGGTGTCGCATCAGGGTCATAGACCGTTACGAACAGATGTTTCAGCGCCATGAGCTGGAAGAAATCGAGAATAGCACCCTCCCGAGGGCGGATACCCATCGGCGCTACCAGTACCAGCTTGCGAAACTGCGCCGGATTGCACGCCGCCATCTCCGCTGCGATCCATCCGCCCAGGGAAAAGCCGATCACATCGAGCGGCGCGAGATTCTGTTCGAGCACGTAACGCGCATAAAAGCCCGCGAGGTCCCGAATGTTGCTGATCCACTCTGCCCGCTCCGTGCGGCTAAAACCTGGATGTTGAGGGATAATCAGGGTACGCTGGCGCGCAAGCTCTGCATTCCATTTGAGCCAGCCTGGCCAGCCTAACTCCTCGTGTAACACCAGCAACGGGCTGCCAGTACCGCCTTTGACGACCACCAGGTCGGTGCCGTCGACGCGGACCGTCTCCTCTCTCCATTCCCGCGGACCGTTTCCTAATGACATAACGACACCCTTCCTTTTGTTGGGCTAACTACCACGACCCTACCGCGAGGACAAGGGAGAAAATAGACATTTCCAGGGCCGCACCGGACCAGGCAATGATCCAAAGGCTATGTTAACAATTCGGATGCGTGACCTCTCACCACCCTCATTTCTCCGCTGTTCCGGCCTCGCGCATTCCTTGTCCTGCGAGTTCTGGCGCTGTCGATTCGCTCCGTATTGGCAATGCCAGCGGCCGGGCCGGGGCACCGGTCGCGCCACGCAGCTTTAAGGGTGCCGCAATGAATGCAAATTCGTACACTTTGTCTTTCGCCAGATCCTCCAACCACGCCAGTTCGAGGAGACAGACGCCGCGTTCGGCAAACGCATAGGCATGAACGCTCTCTTTGGCCATCGGAAACTTTTCTACACCCATCGTATCAGCTCCTAACAAGACAGCACCATGGTCTATCAGCCATGCCGCACTTTCCTTTGTGATACCAGGTTCGTTGGGCACAAACTTCTTGGCATCTGGCCACACCGTCATCCGTCCCGTGCGAATGAGAACCGCATCCCCTTGTTGCATTGTGATCCCTTGGCGGGTGAGGGTGCGCTGGATGTCTTCGACCGTAATCTCATAGCTATCGGGGAGCATAGCGACCCCCTTGTCTGTGGCGATATCAAGAAGAATCCCCCGCGTTATCATCGGTGGGATTTTATCCGCGCCTGCTTTGGTCCATCCTTTATTACCAAGATAGCGAGCGGCATCAAAGCCGTTAAAGATTTTATCGCCGTACCCAATGTGATTCAGGCTATCGAAGTGCGTGCCACTATGCGTGGACATGATAAACGCGTCATCGTACAACGCCAGATCGAGAGGCCCACCAGCTGGGGAGAGTTTTTCCACCCTCACGCCACTAGGGGTGTGGGTCAGCCACATGTGGAAGGGCGGATCCCCCATACCCAGATCAGCCAACCCTGGCATACCGACGAAGTAGTCGACGCTGAGGTCATAGACTTTACCGCTGTTGACCCGCTGGAGCACAGCGAGGCTCTGTGCGGCAGTAAGCGAGTTTAACACGCCAACCTCATCGTCGGGTCCGTGTGGACTCTTCGCCACCTCCGCAGCCGGCAACCGCATCGGCAGACAGACGAGCGTGCACAGACCGAGAACGAGACTCATCGCGCGCCGCTGAGTTGTGTTCATGAGCGTTCCTCCTTATGGCAGACAATATTCCCCGTGCGCATCTTCCCACGCTGCGGTGTCATCTGTCAATTTACGCGACGGGGCCAAGCCCCTCCCTCTTCGCTCATGTCCTTCCCCGACAACCCACGACCTCTTGACCCCGTTGTGGATTGTGGTAGGGGGAGCAATAGGACCTGTGCTGGCGGTGTCGGTCGGGAGGGGAAATCCACCAGTGGTACGATATGGAGGATGCCCACCGTCATGCTGATTCAGGAATACCTGCGGTCGCTACTTCGTACGGATCAGCCCTCCACTTACCGTGGTGAAATTCTTCTCACCGGTTTCTCATTTGGTTCCAATACACCCAAAAGGAGGGCGACCTATGGCAGAGTTCGATACTATCATTAAAGGGGGAACAATCGTTGATGGAACCTTGGTGCCACCCTATCGAGGAGACGTTGGTATCAAGAACGGCAAGATTACCAAGATCGGTCACCTCAAGAGTAGTGATGGTGCTCAGGTCCTCGATGCCTCGGGGGTGATCGTGGCACCGGGGGCAGTGGACCTGCACGCGCACTACGACGCACCGATCCACTGGGACCCGCATTGTACGATCGGCAGCTGGCACGGGGTAACGTCAGTGACCAACGGAAACTGTGGCTTTGGCTTCGCCCCGGTGCGTCACAAAGATGCAGATCGCTCGATGTTATCGATGGAGCGTAACGAAGCCATTCCCTTTGAAGCGATGAAGGCGACGATGCCGTTTAACTGGGAAACGTTTCCGCAGTGGATGAATCACATCGACCGTATGCCGAAAGCGATCAACATGATTCAACTGGTGCCGGTTACGCCACTCGTGAGTTATGTGATGGGCGGCTGGAATGAGGCCAAGGCACGACAGCCTAATGATAAAGAGATGGCAGAAATCATCAACGTGCTCAACGAGGCTATGGCTTGTGGCGCCGGAGGTTGGGCCGCGCAACGCTTAACAGGCTACGGCGCATCGGTGCAGCGCGATTACGATGGGACCCTCATGGTATCGGACCTCATGGGTGATGAATTTTACCTCAACCTGGCTAAAGCACTGAACACCTATGATCGCGGCACCATTCAGTTTGCCCAGGTGTCTGGCGCGCTGGATGAAGGACCAGAGGGGAACCGACGGGATATGTCGTTTGCTGGCCGACTCGCGGAATTGAGTGGCAGGCCGACGCTCTTCAACGCCGTATTAGTGACGGACGAAAAACCGGAAGTGTTCCGCACCATGTTGCGGGTGGTGGACGAGTACAATAAGCGGGGCGTGCCGCTGGTCGCCCACGGCTTAACCATGCGTCTCGACTTTCGCTTTTCTCTGGAGGAACAGTGGAACCTGTTTGATAACGTCGATGCGTGGCGCGAGGCAACCCTGGGCACGCCAGAAGAACGCAAGGCCAAACTGGTCAATCCACAACTGCGGCAGGCGATGCGCGACGAGTACAACCGCACGAAACAGCCGAAGGCGCTGGGTGATATTGCTGACTTTGTCTGCCGTAAGCTGACCAATGAAGACCTGCGTAAGAAGTACCGGGACCGTCGAGTCGGCGATATCGCCAAAGAGGAAAACAAGCATGTGATCGATGTCTTGATCGACATCTCCGCGGCAGACAACTGGAAAACGGAATGGTTGACGCCAGTACGCAACCAGAGTCCGGAGAACTGCCGCGAGCTGTTAAGCCATCGCACGGTCGCTGGCTTCTCGGATGGTGGCGCCCACACCAAGTTCCAGACTCTGGGAGCCTATGTGACGGATTTGTTGACCTGGATGGTACGCGACACGGGCATGATTACGCTGGAGCAGGCCCATTATCATCTGAGTTACCTGCCAGCGTGGGTCGCGGGATTCCGCGATCGTGGCTGCTTGAAGGAAGGGATGGCGGCAGACATTTTGGTCTATGATCTCGGCAAACTTGCGGTGAAACCAATGGAAGTCCTCTATGACGTGCCTCCGAACAACTGGCGGCGCGTCCAGGGAGCCGAGGGGTACCGTTGGATCATGGTCAACGGCCAGGTCACCTTCGAAAATGGCCAGGCGACGGGTACCCTACCCGGACAATTGTTGCGTTACGCATAGGTTGCATGGACCTCGGAGGGTGCGCTCCGCGCACCACAGAGCCGAGGCAAAAACACGGCGCGCAAGCGTACCCTACAGATGACTCCTGTGTGTTCCGGATAGGTTGCGGAGCGACGAGAAATAGCTGAGGGAGAGGGTTGTCGCACGATAAAGGCGACCAAGATGCTCTCTCCGCCAAGATCTGCTTCTCTCTTTCACTGAATGGTGGACAATACGCATGGTATACCATTCTACTGGCCCGTAGGTTCTCTCAAAGTGGAGCCGGGGAGAAAGAGAGCAAACAGGAAAAAGTCGAGAGACGGGTTCGCAGTGAGAAACATTTGGACTGCATCTGAATAACCAAGATCGCTTCTTTGCAGGTTCGAGGGTTTCTCCCAGCCCTCCCGTGCCCCAATCCAGCGTGCGTTCGGTTGCATCGTGTGACGAAGATATGGTGTCAGCCCTGGTACGGGACAGTTCGCTGCCAGACTGTTGTGAAATTATTCATAGACAGGGATCTTCTGGGTTGCCTATTGAAATACTGTAACCATCTTCTGGCAAAACGCCGGCAAGTCGCGCGAACTCATGGAGACGAATTGGCACGCGTTTCGCCCTCCACACTCCCGGGGAACCTTCAAAGACACCTGCAAACGGCGCCCCACAAGCCTGACAGCACCCATCCGTGGTCAGTTGCCATTCGCTCAGGACATACCAGTCCCGACCGATGAGTTTTTGCCCACACGTATGGCAATAGGTGCTCCCGCCGACAGGGTCGTGAACATTGCCCGTATAGGCGTAACGGACTCCGTTCTTCAGCGCAATGTTTCGGGCTTTCGTAAGGGTTGTTGGGCGATGCCATTAAGTTAAGCCGGGATGTCATTGCGAGTTCCCCAGAAGCGCTGCGCATTCAGCACTGCAGCAGAAACACAACGCACCGTCATTCCCGCGCAGGCGGGAATTCAGCGGGGAAGCAGGAGGGGGAGGATTTTGTTTCTGAGCAGCGGAGCGAAGTAATCCTTGTTTTCTGCAGAGATTGCTTCGTCACTGGCGCTCCTCGCAAGGACAGACGTTCACTACCTTAATGCCATTAGGGTTGTTGGGGGGGGGCGAGAGTACTGGCGATCCCGGGAGAAAATGGTTGAGTGGTTTCTTCTCGATCGGGTCAACGCAAAAGCCACTCGATCGGCCATAGGTAGGCAACACGATCTGGTCATTTTGCCGCGCCCGCACAACGCAGAGTCCGTGTTGCCCCTCGTGTAATTTGCAGCAGCGTGGACAGATGTCACACTGCACACGCCCGTCAGATAAAGCGTGCCAGTACCGCGTAGGAACAATAATGGTCTGGTCCTGGGTCGACATGCTATGCTCTTTTCAGGCTTTGCGAGGGAAAAGCACCCCACCAGGAAAGGAAGAATCATTGGTAGCCATCGTTGCGTAGAAATCTCCTGTCTGCGTTGTTGACCCTTGCAAGAAACACCTGACCGCGAACAGAGTTTCACTCTCTGCGATATGCACTTAGCTTGAACCTTGTGTTCAAATGAGAAATGCGCGATCTGGTATTGGGTAA
Source organism: Binatia bacterium (assembly GCA_050187625.1). Lineage (GTDB taxonomy): Bacteria > Desulfobacterota > Binatia > Bin18 > Bin18 > JBFWXH01. The sequence continues at coordinate 44,673 of JBFWXH010000054.1, forward strand.
GCCCCGAGCTAGAGATTGTCTCCCTCCTATGAACTGCCGGTACGCTTGTAGGAGTAGAGCGTATAGCACTGGCCACGACTGACGCCCTTGGCGGCGGCACAATTCTCTCTCCCTTCGGGCTTATCATTACCCACATCTTTGCAACTTCCGCTAACCTCGAGACATGCAAAGAGATTGTGTGGCGGACAATCGACTAGGAAGCTGGAGAAGAAAGGGGCACGATGAGGAATACTGAAGACCCCCCCCATATTTTCCCATCGCCACTTTGGAGCCTCCGCTAAGTGAGACAAATGTGGGTAAAAGTTAGCCCTTCGGGAGAGGGTGAGGGTGAGGGGATGAAAATCAAGAATTTTGCTTCTTGCTCCCCTCATCCTGACTTTCTCTCGGTGGGAGCAGGAACCCCTCCGTGAGGCGAAACAACAAAAAAACAGGGATTCGCCCTTAAGTTATGCCTGGTGAGCGTATAGTCGTGCGTTCGCGGCGCATATGGTTTTTCATCCTTTAATTCTCCTAATTCTTTCTCTGAGTCGAACCCACCGTCCCAGTGACACAACCCTTGACACCGTGAGATCAAGACGTAGCATGGCTGACGCTATGGTCGGGACCAGGTGATAACGAAGACCAGGCGCGGCAATGAGAGGTGAGGAAATATGGGGTATCGCATTGCTATCGACGTTGGCGGGACATTTACCGACGTCGTCGTGGCCGACGAGGCAGGACAGTTGACCATTGGTAAAGGGCTCACCACCAGAGAGCGAATCTTTCGCGGAATGGAGCAAGGGCTGGCAATGGTCGCCGAGCAAATCCATGAGCCGAATGTCAGAGCGCTATTACATAAGGCAGACATCTTTATCTATGGAACGACGACGGCAACCAACGCGGTCCTTGAAGGACGGACTGGCAAGACAGCGTTCCTCACTACCGAAGGTTTTCCCGACATTTTGGTGTTGCGAGAAGGGGGAAAAGCCAATGCTTATGACTTTACCATCCCCTACCCTGAGCCCTACGTGCCGCGGCGACTGACATTTGAGATTCGTGAGCGCATTACCGCGGAAGGAGATGTCCTGATCCCCCTCGACGAAGCCCAGGCGCGACGGATCCTCCGACACCTTCGCAGTCAGCGGATCGAGGCTCTTGGCGTGTGCCTGTTGTGGTCGATCGTCAACCCCAGCCACGAACTCACGCTCGGGACCCTGATCGAAGAAGAACTGCCGGGGGTTCCCTACACTCTCTCTTCACAACTCAATCCGATAATCCGTGAATACCGACGGGCCTCTTCGACAGTTATCGACGCCTCCCTCAAACCGCTCATGCAACGACATCTCAACGAGGTCAGTGAGGATGTACAACAAGCGGGTTTCAACGGCGAAATTCTCGGTGCCACATCTTCCGGTGGGGTTATGCACCTCAAAGCGCTGGCGGAGCGTCCGATCAACAGTGTGCGCTCAGGCCCGGCACTTGCACCGGTCGTCGCGCTCGCGTATGCCAAAGCGGAGACCGGAGCACTAGACGTCATCACCTGTGATACAGGAGGAACCAGCTTCGACGTCAGTCTGGTGCGTGACGGCCTCATCAAATCGACGCGCGAAACGTGGCTCGGGGGTCAGTGGGTGGGACACATGACGGGGTTGTCGTCGGTCGATGTCCGGAGTATTGGTGCCGGTGGCGGATCGGTTGCCTGGATCGATTCTGGAGGTCTGCTGCGTGTCGGCCCGGAAAGTACCGGTGCCAATCCGGGTCCAGCGTGCTACGGGCACGGCGGGACCCGACCAACCGTGACGGATGCAGCCTTGCTTCTCGGGTATCTCAATCCCACCTACTTTCTAGGTGGGCGTATGCAACTCGACGAGGACGCCGCGCGCCGTGCGATAGAGACGGTCAGCTCCCGTCTGGGACAAACAACGGATCAGGCTGCCCAAGCGATTCTGACGATCGCTAGTGAGGCCATGGTGCGGGAAATTCACGAGATCACCATCAACGAAGGAGTCGACCCCCGCGAGACCTTAGTCGTCGCGGGTGGTGGCGCCGCCGGTTTGAACATAGTAGCTATCGCCCAAGAGCTCGGATGTCGCCAAGTATTGATTCCGCGCACTGCTGGCGCGCTCAGTGCCTGTGGCGCGCAATTTTCAGATATCGTCGCCGAGTGTAGTACCAGTCGATTGACAATCACCAATGCCTTTGACTACGACCAAGTTAACGCCGCCCTCCAATCATTACAGTATGAAATGGACACCTTGGAGGCCGAACTTCGTGCATGGGGGGTTATGCGCTGTCAACGTGACTTTTTCGTTGAAGCGCGGTATCCCACGCAAGTATGGGAACTGGAGGTACCATTAGCAAAGGGGAGCTTTGACAGCCCGGACGACGTCGCAGCACTGGCTGCGGGGTTCCACAGCGTGCACGAGCGGGTCTTTGCAGTCAAAGAAGTGGGGGCCGCAGTGGAATGTCTGTATTGGAAAGGCAGGTTGACTGGTCTGCTCGACCGCCCTGGCCTCACCAGGCCGTCTGTCGAAGCCATGACGCGGCAGGCACCGGTATACCAACGCCGTGCAGTCTATTTCAGCGACCGCGGGAGAACCGAGGTACCGGTGTATTTTGGCCTGGCGCTTGAGACCGGTATGGCGATGGAAGGGCCCGCGGTGATCGAGGAACCCACAACAACCATCGTTCTCTACCCAGGCAGCAGTGGCCGGGTAACAGGGTTGGGGAACTATCTGGTTAGTCTCAACTCCGACATGAGATAAGGAGACAGGAGAGATGACAGCCCAACGGCAACAGAGTGAACACACAGACAGAGCCCTCGATCCTACGCTCCTGGCGGTGTTAGCGAATCGCTTCGAAGCGATTGTGCGGGAGATGACGCAAACGTTACTCCGGGCCGGTCGCTCAGCCGCGATCAACATTGGCCGCGATTTCTCATGTTCCATTGTTACCCATGTGATGGGTCAACATGACCTCCTCGCCGCTGCCGAAGGATTACCCGTGCATATCTACGGCTCGCACCTACAGGCGCAGGCCATGTGCGAGTTACATCCGGACGTGCATGAAGGAGATGCCTTTCTGCACAACGATCCCTATCTGGGGAACTCACATCCCGCGGATCACACCATCCTGGTGCCGATGTTTTGGCAAGGAGAACACCTCTTCACCAGCGTTGCCAAAGCTCACCTGTCCGATATCGGGAACGCATTACCGACGTCGTACATGGCGACCGCACGCGATGTCTACGAAGAAGGGGCGCTGCTGTTCCCGTGTGTCCGCGTGCAGCGCGACTATCAGGACGTTCACGACATCATTCGTATGTGTCGGCGGCGTATCCGCGTTCCTGAACAGTGGTATGGTGACTACCTGGCCATGCTGGGGGCGGCTCGTGTCGGTGAACGGCGAATCCAGGAACTGGTCGCTAAATACGGAGCTACGACCATTAAGGCATTCGTGCGCGAGTGGTTCGATTACTCGGAACGGCGCATGATCCATGCGATCCGGCAATTGCCCCCCGGTGTCGTCGTTGGCAGTGGCAGGCACGATCCCTTTCCTGGTCTGCCACGGGGGCTCCCACTCAAAGCCGTCGTCCACATTGACCGCGAGCGCAGCCAGATTGAGGTTGATTTACGGGACAATCCAGACAATGTTGCGGGGGGAGCGAACTCTTCCGAAGCCGTCTCCGTTTCGAGCGTGATGCAAGGCATCTTTAGCGTGCTCGACCCAGATATTCCACACAACGCGGGGAGTTTTCGGCGCGTCCACGTCACGCTGCGCGAGGGCTGCATCGTCGGTATCCCCCGGTTTCCCCATTCGTGCTCATTAGCCACCACAAATCCCGCGAACCGACTGGTGGGCGTAACGCAGTCGGCCTTTGCGGACCTCGGCGAGGGCTGGGGCACTGCCGAGGGTGGAGTCGCGCAGAACGCTGGGTACGCGGTCATTTCGGGTGCCGATTCGCGCCGCAACCGGAGTCAGTATGTGAATCAGATGCTCCTCGGCAACAATGGCGGCCCGGCATCAGCACTGTGCGATGGGTGGGTGACCTATGGGATCGCCGTCATCTCCGGGCTCCTCTATCGTGATAGCGTCGAAATCGATGAACAGAAGTATCCACTCATCGTCAATTCCCTCAAGCTTGCGCGGGATAGCGGGGGACCGGGGTGCTTGCGTGGGGCACCAGCGGTTGAGGTAGAGTACGGACCGAAAGGCGATCCCGTCACCTTTACCTTTCCCATGGAAGGATACGAGACTCCGGCCAAAGGCGTGCGAGGCGGGCTTCCAGGGAGCCCGGCATCGGCGATCAAGATCGACCACGCAGGCAAAGAGACCCCGTTGCCGAATATTTTCGCTGGAGAACTCCAACCCGGGGAGTTCATTCGATCACGAGACTGCGGCGGTGGGGGCTACGGTCCACCCACGGAACGCGACCCGGAACGCGTGCGTCATGACGTGCGTGAAGGCTGGGTTTCGCGCGAGCAAGCGCAAGCCGTGTATGGAGTTATTTTCACTGGGAGTGAAAAAGAGGACACGCTGGCAGTTGATGTCAACGCAACCCAACGGTTACGGGAACAACTACGGTTAGCACCGGGCCGAGCCACAATCGATCTGGGAAGGAAGGAGAACCAATGAGTACAAAACAGGTCTTGAGCACGTCTTTCTGGTCGCGCCCAGGGCAGTTCGGTCCGTGGTCGCAAGGGATTCGCATCCCCGCAGGCCATGACCTTCTCTTTACCACTGGGATGACAGCACGAGACGACCACGGAAACACCGTGGCTCCTGGTGATCCCAAAGCACAGGCCAGGCGCATCTTTGAGCAGCTGAAAGCACTCCTGGCGGAGGCTGGAGCAACGCTGGACGATGTCGCACAGATGACGGTGTACGTCCATGATATGGACGACGTCTTGGCGATCCAGGAGGTTCGGAACGAGTACTGGCCAATCGCCCCGCCGGCGTCGGCGACCGTGCAAGTCGCTCGTCTAGTTTCGCCGGTCGTACGACTCGAGGTGCAGGCCGTCGCTGTGATTCCCAAAACAAACGACTGAACGGAGAATCAACATGAGTGTTATTGATGATGTCCTCAAAGCCAACGACGCATATGCGCAACAGTTCACTTTCGGCCATTTGCTTATGCCACCGAGCCGCAAGCTCGCTATCGTCGCCTGCATGGATGCCCGGATGACGGTTGAGCAAATGCTCGGATTGCACACCGGTGAGGCCCATATTATTCGCAATGCGGGCGGCATCGTCACCGAAGATGCGCTACGCTCACTCTTGATTTCCCACTATTTGCTGGGCACCCAGGAGTTCATGGTCATCAATCACACGGATTGCGGGATGTTGACGTTTCGGGATGAGGAATTGCGTGCCCGGCTCCAACGGACGAGCGGCACAGCGGTGGTGACCCCAGCACACTTCTACGCCTTCTCTGATGTCGTGAACAATGTGCGCCAACAGCTCCAGAAAGTCCGATCGCATCCGTGGATGCCACAACAGGTCCCCGCCCGTGGATTTGTTTACGATGTGAAGACCGGGAAACTTACCGAGGTTGCCAATTAACCGTTCTCACTGCTTCCAAACGCGCCAGTGTTTCGTTTGGCAACACACTCATCGCTTGCTATTGTAAAAACGCAAAAAGGAAAAACGGCTATCTCCCGCGCTCTGTACGCTGACATCATCTGTAAAAGTCAAGACTTGATCTGACAAAGGGAGATTTGATCTTCGTTGTCAGGTGACTCCCCAATGTCCGATCCACTACGCGGCTAATAACTTCTCCTTGGCCAAGGGAATGGTCTCACGAAAC